>NZ_JBMWDO010000011.1:0-156490 GCF_049545475.1 Stenotrophomonas sp. NPDC077461
CCTCAAGTTGCCTTGGCCGACATGACATGTCGATAGATCCAAGTGCACGCTACGTCACAAGAACTATGAGAGGCAGGCGCCTATATCCGTTGTTTGGATGGCGACGCTCCAACCGTCTCCCTGGTGAAATTAGCGCTGTGGAACCACCCGATCCCATCCCGAACTCGGAAGTGAAACGCAGCTGCGCCGATGGTAGTGTGGCCTAAGCCATGCGAGAGTAGGTCATCGCCAGGGTTTACACCCCAAAAACCCCGCTGCTCACGCAGTGGGGTTTTTTCTTTGTGCGTTACCTGCGGCGGTGATGTATCGCTCCCCTATGGTGGACATCGACCGTACGCCGCCGATCCACATTCGAACGCGGCACCCCGGATCGCCGCCCAGGTGCTGCACGCGGTGATGGACGGTGCAACCTGTGGTCGGCACCTGCCGGACGCCGGTCCACATCGGGATGCAGTACCGGATCCCAGCCCATGCGCTCAGATCCCAGGTCGCCACCGGCCGCTGGTGGGGCGACGGCGCGCAGCGGCGGGCGCAACGTGCGGTGATGGACGGTGCGACCTGTGGTCGGCACCTACCGGACGCCGGTCCACATCGGGATGCAGTCCCGGATCCCAGCCCATGCGCTCAGATCCCAGGTCGCCACTGGCCGCTGGTGGGGCGACGGCGTGCAGCGGCGGGCGCTGCGTGCGGTGACGGACCGTGCCCACCGGCGGTCGGCACCTGCTGGACATCAAGGGGGCGCTCAACGCTCGCCCTCGCCCCAAAAAAAAACGGCGCCCGTGGCGCCGTTTCCTCGTCTCATCGCAGTGCGCGGTTCACGCCGCGCTGCGCATTCCCTGCGGTGCGGTGTCGGTCTGCGCCTGGTGGCGGAACACGGCAACCGCGTCGGTCAGTTCCCGGGCCTGGCTCTCCAGCAGACGCGCTGCGGCGCTGGCTTCTTCGACGAGCGCGGCGTTCTGCTGGGTGGCGTCGTCCATCTGGGCGACGGTCTGGTTGACCTGGTCGATGCCGGCGGCCTGTTCCTGCGATGCCGAGGAGATCTCGACCATGATGCCGCTCACTCCGCCCACGCTGCTGACGATCTCCTGCATGGTCCGGCCGGCGTCCTGCACGAGGCGGGCGCCGTCGGCAACATGGGTGGCGGCGTCCTCGATCAGGTGCTTGATCTCCTTGGCCGCATCGGCCGAGCGTTGCGCGAGGATGCGCACTTCGCTGGCCACCACCGCGAAGCCGCGGCCCTGCTCGCCGGCGCGGGCGGCTTCAACGGCGGCATTGAGGGCGAGGATGTTGGTCTGGAAGGCGATCCCGTCGATCACGCGGGTGATGTCGGCGATGCGGGTGGACGCGCCCTGGATGGTGTCCATCGTGGTGACCACGCGGCCGACCACGTCGCTGCCACGGCTGGCGACGTCGTGTGCCCCCTGTGCCAACGCGCTGGCCTGGCGGGCGTGCTCGGCATTCTGGCGCACGGTCGAGGTCAGCTCCTCCATCGACGCGGCGGTCTCCTCCAGATGCGCGGCCTGTCGCTCGGTACGCTCGGAGAGATCGCTGTTGCCGCTGGCGATCTCGCTGGCGGCCAGCGAGATTGACGCAGTGCACTGCTTGATCCGCTCGACCATTGCGGTGAGCTGGGCGGCGGTCGCGTTGGCATCGCGCTGCATGGCGGCGAACGAACCGTCGAACTCGCCCTGCATGCGCTGGTCCAGGTCGCCTTCGGCAAGCGCGGAGAGCACACGACGGATCTCGCCGACGGTGCCGCCCACGCTGTCGAGCAGGTGGTTGATGCCACCGGTCAGACTGTCGAGGAAGCTGACGCCGCTGTTGCTGGCGGGCAGGCGCTGATCGAGGTCGCCCTTGGTGGCGGCGGCCACGATGCCGGCCACGGCGTTCTCCAGCAGGAGCTCCTGGGTGCGGTCGTGCCATTCCACGGCAAAGCCGAGACGCTGGCCACGTGCGTCGAATACCGGGGTGACAACCTGGGCGAAGTGCACCGGTCCGATCCGCACACGCCCGTGATGGGCCTTGCTGAGGGTGTTGAGGATGCCGCGGATGCGATCGGGGTCAACGTGGAAGCGATGAATGCTGCTGCCGATCAGATGATCGGCGTCGAAATCGGGGAAGGCCTCGCGCAGGCTGCTCTGCTGGTTGCGCAGCAGGGTGACCACGGACTGGTTGACGTAGCGGATCACGTGGTCGTTGTCGGCGATCATCATCGCGGTCCGTGACACATCCAGCGCCTGGCGGATCTGCGCGTTCTCGCGGTGTGCGGCATCGTCGCGTGCGCGGTGCCGGGCAAGGTCGTCAGCGGCCCCGGCGGCGCGCCGTGCATCCAGGGCAGCCGCACGGGTCTGTCGGCGCTGGCGCAGCGCCATCGCGCACACCAGGGCCGCGCCGACGGCCGCGGCCAGCGACGGCGCGGGCTGACGGTGCCAGAACGCCATCGCCAGGGCGGTTGCCAGCAGCGCGGCGGCGGCCAGCAGCGCCGCGGTGTCGATGGTGAGGGGAAGCCTGCGCGCACGATCCGGCGGGCGGGAAGGGGTGTTGGGAAGGGCAGACATGACGACTCCGGAATCAGCAGGAAGCAGGGGGCCGCGACGGCGCGTGCGGACAGGCAGACGCCGCGTCGCACACTGCAGGGGCAGGGGACACGGCAATGAAAGCGGGACGATGGGGGACGCAGGGCGCACTCGCGGCGTCGGCGGTGGCGATCACCCCCGTCATGGCCCGGTCCTGTGGGCGATGGCACGGCCAGTACGGCATGGCGATGAGGGTCCTGGAAACCGTGGGTGATGCGCGGCTTCGCGGTGGCGGAGCATGCGACGGCACAGGTGGACTCCTCCCACCTGCCCCTACGGTATCGGTCGATCGCCGGGAAAATTGAGTGCGACACGGTGTCGCAGTACGCCGCCGCATGTGCGCGGCAGCACGTGTCGGGGGTCAGGCGGCCAGGAAGCCGCGGACCACCTCACCGATCTGTCGCGGATGCTCCATGTGCAGGTGGTGGGTACCGGGGAATACCGCGAGGCGGCCATCGCGCAGCAGTGCAATGCGTTGGCTGCGCAGGGGCTCGGGGTAGTAGGACTGCGCCGGCGTGGCGTAGATCACCTGGGTGGGGCATTCAATGGCGGCCAACAGATCGTCGATCTGGGCTTCGCTCAGGCGCATCGCCGTGGGCAGCATCAGGCGGGGATCGCTGCACCAGCTGTAGCCGCCGTCCACGGCCTTGACGCCGCGTTCCACCAGCAGCCGCGCGCAGGGCTCGCTGAGCTGGTTGGTCATCATCCGGGCACGGATGGGCGTGCTCAGGTCAGGGAACACGCGCAGGTTCCTGCCCGGCAGGGCGCGGGCGGCACGCACATGGTCGCGCAGGCGCTGCGCGGTCTCATTCTCCGGCCCACGCAGACCGCCGAGCGCTTCGATCGCGACCAGGCGTTCGATCCGCTCGGGCGCGGCGGCCGCGGTGAGGCTGGCGATGCCGGCACCCATCGAATGGCCGATCAGGGAGAAGCGGTCCCAGCCGAGCGCGTCGGCAACATCCAGCACATGGCAGATCGCGCCGGGCGTGTTGTATTGCGTGCCGGGGGGCAGGTGCGCGCTGTGGCCGTGTCCGGGCAGATCGATCGCCACCAGGTCCAGGCCGGGCAGCTCGGCGGCCAGCGGGACGAAGCTGGCCGCGTTGTCGAGCCAGCCATGCAGCGCCAGCACGCGGGCGCCGTGCGGCGCGGACGCGCGCAGGCCCGCCACCGCGCTGCCGGCGACGTCGATCGAGAACGGCTGCAGGCTCATGCCAGTGCGGCGATGCTCAGCCGCGACAACGCCAGGGCGTGCTCGGGCGCATCGTTGAGGCAGGGGATGTAGCGCATGGTGGCGCCGCGCGCCGCAACGGTTTCGGTGAACCCCAGGGCCACTTCCTCCAGTGTTTCCAGGCAATCGGTCGCAAAGCCGGGGCACACCACATCGATGCGGCGCGTGCCCCGTTCAGCCATCGCCCACAGCGTGGGTTCGGCGTACGGCTGCAGCCACTTCTCGCGGCCGAAGCGCGACTGGTAGGTCAATTGCCAGTCATCGGCACCCAGCTCCAGCGCCTGCGCGATCGCCTGCGCACTGGCTTCGCAGCGCTGCGGGTACGGATCGCCTGCGTCGGCCAGACGCTGCGGGATGCCGTGGAAGGAGAACACCAGCTTCTCGCCGCGGCCGTGCTGCGCCCACCACTGGCGGATGCTGGCGGCGACGGCGGCGACCCAGTCCGGATCGACGGCGTAGTCGCGCACCAGGGTGACGGTCACGCCCGGGTGCCGCGGCTGCCAGTCGCGCACCTGGTCCTCGATCGAGGCGGTGGTGGTGGTCGAATACTGCGGATACAGCGGCAGCACCACGATCCGACGCATGCCCTCGGCGGCCAGCCGGTCCAGCTCGGCCGTCAGCGCCGGTGCGCCATAACGCATCGCGTAGCGCACCCGCAGGTTGGGCATCAATGCCTGCATGGCCTCGGCCAGGCGCCGGGTATGGACCATCAGCGGCGAGCCGTCAGGCAACCAGACCTGGGCGTACTTGGCCGCCGAGCGGCCGCTGCGCAACGGCAGGATGAGCCCGTACAGCAAGGGCTTCCACAGCAACGGCGGGATCGCGACCACGCGCGGATCGCTGAGGAATTCGGCCAGGTAACGACGGACCGCCGGAGCGGTGGGCGTTTCGGGGGTGCCTAGGTTGACCGCCAGCACGGCGGTGTCGGGTGCGTCGAGCATGGGGGCTATTCTCGCAGGTCTACGCGATTGTCGGGGTCGATAGACACTATTGTGCCCATCGAGGGCGTGTATTCTCGACCGGGACGCTCATTGCTGATTCATGGCAAACCTTCTACTTTCAGTTACTTGCTCTATCTTCCTGTGTCCCGACTTCTGGAGCCCACCATGCGCCGCCTGAGCCTAGTACTGCTGATCTCCGCCAGCCTGTTGTCGACCCAGGCACTGGCCGGTCCACAGGAGGACCAGCGTGCGCGCAACGCGGTGCGCGTCCTCAACGAAATCCAGGACATTCCCGAGCAGGGTATTCCCGACAAGCTGCTGGATGAAGGCCGCGCGGTCGTGGTCATTCCCGACACGATCAAGGCCGGTCTGGTCATCGGTGGTCGCCGTGGCCACGGTCTGATGTCGGTGAAGATGCCCGATGGCAGCTGGTCCAACCCGGTGTTCGTCAAGCTCACCGGCGGCAGCATCGGCTTCCAGGCCGGCGTGCAGTCCTCGGACGTGGTGCTGGTGTTCCGCAACGACCGCAGCCTGGACAATCTCGTCAACGGCAAGTTCACCCTGGGCGCCGATGCCGGTGTCGCGGCCGGTCCGGTCGGGCGCAACGCGGCCGCCGCCACCGATGGCCAGCTGAAGGCCGAGATCTGGTCCTGGTCGCGTGCGCGTGGCCTGTTCGCCGGCGTGGCGCTGGATGGCGCCGTGCTGCAGATCGACGATGCCGCCAACCTGGACGCCTACGGCAGCAACACCACCCCGCGCATGGTCTTTGAAGGCCGCGTGGGTGAGCCGCCGTCGATCGACGTGGTGGCCTTCCGTGACCGTCTGGAAGAAGCCACCTATTCAGCCCGCGAGAAGCGCGGCACGGCCGGTGCCGCGCCTGCCCCGGCGCCGCGTTCCGCTGCCCCGGCCGTGGCTGAACGGGCCGCGCCCGCGCCTGCTGCCGGTGCCACCACGGCGCCGCTGCAGGCCGTGCCGGCGCAACCCGCGCCCCAGCAGGGCTTCCAGCCGATCGGCGAAGGCGAAGTCCGGACTGAATCGCTGGACGGCAACTGACTTTCGTCACGCGCGCCGGCTTACCACCGGTGCGCTATGCTCAACCGTCTGATCACTACGTAACGCGAGCAGCTCATGGGCAGTTTCAGCATCTGGCATTGGTTGGTCGTGCTGGTCATCGTTCTGCTGGTGTTCGGCACCAAGAAACTGACCAGCGGCGCCAAGGACCTTGGCAGCGCCGTCAAGGAATTCAAGAAGGGCATGCACGACGACGACAAGCCGGCCGCGCAGCTCGGCGATGCGTCGCGCTCGCAGCAGGACGCGGCCAAGTCGTCGCAGGCCGAGCACGACCGCGACCCGCGCTGATCCCGGGCGGTCGGTGTGTTCGATATCGGTTTCAGTGAACTGCTGGTCATCGCGGTAGTGGCCCTGGTCGTGCTCGGTCCCGAACGCCTGCCCAAGGCCGCACGCTTTGCCGGGCTGTGGGTCCGGCGTGCGCGCAACCAGTGGGACTCGGTCAAGCAGGAGCTGGAGCGCGAACTGCACGCCGAAGAGATCAAGCGGCAGTTCCACGATGTGCAGGCCTCGGTGCAGGACACCGAAGCGCAACTGCGCGCCAGCGGCGAGGCGGTCCGGCGCGAAGCCGAGCAGCTGCGTGGCCATGCCCGGCAGCAGGGGCAGGCCGTTGCCGATGAGGCCGCCGCACCGTTGATGACCGGGCCGGTACCGGGTTCGCCGGCCAGCATGGCCCAGCACGCGACAGGGCAGGACGTGAACGCCGTTGATCCGGCCGTGGTGACGCACGCGACGCACGATGCGGCCTCGCCCCCGGGCATTGATGGCAGCGCGCCGCGCGCGGACGCGCCTTCGCCGCCGGAGGCACCGCGATGAGCGAGACGAGCTCTCCTGAAAGTTCGCTGGTCGACCACCTGATCGAACTGCGCGCGCGCCTGGTCCGTGCCCTGCTCGGGCTGGGCGTGGTGCTGCTGGGGCTGATGCCCTTCAGCCAGAAGATCTACACGTGGCTGGCCGAACCGCTGATCTCCAAGTTGCCGCTCGGGCAATCGATGATCGCGACCAACCCGGCCGGCGCGTTTTTCGCGCCGCTGAAGCTGACCTTCTTCGTGGCGGTGTTCGTGGCGGTGCCGTGGCTGCTGTACCAGTTGTGGGCCTTCGTGGCGCCGGGCCTGTATGCGCGCGAGAAGCGGCTGGCCGTGCCGTTGCTGGTGTCGTCGGTGCTGCTGTTCTATCTCGGCTGTGCGTTCGCCTATTTCCTGGTGTTGCCGGCGGTCTTCCACTTCCTGACCACCTTCCGGCCGGAGGTCATCGCGATTACCCCGGACGCCAATGCGTACCTGGACTTCGTGCTGGCGATCTTCTTTGCGTTCGGCAGCAGTTTCGAACTGCCGGTGGCGATGGTGATCCTGACGCTGCTGGGCTGGATCAGCCCGCAGCAGTTCAAGGAAGGCCGCGGGTACGCGGTGGTGGGTATCTTCGTGCTGGCCGCGGTGCTGACGCCCCCGGACGTGGTGTCGCAGTTGATGCTGGCCATCCCGATGTGCCTGCTCTATGAGCTTGGCATCCATGCCGCGCGCTGGCTGGTGCCGCGCCCGGCGCCGGGCGCATCGCCGCAGTAGCGACGACAAGGTTCCTCCCCCACTGCGTGGTGCGCACGCCAGCGCGGCGGTGCCGGGTGACAGGCCCGACAAAAAAAACCCCGGCGCAGGCCGGGGTTTTCTGTATCAGGCGGCGAACATGTTGTTCGGGCCCGGCATCGGCGGCGGCTCCGTGCCCTGGCCGAACATCTGCTTCCACGCGGTGTAGATGGCCCCGGCGAACACCGGCATGACCACGCCCATCAGCAGCAGCTGGGCCACGAACAGCGCCAGGAAGGTGCCGCCGATGAGCTGGGCGATCAGCGCCACCAGCATCACCGCGAAGTAGATGGCGAACACGGCCACGAACGAGAGCAGGAAGAACACCAGCATCGCCGGCACGTTGTGCAGGCAGGCGCGCAGGCTCAAGCGCAGCGCCTGCAGGCCGTTGCGGTGTTCGAACATGACCTGCGGCGGCAGGGTGAACAGGGCCAGTGCCATCGCCAGGAAGGTGGCGACCACCAGGGCCAGCCACAACAGGATGCGGCCGGCCGGCAGGCTGGCGGCCAGCGCCTCGATCTGGGCGGGGTCCGGCTGCGCGCCGGACTGGCTGATCGTGTTGAGCTGCTCCATCACCTCGCTGAGGTGCTGCAGGCCGCTGCTGCCGATCAGCATCAGAAGCAATGCGCCGAGGAACAGGCCGGCCACCAGCTGCGGCAGCAGCGAGGCCAGCAGGTTCAGCGCACGGCCTTCGTACAGGCCCTGCAGCAGGTGCGCCGGCTGCGCGCTGCGGCCAAGGTCGACCTCGCGAACGGCCCACACCAGGCCGCCGAAGAACAGCGGGCCGGCCAGCGCCATGAGCAGCTGTGCCAGCGTGCTCAGCGCCGGGCTGACCACCGCCAGCGACATCACCAGCAGGGCGACCACCGCCCAGATCACGCCGAGCAGGCCAAGGGCCAGCGGCGCTCTGCGCAGCAGGGAGAAACCGGACAGCAGCCATTCCGCGCCGGCAGAGGCCGGCAGCTTGCGAATCTCGCTCATACCATTCCGAAAACTGGGGGGGAGGGGCGCGGGCGCCCGGTGAATCCCGATTATCCCTGTTTTCCGCGCGCGTGACCTGAAGCCCGCGCAGGCATGATGCCGGGACGCGAGCGGCTCAGGCCAGGCGTGCCTGGCGGACGAAGCGGCGCAGCAGCTGGCGGGCCAGCGGCGCGGCGCTGACCGCGCGGGCGACGCTGCGCGCGCAGCCGCCGTGCTGGCGGATGCACTCGGCACGGGCGCGCACGTAGCCGCGCATGTGGTGGGTGGCGAACTCCGGATGGAACTGCACGCCCCACGCCTGCCGGCCCCAGCGGAAGGCATGGCAGTTGTCCTGCGCCGACCGGGCCAGCACCGCTGCGCCGTCGGGAACGCGCAGTACCGTCTGCAGATGGGTGGCGTGGGCCGGGAAGCGGGCGGGCAGGCCGGCGAACAGCGGATCGCTGTCGGCGGTGGGGTCCAGCGCCAGCTCGATCGTGCCCGACTCGCGCCCGGCCGGGTTGTAGGCCACCTCGCCGCCCAGCGCATGGGCCAGCAGCTGGTGGCCGTAGCAGATGCCGAACACCGGGCGCCCGGCGTGGACGGCGGTGCGCAGCCAGTCGGCGCTGCGTTCGCTCCAGTCGGCATGGTCGGTGACGTACGCGGCCGACCCGGTGACGATCACCCCGGCGAACTGCTGGTGCGCCGGCAGCGCCTCGCCATGCTCGACGTCCACGACCACGGTCTCGTCGGCGTCCAGCCCGGCGGCGACGCGGATCCAGTGCGGAAAGCGCCCGTAGCGTCGCAGCGAGGCGACGGGCTGGCCGGTTTCAATGATCAGGAAGGGGGCTGGATTCATCCGGGGGTGGCAGTACGGACAGGACTTCCTCGATTGTAGTCAGCCCTGCCGCCACCTTTTCAAGCCCCGCGCGGCGCAGGGTTCGCACGCCCTCAGCACGCGCGGCGCGGTTGAAAGCGGCCATATCCATGTCCGCGCGGATCATCCTGCGCAGCCGCGAACCCAATGGCAGCAGCTCATACAGGCCGACGCGGCCGAGGTAACCGGTGCGGCGGCACTCGATGCAACCTACCGGTGCATATGGCGTGGGGGTCTGAGGTAATGCTTCATCGGCATCAGCCAGCACGGCCCATTGCTCGGCGCCGAGGACGTGCGGCACCTTGCAGCTGGGGCACAGCGTGCGCACCAGGCGCTGGGCGAGGATGCCGTTGACGGTGGAGGCCAGCAGGTAGTGCGGCACGCCCAGATCGAGCAGGCGCGTGATGGCCGAGGCGGCGTCGTTGGTGTGCAGCGTGGACAGCACCAGGTGGCCGGTGAGCGAGGCCTGGACGGCCATCTGCGCGGTCTCCAGATCGCGGATCTCGCCGATCATGATGATGTCCGGGTCCTGCCGCAGCAGGGTGCGCACGCCGCTGGCGAAGTCCAGGTCGATGTTGGTCTGCACCTGCATCTGGTTGAACTCGGGAGCGATCATCTCGATCGGGTCTTCCACCGTGCAGACGTTGACGTCCGGCGTGGCCAGCCGCTTGAGCGTGGAGTACAGGGTGGTGGTCTTGCCCGAGCCGGTGGGGCCGGTGACCAGCACGATCCCGTGCGGGCGCTCGACCAGGGCGGTCCAGCCGGCGGCCTCCTGCGGGCTGAAGCCGAGCTGGTCGATGCTCTTGAAGGCCGCATCGGGATCGAAGATGCGCATCACACACTTCTCGCCGAACGCGGTGGGCATGGTCGACAGGCGCATTTCCACTTCGCGTCCGCCTGGCGACCGCGTCTTGATGCGCCCGTCCTGGGGGCGGCGGCGCTCGGCCAGGTCCATGCGACCGAGGACCTTGATACGGCTGACCACGGCGGTCATCACCGCCGGCGGCACCTCGAACACCTTGTGCAGCACGCCATCGATGCGGAAGCGCATGCGCCCCATGTCGCGGCGCGGTTCCAGGTGGATGTCCGAGGCGCGCTGTTCGTACGCGTACTGCAGCAGCCAGTCGACGATGTGCACGATGTGCTGGTCGTCGGCATTGACGTCGCCGGCACGGCCCAGCTCCACCAGCTGCTCGAAGCTGGGCAGGGTGCCGCTGGACTCGCCGCGGACATCGCCGCGCGCGCCGCGCACCGAGCGGGTCACGCCGTAGAACTCCATCGTGTAGCGGTGCAGGTCCAGCGGGTTGACCATCGCCAGCTCGATCCGGCGCCGGGTGAGGTGCTGGAGGTCGCGCAGCCATTCCTGCGCCAGTGGCTCACTGGTGGCCACCAGCACCCGTTCGGTGTCCACCGCCAGCGGCAGGAAGCGGTGCCGGCGTGCGTAGGCATGGGAGACCAGGGCGGTCACCGAGGACACATCGACCCGGGTCGGATCGACCCGCAGGTAGCGCGTGCCGGTGCGCGTGGCCAGCCATTCGGTGAGGCGCTCCAGGCCCAGCTCGCCGCCGCCGGCCGCGGCCAGCTTGAGATTGGCCAGCAGCACCAGCGGATGGACTTCACTGGCATTGCGTGCCCCCTGGGCGGAGAAGCGGATGCGCTCCAGATCGCTGTCGGCCACCAGGCCGTCGGCGACCAGTGCCGCGGCAACCTGGTCGAAGCCAAGCCGGCCCGGCAGCAGCGGGGCGGTGGCGTCCGGGCCGGGGACGAATGAAACCGGTGGGCGCTGATCCACTGCCGAGGTCCTTATGGCGTGCGGTGCACGCGGTGATGGGGTGGCCGGTATCCCCCCGGACCGGTCCATGAACGCGCCAACGCGGTCTGTGCCGCCGGCCGGACGTGCCGGCCGGTCCGGCCCGATGGCGTGCCGGGGCGGTGTCCGCGTGGTCGTCGCTATACTAGCGCACCCCTCCTGCAGGCAAGAATCCGCCGCATGTCCGCGACTTCCAACGTTCCGATCACTTTCCAGGGCCTGATCCAGACCCTCAACCAGTATTGGGCGCAGCAGGGCTGCGTGCTGATCCAGCCGCTGGACCTGGAGGTCGGTGCCGGCACCTTCCACCCGGCCACGTTCCTGCGCTCGATCGGTCCGGAAAGCTGGAATGCCGCGTACGTGCAGCCTTCGCGCCGTCCCACCGACGGCCGCTACGGCGAGAACCCCAACCGCCTGCAGCGCTACTACCAGTACCAGGTGGCGATGAAGCCGAGCCCGGACAACATCCAGCAGCTGTACCTGGATTCGCTCAAGGCGCTGGGCATCGATCCGCTGGTGCACGACCTGCGGTTTGTCGAGGACAACTGGGAATCGCCGACCCTCGGTGCCTGGGGCCTGGGCTGGGAAGTCTGGCTCAACGGCATGGAAGTCACCCAGTTCACCTACTTCCAGCAGGCCGGTGGCCTGGAGTGCAAGCCGGTGCTCGGCGAGATCACCTACGGCCTCGAGCGCCTGTGCATGTACCTGCAGAACTGCGACAACGTCTACGACCTGGTGTGGACCTACGGCCCGGATGGCACGCCGGTGACCTACGGTGATGTGTACCTCCAGAACGAGATCGAGCAGAGCACCTACAACTTCGAGTACGCCGACGTGGAGGAGATGTTCCATCGCTTCGACGCCTGCGAGAAGGAAGCGCAGACGCTGGTCGAGGTTGGCCTGCCGCTGCCGGCCTATGAGCAGGTGTGCAAGGCCAGCCATGCCTTCAACCTGCTGGATGCACGCCGTGCGATCAGCGTGACCGAGCGCCAGCGCTACATCCTGCGCGTGCGCGCGCTGGCCCAGGCCGTGGCCAGGCTGTACGAGGCCAAGCGCCTCGAAGCCGTGGCTGCCAAGGAGGTGCAGGCATGAGCACGATGCTGCCGCTGCTGATCGAACTGGGTACCGAAGAGCTGCCGGTCAAGGCGCTGCCGGGTCTGGCCCAGGCTTTCTTCGAGGGTGTTGTGGACGGCCTGACCAGGCGCGGCGTCGCCGTCGAGCGTGGCGATGCCAAGCCGCTGTCGACCCCGCGCCGCCTGGCGGTGCTGCTGCCCGGCGTGGCCGTGGAGCAGCCCGAACAGCACAGTGAAGTGCTTGGCCCGTATCTGAACATCGCGCTGGATGCCGACGGCCAGCCGACCAAGGCACTGCAGGGCTTCGCCGCCAAGGCCGGGATCGACTGGACCGCGCTGGAGCGCACCAGCGATGCCAAGGGCGAGCGCTTCGTGCACCGCTCCACCACCCCGGGCGCGCGCACCGCCACGCTGTTGCCGGAGATTCTGCGCGAGGCGATCGCGGCGATGCCGATTCCCAAGCCGATGCGCTGGGGCAGCCACGCCTACGGCTTCGCCCGCCCGGTGCATTGGCTGGTGCTGCTGCACGGCGGCGACATCGTCGAGGCCGAGGTGCTCGGCCTGAAGGCCGACCGCATGAGCCGCGGCCACCGTTTCATGCACGACAAGACCGTGTGGCTGACGTCGCCGGACGACTACGTTGGCTCGCTGCAGGCGGCCTTCGTGCTGGTCGACCCCGACGCGCGCCGTACCCGCATCGTCGAGGCGGTCAATGCCGCCGCGACGCAGGCCGGTGGCCAGGCGCGGATCACCGACGACAACCTGGAGCAGGTGGTCAACCTGGTCGAATGGCCGGCGGCGGTGCTGTGCAGTTTCGAGCGCGAATTCCTGGCGGTGCCGCAGGAAGCGCTGATCGAAACGATGGAGATCAATCAGAAGTTCTTCCCGGTGCTCGATGCCGGCGGCAGGCTGACCGAGAAATTCATCGGCATCGCCAATATCGAGTCCAGGGATGTGGCCGAAGTGGCCAAGGGCTACGAGCGGGTGATCCGCCCGCGCTTCTCCGATGCCAAGTTCTTCTTCGATGAAGACCTCAAGCAGGGCCTGACGTCGATGGGCGAGGGCCTGAAGACGGTGACCTACCAGGCCAGGCTGGGCTCGGTGGCCGACAAGGTGCTGCGCGTGGTCGCGCTGGCCGAGGCGATCGCGCCGCAGGTGGGCGTGGATCCGGTGCTGGCCAAACGCGCTGCGGTGCTGGCCAAGAACGACCTGCAGTCGCGCATGGTCAACGAATTCCCCGAGCTGCAGGGCATCGCCGGCCGCCACTATGCGCTGGCCGGCGGTGAGTCGCCGGAGGTGGCGCTGGCCATCGACGAGGCCTACCAGCCGCGCTTCGGTGGCGACGATATCGCGCTGTCGCCGCTGGGCAAGGTGCTGGCGATTGCCGAGCGTGCCGACACCCTGGCGGGTGGTTTCGCCGCCGGCCTGAAGCCGACCGGCAACAAGGATCCGTTCGCCCTGCGCCGCAACGCGCTGGGGCTGGCGCGGACGGTGATCGAGAGCGGGTTCGACCTGGATCTGAACGCGCTGCTGCAGCGTGCACTGGACGGTGTCAATCACTCGATCAGCGTCGGCACCGCGCTCAGGACGGCGCGTGCAAACCAAGCGGCCGAGCAGGAAGGCATCCGCACCGTGGGCGCCAGCAAGCCGTCTGAAGAGGTTGACGCGCGGCAGTTGGCGTCGGACCTGCACCTGTTCATCCTCGACCGCCTGAAGGGCTACTACGCCGACAAGGGCGTGCCGGCCACGCACTTCAACGCGGTGGCCGACCTGAAGCCGGCCTCGCTGTACGACTTCGACCGCCGCATCGATGCCATCGGCACGTTCGCCGCGCTGCCGGAAGCCGAGGCGCTGGCCGCCGCCAACAAGCGCATCCGCAACATCCTGCGCAAGGCCGAGGGCGACATCCCGGGCATGGTCGACCGCGCGCTGCTGGCCGAACCGGCCGAGAGCGCACTGGCCGAAGCGGTGGAAGCGGCCATCGAGGAAACCAACGCCAGCCTGCACCAGAAGGACTATGTCAGCGTGCTCAACCGCCTGGCCCGCCTGCGTCCGCAGGTGGATGCGTTCTTCGATGCGGTGATGGTCAACGCCGAGGACCCCGCGCTGCGTGCCAACCGCCTGGCCCTGCTCAAGCGTCTGGGCGATCGCCTGGGCAGCGTGGCGGCGATCGAGCACCTGTCCAGCTGAGGCCACGGGGCATTGCGCCCCGCAGCCATCCCGAAGGCGCGACGGCTCCTGCTGTTCGCGCCTTCGTCGTGTGTGGGGGACGGGCGCGTGCGGTCGCGGACGCTTCTGTCCGAGGACGTGCAGGTATCGATCCTGCGGTGCATGACAAAGGCGACTTTCTGCGTGACTTTAACGGGGCCTTCACCGTCGTTCTGAAACACCCCCGCCGATTTCGCATGCCCGCGATGGCCCGTTATGCTGTCCGCATGCAGCCAACGAAAATCGCTCTGCCACTGATGTTCCTGACGCTGGCCACCGCCTCGGTGGCACACGCGCGCGGGACCATCCAGAAAGTGGACATCAAGGGACTGGACAAGGGCGACGACGCCGAGATGATCGAGAACATCGAGGTCTCGCTGTCCCTGTACGACACCATCGGCAAGGTCCAGGGCGAGTCGCGCCTGGAGTACCTGCTGTCCCAGGCCGAGCGCCAGACCCGCGAAGCGCTGGAGCCGTTCGGCTACTACAACCCGGTGATCAAGGTCGACAGCCCGCGCGAGGGCGAAACCCTGCGGGTGGTGATCCACGTGGACAAGGGTCCGCCGACCCTGGTGCGGCGCGAGCACATCGACATCACCGGACCGGCGCAGTACGACCAGTACCTGCAGGAAGACCTGGAGAAGTTCAAGCCACGCAAGGGCCAGCGTTTCGAGCACACCACCTACGAGGCCAGCAAGATCGTCGTGACCCGCCGCCTGGCCGAGCGCGGCTACTTCGATGCGGACTACACCCAGCGCCAGGTGCAGATCACCCGCGCCGAGAACGCGGCCGACATCGATCTGACCTGGGACAGCGGCCGCCGCTACAACATGGGCGACATCCGCTTCCACCAGGACTACTTCGTCGACAAGCTGTTCGATCCGCTGGTGTACTGGGACAAGGGCAGCTACTTCCATGAAGGCAAACTGGACCGGCTGCGCGAGTCGCTGACCAAGCTGGACTACTTCAGCGTGATCGACATCCAGCCGCGCCCGGACCAGGCCGACGGGAACGGGGATGTGCCGGTGGACGTCAACCTGACCCGGGCCAAGCGCACCATCTACACCGCCGGCCTGAGCTACGGCAGTGAGAGCGGTGCCGGTGTGCGCGGTGGCGTCGAGCGGCGTTTCCTCAACAACCGCGGCCACAAGATGAACACCCAGCTGGACTATGCGCAGAAGCGCAAGAGCCTGCTGACCAGCTACCGCATTCCCGCGTTCAACTGGCTTGACGGCTGGTATGCCTTCACCGCCAGCGCCTACGACGAGCAGACCGATTACATCGACCTGCGCAACTTCAAGCTGAGCGCCGGACGCAGCGGTGAAATCAACGAACACTGGACTGCGATCGCCTCGGTCAACGCGCTGCGCGAGCGCTGGCGGTACGCGTCGGGTACCGAGTTCACCGATGCGGTCTACAACACCTCCACCCTGGTGTATCCGCAGCTGGTGGCCGACTACGTCAATGTGGACGATGAACTGTTCCCGCGCCGGGGCATCAGCGGCAGCGCGACCCTGCGCGGCGGCATCGAGGGCGCCGGCTCGGACACCAGTTTCGTGCAGGCCAATGTCCGGCTGCGCTGGTACGTGCCGCTCGGTGACAGCGACCGCCTGATCCTGCGCGGCGAAGGTGGCACCACCTGGACCAGTGACCTGGTGGCCATGCCGCCGAGCCTGCGCTTCTTCGCCGGTGGCGACCGCAGCATCCGCGGCTACGCCTTCCGTGAAGTGGGCCCGCGCACGCCGGCCCCGGACAAGTACGCGCTGGGCGCGAAGAACCTGGTGATCGGCTCGGCCGAGTACGAGCATTACTTCAAAGGTGGGCCGTGGGGGGCGGCCGTGTTCGTCGACACCGGCAGCGCGTTCGACAACACCATCGATCTGCATACCGGCGTGGGCTTCGGCGTGCGCTGGAAATCACCGGTGGGGCCGGTGCGCGTGGACATCGCGCACGGCCTGAACAACCCCGATTCGCAGTTCCAGCTGTATCTGAACATCGGAGCGGACCTGTGAGTACGCCGACGCCTTCTGCGCCCACCACGCCACCGCCGCGGGTGCGTTTCTACCGCAAGCGCCGGTTCTGGGCCTGGTCCGGGTTCACGGTACTGGGTCTGGTGCTGCTGGCCCTGCTGCTGCTGTATTGGCTGCTGCAGACCGTGGCCGGCCGCGACGTGCTGCTGGCCCAGGTGAAGGCGCGGCTGCCGGTGGGGGCCTCGCTGACCTGGAGCAGGGTCGAAGGCCCGGTCGCCGGACCGCTGGTGCTGCACGATCTGGTGTTCCGCTACGACGACATCCATTTCACCGCCGAGCGCGCCTACCTGGACCCGGACATCCGGCCGCTGCTGGGGCGCAAACTCCAGCTGGACGCGCTGCAGATCAAGAACGCCACGCTGAACCTGGCCAAGAGCGACGAGCCGTTCGAGCTGCCGTCGTGGCCGGGCTCGCTGCCGCAGATCGAGATGCCGCTGGCGATGCAGGCCGACACGATCATCATCGACGGGTTCCGCATCACCCAGGCGCAGCAGCCGCTGATCGATATCGCCAAGGTGCGCGGCGGAATCGAAATCGCCAACGGTGAGTTCCGCGCCACCCAACTGAAGGTGGACAGCGACATGGGCGATTTCCGTGTCGATGGCCATTACCTGCCGCGCAGCGACTACGACACCGACATCACCATCGGCGCGCTGATGCCGGCGCCGCGCGGGCGTACGCCGGCGCGTCTGGGGCTGGTGGCGCGGGGCGACCTGGGGCATATGGAAGTGGCCATCGCCGGCAACGCGCCGGCACCGCTGCAGGCCAGCCTGGTGTTCGATGGCCGCACCGACCCGGTGTGGAAGGCCAGCGCACGCAGCCGCGAGCTGGACCTGGCGCTGCTGGTGCCGGGCATGGACGCCAGCGCCAGCACGCCGATGGCGCTGGACGTGCAGGCCGACGGCAAGGGCGGCCAGGCCAATCTGCGCGGCACCTTCAAGCAGGGCGACATCGCGCTGGAACTGGCCCCGTCCAAGGTCGGCCTGGCCGATCAGGTGCTGACCGTGGCACCGCTGCAGCTCAAGGGCTTCGGCGGCCAGGCACGGCTGGAAGGCACCGCCGATTTCACCGACAGGGAGAACGCCAGCCTGCGCTTCTCGATCGTCGCCAATGACCTGACCTTCGTACCGGCCGCGGACCCGTCCGCACCGGATGCGGCAGCCCCGGTACCGGTGACGCTGACCGAGGCGCGGATGGGCCTGGCCGGCACGCTGAAGGCATGGGCGGCGGTAGGCAAGGCCTCGGTGGAACGCGAGAAGCAGAACGCCGACCTGCAGTTCGACATACGCGGCAACGACCAGGCCGCGCTGATCAAACAGCTGCAGGCCAGCACCCCGGGCGGCGCGCTGGATGTCACCGGCCGCGTGGCCTGGGCACCGCAGCTGGACTGGGATGCTGCTGTGAAGCTCGCCGATTTTGACCCTGGGTACTTCGTGCCCGGTTGGGACGGTCGCCTGTCCGGTGCGCTGGCGTCCAAGGGGCGCCAGGTGCCGCCGCCGGCCAACAGCCCCGCCGGTACCCCCGGCAGCTACGAAGCCACCGTGGACGTGCCGGGCATCAAGGGCACGCTGCGCAAGCGCGCGCTGGATGCCAAAGGGCAGTTCGCGCTGCGCGGTACACAGGGCGAAGGCAACGTGGCGCTGGCGCTGGGCAACAGCCGCCTCACCGCCACGGGCTCGGTCGGCGATCGTCTGGATATCGACGCGCGGCTGGAACCGGTACAGCTTGACGACCTGCTGCCGGGCAGCAGCGGCAGCCTGCGTGGCCATGTGCTGGTGAAGGGGCCGCGCACCGCGCCGGACATCAGCGCCGACCTGGTCGGCAGCGGGCTGCGCTGGGACGACTGGAGCGCCGAGGCGATCAGCATCAAGGGACGCCTGCCGTGGCAGGGCGACAGCGGCACGTTGGCGGTGCAGGGCAGCAAGGTGCAGGTGGGCATGCTGCTGGACACGCTGAACGTGGATGCGCGCGGCAGTCTCTCCAACCTGCGTGTGGACGCGCAGACCCGCAATGAACTGGGCGCGGTGGCGCTGCAGGGCGGGGTACGCCAGCAGGGCCAGACCTGGCGCGGCGATCTGTCCTCGCTGCGCATCGCGCCGGTCAAGGGCGATGCCTGGACTCTGCGCGGTCCGTCCACCTTCAGCGTGCAGGGCAGTGCGTTCACCCTCAGCGACACCTGCCTGGGCGCGGCCACCGGCGGCGCCTTGTGCGCCAGCGCCAACTGGCCACGCGACGGCCTGCAGGTGCGCGGCGATGCGCTGCCGCTGGCCCTGGTGCAGCCGTGGCTGCCGCCGCAGTCGGGGCGCCGCATCTACCTGCGCGGCGAACTGACCCTGGATGCCAGCATCCGGCCACGTGGCAACGCCTGGGAAGGTGCGGTCAAGGTCGCGTCGCTGGAAGGCGGCATCCGTCTGGGCGACAACGCCCGTGGCGAACTGGTGCGTTACGACCAGTTTTCGGTCAACGTGGACATGACGCCCGCGCAGATCAACGCCAAGCTGGGTGTGGGCTTCCAGGGCAACGGCTTCGTGGATGCCAAGGTGCAGACCGGCTGGGATGCCGGTGCGCCGCTCAACGGCGAGCTGTACCTCAACATGTCGCGTCTGTACTGGCTGGAGCTGTTCTCGCCGGACATCGTGCGCCCCACCGGGCTGATCGAGGGCCACGTCAGCCTGCGCGGGACGCGCGGCACGCCGTCGCTGGGGGGCGAGGCTACGCTGAGCAACTTCAATGGCGAGTTCCCGGCGCTCGGCCTGACGTTCGCCGAGGGCAAGGGCAGCTTCACCGCCCAGCCGGACGGCTCGGCCAAGATCACCGCGCAGGCCAATTCGGGCAAGGGCACCCTGTACGTGGACGGTGGGTTGTCGTGGTTCGGCGATGCCCAGCCACTGCAGCTGCACATTCACGGCGAGAACGTGCTGCTGGCCAATACCCCCGAACTGCGCGTGGTGGCCAACCCGGACCTCGACTTCACCCTGGCCGGTACCGCCATGCAGCTGCGCGGCAGCGTGCATGTGCCCGAGGCCGACCTGGATCTGGAACGCCTGGATCGCGGCACCTCGGTGTCGGAGGACGTGGTGGTGCTGGATCCGGTCGATCCGGAGGAAACGCCGACCTCGCCGCTGGATATGGACCTGACCGTCAGCCTGGGCGACAAGGTCAAGATGAGCGGGTTCGGGCTGAAGGGCGCGCTCGGCGGCAAGATGCAGGTGTGGTCGCGTCCCGGCCGCGAGATGACGGCCAACGGTGGGCTGGAAGTGAGTGGCCGGTACAAGGCCTACGGCCAGGACCTGACCATCACCCGCGGCAATCTGAACTGGAACTACAACGCGGTCTCCGACCCGCGCATCAACATCCGCGCCGAGCGCCGGGTGGGCGATGTCACCGCCGGCATCGACGTCACCGGCCGCGCGCAGTCGCCGCGCGTGGATGTGTGGTCGGAACCGGCGATGTCGCAGTCCGAAGCGCTGGCCTACCTGGTGCTGGGCCGCAGCCTCACCGGTGCCAGCAGCGACCAGGCCCAGCAGGTCAACGCGGCCTCGGCGGCGTTGTCGGCCGGCAGCGGCCTGCTGGCCGCGCAGCTGGGCGCCAAGCTCGGCCTGGACGATGCCGGGGTGAGCCAGTCGCGCGCGCTGGGCGGTTCAGTGATCGGCGTGGGCAAGTACATCTCGCCCAAGCTGTACATCGGCTACGGCGTGTCGCTGGTGGGCAGCGGTTCGGTGCTGACGCTGAAGTACCTGCTGCGTCGCGGCTTCGATCTGGAACTGGAATCGAGCACCGTGGAAAACCGCGGCTCGCTGAACTGGCGCCGGGAAAAATAGGGGGCGTGCCGCGCGCTGCGCGGCGCGACCCAACCATCGGCCGTTGCCCCCGCCCGGCGCAGCGGCTATGGTCCCGGGCTGTTCTGACGTACCGGATGTGTCCATGTCGCCACGCAAGCCTCTTACCGCCGCCCTGGCCCTCGGCCTGACCCTCGCCGCCGGCGCCCATGCCGATGAAGGCATGTGGATGCCGACCCAGCTGCCGGATCTGGCCAAACCGCTGAAGGCGGCCGGCTTCAAGGGCAATCCGGCCGACCTGGCCAACGTCACCGCGCCGCCGTTGAGTGCGGTGGTGCGTGCCGGCGGGGGTACCGGTTCGTTCGTGTCCGGCGACGGTCTGCTGCTCACCAATCACCATGTCGCGATGGGCGTGATCCAGTACAACAGCTCCCCCGAGCACAACCTGATCAACGACGGCTTCATCGCCAAGGGGCGCAGCGACGAGCGTCCGGCCAACCCGGACTTCCGCGTGCTGGTCACCACCGGCTTCGACAAGGTCACCGACGAGGTGCTGCGCGAGGCGCGCGGCAAGACCGGCCGGGCCTACTTCGATGCCGTGGACCGCGCCACCAAGCGCCTGGTGGCCGAGTGCGAGCAGGCCGGCAACGTGCGCTGCAGCGTGGCCGACATGTACTACGGCACCGACTTCTACCGCATCCGCCAGCTCGAACTGAGCGACGTGCGCCTGGTCTACGCGCCGCCGCGCGCGATCGGCAACTACGGCGATGAGATCGACAACTTCATGTGGCCGCGCCACACCGGCGACTTCACCCTGCTGCGCGCGTACGTGGGCAAGGACGGCAAGCCGGCGCCGTACAGCGTGGACAACGTGCCGTACCAGCCGCCGGCGCACCTGAAAATGGCGATCGACGGCCCGAAGACCGGTGACTACGCAATGCTGGCCGGCTATCCGGGCATTACCTACCGCCACCGCACGGCGGCCGAGTTCGCCAGCCAGATCGACGCGGTGCTGTCGCGCCGCGTGGCGGTGTACCAGCAGATGATCGACACCATCGAGGCGGCCAGCGCGCAGAATGCGCAGGCGCGTACCCGCTATGCCTCGCAGCTGCAGTCGTTGAAGAACAACCGCAAGCGCGCCGCCGGTGAGCTGGAAGGCCTGCTGCGCAGCGATGCCAAGGCGCAGCGTGCCGCCGACGAGACGGCGATGCTGGCCGCCACCGATGCAACCTACCGCGGCGACATCGATGCGCTGCTGGGCTCGCTGTCGCAGGGCGCCTCGTTCGGCGAGCGCGATCTGCTGCTGGACCTGGTGGCCAGCCAGAGCCAGCTGCTGCGTTCGGCACTGATGCTCGAACGCCTGCGGGTTGAATCGGCCAAGCCCGATGCCGAGCGCGAGAGCGGCTACCAGCAGCGCGACCTGGCGATGATCGAAGGCGTGCTCAAGCAGGTTCAGCGGCGCTACGATCCGGCCGTCGAGAAGGCGCTGCTGACCGCGCTGCTGAGCCGCTACCAGCAGTTGCCGGATGCGCAGCGCGTACCGGAATTCGACGCCGCCTTCGGACGCACCCCGGCGGCGCTGGCCAAGGCGCTGGACGGCCTGTATGCCGGCACCCGGCTCGGTGACGAAGCCGAGCGACTGTCGCGCCTGGCAGCAGCCAAGGACGGCAAAGCGCTGGCACGTGACCCGCTGATCGACCTGGCCGGCCCGCTGGTGGCGGCCCAGCTGCGCCTGGACGACCAGAGCAAGACCCGTGCGGGCGAGCAGCTGCGCCTGCGCCCGGCCTACATGCAGGCGTTGTTCGCGTGGCGTGCCAAGCAGGGCCGCGCGGTGTATCCGGACGCCAACCGCACCCTGCGCATCAGCTACGGCAAGGTCGAGGCGCTGTCGCCGCGTGATGCGGTGCATTTCGATCCGGTGACCACCGTTGCCGGCATCGTGGAGAAGAACACCAACGCCTACCCGTTCGATGCGCCCAAGCCGCTGCTGGCCGCGATCGCCAAGGGCGATTTCGGCAGCACGGCCGATCCGGTGCTGAAAACCCAGACGGTCAACTTCCTGACCAATCTGGATACCACGGGCGGCAATTCGGGCTCGCCGGTGCTCAACGCCCGGGGCGAACTGATCGGCCTGAACTTCGACAGCAATTGGGAGTCGGTCAGCGCCAGCTGGTGGTTCGATCCGCGCTACAAGCGCGCTGTGCACGTGGACATGCGCTACCTGCGCTGGCTGCTGGCCAAGGTCTATCCGGCACCCGAGCTGCTGAAGGAAATGGACGTGCCGGCGGAATGAGGCACCTCGCCGGTCACGATCCCGCGTCGTGACCGGCGACATGTCGGCCGCTACTTTTGTCGCATTTGGCGCGTTTCCAGACGGCAGCTAGACTGCAGGCCGGTGAAGGCAAGGCAAGCGGCCACGTGACGGCAGACCAGGACAACCGCGGCGGCGCACCGCTGCCGGCGGCGCAGAAGGAACTGGACGGGTTGACTGTCTGGGTGGTCGAGGACGACCCGGAACTGCTCGACCTGATGCTCGACGACCTGCAGTGGCGCGGTGCACAGGCCCGTGGACTCGGCAGTGCCGAGGCGCTCTACCGCGCGCTGCTGCACGATCGCTGCGACATCGTCGTGCTCGATGTCGGCCTGCCCGGCGAAGACGGCTATGCGGTGGCCAGCCATCTGCGCCAGGCCGGCGATATCGGCATTGTCATGCTGACCGGTCGCGGCAGTGCGCACGACATGGCGCATGGACTGACCCAGGGAGCCGACGTCTACCTGGTCAAGCCGCTGGATCTGGATGTACTGGCTGCCGGGCTGCTCAGTCTGCGCCGCCGCCTGTCCGCGCCCCGCCCTGTCATGCCGCCGATCATGGACGCGCAGCAGGCCTGGCAACTGTCGTCCGATGGCTGGACGCTGCAGTCGCCGGCCCGGCAGACCCTCGCGTTGACCGCGATGGAGCGGGGCGTGCTGCAGTTGCTGTTCGAGGCGTCCGGTGAGCCGGTTACCCGTGATCGCCTGATCGAGCGCATCACCGACACGCCCTGGGATTTCGATCCGCACCGGCTCGATGTGCTCGTACACCGGCTGCGTGCCCGCGTGCGCAGCGCCACCGGGCTGGAACTGCCCATCCGCGCCCTGCGTGGACAAGGCTATCTGCTGACCGCCTGAGATCGGACACCCCCGCGTGTGAGGCAGTGTGAGCCAGCGTGAGCGGACGGCACTGACTTGCCGATGGTGCAACAGCACAATGCGCCCCGCTTGAGCGTGCCCATGACGACAGTCGCGCGCGCCTAGGTCGCCGTACGTCACGGGAGCATCGTGCCAGCCTGCGGTCATCGCCGCTTCCGGCCGGGTTCCCTCTGAAAGCAGCAGAGACCGGAACAGGGGAACAACGCATGTCCAGCCATAGCGATCGCGCAGCCATCTGCGCGGCGGTGACGCCGTTCGAGCGCGCAGCCACATCAGCCCGCATGGGCCGCTGGCGCGCCGTCCTGGCGACCCTGATGCTGGCCCTGCCATTGTCTGCGTGGGCGATCGATCTGCAGGTCACCGATTTCTCCGATACCGGCTACGACCCGGTACCGGCTGGCACCACCGTGATCTACAACGTCAAAGTCGAGAACGGCGCCAACGACACCGCTGCCGGCAGCGTGACGCTGATCGACCTTCCGGTCGGCACGGCGCTGGGCAGCCCCGCGCCGGCCGGCTGCAGCGCATCGCCCGGCAGCGCCGGCACCACCCGCGTGGTGTGTACCAACCCGACCCTGAGCGCCTCCGGTGCGCCGTACCAGTTCAAGCTGCCGGTCACCACCGTGCAGACCCAGCCGGCGACGATCACCCTGCATGCGGCCATCGGCTTCGCCGCCGCGTTGCCGCCGGCCACCACGCCGATCGTGGCGCTGCAGGCCAACGATCCGTTCTTCGCCGGTGACACCAACGTCGGCAACAACCGTTCCAACCAGACCACGACCATCCAGGCCGCGGCCGACCTGGAACTGAGCAAGACCGCCAGCCCCGATCCGGTGATCGGCGGCGGCGAGGTGACCTATACCCTCACCGTCAGGAACAACGGCCCCAGCGTCACCACCGGTTTCCGGGTGGTGGACACGCTGCCGCCGAACGTGACGCTGGTCGGCACTCCCAACGGCGCGGACTGGAGCTTCAGCGCGCAGAACGGCACCTACAACGGCACCCTGGCCGTGGGTGCGAGCGCCAGCTACCAGTTCCGCGGCAAGGTCAATGTCGGCACCGGCAACATCGTCAACGCCGCGGTGGTCAACGCCGGGTCCGTGCCCGATGCGGTGCCGGACAACAATGCCGCGCGCGTCACCACGGCGGTCACCGCCGGTGCGGATCTGGCGATGTCCAAGTCGGTATCGCCGGCGCCGGCGGCGGCCGGTTCGGTGGTGACGTACACCCTGACCGCGCGCAATGACGGCCCCAGCGCCGCCACCGGCGTGGTCGTGACCGACGCGATGCCGGAAGGTTTCGTGATCACCGGTGGCGTGGCACCGGCCGGCTGGACCTGCACCAGCAATGCCGGGGCGAGCGTCCGTACCTGCAGCCTGGCCGGCAGCTTCGCGCCGGGTGCGCAGGCGATCATCACCATCACCGCACAGGTGCCTTCGACCGGCACCAACAGCAGTGGGGTGGTCAGCAACACCGCGAACATCAGCGCAACCACGCCGGACCCCGTGCCGGCCAACAACAGCGGCACCGTCGGCCTGACCATCATTCCCGATGGCGCCGACCTGCGCATGAGCAAGTCCCGCTCGCCCTTGCTGGTCCCGGTGTGGAACGGCACCGGTGTGCGCAGCGACAGCATGATGACGTCCACGCTTGGCGTGCAGAACCTGGGGCCACGGGCGGTCACCGGCGACCTGCAGGTGGTGGATACGCTCGCGGCCGGCGAGCAGTGGGTCGATGCCAGCGGGCAGCCGATCCTCCCCGGTACCTCGGTGGTGATCGGGCGCTGGAGCTGCAGCGTCAATCGTGCGTGGGCCGCCGGCCAGGCGCAGACGGTGGCCTGCACCCTCGTCACCGGCTATCCGGTGGCCGTCAATGCCAGCGCGCCCGCTCTGGCGCTGCAGACGCTGGCGCGCACCGCCGGTGCGCTGCGCAATGACGCCTGCACCGGCGGCAGCGGCGGCTCGCTCGAGCCGGTGACCGCCGGCGGCATCAACCGCGATCCGAACGACACCAACGACTGTGCCGGCGGCGAGAGCCGCGCCACCGACGACCGTGCCGATCTGTCGATCACCAAGCAGACCAACGGGCCGGGCGACGCCGACAACATCATCCGCAACAGCGATGATTCGGTGACCTACACGCTGCTGATCCACAATGACGGCGAAGCCACCCCCGGCGTGGTGGTGAACGACCCGATTCCGGGCTTCGTCACCGGCGTGACCACGGTGACCGGCAACGCCAGCCCGGCGGGCTGGAACTGCCGCCTGAGCGGCAGCGCGTGGGTGTGCGATGCCGGAACCAGCGTACTGGGCCGCAACGAGACCGCGACCGTGCGTTTCACCGTCAATCGCGGGCTGTTCGACAGCCAGGGCCAGCCGGCCGGCGTCTGCGGCGGGCAGCCGCTGCTGCCGGGCCGCTTCTGCAACACGGCCGGTGTGCGCATCAATCCGGCCATTCCCGGCGCGCTGGGCGAGATCGACCAGAGCAACAACACCGCCTCGGACTGGGTCCAGATCGATGCGGTGGCCAATGTCGCCACCACCCGCAAGGACATCACCTCGGGCACGCCGGGGCGTGCCGGCGTCAACACCTCGTACCGCATCACCTACCAGAACCGGGGTCCGTCGACGGCGCGTGGCGTGGTCTTCAGCGATCTGTTCACGCTGCCTGCCAACGATGCCGGTTTCGTACTGCTCTCCGCGCTGCGTACCGGTTCGGACGCGGCGAGCAAGGCCTGCACGGTGACCACACATGACCCGTCGATCAGCTCCGCACCGGCGCCCGGTGGCACCTCCTGGTTCAACACCGGCAGTGCGCCGGCCACGCTGCGCCTGACCTGCACGCCGAAGGACATGGCCAACAACTCCACCGAAACGATGACGGTGGAGATCCGCCCGAACGTCAACAGTGGCAACACCGGCCGCCAGTTCACCAATACCGGCAGTTTCCACTTCGACCTCGATGGTGACGGTACGCCGGACCCGTCCAGCGGCACCGACGCCAACGGCCGGACCTACGATTACAACAACCGCACCGACGACGACAGCAAGGACGCGACCTTGCCGTTCGATGCCGGTCGCGTCGATCTGATCGTCAACAAGATCGACCAGAACTTCATCGGCGCGGTGGACCCGCTGGGCTTCGACTCGCGCGCCGGGATGGAGGTCAACAACTACATCTACTACCAGATCAGCGTGCGCAACGCGGGCCCGTCATTGGCCACGCGCGCCATGATCGACGACACCATCACCCCGCCGCCGGGCGCCAGCGTGAGCCTGGTCGGCAGCCGCACCGGCACCGCCGCCGGCCCGCAGGGTGCATTGGAACCGGTCGGCACCCGCTGCTCGGTGGCCGCTGGCAGCACCAATCCCAGCACCGGGCCGCAGACCATTTCCTGCACCCTGCCCAGCGCCGGTGTCACCACCACCGACGAAGGCGTCATCACCAACAACCAGACCAGCTACCTGTACCTGATCTATCAGTACATGACCGCCCCGCCGGCCACCGGCGAAACGCTGAAGAATTCGGTCACCGCGCGCTCGGCCGAAGCCGAGAGCGATACCAGCAACAACACCGCCACCCAGGAAACCAGCATCCGCACGCGCTCGGACCTGTCCATCCGCAAGTCCAGCGTAGTGCTCGCCCCGAGTGCCGATCCCAGCCAGGCCCTGCCGGCGGCGGCGGGCACGGTCAGCCTGCACCAGCCGTTCTGGTTCGTGCTGGACGTGGTCAATTACGGCCCCGGCCACAGTCTGTCGCGCGACCGCACCGGGACCAACCCCCTCAACGGCGAC
This sequence comes from Stenotrophomonas sp. NPDC077461, assembly GCF_049545475.1. Classification (NCBI taxonomy): domain Bacteria; kingdom Pseudomonadati; phylum Pseudomonadota; class Gammaproteobacteria; order Lysobacterales; family Lysobacteraceae; genus Stenotrophomonas; species Stenotrophomonas sp. NPDC077461. Next base: position 27,111 of record NZ_JBMWDO010000011.1, read on the forward strand.
GGCGTGGTTGTCACCGATACCCTGCCGGATGGGCTTGAGGTGCTCGGCGGCGCGGCGGCCATCACCTGGCAGAAGCGCGGTGCCACCGCGGACCCGGGCGTGCAGACCACCGGCCTGGGCAACTGCCTGCTGGTGGGCCGCACCGTCACCTGCCGGATGGGCGATCTGGCGCTGGACGGGCAGGTGCGCGTGCTGATTCCCGCGCGCTGGACCACGCTTCCGGCCAACGGCACCGGCATCAACAGTGCCAAGGCCACCAGCGACCAGCTCGATCCGGACCCGGGCAACAACGACGACACCACCACCCACACCGTGCTCCGTTCCTCGCTGGCCGGCGTGGTGTTCCAGGACCGCGACCGCGCCGGTGCCAATGGGGGCACCCTGCAAAGCGGCGAGCCGCTGATCTCCGGCGTGCGCGTCCACCTCAGCGGTGAGGATGCCTACGGCAATGCCGTTGCACTCGATGCCACCACCGATGCGCAGGGCGCCTATCGCTTCGAGAACCTGGCCCCGGCAGGCGCCCAAGGGTATACCCTGACCCAGACCCAGCCGCCGACCTACGCCAACGGCCCGGTCGCCCCGCCGTCCAGCGGTCCGCTGGCGCCGTCGGTCGGGGGTGTGTTCGCGGCGGTGACGCCGCCCGGCAGCGCCGACTCGGTCTACACCACCATCGCGCTGGGCGCGGGGGTGGATGCGGTGCGCTACGACTTCCCGGAAGTGCGGCGTCCCTCGCTGTCCGGCTTCGTCTATGTGGACGGCAACTACAGCAACGTGCGCGACGCCGGCGACGCCCCGATCGCCAATGCCACCCTCGAACTGCTCGATGCCACCGGCACTGTCGTGGCCACCCGTACCACCGGCAACGATGGCAGCTACAGCTTCCTGGGGCTGGACCCGCAGATCTACACGCTGCGCGAAGTGCTGCCGGACGGCAGCTACCGCAACCGTCCGAGTGCGATCAATCCTGGCCTGATCGGCGGCGTGGCATGCGCCAGCTGCAGCGTGGCGACCGGTGCCGGCGGCGATGCCGCCAGCACCGATCGCATCGCCGGCATCGATCTGTCCAACGGCGACGATGGCACCGTGTTCAACTTCGGCGAAGACGCGGTCACCGCCATCTCCGGCCATGTCTATCTGGACCGTAATGGCAATGGCGACTTCGACGCCGGCGATGCCGGCGACCGCGGCTCGCAGCCCAACGGCGGCCTGCAGGACGTGACCATCACCCTGACCGGCGCCGGCCCGGACGGCGTCTACGGCACCGCCGACGATCTGCCGCCGGTCAGCGTGCAGACCGACGCGCAGGGCCGTTACACCTTCGACACTCTGGTCGTCGGCCAGCACTACCGCATCACCGAAACGCAGCCGCAGGGGTATGCCAACGCGACGGAGAACCCGGGCAACCGGATCGACATCGCCACGCTGCCGTTGACCGGCTCCAGCGGCAACGATTTCGGCGAGAAGCTCGGTTCCTTGGCCGGCCTTGTCTACGAGGATTTCTCCAACGTGGCCGCCGGCAACAACAACGGCGTCCGCGACAGCGGCGAGAACCCGATCGCCAACGTGATCGTGACCCTCACCGGCACCGACGTGCTCGGCAATCCGGTCAGCCTGACCGCGACCACCGACGCCACGGGCGCCTACCGCTTCAACGATCTGCTGCCGGCCCAGGCCGGCACCGGCCACACGCTGACCGAAACCCAGCCGGCCGCGTATCTGGACGGCAAGCACACCGCCGGCACGGCCACCACGCCGGGCAGCACCGCCGTGCCCAACGTGATCTCCGGCATCGGTATCGACGCCGGCCAGGACGCCACCGGTTACCTGTTCGGCGAGCTGGCCAACGCGCCCATCAGTGGCACGGTGTACCTGGACCGCAACGATGACGGCCAGAACAACGCCGGCGACGTCGGCATTCCCGGCGTGCAGGTGGTCATTGTGGGCGCAGGTCCGGACGGTGTGTTCGGCACCGGCGACGACACCAGCGAAACCCTGCTGACCAACGCCGATGGGCATTACAGCTATCCCGGCGCCGTGGCCGGGCAGGACTACCGCATCACCGAGACCCAGCCGACCGGGCTGGCCGAGGGTCGCCAGACCCCCGGCAACGTGATCAACATCGTCAACCTGCCGGTGGCCGGCTCGACCGGCAACGACTTCGGTGAGCGCGCCGGCAGTCTGTCCGGCACCGTGTACCTGGACCGCAACAACAATGGCGTGCAGGATGCCGGCGAACCGGGCCTGCCCAATGTGCAGGTACAGCTGCCGGCCGGCACGGTCGATGCGCTGGGCCAGCCGCTTGCCGCCATCACCACCGATGCCGACGGCCACTACCGCTTCGCCGATCTGCTGGCGGGCACCTATACGGTGACCCAGCAGGTGGCGCAGCCGGTGTTCAATGGCGCCGCCACGATCAACGGCATCACCCTCGCCGGGACCATCGACGGCACCCCGGCCGGTACCGCCACCCCCGTGGCAAGCGTGCCCAGTGCCATCAGCGCGATCGTGCTGCCGGCCGGCAAGGCGTCGCTCGCCAACAACTTCGGTGAAGTGCTGGCCGTGTCCGTGTCCGGCACGGTGTTCTTCGACGCCGACAACAACGGCACGCAGCAGGGTGCGGCCGAAACCGGCATCGAGGGCGTGACCATCGAGCTGACCGGTACCGACGATACCGGCGCCAGCGTGCAGCGCACCGTGCAGACCGATGCGGATGGCCGCTTCGCCTTTGCCGACCTGCGCCCGGGCATCTATACGCTGGTTGAACCGCAGCAGCCCACCGGCACCAGCAACGGCATCACCACTGCCGGCACCATCGATGGCGTCAGCAGCGGGACCGCCACGCCGGTGACCACGGTGCCCAGCCGGATCGGCACGATCGATCTGTCCACGCCGGGCAGCGCCTCGGTGGACAACCTGTTTGGCGAGATTCCGCTCAACAGCGGGATCAGCGGCAAGGTCTGGATCGACCGCAACAACGATGGCGTCGTCGATCCGGGTGAAACCGGCCTGGCCAACGTCGTCATCACCCTGACCGGCACCGACCTGGTCGGCAATCCGATCAGCCGCGACACCGTGACCGATGCCGATGGCAACTACAGCTTCGGCGACCTGCCGCCGGGCACCTACACCGTGACCGAACCGGAGCAGCCGACAGGCACCCGCGATGGCCGTACCGTGGCCGGCAGCACCGGTGGCACGGCGACCGCGCCGGGCACGACGCCGTCGACCATCACCGGCCTGGTGCTGGGGGTCAACCAGCAGTCGGTCCAGAACAACTTTGGCGAGATTCCGACCGGCAGCATCGCCGGGCGCGTCTACAACGACAGCAACGACAACGGGCTGGTCGATCCGGGTGAGGGCGGCATCGCCAACGTCACCGTGGTGCTGACCGGCACCGACGATCTGGGCCAGCCGGTCTCGATCACGCTGACCACCGATGCCGACGGTCGCTACCGTTTCGACGGCCTGCGCCCGGGCACCTATACGGTGACCGAGCCGACCCAGCCGCCGCAGACCCTCAATGGCATCACCCGTGCCGGCACCGTGGGTGGCGTGGTCACCGGCGTGGCCAGCGGCCGCGAGACCGTACCGTCGACCATCGGCCAGATCGTGCTGCCGCTGGGCGGCGATTCGCTGGACAACAACTTCGGCGAGATTGGTGATTCACCGGACATGCTGGTCAGCAAGTCGGCCGCCAGCCCGCGCTTCACCGTCAACAACATCGCCGCGTACACCCTCCAGGTGCGCAATGGCGGACAGCAGCCGTCGCGCGGCGAATATGTCGTGCACGACCGCCTGCCTGCCGGCCTGACCCTCGCCGCTGCCCCGACCGGTACCGGTTGGGTCTGCACCGGCGCGGTGGGCGACACGCGCTTCACCTGCCGCAGCCAGCAGGTACTGGCCGCCGGTGCCACCTCGCCGGACACCATCGCGGTGCAGGCGCTGGTCGGTGCCGCCGCCGCCGAGGCCGGCACCGTGCACAACGCCGTGCTGGTTGAGGGCGGTGGCGAAAACGAGTTCCGCGCGCCGACCGCCGCCGAGCGCTCGGCGTTCGATGGCGACGTGACCCAGCTGCCCGCGTGCGTGGAGGCGATCCAGTTCAACGCCTGCCGCGTGCCGAATGCCGTGCAGCTGGCCGCGTCGGTCGGCGGGACCGTGTGGTACGACATCGGCAGCGATGACCAGCTGCTCGACGGGGGCGACCAGCGCCTGCCGTCGTGGGGCGTCGAACTGGTTGATCCGATCACCGGGCAGGTGGTGAAGACCACCACCACCGGTGCCGACGGCAGCTACCGCTTCGCCGATGTGGTGCCGGGCGTGACCTGGAACATCCGCTTCCGCGATCCGACCTCCAACATCCTGTGGCCCAATCCGGTCACCCGCGAGTCCCTGTCCGGGGTCCTGGAAGCCTGCGACGCGGCGACCGCCATCGCGCGCGCCGGGGTCAGTGCCTGCCGGGTCAACGACAATGGCATCAGCCAGCTGGAAGTCGTGCTCCGCCCCGGCCAGCACCTGCCGCAGCAGAGCCTGCCGGTGGACCCGTCGGGCGTGGTCTACGACGCCACCACCCGTGACCCGGTCCCGGGCTCCATCGTGACCCTGAGCCCGGTGGGCGTGTGCACCGGTTACGACCCGCGCACCGCGGTGCTCAATGCCGGCAGCGGTGGCTATCGCCTCGAGGGCAGTGCGATCTCGATGACGGTGGGCAGCGAGGGCTTCTACCAGTTCGCGTTCGGTCCGGCCGCGCCGGCCCGTTGCGAATTCAAGCTCACCGTCACGCCGCCGGGCAGCTACCAGTTCGTGTCCACGTTGATCCCGCCGCAGAGTGGCTCGCTGTCGCCGGCAGGCGGCGCGGGTGCCAACCATGAGGTGCAGCCGAACCGTCTCGCGCCGACCGGTGCGGTCGGCCTGCCGACCCAGTACTACCTGGGCCTGTTCGCCGGCTCGGATACCGCCGCGATCATCAACAACCACCTGCCGCTGGACACTGCGGTGGCAACGGGCTTGGCCATCAGCAAGAACGGCGACCGCCAGACCGCCGAGATCGGCGACACCGTGCAGTACACGATCACCATCCGCCAGACCGCGGGCAGCGCGCTGCGCACGGTCAACGTGATCGATCGTCTGCCGCGCGGCTTCACCTACATCGACGGCACCGCACGTGCCGATGGCCGCGCCGTGACCGATCCCTCCGGCAAGCCGGGCCCGCTGCTGGGCTTCGATGTCGGCCCGATCGCGGTCGGCGGGCAGATCGTCCTGACCTACCGCGTGCGGGTGGGCGTGGGTGCGCAGCAGGGCGACGGCATCAACCGTGCCCAGGCGTTCGGCTGTGCCTTCAGCGGCGGCTGCATCGATACCGGCAGCATCACTCCGCTGCCCGGTGCGCTCCCGTCCAACCGCGCCGAATACCGCGTGCGGGTCACCGGTGGCGTGTTCACCGACCAGGCCTGCGTGCTGGGCAAGGTGTTCATGGACTGCAACAACAACCATGTGCAGGACCGCGAAGAACTGGGCATCCCGGGCGTGCGGCTGTACTTCTCCGACGGCACGTGGGTGATCAGCGACTCCGAAGGCAAGTACAGCTACTGCGGTCTGCCGCCGCAGAGCCACACGCTGAAGGTGGATGCCAGCACGTTGCCGGTCGGCGCGCGCCTGACCACCAGCAGCAACCGCAACCTGGGCGATGCCGACAGCCTGTTCCTGGATCTCAAGAACGGCGAACTGCACCGCGCCGATTTCATCGAGGGCAGCTGTGCCAACCCGGTGCTGGAGCAGGTCAAGGCCCGCCGCACCCAGGGTGAGGTACGTGCGCCGGAGACCGAAACCGGGCAGGCGCCGCTGCGCTTTGACAGCAAACCCGCGCGGGCGCCGCAACAGGCGACCGACTCGGCCAACCAGAGACCGATCGTGCATCCCAGAGCCAACCCGCCCGCTGCCGGCGCTTCGACGGAGGTGCAGCCATGAGCCGCGCCCACCCGTTGTACCGCCTGCCGCGCCTGAGCCTGCTGGCCTGCGCCCTGGCCGCCGTACCTGCGATGGCGCAGAGCGTGGGCAGCGCTGGCCGCTTCACGCCGGTTCTCGGCGATGCCAGCACCCTGTACCCGCGCAGCCCTGCCAGCACCGATGCCGCGCCGCGTGCACTGGACAGCGCCGTGCCCGGTACGCTCGACCGCATCCTGGTCGAGCTGGACCGGGATGGCGTACCGGCCGATGGCCAGAGCGCGGTGCACGTGCGCGTGCAGCTGCTTGATGCCGCCGGCCGCGCGCTGGCCGGCACCACCTACGCCACGATCGAGACCAGCGGTGGCCGCATCCGCCTGCCGGGCTCGCGCACCGACGAACTCGGACCGGGCGCGCTCGACGCCGACAAGGTCACCCCCGGCATCCAGCTGCAGGTAGTGGACGGCGTGGCCGAGTTCGACCTGCTCGCGCCGCACGACCCGCAGGACGTGGTGCTGCGCATCACCGCCGGCGCCGAGACCGCACAGGGCACCATCGGCTTCCTGCCGGAAATGCGTGAGCTGCTGGCAACCGGCCTGATCGAGGGCGTGGTCAACTTCCGCCGGCGCAGCAATGCCGGTCTGATCTCCCCGGTGGAGCACCACGACGCGTTCGACCGCGACATCCGCCGCTGGGAGCGCCAGTTCAACAACGGCAAGGCCAATGCGGCCGCGCGTACCGCGTTCTTCGTCAAGGGGCGCATCAAGGGCGAGTACCTGCTGACCGCCGCCTACGATTCGGACAAGGACACCCGCGGCCGCCTGCTGCGCGATATCCAGCCTGAAGAGTTCTATCCGGTCTATGGCGATTCGTCGCTGCGTGGCTTCGATGCGCGCTCGGCCGAGCGCCTGTACGTGCGCATCGACAACCGGCGCAGCTACCTGCTGTACGGCGACTTCCAGACCGGCGACACCCTGGCCACGGCCACCGGTATCGGTGGCAGCGGCGCGATTCCGCAGCGCAGCCTGGGTACCTACAACCGGACCGCCACCGGCCTGGGCTGGCACTTCGAAAGCGAGCGCGTGCGCAGCAATGTGTTTGCGATGCAGGATTCGCTGCGCCAGGTGATCGAGGAGTTCCGCAGCCAGGGCAGTGGGCCCTACGCACTGCGCAACAACGCCGTGCTGGAAGGCAGCGAACGCGTGGAAGTGATCGTGCGCGACCGCAACCAGCCCACGCGCATCACCTCGGTGCGCTCGCTGGCGCGGCTGGTCGACTACAGCTTCGAGCCGTTCTCCGGCCGCATCCTGCTCAATCAGTTCCTGCCGGCCTTCGACAGCGATCTCAACCCGGTCTCGCTGCGCATCACCTATGAGCTGGACCAGGGCACCGAAAAGTTCTGGGTGGTCGGCGCCGATGCGCAGGTCAAACTGACCGACCAGCTCGAAGTCGGCGCGGCGGCGGTCGAGGACCGCAACCCGTATGCCGAGTTCAAGATGGGCAGCGCCAACGCGAGCTACCGGTTCGGGGCCAACACGCTGCTGGTGGCCGAGTTCGCGCGGACCCGCAGCGAGGTCAACACCAATTCGATCAACCAGATCACCTCGCAGGGCCTGAAGGACATCAGCGGCGAGGTTGAAGGCGATGCCTGGCGTGTGGAGTTCGCGCACCGTGCCGACAAGCTGGACGCGCGCCTGTTTGCCGCCCGCACCGATCCGGCGTTCAACAACCCGGCGGCCCCGCTGTATGGCGGCCGTGGCGAGTACAACGCGCGCGTTGCCTACCGGGTCGGCCCGCGGCTGGAACTGTATGTGGAAGGCCTGCGCAGCGAGGACCGCAATCCGGACGGCGGCAAGCGCGACGCGGGTGGCGCCGGCGTGCGCATCGGCGCCACCGACCGCCTGACCGTGGACCTGGGCGTGCGCAGCATCCGCGAGACCATCGGCGTGACCTCGCCGTGGTCGTCCGGTGTGCCGTTCGGCAATGCCGGCGGCCTGACCGGCGGGTTTGCGACCGGTTCCGGCGGTGGCGCGCTGGGGTACGGGCAGCAGGCGCTGGACCCGCTGACCGGCCTGATGGTCATCAACGGCAGCAGCACCGGCAGCCCGATCACCAGCGACCTGCCGGTGGGCACCGAGCTCGAATCGGACAGTGCGCGGTTTGGCCTGGGCTATCGCCTCAATGACCGCCTCAGCGCGGGCGCGGAAGTGGAGCACAGCGTCAGTGGCGAAGATCGCCGGCGTCTGGCCGCGGGCCTGGACTACCAGGTGTTCGAGCGCAGCCGGGTGTATGGCCGCTACGAGAAGCAGACCGGCCTGACCAGCGCGTACGGCATCACCACCACCGACCGCGAGGCCGACGCACTGGTGTTCGGTATCGACAGCAGCTATCTGCGCGATACCCAGACCTTCAGCGAGTACCGCCTGCGCGATTCGATCAGTGGCCGCGATGTACAGGCTGCCTCGGGCATCCGCAACACCTGGGACATCCGCGAAGGCCTGCGCCTGGCCAGTTCGGCCGAGCACGTCAAGGTGATCGACGGCAGCACCGGTGACAGCACCGGCCTGGCGCTGGCCCTGGACTACAGCGCCAATCCGCTGTGGCGCGGCGCGATCCGGGCCGAGCACCGCATCTCCGAGGACGTGCCCGACACGGCCACCAACGAGGCCTTCAACACCACGCTGCTGCAGTTCATGCTTGCCCGCAAGCTCAGCCGTGACTGGACCCTGCTGGCCCGCAACTACCTGCTCAGCACACGCTACGATGCCCGCGGCGATGTGCTGCAGGACCGCTTCCAGCTCGGCGTCGCCTACCGCGATACCGACCGCAACCGGATCAACGCGCTGGCGCGCTACGAATACAAGCTCGAACGCGATGAAAGCGGCCTGACCCTGTCCGACGGCAACACCGTTGATGGCACCAGCCAGGACGTGCGCACCCGCGCGCACATCGTCTCGGCCCATGCTGACTGGCACCCGTCGCGGCCGTGGTGGCTGACCGGCCGCGTGGCAGGCAAGTGGCAGCAGGACCAGTTCGCCTACACCGACAGTGCGCGCGTCAACAGCCGCTTCCGGGCCGTGTTGCTGTCCGGGCGGGTGGTGTACGACATCACCGAGAACTGGGACATCGGCGTGCTTGCCTCCACCTTCCGCGGGCAGGCCGGCGCCAACCAGTACGCCTACGGCATGGAGGTCGGCCGCCTGCTGCGGCAGAACCTGTGGCTGTCGGCCGGCTACAACTGGACCGGCTTCGACGGCGACCGCGACCTCAACGGGTACGAGTACACCCAGCAGGGCGTGTTCCTGCGCCTGCGCTTCAAGTTCGATGAAGACCTTTTCCGGCCGGACCCCGTCCGCTACCGCGACCCGGCACGCTGAGGATGCCCTGATGACCACTCTTTCCCCGATGAACCGTGCTGTCCCCTCGCTGCTCGCCGCCGCGCTGCTCGCCAGCGTTGTCGCGCCCGCCGGTGCACAGCAGACACAGCTGCTGCCGCAGCAGAAACGCATCACCGACGAGGCGATCCATGCCGACCACGGCGCCTACGAGGCGACCCAGGGCCGGATCCAGGCGCTCAACGATGGGGGCCGCCCGATCCGCGATTACCACCTGTCCAAGGCGCAGTGCTGGCTGGACGTGTCATTCCACGAGTACAGCCGCAACGACCGCAGCGCGTTCCCGCAGCAGGCGCTCACCGAGTCGGAGAAGCTGATCGTGGGCATGGAGCAGGGCGTCTCGCCGCTGCCCATCGACACCCCGCTGGTGAACAAGGCCAAGTACCTGCGCGATGACCTGTGGCAGCGCCTGCGGGTGCTGCACGGTGCGCCGGGCTTCAGTTGCGCCCAGCAGCAGGTCGCCTGTGGCGAGGTCGAGCTGGTGCATGCCGGCAACGAGTTCAACCAGCAGCAGTGGCGGCACTCCAAGCCGTACATCCAGATTGCCGAGGAACTGGTCAACGAAGCAGAAGCGCTGGCCCGCCAGTGCGGCGCCGTGCCGGCCATCGCCGCCGCACCGGGGCCGCTGGTCGCCAATGTGCTGTTCGAGTTCGACCGCGATGCGTACCGTGACATCCGCACCTACTCCCTGGAAAGCGTGGACCGCGCGCTGGCCCGGATCGCCGACGAAGGCCTGCAATTGCAGGGCATCACCCTGGTTGGCCATGCCGATCGCATGCAGGGCCGCGGCTTCGACGCCAACCAGTCGCTCTCCGAACGGCGGGCACGCACGGTACGCGAACTGCTGATCGGCCGCGGCATTGATCCGGCCCGCATCCGCTACGAGTACCGGGGCGATACCCAGCAGGTGCAGCAGTGCGATGGCGTGCGCCCACGCGCGGCGCTGCTGGAATGCCTGCTGCCGAACCGGCGGGTCGAGGTGCGGTTCGAGGTAACGCGCTGACCGGTCGGTCCGGACATCAAGTGCCGGTCTGTACGTCCTGATCCACGGGCGAACGGACCGGCTCCGGGCGCGGCGGAAGCCAGGCCATCGGCCGGCTTCCGGCCAGCGACAGCCAGCCGCAGGTCATGGCCCGTGCGGGGTCGTGCAGCAGGCTGTACAGATCGACGTCGCGGCCGGCGTCCTCGCCCCACAGCATGGCCCAGGCGTTGTGGCCGCTGCGGCGCGCGCTCTGCAGCGCCCGGTCGGCCGCGCGCAGGCTGTCGTCAAGCGCGTCCGGCGCACCGGCGAAGAGGGGCAGGGGTGCCATACCGATGCTGGCGGTCAGGGTCAGGTGCTGGCCGGGGCCCGTGTCCACCACCAGCCGCTCGATCGCCGCGCGCAGATGGCTGGCCAACGCCTGCGCAGCCGGCGCGGCGGTGTCATGCCGCGCAACCAGGAAAGTGGCGCCGCTCCATCGCGCGATCCGGTCATGGCTGTCGCAGTGCTGGCGCAGGCACCGGCCCACCGCGCGCAGCACGGCGTCGCCGGCGGCCTCGCCATGCCGTTCGTTGAGCGCCTTGAACGCATCCAGTTCCACCAGCATCACCACGCTGCGCTGCTCGGTACCGCTCCTGGCCCGGTCCGCGGCGAGCAGGCGCTCGGCTTCCCGGCGGTTGACCAGCCCGGTCACCATGTCGGTGCTGCTCAGCAGCGTGAGGCGCCGCCGCTGCCGGCGCATGCGCAGCACGATGACGGTGGCGACGGCCACCACCACCAGCAGCGCCACCAGCGCGCTGTTGCGCAGCACGCGCACGCGGCCCAGGTCCTGCATTGCATTGACCTCGGCCGGGTCGATGCTGCGCTCCGCGGTGGCCTGCAGCCGGGCGAGCTGGTTGAGGGTGTCGCCCTTGCTGCGCGCGCGGTCGATGTCGCGGGCCTCGCGCGCGTACCGCAAGGCCAGGGCGCGTTCGCCCCGCAGGGTGTGGATGTCGCCGAGCAGATCCAGGCCGGCGCGGACCTCGTCGGTGAAGCGACCCCGCTCCGCCGCGGCCTGGGCCTGCTCCGCCAGCGGCAACGCGGCCTCGGCCCCTGCCCGGTCGAGGGTCAGCCGCGCCAGCCGCTGCAACGTGACGATGTGGCCCTGCGGGTCCTGCACGGCCTGCCAGTCCAGCACGCTGCGGAACTTCGCCTCAGCCTCGGGCAACTGCCCGGCCAGTCGCTGGATCTCGGCACGATGGCTGACGATGCGGTGCAGAAAGAGCTCCTGGCCGCCCAGGCGCGTGCCGATGGCTTCGGCACGGGTGAACGCGGTGGAGGCCTCTTCATGCCGATGCATCTGCAGCAGCGCAAAGCCGTAGTTGTAGTACAGGATCAGATCGCCCGGGTTGGGCGGCCGTCGCATGTGCTGGTTCAGGGCGGTGGCTTTCTGCAGATAGGTCAGTGCGCCCTGCGGGTCGCCCATCGCATCACCGCGGATCATGGCAATCTGCATCAGCGCACCGATCTGCCCCTGCACGTCCCGTTGGCGGACGGCTTCTTCCAGGAACAGATTGGTCAGCTCCAGTGCCTGCGCATGATCGCCGCGCCACAACAGCAGGTGCGCGGCCATCGACTGGGCGCGGAGCCGGTCTTCGGGATTCGCATCGGGGCGGGCAGCCGCGGCCTGCAGCCGCGCCGGCAGGTCTGCGGCCTGGTCGAGCTGGCCCTGCGAGCGCAATGCCACGCCCAGACACGCCAGGGCACCGATCTCGATCGAGGTCGGCAGCGACGGCGATGCGAGCAGCGCACGCGCCATCTGCAGCGATGTCCGTGGCGCGCTGGTCAGCAGGGCATGGCATTGCTGGACCTGGGCGACCAGCGGTGCGCTGTTGATCGGATGCTGCGCCAGTGCGCAGGGCGCAGCGACCGACAACAGGCAGACGAGCGCGGACACGCCGCGACGGACACGTGACAACTTGGGCATAGGAGCGACGACTTCCCGGTCGAGTGCAGGCCGGCGGCGATGCGGAGCGCCCGCGACGGTACTGCCAGCTTGTGCGTGGCTACTATACCCTCCTTGCCGCCGGTCGCCGTCGCACCGGCCTGGAGCCTGCCGCGCATGTCCACTACCGCATCGACCGCCCGGACCGGTCCGCGCCCTGCCACCGCGCCACAGTCGCTTGGGCGGCGTACCGAGACCATGCTGCGGGGCCTGCTGTGCCTGGTGGGCCTGTTCCATCTGCTGATGGCCGGCTGGACCGCCCTGCGGATGGGAGTGGGTCTGGACCCGATGGTCCCGGTCATCGCCACGCTGCACGCGCTGCTGTGCGGGCTGTGCCTGTGGGAGCAGCGGGCCGGGCGGTCGCTGCGTGCGGCTGCCGTGTTTGTCTGTGGCCAGCTGCTCCTGCTGACGGCGGCCTATGTCTATTGGGGCCTGGCCGCACAGTTGCGGCTGCAACTGGTGCTGCTGATGCCGGTCATGCTGGTCTCGGCCGTGCTCGGGCGGCGCCCGCTGGCGGGGGTGGCCGCCTGGATCAGCCTGTTGATCGTGGTGGGTGCGTGGGTGGACGCGTCCAGCGTGATGTTCCACCCCGATCGGCTGCTGGCGGCCGTGAACGACCTGGCGGTCTGCGTCTTCGGCACGCTGCTGGCCGCCTGGCTGCTGCACCACAGTGTCACCGGCCTGCGCGAAAGCCTGCAGGTGGCACGCGACCACGGCCGCGATCTGGCCCGCAAGCGCGATCAGCTGCAGTTGGAGATGCAGGAGAAGGAGCGCTCGCGCGGCCAGCTGGTGCATGCGATGAAGATGGAGAACGTCGGCCGCCTCGCCAGTGGCATCGCGCATGATTTCAATCACCTGCTGGCATTGATCCAGAGCTACATCGCCAAAGCGCGGCGCAGTCAGGGCAGTGAGCTGCAGGCCGCCCTGCAGGGCGGTGATTCCGCGGTGCGGCGGGCGACTGCGGTCAGCAGGCGGCTGCTGGATTTCAGCCGGCTCGAAGACAGCCGGCCTTGCCTGCTGGATGTGGCCACGGTGGTTTCGGACATGGCACCGATGCTGCAGCAGGTCTTCCACCCCGGCGTGCGGTGCGAGGTGGACAGCGGCCAGGTGCAGTGCCTCATCCACTTCGATCCGGCCCAGCTGGAGTCGATCCTGATCAGCCTGGCGGTCAATGCCAACCAGGCCATGCCGGAGGGTGGGCACTTCAGCCTGACCGTGACGCAGCCGTCGCGCGTGGACGAGGTGGTCCTGCGGGCCAGCGACAGCGGCCACGGCATGAGCGAGGAGGTGCGCGCCCGGTGCCTGGAGCCGTTCTTCACCACCAAACCGATGGGCCAGGGCACCGGACTCGGTCTGGCGGTGACGGCGAGCCTGGTGCAGGCAGCGGGTGGGCACATCGACGTGGAGAGCGCCAGGGGACGCGGCACGCAGGTGTGCATCCGGCTGCCGACGCGCCCACGGGCGGCGGCACAGGGCTGATCCGGGGCGCGTCCGGGGCCGTGCAGCCGCTACACTGCGGGCTGCTCCCGCGGAAACAATCCTGTGGTCTCCAGCTGGATCCTGCTGCTGGTCTCGGTGGCCTACGCCGCGCTGCTGTTCGGCGTGGCATGGTGGGGCGACCGTCGCCCGATGTATCCGGACCGTCCCTGGCTGCGGCCGGTGGTCTACAGCCTGGCACTGGCGGTGTACTGCTCGTCGTGGACCTTCTACGGCGCGGTGGGCACGGCGGTACGCAATGGCATCGGCTACCTGCCGATCTACCTGGGCCCGCTGCTGCTGTGGGTATTCGGCTGGCGCATCATCGAGCGCCTGGCGCTGATCGCGCGCAGCCAGAACGTGGTCTCCATCGCCGACTTCATCTCGTCACGGTTCGGCCGCTCGCGGCGCCTGGCCGCACTGGTGGCGGTGATCGCACTGATCGGCATCGTGCCGTACCTCGCGCTTCAGTACAAAGCGGTCGCGATGAGCCTGCAGGTGCTCACCGGCAACGTCGGCCCCACCGGTTTCTTCACTGATCCGGCGTTGTACGTGGCGCTGCTGATGGCGCTGTTCGCCACGCTGTTCGGCACCCGCCAGGTGGACGCCACCGAGCACCACCACGGGATGATGCTGGCGATCGCGCTGGAGTCGATGATCAAGCTGATCGCGATGGTCGCGCTGGGTCTGTTCGCCTACCTGTGGCTCAACGACCGCACCGACGCGGTGATCGAGTCTGCGCATACCCTGTTCAGCGGCCTGCCGCCGGTCGGCTTCATCTCGCAGACGCTGCTGAGCTTCCTGGCGATCATCTGCCTGCCGCGACAGTTCCACGTGGCGGTGGTCGAGTGCGGCGACGTGCGCGACATCCGCCGCGCGCGCTGGATGTTCGGCGCCTACCTGGTGGTGATCTCGGCGATGGTGATCCCGATCGCCACCGCCGGGGTGACCCTGTTCGGCACCGGCGGCAGCGTGGCCGATGACAGCATGGTACTGGCCCTGCCGCTGGCCGAAGGGCGCAAGTTCCTGGCGCTGGTGGCCTACGTGGGCGGCTTCTCCGCCGCCACCGGCATGGTCATCGTGGCGTCGATCGCACTGGCCACGATGGTCAGCAACGATCTGGTGATGCCGGTGCTGCTGCGCCGCAGCGGCGATCACCAGGAAGCGGCCGATGTGGCTTCGCGGGTGCTGTGGATCCGGCGTACCGCGATTCTGCTGCTGGCGCTGGCGGCCTACAGCTATTACCGCGGCAGCAGCAATGACAGCACCCTTGCCTCGTACGGGCTGATGGCATTCGCCGCAGTGGCGCAGTTCGCTCCGGGGCTGATCGGCGGGCTGTACTGGCGCGGTGCCAGCCGCAAGGGCGTGGAGATCGGCATGCTGCTGGGCTTCGGCACCTGGGCGTACACGCTGCTGCTGCCGGCGCTGACCCACGCCGGCTGGATGGAGGCGGCGTGGCTGGTGCAGGGCCCGTTCGGGATCGGCTGGCTGCAGCCGCAGCATCTGTTTGGCATGAGTGGCTGGGACCCGCTCACGCACGGCACGTTCTGGTCGTTGCTGGTCAACGTGGCGGCGATGGTGCTGGTATCAGTGCGCTGGCGCCCCGGTGTGGACGAGCGCCTGCGTGCCGCGCCGTTCCTGGACCCCTATGCGCAGCGGCCCTCGGTGGCCGGTGCGTGGCCCGGCAACGTGCACGTCGGCGATCTGCTGGCGCTGGCCTCGCGGGTGGTCGGCGACCGCCATGCGCGTCGCTCGTTCTTTGAGCAGGCACAGTCAATGGGCCGCGAGCTGCAGGCCTCCGCGCCAGCCGACCGCGCGTGGGTGCAGTTCACCGAGCGGTTGCTGGCTGCCTCGATCGGTGCGGCCTCGGCACGCCTGCTGCTGACCAGCCTGCTGCGGGGTTCGGGCATGGACCTGGGCGAAGTGGTGGCGGTGCTCGATGAAGCCGGGCAGGAGCTGCGCTTCAACCGCGAGATCCTCTCCACGACCCTGGAGAACATCAGTGCCGGGGTCAGCGTGGTCGATCCGGACATGCGGCTGACCGCGTGGAACCGGCGCTACCAGCAGATGTTCGGCTACCCCGACGGCATGCTGTACGTGGGCCGCCCGGTTGCCGACCTGATCCGCTACAACGCCGAGCGCGGCGAGCTGGGCGAGGGCGACATCGACGTGCAGATCAACCGCCGCATCGGCTACATGCGCGCCGGCTCACCGCATGTGTTCGAGCGGACCCGCAGCGATGGCAAGGTGATCGAAATGCGCGGCCAGGCGCTGCCCGGCGGCGGCTATGTCACCAGCTACAACGACATCACCGATTACAAGCACGCCGAAAAAGCCCTGCTGGAAGCCAATGAAACGCTGGAACAGCGCGTGGCCGAGCGCTCGCACGAGGCCGAGGTGGCGCAGCAGTCCAAGACCCGCTTCCTGGCCGCGATCAGCCATGACGTGCTGCAGCCGCTCAATGCCGCGCGGCTGTTCGCCTCGGCGCTGCGCGACAGCCACCAGAACAACGAGGAGCAGCGCCATCTGGCCGAACGCGTCGATGCCTCGCTGCGCGCGGCCGAAGAGCTGCTGGATGGCCTGCTGGACGTATCGCGGCTGGATGCCGGTGGCCTGCACCCGCTGATCGGTGATTTCGATGTCAGCCTGTTGATGCGCGAGCTGGCCGCCCAGTACTCGCCGGTGGCCGCCGGCCGCGGCCTGCGTCTGGATCTGTTCGCGCGCCCGGCCTGGGTGCGCAGCGACCGCCGGCTGCTGCGCCGGGTGCTGCAGAACTTCCTGGCCAATGCGCTGCGCTATACCCGGCAGGGGCGGATCGTGCTGGCGGTGCGTCAGCGCGGGCAGGAAGTGGAGCTGCAGGTGTGGGATACCGGTCCGGGCATTCCCGAGCATCACATGCAGCAGATTTTCGACGAGTTCCACCGCTACCAGCAGCCGTTCGACTGGGGCGAGCAGGGGTTGGGGCTGGGCCTGTCGATCTGCCAGCGCATCTCCCGCCTGCTCGACCACCGCCTCAACGCGCGCAGCCGGGTCGGCAGCGGCAGCATGTTCTCCATCCTGTTGCCGCGGGTGGATGCGCCGGACCTGCCCACCTCGGCGGTGGCCCTGCCGGTTGCCAGCCCGTCTACCCGGACCGACTCGCTGGCGGGCATGCGCGTGCTGTGCGTGGACAACGACCAGGAGATCCTGGACGGCATGCGCGCGCTGCTGGGGCGCTGGCAGGTCGAGGTGATCACCGCCAGCACCGTGGATCAGGCGCTGGAGAAGGTGGCCGAGCGCCCGGACGTGATGCTGGTGGATTACCACCTGCACGACCGCCTGGATGGACTGGACACTCTGGTGGCGATGCGCGACAAGGCCGGCCGGGCGATTCCCGGCGCGTTGCTGACCGCCGACGGACGCGACGAGCTCAAGCGCATGGCCCGCGAACGGGGTTACCGGTTGCTGACCAAGCCGATCAAGCCGGCGTCGCTGCGTGCCTTCCTGGCGGCGTTCCACGACACCCGCGGCGACATGTAGCCGCGGGTGAGCGGCGCCGGGTCAGGCCATCGCGCCGCTGAGGTGTTCGTACAGGATGGTGGCGCCGATGATGATCAGGATCAGGCCGCCGATGATCTCCGCGCGCTTGCCGACCATGTTGCCCAGCACGCGGCCGAGCATGATGCCGGCGGTGACCATGCTGAAGGTGCACAGGCCGATCACCAGCGCCATCACGCCGATGTTCACGTCCAGGAAGGCCAGGCCGATGCCGACCGCCATCGCATCGATGCTCGTGGCCAGGCCGGTCAGGGCCAGCCGCCAGAAGCCGTGGTGCCTGTCCGGATCGTCCTGTCCGTCGTCGCTGTCCGGGCGGATGCCGTTGATGATCATGTGCACGCCCAGCGCACCGAGCAGGCCGAACGCGATCCAGTGGTCGAACGCCTCCACGTACTGGAGCGCCGCGCGGCCGAGCAGCCAGCCGATCACCGGGGTGATCGCTTCGATGACACCGAAGATGAGGCCGGCGCGCAGGGCATCGGGGAGGCGCGGCTTGCGCATGGCGGCGCCCTTGCCGATCGCCGCGGCGAAGGCATCGGTGGACATGGCAAAGCCGATCAGCAGGATCGAAAGGGGTGACATGGGGACGTACACGGCAGGTCGGGCGATTGCGAGCAACGGACCGCGTTCGCGCCCAACCTGTCGTTGCGCACGCGGACCGCTGGTCTCGCCAACCAAGATGGCTGCCCGCACCACGGCGCACTGGCCGAGTATGTTGATACGGGCGTTTCCTATCGCAGGAAACAGGCTACTCCCCAAGGGGACGCGAAGCTTAGCACCGGCATCGCCGCGTGGCGCATCCACGGCCAATTGCGCAGGCAGCGCTGGGTTTTATAGCTCTGGCTATAACGCGAGGCGTCAGGGGCAGAGCGGGGTGCGCCGACTGTCGGTCAGCTGCTCCTGCTCCCCGCGATTCAATCCTCTTCCGGCGGCAATACGATCGGCTCTTCATCGATGGCCAGCTTGCCGGCCATCAACACCGCCTGCGTGCGGTTGGTCACGCCCAGCTTGCGCAGGATCGCGGTGACATGCGCCTTGATCGTTGCTTCGGATACGTTGAGGTCGTAGGCGATCTGCTTGTTGAGCCGGCCCACGCCGAGCATCTGCAGCACACGGAACTGCTGCGGGGTGAGTTCGCGCAGGCGCTGGCCGATCTCGCGTTCCTCGCGCTCGGTGGGCGGCACGTTGTGCGCCTCCGGCGGCGCCCAGGTCTCACCATCGAGAATGGTGCCCAGGGCGTGGCCGATGGTGTCCGAGTCGGCGGACTTGGGAATGAACCCGAACGCGCCGTGGTCGAGCGCGCGACGCATCACCGTGGGTTCCTCGCGTGCGGACACCACCACCACCGGGAGCTGCGGGTGCAGGGCGCGCATGTGCACGAGCGCGTTGAAGCCCTGTGCACCCGGCATGTTGAGATCCATAAGGACCAGGTCGGCATCGGTGTGCTGGTCGGCGAGCAGGTACAGCGCTTCCACGCTGTCCGCTTCGTACAGCTGCACGCCGGGAATCACGCGTTGCACGGCCCCGCGAAGGGCTTCGCGGAACAACGGGTGGTCATCGGCAATCAGGAGGGTGGTCATGGTGGGGGCCATGTGGCGGAGGAGTAACGCGAGGGAACGGAATGCGTGTAGCGGGCTGGCAGCCCCCGGAACCGGGGGCTGCCACGGTCTGCCTGCGGCCCTTATTTCACTTTGCGTTCTTCCACCAGCGACGCCACCACCGACGGATCGGCCAGGGTCGAGGTATCGCCGAGCTGGTCGGGCGCGTTCTCGGCGATCTTGCGCAGGATGCGGCGCATGATCTTGCCCGAGCGTGTCTTCGGCAGACCTGGTGCCCATTGCAGGTGATCAGGCGCGGCGATCGGCCCGATCTCCTTGCGCACCCAGGCGACCAGCTCCTTGTGCAGTTCATCGCTGGGCGTCTCGTCGGCGATCAGGGTCACATAGGCATAGATGCCCTGGCCCTTGATATCGTGCGGGAAGCCCACCACGGCCGCTTCGGCCACCTTCGGGTGCGAGACCAGCGCGCTCTCCACTTCGGCCGTGCCGATGCGGTGGCCGGATACATTGATCACATCGTCCACGCGGCCGGTGATCCAGTAGTAGCCATCTTTGTCGCGGCGGCAGCCGTCGCCGGTGAAGTAGCTGCCCGGGTAGGTGCGGAAGTAGGTGTCGATGAAGCGCTGGTGGTCGCCATAGACGCTGCGCATCTGCCCCGGCCAGGAATCACGGATGATCAGGTTGCCTTCGGCGGCACCTTCCTGGATCTCGCCTTCTGCGTTGACCAGGGCCGGCTGCACGCCGAAGAAGGGCAGGGTGGCTGAACCGGGCTTGAGATCGATCGCGCCGGCCAGCGGCGAAATCAGGATGCCGCCGGTTTCGGTCTGCCACCAGGTGTCCACGATCGGGCAGCGGCTGTCGCCGACCACCTCGTAGTACCAGCGCCAGGCTTCCGGATTGATCGGCTCGCCGACGCTGCCGAGCAGGCGCAGCGAGGCGCGCGAGGTGCGCTTGACCGGTGCCTCGCCTTCGCGCATCAACGCGCGGATCGCGGTCGGTGCGGTGTAGAAGAGGGTGACCTGGTGCTTGTCGATCACTTCCCAGAAGCGCGAGGTGGTGGGGTAGTTCGGCACGCCTTCGAACATCAGCGAGGTCGCGCCGTTGGCCAGCGGTCCGTACACGATGTAGCTGTGGCCGGTGACCCAGCCGACGTCGGCGGTGCACCAGTAGATGTCGTCCTCGCGCAGGTCGAACACCGCTTCGTGGGTGTAGGCCGCGTACAGCAGGTAACCGCCGGTGGTGTGCAGCACGCCCTTCGGCTTGCCGGTGGAACCGGAGGTGTAGAGGATGAACAGCGGGTCTTCGGCGTTCATCCGCTCCGGTTCGCAGGTGGCCGGCTGCGGATCCACCACATCGTGGAACCAGCGGTCGCGCGGCGCCTGCATGTCCACCGCGCCGCCGGTGTGGCGGACCACCAGCACCGTTTCCACGGTGGTGGTGCCGGGCAGCTTCAAGGCGGCGTCGACGTTGGCCTTCAGCGGAATCTTCCTGCCACCGCGCAGGCCTTCATCGGCGGTGATGATCAGCTTGCTGCCGCAGTCGATCACGCGGTCGGCGATCGAGTTGGGTGCAAAGCCACCGAACACCACCGAGTGGATCGCGCCGATGCGTGCGCAGGCCAGCATGGCCACGGCGGCATCGACGATCATCGGCAGGTAGATGGTGACCCGGTCGCCCTTCCTGACGCCCAGGTTGCGCAGGGCATTGCCGAGGCGGCAGGTGCGCTCGTACAGCTCGCGGTAGGTCACGCCCTGGGCGGGCGCATCGGGGCTGTCCGGCTCGAACAGCAGCGCGACCTTGTCGCCGCGCGTGGCCAGTTGCCGGTCCAGGCAGTTGACGCTGGCGTTGAGTTCGCCGTCCTCGAACCACTTGATGCGGAAATCGTCGAGCTGATAGCTCACGTTCCGGATCGTCGACGGCTTGGTATACCAGTCCAGGCGTTCTGCGGCCTTGCCCCAGAACGCGTCGGGATTCTCCACCGACGCGCGGTAGAGCTGCTGGTAGGTGTTCTTGTCAATGCGCGCCTTGGCGGCGAACTCCGCCTTGACGGGGTAAATATCGGCCATGACACCCTCACTTGCACTAGGACTTGGGTTGTGCGATCGCAGCATAACCCGCGATTCATCCCCCTCAGTTTGCCGCATCCATCCGCCTTCGCGTTATCGGGACGGTTAGACCTTGGTCGTACCAGCGGCGGTCGGCGTACCGACAGACAGCCGGTACCCACCCGGTTGCCTGCGGCACCTTGCTGCCCTCCTGCGGCCTCCAGGTGCCCGCGCCGACGTCGCGGCTACTACCAATGGCTAATACCGGGGTGCGTCAGGCTGACGCACGCTCGGCTCGACCGTGACCCCACACGCGGCGATCACTTTGCCACCCGGGAGAGAGGGCAACATGAGTACCCGTATGTTGAAGACCATGCGCACGCCGTTGGCGACCTGCCTGCTGGTCGCATTGGTGGCGCCTGGCATGGCGTTTGCCGAAACCGCCAAAGAGAAGCAGCTGGAAGCCCGCGTTGCCGAGCTCGAACGCCAGGTGCAGCTGCTGCTGTCCACCTCGCAGCAGCAGCAGACCCAGATCAGCCAGGCGCAGACCGATGTCACTGCGGTCCGCACCCTTCAGGCCCAGCAGCCGGCCACGGCCACCGTGCCGGCAGGCAAGCAGCCGATCCAGGTCACCACCATCACCCCGGGCGCCGCGCCGGGCACCACCGTCAAGATCGGCGGCTTCATCAAGGCCGATTTCCTGGCCACCCAGACCGGCGACGGCCAGCTCGCCGACGATGCCACGGGCCGCGCGCTGTATCTGCCGGGCCAGACCCCGGTGGCCGGTGCCGGCGGCAGCGGCCAGCGGTCCGACGTGGACTTCAACGCCCACGCCAAGTTCTCGCGTTTCAACCTGGGCATCGACAACGTGTCGGACAAGGGCAACAAGTCCGGTGCGTTCTTCGAGATGGACTTCTTCGGCAACTCGCTGGGCAACCAGACCGCGACCAATACCTACGGTGTGACCCTGCGTCACGCGTACATGTACTGGAACAACTGGATGGCCGGCCAGACCTGGTCCAACTTCATGGACGCCGCCTCGCTGCCGGAAGCCGTCGACTTCGTCGGCCCGACCGATGGTGTGCTGTTCGTGCGCCAGGCACAGATCCGCTACACCCGTGGCGGCTTCAGCGTCGCGCTGGAAAACCCTGAAACCACCGTGCTGACCGGTACCCGCAACCCGGTCACCGGTGCGTGGACCAACGCGGCCAGCAACGCCGACCGCGGCGCGCTGCCGGACCTGACCCTGCGCTACGGCTGGAAAGGCGACTGGGGCACCTTTGGCGTGGGCGGCATCGTGCGTCAGCTCAAGGTCGACAACCAGGCCACCCGTGCCGACGCCGACAAGATCGGAGGCGGCCTGACCCTGGGCGGCAAGTGGGTGATGGGCGACAGCGACACCCTGCATTACCAGCTCAGTGGCGGCGAAGGCATCGCCCGCTACGTGGGTCTAGGCGTGACGGCCGATACCGCCTACGACATCGCCGGTGACGAGCTCGACCCGACCGGCGTGCTGGCCGGCTACGTCGGCTGGCGCCACGCCTTCAGCCCCAAGCTGCGTACCAACCTGATCTATGCGCGCAGCGACTACGACAACAGCGGCTCGCTCGGTCCCCTGGTGACCAAGAGCGTGCAGAGCATCCGCGGCAACGTGTTCTACACGCCGATGCCGAAGGTCGATATCGGCGCCGAGTACATGTACGGCGTCCGCGAGATCGAGGATGGCCGCAAGGGCGACATCAACCGCCTGCAGTTCACCACGAAGTACAGCTTCTGAATGAGCGTGCCGACCGATGGTCGGCACCTGCCGGAAGAACTAGAACGATTGCCGACGAACAGTCGGCACTACCGAGGGGAATCGTCCAATGTCCACTACACCTGTACCTGCAAAAGCTGAACTTACCCAAGGCCACAAGAAGGTCATCTTCGCGTCCAGCCTTGGCACCGTTTTCGAGTGGTATGACTTCTTCCTGTACGGCTCGCTGGCGGCGATCATCGCCAAGCAGTTCTTCAGCGGCGTCAACGAAACCACCGGCATGATCTTCGCGCTGCTGGCCTTCGCGGCCGGCTTCTTCGTGCGTCCGTTCGGCGCGGCGTTTTTCGGCAGCCTCGGCGACCGCATCGGCCGCAAGTACACCTTCCTGGTCACGATCCTGATCATGGGCATCTCGACCTTCCTGGTCGGCGTGCTGCCCAACTACGCCTCGATCGGCTTTGCCGCTCCGGTGATCCTGATCATCCTGCGCCTGGCCCAGGGCCTGGCGATGGGCGGTGAGTACGGCGGTGCGGCAACTTATGTGGCCGAGCATGCACCGGTGGACAAGCGCGGCCTGTACACCAGCTTCATCCAGTGCACCGCGACGCTGGGCCTGTTCATGTCGCTGCTGATCATCCTGGCCTGCCGCTACTTCCTGGGCAACGAAGCGTTCGAAGCCTGGGGCTGGCGCATTCCGTTCCTGGTGTCGATCGTGCTGCTGGGCATCTCGGTGTGGATCCGTCTGCAGCTCAGCGAATCGCCGCTGTTCCAGCAGATGAAGGCCGAAGGCAAGGGCTCCAAGACCCCGTTCCGCGACAGCCTCAAGGGCGGCAACCTGAAGCTGATGCTGCTGGTGCTGCTCGGCGCCGCGGCCGGCCAGGCCGTGGTCTGGTATGGCGGCCAGTTCTATGCGCTGTTCTTCCTGAGCAGCATGCTCAAGGTTGAAGCCACCACCTCCTACCTGCTGATCGCCGCGGCGCTGGCACTGGGCACGCCGTTCTTCATCTTCTTCGGCTGGCTGTCCGATCGCATCGGCCGCAAGAAGATCATCCTGGCCGGCTGCCTGCTGGCGGCTGTCACCTACATCCCGGTGTTCAAGGGCCTGACCCACTTCGCCAACCCGGCCGTGGAAGAAGCCCGTGCAACCTCGCCGGCGCTGGTCGTGGCCGATCCGAACACCTGCTCATTCCAGTTCGATCCGGTGGCGGTGCGCAAGTTCACCAGCTCCTGCGACATCGCCACGGCCGCACTGACCAAGGCCGGCGTGCCGTATGAAGTGCAACCTGCCGCAGCCGGTTCGCTGGCCGTGATCAACGTCGGCAGCGCCAGCGTCGCCTCCTACGAGGCCGCCGGCCTGACCAAGGAAGACGGCAAGGCCAAGGCCGATGCGTTCGGTGCGGAACTGAAGACCGCGCTGACCTCGGCCGGTTACCCGGCCAAGGCCGACAACGCCCGCATCAACATCCCCGGCACCATCCTGATGCTGTGGATTCTGGTGCTGTACGTGACGATGGTGTACGGCCCGATCGCCGCCTACCTGGTCGAGCTGTTCCCGACCCGCATCCGCTACACCTCGATGTCGCTGCCGTATCACATCGGCAACGGCTGGTTCGGTGGTTTCCTGCCGGCAATTTCGTTCGCGCTGGTGGCCGGTACCGGCAACCTGTACTACGGCCTGTGGTATCCGATCATCATCGCGCTGATGACGGTCGTGGTGGGCGGGTTGTTCCTGAAGGAAACCCGCGGCGTGGACATCACCAAGTAACGGTGAGCCCCACGGCGTGAGGACAGGGCCGCGATGCGAATCGCGGCCCTGTCCGTTTCCCGGCAGGACCGGCCGCTGGCCGGCAACCGCGCACAGCGCTCCGCCGTCACGCAGGCTGCCGCTATAGTCGCGGCATGAGCGATACCCATACCGATCCCGCCGCGCTTCCGGCGCTCCTGAACGTCCTGCGCAGCGCCTGGCAGGCCAATCGTCCGTCGCTGGACCAGCGCCGGGACGACCTGCAGCGCCTGCGTGCAGCCCTGAAGGCCCGGCTGCCGCAGATGGCCGAGGCGATCTCGGCCGACTTCGGCCACCGCTCCACCCATGAGTCGCTGATCGCCGATGGCATGACCGTGCTCAACGAGATCGACCACCTGCTGCGGCACCTGCGCGGCTGGATGCGCCCGCGCCGGGTCGGCGTGGGCTGGCGCTTCTGGCCGGCGCGCGCGCAGACCCGTCCGGTGCCGCTGGGCGTGGTCGGGGTGATCTCGCCGTGGAACTACCCGGTGAACCTGGCGCTGATTCCATTGGCCACCGCCATCGCGGCGGGTAACCACGTCATCCTCAAACCCTCCGAGCACACGCCGCGCACCAGCGCGTTCCTGCAGGACCTGCTGGCCCAGGTGTTTCCGGCCCACCGTGTGGCGGTGGTACAGGGCGACGCGGAACTGGCGTCTGCGCTGGCTGGCTCGCCGCTGGACCATCTGGTCTTCACCGGTTCCACCGCCGTCGGTCGCAAGGTCATGGCTGCCGCCGCGCAGCATCTGACCCCGCTGACCCTGGAACTGGGGGGCAAGTCGCCGGCGATCGTGTGCAGCGATTACCCGCTGGACAAGGCCGCCGCGCGGCTGGCCACCGGCAAGTGGTTCAATGCCGGCCAGACCTGCATAGCGCCGGATTACATCCTCATCGACGGTCGCCGCCAGCGTGAGCTGGTGCAGCAGCTGCAGACCCAGGTGCGCGCGCGTTACGGCGATTTCAGCGATCCCTCCGATTACACCCGGATCATCCATGCCGGCCAGTACCAGCGCCTGCGTGGGTATCTGGAACAGGCCCGCGCCCGCGGCGTGCCGGTGATCGAACTGGCCAGTGTCGATCCGGCACGGGCCGAGCGCGAGCGCCTGATCGTGCCGACCATCGTGCTCGATCCGCCGGCCGACCTGGACCTGATGCAGGAGGAGATCTTCGGCCCGATCCTGCCGGTGTGCGCCTATCCGGATCTGGACGCGGCGCTGGCCGGGGTGCAGGCGCGCGACCGGCCGCTGGCGCTGTACGTCTTCAGCCAGCAGCGCGACACGGTCGAGCGGGTGCTCGACCAGATCGTGGCCGGCGGCGTCACCGTCAACGACACGCTCCTGCACTTCGCCATCAACGGCCTGCCGTTTGGCGGTGTCGGGCCCAGCGGCATGGGGGCGTACCACGCCCGCGCCGGTTTCGATGCGATGAGCAAGCAGCTGCCGGTCCTGTGGCAGTCGCGCTGGGCGGCCAGCGATCTGCTCAAGCCGCCGTACGCGAAGATCGCCGGCATGCTCAGGGCGCTGGTGCGCTGATGCCGGCCGGCGGCCGGCAGCCGGCAGTACCCGGGTAGAATGGCGCCATGAAAATCGCCTCCTGGAACGTCAACTCACTCAATGTGCGCCTGCCGCACCTGGAACAATGGCTCACCACGTTCTCACCGGACGTGGTCGGCATCCAGGAAACCAAGATGGAGGACCACAAGTTCCCCGACGCGGTGCTGGCCGGGCTGGGCTACCGCAGCGTGTTTGCCGGGCAGAAGACCTACAACGGTGTCGCGCTGCTCTCGCGCGAGCCGGCGCAGGACGTGCAGATCGGCATTCCCGGCTTCGAGGACGAGCAGAAGCGCGCGATCGCCGGCACCGTCAACGGCGTGCGCATCATCAACCTGTACGTGGTCAACGGCCAGGACGTGGGCACCGACAAGTACGCCTACAAGCTGCGCTGGCTCGAGGCGGTACACGCCTGGGTGGCCGACGAACTGCAGCGCTACCCCGAGCTGGTGGTGATGGGCGACTTCAACATCGCCCCGGACGCCCGCGACGTGCACGATCCGCTGGTGTGGAACGAGAACCACATTCTCACCTCCACCGCCGAGCGTGGCGCGCTGAACAAGCTGCTGCAGCTTGGCCTGCATGACGCCTTCCGCCTGCACAACGAAGAGGAAGGCGTGTTCAGCTGGTGGGATTACCGCGCCGCCGGCTTCCGCCGCAACCTGGGCCTGCGTATCGACCTGACCCTGGTCACCGACGCGCTCAAGGCGCGCGCGCTGGCGTCGGGCATCGATCGCGAACCGCGGACCTGGGACCGCCCCAGCGACCATGCGCCGGCCTGGGTACAGCTGGGCTGATCCCGGCCATGCAACAAGGCCCGGCGGTGCCGGGCCTTGTTGGGACGTGCATACCCACCCGACGTGGGTACCTGCTAACGGACGCTTTTTCGGGTAAACAGATTGACGATCGCAAGCAGGATCACCGCACCGATCAGCGAGAACAGGAACGTACGGAGGGTGATGGCTTCGTTGATGCCACCGCCGAACAACCAACCGGCCAGCAGTGCACCGACGATGCCAACCACGATGTTGAGGATGATGCCCTGCTGCGCGTCCCGCTTCATGATGATGCTGGCCAGCCACCCCACGATGCCGCCGACGATCAGCCAGATGATGATGCCCATAGCGTTGACTCCCGGTTTGCGTGTGCGACCGGCCCAGTTGACGGCAACGCCCGTGAAGTTGTCGTGCAGCCCTGCTCACCTGGCACAGCCATGAGCCTGCCGGTCACACTGGACGGTCCGTGGCGGTTCGGTCCGGTCACTGTGTGGCGGCTGCCGCACGTGCCCGGCACCCGTGGCGAGCCGCAGGCGCGGGTGCTGCTGGCCCAGCAGCTGGGCGGTGACCCGGACCGCCTGCCGCTGCACCGCGACTCGCGCGGTCGCCCGGAACTGCATGGGCCGCTGGCCCACCTGGGCACCGGCTGGAGCCACAGCCACGGCCTGCTGCTGGTCGCGCTGGGCGAAGGGGTGCGCCTGGGCGTGGACCTGGAGCCCCTGCGCCCGCGCCCGCGCATGCGCGAGATCATCGAGCGCTTCTTCCATCCGGCCGAGGTGGCGTGGCTGCTGGGCCTGGAGGAAGACGCCCGCGCGCCGTGGTTCTTCCGCGTGTGGTGCGTCAAGGAAGCCATCCTCAAGGCGCAGGGGCAGGGCATCTCATTTGGCCTGCACCGCCTGCAGCTGGCCCCGGACGCCAACGGCGCCCTGCATCTGGCCTGGTGCGATCCCGAGCTCGGTGACCCCGCGCGCTGGCACCTTCACGAATGGCAGGCCGCCGCCGATTTCCGCGCGGCGCTGGCGTTTCACGCGCTGTGAGGCCCGCGGGGACGCTGGTTGACGCGGTCGCCCATGCCGCCGACCTGCGATAATCCCTCCATGACCGAACATACCCTTCCGGCCGGCGTGGCCGATGCGCTCGCGCGCGGCCTGGCCGCAATGGAGCTGGATGCCGCCCTGGCGCCGCCCCTGCTGACCTACCTCGCCCTGCTCGACCGCTGGAACCGCACCTACAACCTGACCGCCATCCGCGACCCGCTGGAGATGGTCACCCGCCACCTGCTCGACTCGCTGGCGATGCAGCCGCACCTGGAGCGCGGCACCCTGGCCGACCTGGGCACCGGACCCGGGCTGCCCGGCATCCCGCTGGCCATCGCGCGCCCGCAGCTGCAGGTGACCCTGGTCGAAAGCAACGGCAAGAAAGCCCGCTTCATGCGCGAAGCGGTGCGCCAGCTTGGCCTGGGCAATGCCCGCGTCGCCGAGTCGCGCGCCGAAGCCCTGGCCGAACCCGGTGCCTATGACGCGCTGACCGCCCGCGCGATGGACACCCTGGCCGGCATCATCGATGTCGGCGGCCATCTGCTGCGCCCCGGCGGCCGGCTGCTGGCCATGAAGGGCGTGTACCCGCATGACGAGATCGCCCAGCTGCCGGCCGGCTGGACGGTCGAACAGGTCCTGCCGCTGCACGTGCCGGGCCTGACCGGCGAGCGGCATCTGGTGGTCGTGGCCGGCCCCTGAGCCCGCACGCGTGACCGTGGCCGGGTGGCCTGCCGCCCGCCGCTCCATCGGCGCCAGCGCCCGCCCCCGTTGCCGCTCCGCCCTTCCCGGGGTGCGTCGAACACGCGCACCGGGACGTTCGGGCGCCCGGTGCGGCGCATCTCACAGTGCATGACACGCCCCATATACGCATAATGACCAGTCCCACTCCCTGCCGATGAGGCTCACCCGCATGGCCCGCATCATCGCCATCGCCAACCAGAAAGGTGGCGTCGGCAAGACCACGACCGCCGTCAATCTGGCCGCCTCCCTGGCTGCTGCACCCAAGCGCGTGCTCCTGGTCGACCTCGATTCCCAGGGCAATGCGACCATGGGCAGCGGCGTGGACAAGCGTGAAGTCGCCGCGTCCACCTGCGATCTGCTGCTCGGCGAAGCCACCGCTGCCGACGTCCGGGTCACCACGCCGGAAGGCTTCGACCTGCTGCCGGGCAACATCGACCTGACCGCCGCCGAGATCCAGCTGATGGACCAGGGCGAGCGCGAGCAGCGCCTCAAGCGCGCGCTGGCCCCGGTCCGGGACGAATACGACTACATCCTGATCGACTGCCCGCCGGCGCTGTCGCTGCTGACCCTGAACGCGTTGGCTGCCGCCGATTCGGTGATCGTGCCGATGCAGTGCGAGTACTACGCGCTGGAAGGCCTGAGCGCGCTGGTGGAAACCATTGAAGCGCTGCGTGCCAACCTCAACCCGGCACTGGAGATCGAGGGCGTGCTGCGCACCATGTTCGACGTGCGCAACAACCTGGCCAATGCGGTGTCGGCCGAGTTGACCGAGCATTTCGGTGATCGTGTGTTCCGCACCATCGTGCCGCGCAACGTACGCCTGGCCGAAGCGCCCAGCCACGGCCAGAGCATCGTCGGGTACGACCGTGCCTCGCGCGGTGGCGTCGCCTACCTCGGCCTGGCCGGCGAGATCATCCGCCGCCACCAACAACGCAATAAGGCCGACAAGGCCCTGGAGACCGCCTGATGAGCACCAAGCCCGCCCTCGGCAAGAAACGCGGCCTCGGCCGTGGCCTCGACGCCCTGCTGGGCCCGAAGGGGGCGGTGACGCAGGTGCAGGCGGCCGCAGTGATCGAGCCGCAGCCCGGTGAGATCCTGCGCAAGCTGCCGGTGGGGCAGCTGCAGCCTGGCAAGTACCAGCCGCGCCGCGACATGGACGAGACCAAGCTGGGCGAACTGGCCGACTCGATCCGCTCGCAGGGCGTGATCCAGCCGATCCTGGTGCGCCAGCTCGGTGCGGACAGCTTCGAGATCGTGGCCGGCGAACGTCGCTGGCGCGCCTCGCAGTTGGCCGGCCTGGACGAAGTGCCCGTGGTGGTGCGTGAGCTGGAAGACCGCACCGTCATCGCGATGGCGCTGATCGAGAACATCCAGCGCGAAGACCTCAATCCGCTCGAAGAAGCCGAAGCACTGCAGCGGCTGATCACCGAGTTCGCCCTGACCCACGCCGAGGCCGCGCAGGCCGTGGGCCGGTCGCGGGCGGCGGTGTCCAACCTGCTGCGCCTGCTTGAACTGCCGATCGCCATCCGCCTGCTGCTGGAAACCCGCCGGCTGGAAATGGGCCACGCCCGCGCGCTGCTGACGCTGGCGCCGGAACTGGCCAGCAAGCTGGCCCAGGAAGCCGCCGATGAAGGCTGGTCGGTGCGCGAAGTGGAACACCGCGCGCAGCAGTTCGCGGCGGGCAAGGTGCCCGGTGCGCTGCGCAGGAAGCCGGCCGCCAGTGCGCCGCAGGCCGACATCGCATCGCTGGAAACCGAACTGTCCGAATCGCTGGGCGCCCGCGTGGCGATCAACCACGGCCGTGGCGGCAAGGGCAAGCTGATCATCCATTACACCGACCTGGACACGCTGGATGGCGTGCTCGAACGACTCCGCGCACAGAAGGGCTGAGTCCCGACCTGCGCCAGAGGATGTCCCCCCTGCAATGAATCCCACCAAGGTCGACCGCAATCATCTGTTGCGTCTGACCGACCTGCCGAACGTCGGGCCGGCCTGCGAGAAGGATCTGCGTCTGATCGGCATCCGCGTGCCTGCGCATGTCCGCGGCCGCGACGCCTATGACATGTACGCGCAGTTGTGCCTGCGCACCGGGGTCGTGCACGACCCCTGCGTGATCGATGTCTTTCTGTCCATCGTGCGCTTCATGCAGGGCGAGGCACCGCGACCCTGGTGGGACTTCAGCAAGGAACGCAAGGCCACGCTGGCAAAGGAAGCGCCGTTGACCCTGCGGTGAGCGCGGCGTAGCACAATAGGCGCAGTGAACTTTCCGGGACGCCTCTCCATGACCCTTCTTGTCACCGGCGCTGCCGGCTTCATCGGCGCCAACACCGTCCGTGCCCTGCTCGATGCGGGCCACGCGGTGGTCGGCCTGGACAACTACAACGACTACTACGACCCGCAGATCAAGCGCGATCGCGTGGCCGCACTGTGCCCGGATGCGGATATCCGCGTCCTGGACCTCACGGACCGCGACGGCCTGGCCGCGCTGTTCGACGAGGTGAAGCCGACCCGGGTGATCCACCTCGCCGCCCAGGCGGGGGTGCGCTATTCGCTGGAGAATCCGCACGCCTACGTTGACAGCAACCTGGTCGGCTTCGTCAACATGCTCGAACTGTGCCGCCACCGCGGCGTGGCTCACCTGGTGTATGCCTCCAGCAGCTCGGTGTACGGCGATTCGGCAACGCCGCCGTTCTCCGAGGACCAGCGCATCGACCAACCGCGTTCGCTGTATGCCGCCACCAAGGCGGCCAATGAGCTGATGGCACACACTTACGCCCATCTGTACGGTCTGCGTGCCACCGGTCTGCGCTTCTTCACCGTGTACGGCCCTTGGGGCCGCCCGGACATGGCGCCGCTGCTGTTCTCGCGCGCGGTGCTGGCGGGCCGCCCGATCGACGTGTTCAACGACGGAAAAATGCAGCGCGACTTCACACATGTCTCCGACATCGTGGCCGGTATCCTCGGCGCGCTGGCGCATCCGTCCGGGGAGGAGGTTCCGCACCGTGTCTTCAACCTGGGCAATCACACACCGGTCGAGCTGGAGCACTTCATCGGTGTCATCGAGGCGGCGGCCGGGCGTCCGGCGCACAAGGTCTACAAGCCCCTGCAGCCTGGCGATATGGTGCGCACGATGGCCGATACCACGCGCGCACATGACGCCTTCGGCTATGAACCGGCCACGCCCATCGAGCGCGGCCTGCCGCCGGTGGTGGCCTGGTGCCGCGACTATTTCGGCGATCACGCCTGACACACGCGCCCCAATTCATCTTCAGATAACCTTGCGTGCGGACAATGCGCGCTCTTTTTCGATCCTGGCCCTTCGCAGAGCCCGACCATGAGCCAACCCCAGCTGTCGGTCGTCGTCCCGGTCTTCAATGAACGCGACAACGTCACCCCCCTGATCGACGAGATCACCGCCGCGCTGCGCGGCCGGATCGACTTCGAGATCGTCTACGTCGACGATCACTCCCGCGACGACACCCTGGCGGTGCTGCAGGGCCTGAAGGCCGACAACCCGGAACTGCGGGTACTGCACCACGTCAGCCAGAGCGGCCAGAGCACGGCGGTCCGCACCGGCGTCAAGCACGCCCGTGCGCCGTGGATCGCCACGCTGGACGGCGACGGCCAGAACGACCCGGCCGACATCCCCGGGCTGCTGGCCGCCCGTGACACGGCCGCGCCGCAGGTGAAGCTGTTCGCCGGCTGGCGGGTCAACCGCCAGGACAGCGGCAGCAAGCGCTGGGCCAGCAAGTGGGCCAACGCGATCCGTGCGCGCATGCTGCGCGACAACACCCCCGATACCGGCTGTGGCATCAAGCTGTTCGAGCGTGAGGCCTTCCTGGACCTGCCGTATTTCGACCACATGCACCGCTATCTGCCAGCGCTGATGCAGCGCGCCGGCTGGAAGACGGTCAGCGTGCCGGTCAACCATCGCCACCGCACCGCCGGTGTCTCCAAGTACAACAACCTGGGCCGTGCCTTGGTCGGCATCCGCGATCTGCGTGGCGTGGCCTGGCTGATCACGCGCAGCAAGCGCACCGCCGTGGAAGAGCGCTGATGGAACTGCACGGGCTCGACCAGCCGTTGACCTGGCTGTACTGGACCGGCCTGCACGTGACCGGCTGGAAGCTGATCGGCTATACGGGCGCGCTGATGTTCGGCGGCCGCTGGCTGGTGCAGTTCATCGCCTCCCGGCGTGCCGGCAAGCCGGTGATTCCACGCCTGTTCTGGTACATGAGCGTGGTCGGCAGCCTGATGACGCTGAGCTATTTCCTGTTCTCGGCCAAGCAGGATTCGGTTGGCGTGCTGCAGAACCTGTTCCCGGCCTTCACCGCCCTGTACAGCCTCAAGCTGGACATCCAGCACCGCGGCTGGAAGCGGGACAAGGCGCAGCATTGACCTGACGGGGGAGCCGGCCGTTGGTTGGCCGCGACCCGCGGTCGATCCCCGTTCCTGCGGCGGTGCGGCAGGACCTTTGATCCATGCACCGGCCCCTGCGGGAGTGCCATGATCGGGGTTTGCCGTCCATCGGGAACCGCTGATCGTGAAATCGCCGCTCGTCACCGCCCTGCTGCTTGCCCTGGCGCTTCCTGCCGCCGCCGCCTTTGCCGCCCCGCCGGCCGCCCCGGCCGCCGCACCTGCCAGCCTGGCCACCGAGCATGCCGCCGATGCGCAGTTCCGTGCCATCTACGAAAAGGAATGGACGTGGCGCCAGGACGGCGGCGGCGAGGCCAGCGAAGACGGTGACGGTCCGGCCAATGCCACCCGCATGCCCGACGTCGGCGCCGCTGCCCAGCAGGCGCGGCTGAAGGTGTGGGACGCGGTGCTGGCCCAGCTCGACCGGATCGACCCCGCGACGCTCTCGCCCGACAACCAGATCAATTACGCCATCTACCGCGACCAGGTCTTCAACCTGGCGGCCGACGTGCGCCTGCGCGGCTATGAAATGCCGTTCAACGCCGACTCCTCGTTCTGGTCCAACCTGTCGTTCATGGCGCGCCGCGAAATGAAGACCGCGCAGGACTTCCGCAACTACATCGCGCGGCTCAACGACGTGCCGCGCTACTTCGACCAGCAGACCGACAACATGCGCGCCGGCCTCAAGCGCGGCTTCAGCGTGCCGCGTGCGGTGCTCGACGGCCGCGAAGTGTCCATCGCCACCGTGTCCGAGCTGAAGGACCCCACCCAGTCGCCGCTGTACGCCCCGTTCAAGAAGCTGCCGGCCAGCATCCCGGCCGCCGAGCAGGCGCAACTGCAGGAACAGGCGCGGCAGGCCATTGGCGGCGCTGTGGTGCCGGCGTTCGCCAAGCTGCGCACGTTCTTCGTCACCGAGTACGTGCCGCAGGCGCGCACCACCCTGGCCGCCGAAGCCATGCCCGACGGCAAGGCCTACTACAAGCAGCAGATCCACGAATACACCACGCTGGACCTCACCCCGCAGCAGATCCACGAAATCGGCCTGAAGGAAGTGGCACGCATCCAGAGCGAGATGAACGGCATCATCCAGCAGGTGCAGTTCAAGGGCAGCTTCGCCGAGTTCCTCACCTTCCTGCGCACCGACCCGCAGTTCTACGCCAAGACCCCGGACGAACTGCTGCACCGCGCCGCCTGGATCTCCAAGCGCGTGGATGGCGTGATCGGCAAGTACATGACCCTGCCGCGCGCGCGCTTCACCATCGTGCCGGTGCCGCCGGACATTGCCCCGTTCTGGACCGCCGGCCGCGGCGGCATGGGCACCTACTGGCTCAACACCTACAACCTGCCGGCGCGCCCGTTGTACAACCTGCCGGCGCTGACCCTGCACGAATCCGATCCGGGCCATGCACTGCAGGGCGCGCTCGCCGCCGAGCAGGGCGAGCAGCCCGAGTTCCGCCGCACGGCCTACATCTCCGCCTACGGCGAAGGCTGGGGCCTGTACTGCGAGAAGCTGGGCGTGGAGATGGGCATCTACGAAACCCCGTACGAGGATTTCGGGCGCCTGACCTACGAAATGTGGCGTGCCGCGCGCCTGGTGATCGACACCGGCGTGCACCACAAGGGCTGGAGCCGTGAGCAGGCCATCGCCTACCTGCGCGACCACACCGCGCTGAGCGAGCACGAGGTGACCACCGAGGTGGATCGCTACATCTCCTGGCCGGGCCAGGCGCTGAGCTACAAGCTGGGCGAGATCGCGATCGTGCGCCTGCGGGCGCAGGCCGAGCAGGAACTGGGCGATCGCTTCGACGTGAAGTCCTTCCACGACGCCGTGCTCAAGCAGGGCTCGGTGCCGCTGCCGGTGCTGGAACGGCAGATCCAGGCCTACATCGCCCAGCGCAAGGCCGCGACCTGAGACAGACGGGGCCTGCGGGCACGCAGCAGGCCCCGCCAACGTGAACCTTCGCAGCGCACTGCGATTGTGTAACGGGCAAGCGGACCGCTACCCTGCGGCCATGTTCCGCCGTGCCCGCCCGCGTCCGTCCCTGCTGCTGCGCCTGCTGATGCTGGTTGCGGTGGGACTGGGCGTGTTCGGCAGCGCCACGGCGTCAGCGCTGGCCGACATCCACATCAGCCTGCATGCCGATGCCGCGCACCTGGCCGATGATGCCGACGCCGAAGGCCCCGATCACGACGGCAGCGATCTGCTGCACACCCTGGTCCATTGTGGCCATTGTCACGGCCACGGCGGCGTGCTGCCGATGGCGTCGCTGCCGTGGACGCTGCCGTCCGCGCCGCCTCACGCACTGCCGTCCAGCCTGACCGCGCAGCTGCGTACCCAGCCGCCCGAGAGCCTGCTGCGTCCTCCGATAGCGGCCTGATGCCACGCGGCTCCGTGCCGCCGTCCGACATCTGAACCGCTTTCTGGAGAATCCCCATGTGGATGCGTCTGGCAGCCTTGGCTGCCTTTGCGTTCGTGCCGTGCGTGTCCGCACAGGGCACGGCGCCGGCTGTAGCGTCACCCCCCACCGCATTGACCCTGGACGACGCGATCGCCCGCGTCGCCCGCTACCATCCCGATCTGCGCCTGGTCGATGCGCAGCGCCCGCTCTGGGAAGCGCGCCGTGATGCGGCGGCACTGCGTCCCCCGCTGACGCTCGGCGTGGATCTGGAGAACGCGTTCGGCAGCGGCGACGCCAGCGGCCTGCAGGCCGCCGAACTGACCGTTACGCTGGCCGGTGTGCTCGAACGCGGCGGCAAACTGGACGCCCGTCGTGCGGTGGCCCAGGCCAACATCGACGCACTCGCACCGCAACGCGAAACCGCGCGGCTGGACCTGATGGCCGAGGTGGCCCGCCGCTACCTGGCGGTCACCGAGGCGCGCCAGCAACTGGCCATCGCCACCACCGACATCGAACAGCGCCGCCGCGCGGTTGCCGCGGCCCGCCTGCGGCTGCAGGCCGGCGCGTCGCCGGAATCGGTGCTGCTCACCGCGCAGTCGATGCTGGCCCAGGCCGAACTGGACCGCGACCGTGCCAGGCAGATGGACCAGTCCGCGCGCGCGGCGTTGTCCGCGCTGTGGCGCGCGCGCGACCCCGGCTTCGAGGTCGTCACCGGCGATCCCATGCGGTTGCCAGCCCTGCAGGCCTTCGCCGCACTGGCCGAGGAACTGCAGCGCACCCCCGAACTGGCCGTGCTGGCCGGCGAGCGTCGCCTGCGCGAGGCGCAGCTGACCCTGGCCCGGACCCAGGCGCGGCCGGACATGAGCTGGCAGGTCGGCATGCGCAACAGCCGCGACACGCGCGATACCTCGCTGGTGGCCGGCGTCAGCCTGCCGCTGGGCAGCGTGCGCCGCGCCGAACCGGACATCCGTGCGGCCGAGGCCGAACTGGCCTTGAGCAGCATCGAGCGCGAGGCGCGCGAACTCCAGCTCTACGCCACCCTGGCCGAGGCGCACGGCCGTTACCTGACCGCGCGGCTGGAAGTCACGCGCATGGCCAGCGACGTGCTGCCGCGCCTCACGCGCGCCGAGAACGCGGCCGAAAAGGCGTGGCGTGCCGGTGCCATCAGCTACATGGAGTGGGCGCAACTGCAGGCCCTTCGCATCGAGGCGCGGCAGCGCCAGCTCGCTGCCGCGATCGCCGCACAGACCGCGCTGATCGAAATCCAGCGACTCACCGGCCAGAGCATGGTCGCTACCGCCGATGCCCCGGCACATTCCACGGTGTCCACGGAGGACCGCCCATGACCCTTTCCGCATCCCGCACCGCCCTGGCCGCCAGCCTGCTGCTGGCCCTGTTGGCCCTGACCGGCTGTGGCAAGGACACCCCGGCCGACGCAGCCCCGGGCCACGGCGAGCCTGGCCACGAGGAGGGCGAGGACGACCATGACGCACCGGAGAGCACCACGATCACGGCGGCGATGGCCGGGCAGGCCGGCATCCGTGTGGCGCCCGTGGTCGCCGGCACCATCGCCGACGAACATGATGTGCAGGGCCTGCTGACCCCCGTCGATGGGCGCGTGGCGCAGGTGACGGCGCGTTTCCCCGGCCCGATCCGTTCGCTGCGCGCCAACGTCGGCGACCGCGTGGCGGCCGGGCAGGTGCTGGCCAGCATTGAAAGCAACCTCAGCCTGACCACCTACACCGTCAGCGCGCCGATCGCCGGTGTGGTGCTGGCACGCCAGGCGCAGGTCGGCGGCGTGGCCGGAGAGGGCACGCCGCTGTTCGAGATCGGCGATCTGTCCACGCTGTGGGTGGACCTGCACATCTTCGGCAACGACACCCAGCACATCACCGCCGGCGTTCCGGTCACGGTGTCGCGCATGACCGATGGCGTGAGCCAGGCCACCACGCTCGAACGCGTGCTGCCCGGCACCGCCACCGCCAGCCAAAGTACCGTGGCGCGCGCCACGCTGCGCAACGACGACGGTCTGTGGCGGCCTGGTGCGGCGGTCAAGGCGCGCATCGTGGTGGCGACCACGCCGGCCGCGCAGGTAGTGCCGCTGTCGGCGCTGCAGAGCATGGACGGCAAGGACGTGGTGTTCGTGCGCACCGCCGACACTTACACCGCCCGCCCGGTCACGCTCGGCGCGCGCGACGCCACGCAGGTCGAAGTCCTGTCGGGCCTGACGCCCGGCGAGGACGTCGTGGTGGAGCAGAGCTACGTGGTCAAGGCCGACATCGGCAAGGCGGGGGCGTCGCATGAACATTGATCCCGTTCTGCCGCCGCCCGTCCGCGGAGGATGCCGTCATGCTTGAGCGCATCATCGGCATGTCCATCGCCCATCGGTGGCTGATGATGAGCCTGACCACGGTGCTGGTCGCAGTGGGCATCTGGAGTTTCACCCAGCTGCCGATCGACGCCACGCCGGACATCACCAATGTCCAGGTGCAGATCAACACCGCCGCACCGGGGTATTCACCGCTGGAGACCGAACAGCGCATCACCTATCCGGTGGAGACGGTGATGGCCGGTCTGCCGCGGATGGAGCAGGCCCGCTCGCTGTCGCGCTACGGCCTGTCGCAGGTGACCGTGGTGTTCGAGGACGGCACCGACATCTACTTCGCCCGGCAACAGGTGGCCGAGCGCCTGCAGCAGGTCAAATCGCAGATTCCGACAGGGCTGGACCCGCAGCTCGGCCCGATCGCCACCGGTCTGGGCGAGATCTTCATGTACACCATCGACGCCGATCCCAAGGCGCGCAAGGCCGATGGCACGCCGTACACCGCCACCGACCTGCGCACCCTGCAGGACTGGGTGATCCGGCCGCAGTTGCGCAACGTGCCGGGCGTGACCGAGGTCAACACCATCGGGGGCTTCCAGCGCCAGG
Source organism: Stenotrophomonas sp. NPDC077461 (assembly GCF_049545475.1). NCBI lineage: Bacteria > Pseudomonadati > Pseudomonadota > Gammaproteobacteria > Lysobacterales > Lysobacteraceae > Stenotrophomonas > Stenotrophomonas sp. NPDC077461. The sequence continues at coordinate 65,413 of NZ_JBMWDO010000011.1, forward strand.
TCCACATCACGCCGGACCCGGCCCGGCTGCGTGCGCTGGGCTTCACCCTGGAAGACGTCGCCGAGGCGGTGGAGGCCAACAACCAGAACGTCGGCGCCGGCTACATCGAACGCAACGGCCAGCAGTTCCTGGTGCGCATCCCCGGCCAGGTGGCCAACCTGGAGGAGATCGGCAACATCGTGCTGGCACGGCGCGAAGGCGTGCCGATCCATGTGCATGACGTGGCCGAGGTCAAGGACGGTCCGGAACTGCGCAGCGGTGCGGCGACCCAGAACGGCCACGAAGTGGTGATGGGCACGGTGGTGATGCTGATTGGCGCCAACAGCCGCGACGTGGCCCAGGCGGCCGCCGCGCGCCTGCAGCATGCCCAGCGCAGCCTGCCCGAGGGTGTCACTGTCACGGCCAGCTATGACCGCACGGCGCTGGTGGACCGTACCATCGCCACCGTGGCCAGGAATCTGGTCGAGGGCGCGCTGCTGGTGATCGTGGTGCTGTTCCTGCTGCTCGGCAATTTCCGCGCGGCGCTGATCACCGCCGCGGTGATTCCGTTGGCGATGCTGTTCACCCTCACCGGGATGGCGCGCGGCGGGATCTCGGCCAACCTGATGAGCCTGGGCGCGCTGGATTTCGGCCTGATCGTCGACGGTGCGGTGATCATCATCGAGAACTGCCTGCGCCGCTTCGGCGAACGCCAGCACGCGCTCGGTCGTGACATGACCCGCCAGGAGCGTTTCCAGGAAACCGCCAGCGCGACGGCCGAGGTGATCCGCCCCAGCCTGTTCGGACTGGGCATCATCACCGCGGTGTACCTGCCGATCTTCGCGCTGTCCGGCGTGGAAGGAAAAATGTTCCACCCGATGGCGATCACGGTGGTCCTGGCCCTGACCGGCGCGATGGTGCTGGCACTGACCTTCGTGCCGGCCGCGATCGCTCTGTTCCTGGGCGGGCGCGTGCAGGAGAAGGAAAACCGCCTGATGGCGTGGGTGCGTCGCCGTTACGAGCCGCTGCTGGCGTTCTCGCTGCGTCGCGGGCGCTGGATGGTGGCCGGTGCACTGGTGCTGGTGGTCGGTTGCGGGCTGCTCGCCACCCGGCTGGGCAGCGAGTTCGTGCCGAACCTGGACGAAGGCGATGTGGCCATGCATGCCATGCGCATTCCCGGCACCAGCCTGACCCAGTCCATCGACATGCAGAAGCACATCGAAAACCGGCTGGTGCAGTTTCCCGAGGTAAGCAAGGTGTTCTCCAAGATCGGTACGCCGGAGGTCGCCTCCGACCCGATGCCGCCGTCGGTGGCCGACACCTTCATCATGATGAAACCGCGCAAGGACTGGCCGGACCCGCGCAAGCCGCGCGCGACGCTGCTGGGCGAGCTGGAGGCCGCGGTCGAGCAGTTGCCCGGCAACAACTACGAGTTCACCCAGCCCATCCAGATGCGCACCAACGAGCTGATCTCCGGCGTCCGTGCGGACGTGGCGGTGATGCTGTTCGGCGATGACCTGGAGACGCTGCTGGCGGTGGGCAGACGCATCGCGGCGGTGGCCGGCAAGGTACCGGGCGCGGCCGATGTGCGGGTCGAAGAGACCAGCGGCCTGCCGCTGCTCACCGTGACCCCCGACCGCACCGCGCTGGCCGGCTACGGGCTCAACCCGGGCCAGGTGCAGTCCACCGTCGCCACGGCGGTGGGCGGGCAGGTGGCCGGGCAGTTGTTCGAAGGCGACCGCCGCTTCGACATCGTGGTGCGGTTGCCCGAAGCCCTGCGCCAGGACCCGGCCGCCTTGGCGGACCTGCCGGTATCGCTGGAAAGCGCACTGTCCGGCGGTGATGCCGATGAGTCCAGCCGCGCCGCCAGTGGCACCAACGGCGCGCGCACCGTGCCGCTGCGTGAACTGGCCACGCTGGCCAACAGTGAGGGCCCGAACCAGATCAACCGCGAGAACGGCAAGCGCCGCATCGTGATCACCGCCAATGTGCGCGACCGCGATCTGGGCGGCTTCGTCGGCGAGCTGCAGCAGACCATCGGCCGCGAGGTGCAGGTGCCCAACGGGTACTGGATCGAGTATGGCGGCAGCTTCGAGCAGTTGATCTCGGCCAGCCGGCGCCTGGCGATCGTGGTGCCGCTCACGCTGGTCGTCATCTTCGCGTTGCTGTTCTGGGCCTTCGGGTCGATCAAGGACGCGGCCATCGTCTTCAGCGGCGTACCGCTGGCGCTGACCGGCGGTGTGCTGGCGCTTGCCGCGCGGGGCATTCCGCTGTCGATCTCGGCTGGCGTCGGCTTCATCGCGCTGTCCGGCGTGGCGGTGCTCAACGGCCTGGTGATGATCAGCTTCGTGCGCAGCCTTCGCGAAGGAGGGCTGCCGCTCGCGCAGGCCGTGCGCGACGGCGCGCTGGGCCGTCTGCGCCCGGTGCTGATGACCGCGCTGGTGGCATCGCTGGGCTTCGTGCCGATGGCCTTCAATGTCGGTGCCGGTTCGGAAGTGCAGCGCCCGCTGGCGACGGTGGTGATCGGCGGCATCGTGTCGTCCACGCTGCTGACCCTGCTGGTGCTGCCGGTGCTTTACCGCTGGCTGCATCGTCGCGACGCGTCGCCGGCGTGAGCCCGTGCTCCGCGCGCCATGTGGCGCGCGGAGCACGCCCGACTCTGGTACCTTTCTGCGTCGTTACGCCGCGGCCGCGGCAATGCAGGACGCAGCGACATGGCGCGCAATCTACTGTTGGGCACCCCCGCCACCACCACCCCGACCCTCACCACGACGCGGTCGCAGGCCGCTACCGGGCTGGCCTCCGCATCGCTGGACACCCGCCTGCGCCAGAAGCGCTCGCCGGCCTACCTGCAGGCGATGGCCAAACTCGATGCCGGCGGCCACGTGCACGATCGCCAGGCACTGGATGCGCTGCTCGCGCAGATCGATCAGGAACTGGGCACGATCGAGATCCAGGAGCGCCTGCTGGGCATTGTCGGGCGTTGCTACCTGGGGCACCCCTACGAAGTGCACACCCTGGACCTCGGCGGGCGCATCACCGAGCATTTCAAGAAAGGTCACCCGCTGCCGCTAACGCTCGAACGGGCCCGCGTCCTGGCCACGCATCCGTCGTATGCCTTCATCGAGGTGTACGCCACCCGGATGGTGGCGGTGAGCGAGTCCGGGCAGACCGCGATCATTGAAGGAACGGCATGAGTACCCAACGCATCATCCATATGGCGGACCTGTCCGCCATCAACAGCAGCCTGCGCACCCTCGGCCGCGATCTGGACTCGCTGAACGCGCAGGTCGATGCGGTCCAGCACGACGTCGGCGCAACCCGCAGCGAACTGGCGCGCCTGGAAAAGGCGTTCATGGATTTTGTCGCCGCCGACGTCAAGGCCAAGGAGCTGTCGCTCGCCGAGACCCGCCAGGTCAAGATCCGCCAGGAACTGGAAACCCGCTTCGGCCACTACGGCGAGGTGCGTCGCCAGACCACCGGCATCCTGCAGGCCGCCGACATTTCGCTGGTCCGCCAGGACACCATCCGTGCCGCCAGCGAGAACCTGATGCTGGCCGCACCGGGGTACTGGCTTGCGCCGGCGCTGGTGGCCCTGGCCGCCTGGCTCAACGACCACAAGGACCTGGCCGAGCGCGCGCTGGCCGAAGCGATCCGCCGCGACGATGAGAAGACCAGCCTGCTGTTCGCGCTGGTCAGCCGCCGCGCCGGTCGCCTGGCCGCATCGCAGCAGTGGATGGACCGCTACCTGGGCATGCAGAACCCGGTGGAACTGGACCGCCAGACCGTGGTGCTCATCGATGCGATCGCCGCCGGTGTGTTTGGTGTGGAAACCGCGCTGACCTGCGTGGCGCGCACCAGCGACTGGATCGAGGAGCTGTCCCAGCGCGCCGGCTTCATCGAGAGCCAGCGCAGCCAGTGGATCGACGCGCTGCGCTCGAAGACGCCGCACGGCGACGACAGCGCCCGCTACCCGCATCTGCAGCAGTACAGCCCCACCTGGCCGGCCCTGCAGGCCTCGCTCAATGCCACCGCCACGCACGGCGCGGTCGCCCAGCATTTCCAGGCCGTGTTCAGTGGCGAGGTCCGCGCGACTGCCGGCCTGGCCGCCGATGTCGATGCACTGCTGACCAAGCTGGTCTCCCATTTCGATGTGGAGGAACTGCCGCTGCGTCGCGATGAGGAGCTGTGCCGCCTGATCATCGAAGAGAACGGTGACCGCGCTGCCGCCACGTCGCGCTTCCAGCTGCAGGATCCCGCGCTGGAGCACCGCATCAGCTTCACCCAGCTGCTGACCAACGCGGCGATGCATCCGGAAACCTCGCACGCCTCGCGCGCCACCCAGCGCTTTGCCACCGCGCAGTCGCGCGCCTGGATCCTGGAGGCGCACCACGACCTCACCGCCAGCATCCGCCTGGCGGTGCCAACGCAGGTGCAGCTGCACCTGGATGGCTGGGAAGGCAGCACCACCGACGGCGGCAACCAGGCCGACCTGGAAGCCGCGCTGGGCCAGCACATCGACGGCCGTCTGGCCGAGGCACTGGCCTCGGTCAAGCTGGGCATCCACCACTGGCTGGTGATGGGCCTGGGCATCCTGCTGATGCTGCTGGCCCTGGGCAACATCGTGGGCATGGTGATCGCGGCGGTGATGCTGCTGTGGGTGTACATGGCGTACCGCAATCTGGACAAGCAGCGCACCAAGGTGCGCGCCGATTTCGCCGCGCTGCGCGAGCAGAGCCAGCAGGCGTTGAAGGCCTGCGTTGCCGAAGTGGTCGAAGTACGCCGCGACCTGGCCGCGCGCGATGCGCAGTCCGCGTCGGTGGCCGCGCTGCTGGAATCGATCACGCCCGACCAGTTCACCCTGGGCGGCCACGACAACACCCGCCGCATTCTTGCCGCCACCGCCTGAGGCCCGCCATGACCCGATCCCTGCTGGATGCCACTGTCACGCCGCCGCCGTTGCCGGCCGAAGCACCGCCCCTGCCGCCGTTGCCGGTCGAGCGCGCGCCGGCCGTGTCCGTCGCTCCGGACGCCCTGGCTGGCGCCCTGCCGGGCTGGGACCTGCTCCCGGCCACCGGCTTCGTGCGGCGCAAGCGCGCTACGGCCGGATGACCCTGCCGGTTCCCCGCACCTACGCGCAATGGAGCCAGGTGCTGGATGCCTTTGACGATGGCCAGCATGATGCCGAGGCCCTGGCGGCGATGGCGGCCGGCCAGGTGGACTGGACGCCCGGCGTGGCCACGCTGTTCAGCCAGCGTGTCTGCGCGCTGCTCGACCGCCGCCTGCAGCGCTGCGGCGCACGCCTGACCCGTGACCTCGGCCTGCGCAGCGACGAGGTCACCCTGGTGCGCGCGCTGCTCGATGCGCGCCGCCACTTCGCCGTGCTCTACCAGCTTGCCACCCTGGCCACGCTGCCCGAACCGCTGCGTGCGCACCTGCGCGCCGAGCTGGAACGCATCGCCGCGGACATGCAGCGCGGGCTGGAGGAGGGCGCGCAACGCGCCCGCTGCGAGCGTTCGCTGCGCGCGCTGCGCCACAACAGCCTGTGCCACTACCGGCCTGCCGCTACCGATGCCGTGGCGCCTGCCCCGAAGCCCGGCGCCCTTTCCGCGGAACCGCCGGCACTGCCGGCGCGCCGCCGTACCCTGATGATCTGACGCCATGAGCGATACCCGCGAGTTCCACGCCACGCTGACCCGCTACCTGAAGGCGCGCGTGCCCTTCATCTCCATCCGCAGCACAGAGCGGGCCCGGGTGCTGGACATCCTGCGCGACGTTGCCGGCGCGCTGAATGCCCCGTTTTACGTGCACACCCTGTCGCAGGGCACGCGTGAGCTGTCCACCGGCCGTATCGTCAACGAGGACAGGTCGGTGGTCGGTGCGGTCGACTTCGCCAGCCAGCAGATGGCCCAGCGCCAGAACCTGAGTTTCGTGCTCACCGAAGTGTCCGACCTGGAGGACGACACGCCCTCGGCGCGGCAGCTGATCGACGTGGCGATGCTGGCCGCCGACCACGGCGGTTCGGTGGTGGTGGTGACCAGCAAGCCGATCTTCGGCCAACTGCAGCGGCTGGGCATGTCGCTGGTGCTGTCGCCGCCCACCGAAGACGAGATGGCGGCGATCATCCATGAGCAGATCGACCCGTATCGCAGCCAGTTCCAGATCGCCTGGGACGATGCCGACATCCGCCAGGCGGCCGCGATCCTTGCCGGCATCTCGCGCCTGGAAGCGGAAAACATCATCGCCACGCTGCTGGTGAACGGCCGGATCGACAAGAACGACCTGGTGGAGCTGATGCACGCCAAGGACCGCATCTTCGCCGACATTTCCGGCATCGAGCGCGTGCCCGTGCGCGGCGGCGACCTCAGCGTCGGCGGCCTGGGCGGGCTCAAGGACTGGCTGGCCCGCGAGCGCCCGCTGCTGACCGCGGACCTGCGCGAGCGCGGCATCCGTCCGCCGCGCGGCGTGCTGCTGGTGGGCGTGCCCGGCTGCGGCAAATCGCTGTCGGCCAAGGCCATCGCGCAGGACTGGCAGTTGCCGCTGTACCGGCTGGACCTGTCCACGATCCACGGCCAGTACCTCGGGCAGAGCGAGGGCCGGCTGAAGGAAGCCCTGGCCACCGCCGATCACGTGGCGCCGTGCGTGCTGTGGATCGACGAGATCGAGAAGGGCCTGGCCGGCGCGACCGGCGGCGGCGATGGCGGGACCTCGACCCGGCTGGTCGGCCAGTTCCTGTACTGGCTGCAGGAAGCCCGCACCCGGGTGTTCGTGGTGGCCACCGCCAACGATGTCTCCAAGCTGCCGCCGGAGCTGCTGCGCCGTGGCCGCTTCGACGAACTGTTCTTCGTCGACCTGCCGACCGCGCCGGAACGCCGCGACATCATCGGGATCTATGCCCGGCGCGGCCTCCAACAGCGCGAGCTGGCCCCGGCGCTGCTCGACGAGCTGGTCGAGCTGTCCGAGGGCTTTGCCGGCTCGGACCTGGAGTCGGCCGTGCGCGAGGTGGTCAAGGAGGCCTACCTGAAGGGCGACGCGGTGGTCACCGATGACCTGTTCCGGCGCAGCTTCCAGAACGTGGTGCCGCTGTCACGGACCGCGCCGGAGCAGATCGAGAACATCCGCGCCTGGGGCCGGGAGCGGGCCGTACCCGCCTCGGGCGAGGCGATCGCCGGCACCCCGCTGACCAGCGGCCGCCCGCGCCGCGCCGTGCTGACCTGAGCCGGCGGCGCCTTGCATCACAGGGCGCGCGCTGGCATAATGCGCGGCTCGCTGTGTCCAAAAACCTTTGGATCGGCGGCCGGGAACACGTCATCCGGTCGGCCCTCGACAGCGTAACCCTTTGATTCTCATGACGTGTGGCGGGAAACCGTCGAGGCCGCCGTCGCCCGGGCTATGGGCCGACACTTACTTTCATCGAGGTGCGCAATGTCCCGCGTATGCCAAGTTTCCGGCAAGCGAGTGCAGACGGGTAACAACGTCTCGCACGCCAACAACAAGACCCGTCGTCGTTTCCTGCCCAACCTGCACGAGCGCCGCTTCTGGGTTGCCAGCGAGAACCGCTGGGTCAAGCTTCGTGTTTCCGCGCATGCCCTGCGCACCATCGACAAGAACGGCATTGATTCCGTTCTGGCTGAGCTGCGTGCGCGCGGCGAAAAGGTCTGAGGAGTAAACGATCATGGCAGGCAAGCGCGACAAGATCCGTCTGATTTCGACGGCCAACACTGGCCACTTCTACACGACGGACAAGAACAAGAAGAACACCCCCGGGAAGATGGAATTCCTGAAGTACGATCCGGTCGTGCGCAAGCACGTCCTGTACAAGGAAGGCAAGATCAAGTAATCCGTCACCGGATTGGTTGATGTCCCGCGAAGAACCCGCCGAGAGGCGGGTTTTTTGTTGGGCGGCCGGCCACCACGGCCGCACACGGCAGCCGTGGCAGAATGCGGTTCCACCCCCGACGGGCGACGCGATGCTGTTCGAGTGGATGCTGGGTTCCTGGTTGTTGATGCTGGACTGGCTGATCCGGCTGGCGGCGCTGTTCTGGATTCCCACCCGCACCACCCCGGGGGCGGCGCGCAGCTGGCTGCTGCTGGTCGGTTTCGTGCCGTTGCTGGGGTTGCCCCTGTATCTGCTGTTCGGCCATCCGTGGCTGTCGCGGCAGCGCGTGCAGCGACAGGCCGAAGCCTCCCAGGTCATCCGCGAGGAACAGGCCCTGCAACCGCCGCTGCGCTGGACGCCGCTGCCGGACACGGCCACCGCCGAGATCGTGCCGCTGATCGAGCGCCAGGGCGACTTCATGCCCATCCACGGCAACGCGGTTGAACTGCTCAGCGACTACGACGCCTCCCTGCAGGCGCTCATCGCCGATATCGACCAGGCCCGCGACCGCGTGCACCTGCTGTACTACCTGATGTTCGACGATGCGGTCGGCGAAGCGATCGTGCAGGCGCTGCAGCGCGCCGCCGCCCGCGGCGTGCATTGCCGGCTGCTGCTCGATGCGGTGGGCGCCAAGCGCGGCCTGCGCCGCTACCGCCATCGGCTGCAGGCGCTCGGCGTTGACGTGCGCGCGATGCTGCCCGGTGGGCTGCGCTGGCGGCGCAGCGGGCGCATGGACCTGCGCAACCATCGCAAGATCGCGGTGATCGACAACCGGGTCGGCTACATCGGTTCGCAGAACCTGGCCCAGCCGCAGTTCGTGCCCGGTTTCCCCAACAGGGAACTGGTGGCGCGGGTGCGCGGTCCGGCCGTGGCCCATCTGGAAGCGGTGTTCGCCAGCGACTGGTACATGGAAACCGGCCAGCGCCTGGACGTGTTGACCGCCGTGCCGGTGTGCTCGGCCGACGTGGCCACCCAACTGCTGCCCAGCGGCCCGGCCTATCCCTTCAGCAACGCGCGCGACGCGGTCAATGCGTTGATCCACCTGGCCCGCCGGCGCATCGTGCTGGTCACGCCGTACTTCGTACCTGACGAGGCCACCCTCAGTGCACTGCGCATCGCCGCGCTGTCCGGCGTGCAGGTGCAGCTGATCCTGTCGGCCAGCAGCAACCAGCGGCTGACCGCCTGGGCGCAGGAGGCGTACTACGACGAACTGCTGCGCTGCGGTGTGCGCATCGCCCTGTACGAGCCCAGTTTCCTGCATGCCAAGCACCTGACCGTGGACGAGGACATCGCGCTGGTCGGCTCGATCAACCTGGACATCCGCTCGTTCGCCCTCAACGCCGAGATCGGCATGCTCTGCTACGACGCCGGCATCGTGGCGCAGCTGCTGCGCATCGAGAACGACTACCTGCTGCAGTCGCGCCAGCTCGACCTGAAAACCTGGCGCGGCCGGCCGGCATGGCGACGCAGCCGCGAAGGCATCGCCCGGCTGGCCGACGCGCTGATGTAGCGCTGCGGCGGCGTCCGACAGAGGCGGTCGCGCGCATCGCCTACAATCGCTGCATGACTGCCACCGAAACTTCCCGCCAGTGCGACCTGGCCATCGTCGGCGGTGGTGCGGCCGGCGTGCTGGTCGCGCTGCACGCGCTGCGCTCCGCCACCGGCGCTGCCCAGATCGTCCTGTTCGAGCCGGCCTCGGTGCTGGCCCAGGGCATCGCCTATGCCACGGCATGGCCGGACCATCTGCTCAACGTGCCGGTCGGCAGGATGAGCGGCCTGCCCGACGCCGCCGATGACTTCCTGGCATATCTCCTGCAGATCGAGGCGTTCCCGACCCTGGACAGTGACGCACTGGCGGCAGCATACGTGCCGCGGCGCATGTACGCCGCCTACCTGCAGGCGCGCCTGGAGCAGGCACAGGCCGACAGCCCGGCCCGGCTGCAGGTCGTGCATGAGGCCGTCCTTGGCCTGCATCCGGGCAACGCCGTACAGCGGCTGTCGCTGGCCAACGGCGATCACTGGCAGGCGCGCCAGGTGGTGCTGGCCTGTGGCAACAGCATGCGGCCGCTGCCGGTGCCCGGCGCCGAGGCGCTGCCCCCGGGAAAGGTGGTCGATGCGTGGGATTACGACGGTGTGCGCCTGCTGGCCGGCGCCGGCGACGTGGCCATCATCGGTTCCGGCCTGAGCATGGCCGACAGCGTGGTCGCGCTGGCCAACGCCGGTCACCGCGGGCGCATCCATGTGCTGTCGCGCCATGCCCTGCTGCCGTTACCGCATGCGCACGGCGGCGCGGCGACCTTCGATCCGCAGCCGCTGCCGGGCATGCCGCTACGCCAGGCGCTGCGCGCGCTGCGCGTGCACGCCCGCAGTGCCGTCAGCCAGGGGCTGCCCTGGCAGGCGGTGATGGACCGCATCCGCCCGCTGGGCCAGGCGTTGTGGCAGGGGCTGGATGCGGTCGACCAGCGCCGTTTCCTGCGCCACGTGGTGCGGTACTGGGATGTGCATCGCCATCGCATCGCCGAGCCGGTGGAGGCGCAGGTCGCCGCACTGGAGCAGTCCGGCCAGCTGCAGCGCCATCGGGCCCGCCTGGACGCCGTGCGGGTGCTGGACGGCTCCCTGCAGGTGCACGCACACGATGCCGCCGGCGTGCTGCCGCCATTGAACGTGGACGCACTGATCAACGCCACCGGCGTGGAAACCCGCGCCACCGCCATGCGCAATCCGCTGGTGCGGCAGTTGCTCGCCGATGGCCACGCACGCCCGGGTCCGCACGGCCTGGGGTTGGATACCTCGGTGGAGCGGGGGCAGTTGCTGGATGCGGCGGGCCAACCCCAGGCCGGGGTGCAGGTGGTCGGCAGCCTGCGCATCGGCACACTCTGGGAAAGCCTGGCCATTCCCGAACTGCGCGGCCAGGCCCAGCAGGCGGCACGCGCCGCGCTGGGCTGAACCGGTTGCAGGCGGTGGCGGTCGCCGCACGCTGCACGGGGTAAAATGGGGCATGGATGTCTCCCACTTGCTCGACGGGCTCAACCCCGCCCAGCGCGAAGCTGTGTCCGCGCCGCCCGGCCACCATCTGGTGCTTGCCGGTGCCGGTTCCGGCAAGACCCGCGTGCTTATCCACCGCATCGCCTGGCTCAATGAAGTCTGCGGCGTGCCGACCCACGGCATTTTTGCGGTGACCTTCACCAACAAGGCTGCCGGTGAGATGCGTCACCGCATCGACCTGCAGCTGCCGCAGGGCAGCCGCGGCGCGTGGATCGGTACCTTCCACGGCTTGGCGCACCGCCTGCTGCGGCTGCACTACCAGGACGCCAAGCTGCCCGACAGCTTCCAGGTGCTCGATTCGGACGACCAGCTGCGCCTGGTCAAGCGGGTCGTGCAGCAGCTGGAGATCGACGACGGCAAGTTCCCGCCCAAGCAGATCGCCTGGTGGATCAACGAGCAGAAGGACGAAGGCCGTCGGCCGCAGCACATCCAGCCCGAGCCGCATGACGCCTGGCTGGAAACCATGCGCCAGGCCTACGCCGCCTACCAGGAGCGCTGCGACCGTGCCGGGCTCGTCGACTTCGCCGAGCTGCTGCTGCGCGCACATGAACTGCTGCGCGACAACCCGGCACTGTTGGCCCACTACCGCTCGCGCTTCCGCGAGATCCTCGTCGACGAGTTCCAGGACACCAATGCCATCCAGTACGCCTTCGTGCGCGTGCTGGCCGGCGACAGCGGCCACGTGTTCGTGGTCGGCGACGACGACCAGGCCATCTACGGCTGGCGCGGTGCCAAGGTCGAGAACGTACAGCGCTTCCTGAAGGACTTCCCCGGCGCGCAGACCGTGCGCCTGGAGCAGAACTACCGGTCCAGCGCCAACATCCTCGGCGCAGCCAATGCGGTGATCGCGCACAACCCGGACCGGATCGGCAAGGAGCTGTGGACCGACAGCGGCGATGGCGAGCCGATCGATCTGTACGCCGCCTACAACGAAATGGACGAGGCGCGTTACGTGGTCGAGCGCGCGCGGCAGTGGGTGCGCGATGGTGGCAGCTACGGCGATGCCGCCGTGCTCTATCGCAGCAACGCGCAGTCGCGCGCGTTCGAAGAAGCGCTGCTGTCCGAGCAGGTGCCGTACCGGGTGTACGGTGGCATGCGCTTCTTCGAGCGCGCCGAAATCAAGGATGCGCTGGCCTACCTGCGGTTGATGACCAACCGCAACGATGACGCCGCATTCGAACGGGCGGTCAACACGCCCACGCGTGGCATCGGCGACCGCACCCTGGACGAAGTGCGCCGGCTGGCGCGCACCCAGGCAATCTCACTGTGGGAAGCCACCATGCTGACCACGCAGGGCGACGCCCTGGCTGCGCGGGCGCGCAACGCGTTGGCCGGGTTCCTGACCCTGGTCAACCAGTTGCACGGCGAAGCCGGCGAGATGACCCTGGCTGAACGCATCGACCACGTGCTGGTGCGCTCGGGCCTGCGCGAGCACTGGTCAAAGGAAAGCCGCAACGCGCTGGATTCGGAATCGCGTGCGGACAACCTGGACGAACTGGTGTCGGTGGCCTCGCGCTTCGTGCGCCGCGAGGACGACATCGAAGAAACCGGCGAAACGATGAGCGAGCTGGTTGCCTTCCTGTCCTACGCCTCGCTGGAGGCCGGCGAAGGCCAGGCGCAAGCGGGCGAGGAGGGCGTGCAGCTGATGACCCTGCACTCGGCCAAGGGCCTGGAGTTCCCCATCGTGTTCCTGGCCGGCATGGAAGACGGCCTGTTCCCGAGCGCACGTTCGCTGGAAGAAAGCGGCCGGCTGGAAGAAGAGCGCCGCCTGGCCTACGTGGGCATCACCCGCGCGCGTCAGAAGCTGGTGCTCAGCTACGCCGAATCGCGGCGCATCCACGGCCAGGACAACTACAACGTGCCCTCGCGCTTTCTGCGCGAGATCCCGCGCGAGCTGCTCAACGAAGTGCGCCCGAAGGTGCAGGTCTCGCGCAGCGCCTCGCTCGGTGCCAACCGTGTGATGGGCCACGCCGCGCTGGAAGCGCCGCCGCTCAAGCTGGGCGCGATGGTTTCCCACGCCCGCTTTGGCGAAGGCATGGTCACCGACTACGAAGGCAGCGGCCAGCACGCACGCGTGCAGGTGGAATTTGCCGAGGCCGGCAGCAAGTGGCTGGTGATGGCGTACGCCAACCTGACGGTGCTGTAAGGAGGGCGCGCCACGGATGACGCGCCACATTCTCTTCATCTGCAGCCATAACCGCCTGCGCAGCCCGACAGCTGAGCAGGTGTTTGCCGATTGGCCCGGCATCGAGACCGCATCGGCCGGTCTCAAGCCGGATGCCGACGTGCCGGTCAGTCCGGAACTGCTGCAGTGGGCCGATCTGATCGTGGTGATGGAGCGCGCGCACCGCAGCCGTCTGTCCAGCCGGTTGCGGTCATGGCTGGGGGGCAAGCGGGTGGTGTGCCTGGATATTCCCGACGATTACGACTTCATGCAGCCGGCACGGGTGGAACTGCTGGAGCGCAAGGTGCCGCCGCTTCTGCGCTGAGCAGCCGTCCAGTGGCCGGCACTACAATGGGGGCTCTTTTTGCGTAGATCGCCCCCATGACCGATTCGCCGCTGCACATCAACGTCAAGCTGAATGCCCGGCTCCAGCCCGAGCATCGGCTGCAGCTGTTCGAAGATCCGCTCGATGCGATGCTCGAGGGCGTCGGCATCGGCGAAATCCTGGGCGGCGGCACGGCGCTGTCCGAGGACGGGGAGGTCGAGTACGGCGACCTGGAGATCCAGCTGCACGACGCCGCCGCACTGCCGCAGGTGATCGAACTGCTCGAGCAGCTCGGCGCGCCGAAGGGGTCGCTGATCCAGCGTGACGGTGAGGACGATCTGCCGTTTGGCATCACCGAAGGCCTGGGGCTGTACCTGGATGGCGTGAATCTGCCGGACGAGGTCTACGAGCAGTGCGATTCGAACTATGTGTTCGACCAGATCGTCGAGCGCATCGACGGCCACGGTGAAATCTGCAGCTGGTGGCAGGGGCCGAGCGAAACAGCGCTGTATCTGTACGGCGCCAGCTTCGACACACTGCGCGACCGCATTGCCGATCTGCTCGCCAGCTATCCGCTGTGCCAGGGCGCGCGCGTGGTGCGGATCGCCTGACCGGCGCGTTCCGCCCTTTCATCATCCCAACCCCCCCCGCTTCATCCGCCCCCGCCCCCGGCTCATCCCGGATTTCACGCGCTTCGTCGCGTGCCGCTTGCCCGGGTCCCGGCGCGCGCCCAGAGTCTGGCGCTGTCCGCTGGGAGCGCGCATATGAACAAGGGAATCCCGTACCTGCTTGCCGTCCTGGTCGCGCTGACGCTGTCGGCCGACTGGGGTGCACCGGTGCTGGCCCTGTTCCAGCATGCCTATGCCTGCCTGGAGGGCGGCGGTGGCCTGGACCTGGTACGCCTGCGCTGTGAGGCGCAGCCCACCGGGTTGTGTGCCGCGCTGGCGACGTGGCCCTTCTGGGCGACGGCGGCGGCGGTCGCGGTCGCCGCCGTTCTGGCGGCGCGGCCGGGGGGGTGGCCGCGCGCACGGCACGCGGCCTGACGGCGGCATCCCCGGAACGTGGCCGGGCAGTGCATCATCGGCTGTCTACCCTGAGGAACTGCCATGCCCCTGACTGAGAAGGACAAGATGCTGTCCGGCCAACCCTATCGGCCGGGCGACCCGGTGCTGCAGGCCGAGATGGCGGCAGCCAAAGCGTGGATGGTGCGCTACAACGCGGCCCTGGCGGCCTCGCCGGCGGTACGTCGCGAGCTGCTGCGCGAGCGTCTGGGCGCGGTCGGCGAGGGCGCGGTGATCCGTCCGCCGTTCCACTGTGACTATGGCAGCCACATCCATCTGGGCCGCGATGTGTTCCTCAACTACAACTGCGTGATCCTCGACGTGGCCGAGGTCCGCATCGGCGATGGCACCCAGATCGGGCCGGCCGTGCAGATCTACGCTGCCGACCATCCACGCGATCCGCAGCAGCGCGCCGCCGGGCTGGAATCGGCACGGCCGGTACGGATCGGGCGCAATGTGTGGATCGGGGGCGGTGCCATCCTGCTGCCTGGCGTGGAGATCGGTGATGACGCCGTGGTTGGCGCCGGCAGCGTGGTGACCCGCGACGTTCCTGCCGGGGCCACCGTGGTCGGCAATCCGGCGCGCGTGGTGGCGCGCCCGCACGGGGATTGATCCTGCTCAAGGCATGATCTCCACACCGGGTGTGCAATGGTGTCCCTTCCATTGCCCCTCCCTGGAGCCCTGTCATGTACAAGCGAATCCTGATTGCCACCGATGGTTCGGAGCTGGCCGAGAAGGGGCTGCTCAAAGGCCTGGAGCTGGCCAAGGACCTCAATGCGGAGGTCGACATCGTGACCGTGTCCGAACCCTGGGCGGTGGGCATGTACGACGCGATGGGCTGGAGCGTGGGGTATATGAACAGCCCCGAGTACAAGGCCGACCGCGAAGAGACCGCGCAGAAGGTGCTGGCCCCGGCCAAGGCGACCGCCGATGCACAGGGACTGCGCGCGAACACCGTGCATGTGCTCGACCGCTACGCGGCCGACGGCATCATCGACACCGCCACCGAGCGTGGCAGCGACCTGATCGTAATGACCTCGCACGGCCGTCGCGGCGTCACCCGGGTGCTGCTCGGCAGCCAGACTGCCGAAGTGCTGGCGCGCAGTACCGTACCGGTGCTGGTCATCCGCTGAGGCGTTGTGCCGGCCAGCGGCCGGCACTACGGGCGCAGCGCGAGCGTCTGCGATTCGTCCAGGCTGCCGTCCGGCTGCAGCACGACATAGCGTTCACCGCTGCGATCGAACAGCACCGGGATCGGGTCGCGGAACAGCGGGCGGCGGACGAAGCGCAGCACCCAGCCGAAATGCTCCAGCGTCTCCACCGCCTGCCGCTGTTCCGGGGTCAGGCCGGCCCGCAGCTGGGCGGGGTCCGGCGGTTGGCGGCGTTCAGGCGTGGTCATCGGGCGGGGCGGGCGACAGCGGCAGGGCAGGTGCTCACCAGCTGTAGAGCTTCCAGTAGACCGGCGATACGCCATCCTTGTCGTTGTCCATGCGGCCATCCCCGTTGCGGTCGTACATGTAGTACGCGGGGCCGCGCGAGGGCGTTACCTTGACCATGCGGAGCTGGCCGCTGACCCGGTATTCCTCGACGGTATCGCCGTTGTCCAGGGTGCGCCTGGAAATGTCCGCGCCGCTGACATCGACCGGGGGAGCGCCCGCGCCGCCGGTGGAAGCGCAGCCAGCCAGTGCGAGCAGGGCAGCCAGCAACAGGATCTTCATGGGCCGTAGGTCCTTGGACAGGGGAGTCCGGATTATGCCCCATGCGTTGTGAGCCCGGTGCCGCGAACCGCGCGGGCCGGGCGCGTAGAATCGTCGCATGAGCCGATTAGTCCTGATTGACGGGTCCAGTTACCTGTATCGCGCGTTCCACGCGCTCCCGCCGCTGACCAATGCGCACGGTGAACCCACCGGCGCGCTGTTCGGCGTGGTCAACATGCTGCGCGCCACGCTGAAGGAGCGCCCAGAGTTCGTCGCCTTCGTGGTCGATGCGCCCGGCAAGACCTTCCGCGACGACCTGTATGCCGACTACAAGGCCAACCGGCCGCCGATGCCCGATGACCTGCGCCCGCAGATCGAGCCGATGTGCCGCATCGTCGAAGCACTCGGGCTGAGCATCCTGCGCATCCCCGGCGTGGAAGCCGACGACGTGATCGGCACGCTGGCGCTGCAGGGCCACCGTGACGGCCTGCAGGTCACCATCTCCACCGGCGACAAGGACTTCGCCCAGCTGGTCCGCCCGGGCATCGAACTGGTCAACACCATGACCGGCAGCCGCATGGACTCGGACACGGCGGTGATGGAGAAATTTGGCGTGCGCGCCGACCAGATCGTCGACCTGCTGGCGCTGATGGGCGATGCGGTCGACAACGTGCCCGGGGTGGAGAAGTGCGGCCCCAAGACCGCTGCCAAATGGCTGGCCGAGTACCAGCACCTGGAGGGGGTGATGGCCGCGGCGGCGACCATGAAGGGCAAGATCGGCGACAACCTGCGCGCGGCGCTCGAGCGCCTGCCACTCAACCGCGAGCTGGTCACCATCCGCACCGACGTGGCGCTGGACGTCACGCCGCAGACGCTGCCGCTGCGCGAGCCGGACGTGCCCACCCTGAGCGAGCTGTACCTGCGCTACGGCTTCACCCAGGCGCTGAAGGAGCTGGGCGGACCGGTACCGGCACCGGCCGCCGCCAGCGACGCCCCGGTCAGCCTGCGCGGCACGGCGGCCGGCTTCGCCCGCAGCACGCCGGCCGAGGCGGACGCCGCGATCGACCCGGCGCTGTCCGCCCCGGGTGACTACGAAACCGTGCTCACCACCGAACAGCTCACCGCCTGGGTGGCGCGTGCGGAAGCAGCCGACCTGATCGCCTTCGACACCGAAACCGACGCGCTCGATGCGATGCGCGCCAATCTGGTCGGCATCAGCCTGGCGGTCGAGCCCGGCCGGGCGGCCTATATTCCGGTGGGCCACGACTACCCCGGCGCGCCGGCCCAGCTGCCGCGCGAGCAGGTGCTGGCCGCGCTGCGCCCGGTGCTGGAGAACCCGGCCAAGAAGAAGGTCGGACAGCACGGCAAGTACGATCTGCACGTGCTGCGCCGGCATGGCGTCGAGGTGCGCGGTTACCACGACGACACCATGCTCGAGAGCTTCGTGCTGAACTCTACCGCCACCCGCCACGACATGGATTCGCTGGCGATGCGCTATCTGGGCTACACCACCATCAAGTTCGAGGACGTCGCCGGCAAGGGCGCCAAGCAGATCCCGTTCTCCCAGGTGGGCCTGGATGAAGCCGGCCGCTACGCCGCCGAAGATGCCGACATCACCCTGCGCCTGCACCACGCGCTGCAGCCGCAGCTGCTGGCGGTGCCGGCGCTGTACAGCGTCTACCGCGACATCGAAATGCCGCTGGTGCCGGTGCTGGCCACCATCGAGGCCAATGGCGTGCACATCGACATGGCCGAACTGCGCCGGCAGAGCCAGGATCTGGGCGTGCGCATGCTGGCGGCCCAGCAGAAGGCCACCGAGCTGGCCGGCCACACCTTCAACCTGGATTCGCCCAAGCAGTTGCAGGCCGTGCTGTTCGACGAGCTCAAGCTGCCGGCCCTGGTGAAGACCCCCAAGGGCCAGCCAAGCACCAACGAAGAGGCGCTGGAGGCCATCGCCGAACAGCACGAGCTGCCGCGGGTGATCCTGGAGTACCGCGGGCTGGCCAAGCTGCGCAGCACCTACACCGACAAGCTGCCGGAGATGGTCAATCCCGATACCGGGCGCGTCCATACCAGCTACCACCAGTCCGGTGCGGCCACCGGGCGGTTGTCGTCCTCCGACCCGAACCTGCAGAACATCCCGATCCGCACCGACGACGGTCGCCGCATCCGCCGCGCATTCGTCGCGCCGCCGGGGCGCAAGATGCTGGCCTGCGACTACTCGCAGATCGAGCTGCGGATCATGGCCCACCTGTCCGAGGACCCGGGCCTGGTGCGTGCGTTCGAGCAGGGGGCGGACGTGCATCGCGCAACGGCGGCCGAAGTGTTCGGGCGTGCGCTCGACGACGTCACCCCCAATGAACGCCGCGCGGCCAAGGCGATCAATTTCGGCCTGATGTACGGCATGAGTGCGTTCGGCCTGGCGCGCAATCTGGGCATCGACCGTGGCCAGGCCCAGGATTATGTCGCGCTGTATTTCAGCCGCTATCCGGGCGTGCGCGATTTCATGGAGCGCATGCGCCAGCAGGCGCGCGAGCAGGGCTACGTGGAAACCCTGTTCGGTCGCCGCCTGTATCTGAACGACATCAACGCCCGCAATCAGGGCCTGCGCGCCGGCGCTGAACGGGCGGCGATCAATGCGCCGATGCAGGGTACGGCGGCGGACATCATCAAGCGCGCGATGGTGCGGGTGGATGACTGGCTGCAGACCCAGGACGGCCAGGCCCGGATGATCCTGCAGGTACACGATGAACTGGTCTTCGAAACCGAAAGCAGCTTCCTCGAAACCTTGCGTTCCCAGGTCGTGGCGCTGATGTCCTCGGCGGCGGAACTGCGCGTGCCGCTGGTGGTGGACGCGGGCGTCGGCGACAACTGGGATGAGGCGCACTGAGGGGTTTTCGGCCGCAGAAGGATGAACTTGTTCATTACGCGGCCGTAATCTGACTCTTCGATGAATGTTTCCGTGACGCGGCGAGGATTAATTGGGCCCCTTCACGAACTATCAATGTTCGAGGTGCTTTTATAGACCTCGACAGGCGCAACGCCTGTTGTGGATCTCTCCCATCCCCTGGAGCAGATCTCGGAACGGGGGCTCCTCCCCAAGCGCCCGTTCCCCGGCCCCGCTGACCTCCCCCTGGTCGGCGGGGCTTTTTATTTGGGCCGTTGCCAGCCGCACGGCCGCCCCGGGAGGCCCCCTGTCGCAACTGCCGATTGCCTGCAGCCCGCGCTCTGGCCCATCCTGCCGGCACGTTCCGGGGAGAGTGCAATGAGCGATCTGTTTGCCTTGGCCATGCCGTGGTGGGAATTCATCCTGCGCGCGGTGGTTGTCTACGTGGTGGTGCTGGGCATGGTGCGCCTGTCCGGTAAACGCGCGCTGGGCCAGATCACGCCGTTCGACGTGCTGCTGATTGTGCTGCTCGGCAACGCGGTGCAGAACGCGCTGCTGGGGCAGGACACCTCGCTGGGCGGCGGTCTGCTGCTGGCGGCGACGCTGATCCTGATCAACTATTCGGTCGGTTGGCTCAGTACGCGCAGCCGTCGCATCGAAACGCTGGTCGAAGGCGAGCCGGTGCTGATCGCACGCGACGGCAAACTGCTGGCCTCGGTGCTGAAACGGGAACTGGTGACCCAGGCCGATTTCAACGCGGCCATGCGTCAGCAGGGGTGTCGCGATGTGAGCGAAGTGGCGATGGCGCTGCTGGAGATCAACGGCCACATCACCATCGTGCCCAAGGACAAGACATAGCCTCGGGTTGCCGCGTCACACCCAGTCGCGCGGCACCAGGTAATCGGCCAGCCGCGCCTCGTCGCTGCCGCTCTCGGGCTGGAAGCCATACTCCCAGCGTGCGCGCGGCGGCAGGCTCATCAGGATGCTTTCGCTGCGACCGCCGCTCTGCAGGCCGAACAACGTGCCGCGGTCGTAGACCAGGTTGAATTCCACGTAGCGGCCGCGCCGGTACAGCTGGAACTCGCGCTCGCGTTCGCCGTAGGGCGTGGCCTTGCGGCGCGCCACCAGCGGCAGGTACGCATCCAGGAAGCCGTCGCCGACCGCACGCAGGTAGGCGAAATCGCGCTCGAAGTCGCCATGCAGGTCGTCGAAGAACAGGCCGCCGACGCCGCGCGTTTCATTGCGGTGGCGCAGGAAGAAGTATTCGTCGCACCAGCGCTTGTGCGCGGCGTAGCGCTCGTCGCCGAACGGTGCGCACAGGTCGTGCGCCACCCGGTGCCAATGCTGCACGTCTTCGTCGAACGGATAGAACGGGGTCAGGTCGAAACCACCGCCGAACCACGACGCCACCGCCTCGCCATCGCGCTCGGCGCGGAAGTAGCGCACGTTGGCGTGCGTGGTGGGCAAATAGGGATTGAGCGGGTGGAACACCAGCGATACCCCGGTCGCCCGCCACGAGGCGCCGGCCAGTTCCGGCCGGTTGGCCGAGGCCGAGGGCGGCAGGCGGGTACCGGACACGTCGGAGAAGCCGATGCCGGCCTGCTCGAACACCGCGCCATCGCGCAGGATGCGGGTACGGCCACCGCCGCCCTCGGCACGCTGCCAGAGGTCTTCGGTGAACCGCGCCCGGCCGTCGGCGGCCTCGATGGCCGCGCAGATGCGGTCCTGCAGGTCGGTCAGGTAGCTGCGTACGCGTTCGAATTCATTCATGGCGCGTACTTTACCGCAGCCGCGCGAGGTGCCTGCAGCCGGCAGGCCGCAGGCACCGGGGGCTCAGCGGCCGCCCTTGCGGTTGCGGTTGGACGATGCGGGCGCGTCGTCCGCCGCGGGACCGGCGGTGTCGTCCGATCCGGTGTCCTCGTCCTCCTCGCGGCTCAGCCGGTCGGCCATCCGTTCCAGGTTGCCTGACAACTGCAGCATCGCCCAGTTGCGGGTGGCGTGCACATCGCAGGCGACATGGGTGCCCTTGCCATCGCGGGCGCACAGGGCCTGCATCGATTCGGGAATGGCCTCATCGCCGGTGTGCTCGTACACCGTGACCAGGTTCTCGCAGCCTTCGCGCACACCGGCGGTGCACATCTTCTGGTAGTAGGGGGCTGCCTCGGCCCAGCGATCGCCCAGCGCCAGGCGATGGCCCATCGCGTTGCAGCCCTGCAGGCGGCCGGCATCGCAGCAGGCCTGCGCGCCGCGCTCGCTGCCGCCGGTGGGGCAGTCCTGGGTCAGCGGCACCTCGACGAACACCACCGACGCGGCGCACTGGCCGGCCGCGCCTTCGCGGGTGTAGTAGGCGTAGCGGTTCCAGGTGTCCACGCCGATCAGGCTGCCGTTGGCGAGCGGCTGCAGCACAAAGTCGTCACCCTTGTCGTGGCGGATGCGGATCTGCCCGTCCTCCAGGCGTGCGCGCAGCTGGCCACTGAGCGGTATCTGCACCAGCCCACCATCGCCGAAGGCCAGGCTGTCCATCAGCCCGGTGGCGGCCGTGTACTGGCCACAGGGCAGGGACGTGGCGGCGACCGGCCGCATGTCGGCGGCCGTCAGGCCCTGCAGCGGCGCAGCTGCGGTGCAGCTGTCCGGATTGCCGCCCTTGGTGCAGGCCAGTTGCAGCGCGTCACGGGCCGGCAGCCAGCGCCCGGCGGTCCACAGGGCCTGGGCCACGTCCTGGCAGAACGTGCCGGCCGGGTAGGCGCGACACAGCGCGGTCACGTCGTCCAGCGCGGCCGCCGGCAGCGGGGCCGGCTTCTGGCTGCTCAGCAGGATGCTGGCGAATGCCTTGGCCATCGCCATGCTGGCCGCTTCCTTGCAGGCCTCGGCATCGTACTGGCCGCTGTCGGGCTTGCACGATGCCGGTTCCTGCAGGTCCGGATCCTCCTCGCCGATGTCCTCGCGCGTGACGGCTTCGCGCGCCTCGGTTTCGTAACTGGACAGCAGCGCCTTGCAGGCCGCCGGCACGCCCTCCGCGCACCACGGGCGCAGCACGTCGCGGTCGGCCATGCGGATGTCGTCCAGGCAGGTACCGATGCTGGCACGGCAACTGTTCTCCGGGAACTGCACAGGCGGCTTGCAGCGCGCCGGCTCGCTGAGTCGGTACGTGAGGTAACCGGCTTCGAGGCTGCGGCCGCCATCGGTGATGTCCGCCTCCAGCACCACCCCGGCATCGGGGTCGGCCATCTTCAGTTGCTTCCCCAGGCGCCGCAGCAGATACGGCTCGCGGGCACTCCCGGGCATCTGGCGGTAGCCCTGGTTGGGGCTTTCAATGACGATCCGGGTGGGGTTGTCGTCCGCCTGGTAGGTACCGCATTGCAGCGTGATGGACGGGGCGGACGCCGGGGCCGCCGACAGCAGCGCCACCGGCGCTGCCAGACCGGCCAGCGTGGCCAGTACACGAATCAAGGACATGGGAGGTACCTGTACGAAAAAAAAGGATCAGGGGACCGGGCCGGCACTGCCGACCGGAGTCACGGGAAGCGGCGCTGCGTCCTCGGCGGGCGCGGTCCAGTCGGGGCAGGTGGCCGCCTCGCGCAGCCGATAGCGCTGGCCATCGTTGACCAGGGTCTGCTCGGTTGCGTCGTAGTCGATCCGGTACTGTCGCCCATCGCCGAGCCCGGTCAGGCGCCAGTGCGCGCCGTCCGGCTCCAGGCGGAAGTAGGTCGGGTCGTCGGGCGGGAAGGGGTAGACCACCGTACCCCTGCCCACCACCTCCAGCGCCGGTCCGTCCTCGCCGACCACATAGCGGCCGCACGGGATGTGCTGCGCGTCGGCCAGCGCGCTGCCGGCCAGCAGGCACGCCAGCGCGCCCGTCCCCCACCGCAGTCGCCGGATCACGGAAAGAACCGCGCGCGCACGTCGGCGCGCCACAGCCGCTGCACCAGCCACAGGTGCAGCGCGAAGAACACGATCGCCGCCAGCGCGAGCAGGCCGGTCCAGATCGCGCGCTGCACGCGCAGGGACGCACGCAGCGCCTGGATATCCGGGGTCTGCACGGTGGTGGCCAGTGCGGCCTGCATGTTCTGCAGAAACAGGTCCATCAGCCACGGCATCACGAAATTGAGCAGCGCGGTCAGCACCAGCAGGAAGGTGAAACCCACCAGGGCCCAGCGCTGGAAACGCAGCAGCCCCCAGCAGGCAGCCACGCCGAACAGGCTGAGCAGCAGGGCCGCCGCGGTCAACGCCTGGGCATGCGCAATGCCCAGCTTTACCGGCTCAGGCAGCAGGGTCCACCAGTCGCTCTCCCACAACGCCATCCTCGTGGCGTCGGTCAGCAGCAGCGGCAGCGCGAGCATCTGCACGGCGAACCACAGGCTGGAGGCGGCGCACACCAGGAGCGAGGCCTTGGCCATCGGCGCGATGAAGTCGTCGGCGCGCGGTGTACGTAGCGGTAAATGGGGAGGAGGCAATGACATCCGGTGTCCTGGGTGACCAGACCGCGATGTCAGATCGCGGCCACCGCACGTGCGGCCGCGGGCAGGATATGGTCTGCGCTCAACGGTGCCAAGCGGCAATTGTGCGGCGGTACGCCTGCAATCCACGCCAGCTCCGCGATTTCGGCGCGTGCCTGCGGCGTTCCCGCCACCCGCACCTGCCAGGCGTGGGCGCGAACCCGGCGGCCCGGCTCGTTCACCGCCCAGGCTTCGAACGCCCCCAGCGGCAAGGCGCTGCCGGCGTCCAGCCGCACGCCCAGTTCCTCGTTCAACTCGCGGGCGAGGGCGTCCAGCGGCGCCTCACCCGGCTCGGGTTTGCCACCGGGCTGGATGAACGTGTCCGAGCCGTGCTTGCGCACCACCAGCACGCGGCCGGTGGTGTCGCGGATGACCGCGGCCACGATCTCGATCGGCGCCGCGTCGTGGCTCACTTCAGGTTCTCCTCGAACAGCTTGAGGATGCGCTTGTACTGGTCCAGCCAGGAATCCGGACGCACGTAGCCGTGGCGTTCCAGCGGGTACGGCGCGATCGTCCAGTTGTCCTTGTGCAGCTCGATCAGCTTCTGGGTCAGATTCACCGAGTCCTGGAAGAACACGTTGTCATCCATCATCCCGTGGGCGATCAGCAGGTGGTCCTGCAGGCCATCGGCGTACTCGATCGGCGACGACGTGCGGTACGCCTCCGGATCGATGTCCGGCGTGTTGAGGATGTTGGCGGTGTAGCCGTGGTTGTACTGGTGCCAGTCGACCACCGGGCGCAGCGCGGCGCCGGCCTTGAATGTGCCCGGCGAGCGGAACAGCGCCATGAAGGTCATGAAGCCGCCATAGGAGCCGCCGTAGATGCCGGCATGCGCGCGGTCACCCTGCTTGGTGTCCACCAGCCAGTCCAGGCCGTCCTTGTAGTCTTCCAGCTCCGGGTGGCCCATGTTGCGGTAGATCGCCGTGCGCCAGTTGCGGCCGTAGCCTTCGCTGCCGCGGTAATCCATGTCCAGCACGATGTAGCCCTTCTGCACCAGCAGGTTGTGGAACATCTGCTCGCGGAAGTAGGCCGGGTAGCGCTGGTGCACGTTCTGCAGGTAGCCGGCACCGTGCACGAACATGGCGATCGGATACTGCTTGCCCGGCTCGGGGGTTTCCGGACCGTAGTACTTGGCCCAGACCACGCCGGCACCGTGCTTGGACGGCACCTGCACCAGCTTGGGCTGGATCCACTCGCGCGCCTTGAAGGCGGCCGTACGGGTGTCGGTCAGCAGCCTGGCCTGGCCACCGGCGGTGGGGACCACCGCCACCTGCGCCGGCAGGTACGCACCGGAGTAGCGCACCAGCAGCTGCTGGCCGTCCGGGGACAGCGAGAAGTCTTCCACACCGTTGAGCGAGGTCAGCTCACGCACCTGCCGGCTGGCGGTGTCCACCGCACACACTTCGTAGTCGCCGGGCGACTGCTGGTTGCACAGGAAGTAGAAACCGCGGCCATCGGCGCTGGGCACCGGCATCGAGGTTTCCCACGAGCCGCGGGTCAGCGCCTGTGGCTTGGCCGTACCCTGCTGGGTGTACAGGTGTGAATACCCCGATTCCTCCGACAGCAGCCACAGCGTGCGGTTGTCGCTGGACCAGCCGAAGTCGTTGAAGCCCCAGTTGATCCACGCGCTGTCGGTCAGCCGGTGGCGATTCTCCAGCCTGGCGCTGGCCGCCGAGACGCTGACGATCCAGCGGTCCTTGTTGTCGTTGGCGCGCAGCATGATGGCCGCCTGCTGACCATCGGCGCTCCAGCGGATGCCGGGGCTGCCCGGGCCGGCCAGCACCTCCAGCGGACGGTTGCCCTTCAATGCGTCCTTGCCGGCGGCCTTGCGCAGCGCGGCCAGCGGATCGGTGCCGATGCCGGGCAGACCGTCCAGCGACAGCGGCTTGACCGTGCCGGCCACGGCATCGACCAGCCACAGCGCGTGCGGCTCCGGATCGTTGCGGCCCACGCGGGTGCGGGTGTCCTCGAATTCCTCATAGCCCGATTCGGTCACGTACTTGGGCATCTTGCCGCCGCGGCCTTCATCGAAGCTCTTCGGCTTGGTCACCACGATCAGCGTGCGGGCATCCGGCGACAGCACGCTGTCGACGATCTCCACATCGGCGCCCAGGTACACCGGACCCGGGGCGCGGGTGCTGTCGGCGCGGCGCCAGCTCGCTTCCTGCTGCTTGAGCGCCTCGCGCTGCGCGCGGTCGTTGCGCAGCGTGGCCAGGGTGCGCAGCTGCTGGTCGCGCAGCACATCGGCCTTGGGCGCGTCATCGGGATTCTTCTCGGCCTTCAGGCTGGCCACCTGCTGCACGCCCCCGGCGGCGGTCCAGTGGAACCAGTTCTGGCCGGTGCGCCAGATCACCCCGCCGTCGCGGGCGAACGCCACCGCAGCGGATTTCTCGGTGCTGCGGGTCAGCTGGGTCAGCGCGCCGCTGCGCAGGTCGCGGAGGAACACATCGCCGTTGCGCACGAACACCGATCGCTGGCGCGCGCTGTCGTACACCGGACTGTCCACGTCCAGCGTGCCGCGCTGGTCGTCGCTGACCTGCACCGCCACGCCACCGCCGATCGGCTGGCGGAAGGTATCGCGGACCGGGCTGCCTGTGCGCTTGAGCTGGTACTCGACCTGCTGGCTGTTCCAGGACCACCACGCGCTCTCGACCGGCGGGCCGATCCAGTCCGGGTCGGCCATTGCCTGCTCGATGGTGATCGGCGTCGGCGCGGCGTGGGCGGTACCGCCAAGGGCGGCGAGCAGCAGCAGGGACAAGGGCAGCGTTCTGGGCATTGCGGGCGGCACCGTAGAGGAAAACCCGGCAAGCGTAGCAGCCGTCAAGGCCCGCCGAAGGGGCCACAGGTCATGGGGACAGGATCGGAAAAGTCGCGCGTGCGCAGGGGTCCACGCGGAGGAGCGGATGGAGGATGCGGCGCTGGCCATCACCGTTCGTGCGTCGAGCGAAGTCCGCGTTGATCAATCTTCGAAATTTCATAGAAACATCAATCGCTTATTCAAACTTTTCCTATGGTGGCACTCCGCTGCCTCCGCCCAGAATTCACGCGGTGACGCACGGTGCGGGGTACTCCCGCCCGGCCATCGGGCGGCCTGGAGCCTCCGTGCCAACAAGGAGTGGATCGGTCATGGAAGGGATATACGCGCTGCGGGCGGCACTGGCGGCCGCCACGCAGGAGCGGCGCCACCTGCGGCTGGACACGCTGTTGGGAGCGCGGCTGGGGGCGGTCGAGGCGTTCAGCGGCATCGAGCAGGTCGATGGTGCGGGTTTCGTGCTGGACGTCCTGGTGCTGTCGCTGGAGGCCGATCTGCCGCTGGAACAGTTGTACGGCACCCCTGCGCTGCTGCAGATGCAGACCACCGGCGCGCCACGCGCGTTCCACGGGCACGTCACCGCCGTTGAACGGCTCGGCAGCAACGGCGGTCTGGCGCGCTATCGGCTGCGCCTGCAGCCGTGGCTGGCGTTTCTGGCCCAGCGCGTGGACAGCTACGTGTTCCATGACCGCAGCGTGGTGGAGATCGTCGAGGACATCTTCGCCGACTATTCCGGTCTGGTGCCGGCCTGGCGCTGGGCGCTGGCCGACCGCAGCCAGTACGCCAGGCGCAGCCTGACCACGCAGTACCAGGAGTCGGACCTGGGCTTCCTGCAGCGGCTGCTGGCCGAGGAGGGCATCTACTACTGGTTCGAGCATGCCGGCGACCCGGGCAACGCCCGCCTGGGCGCACACACGCTGGTGCTGGCCGATCACCACGGCGACGTTCCTCGACTGGGCACCGTGCGCTTCCACCGCCGCGATGCCACCGAGCGCAGCGACAGCGTGCGGCACTGGCGCGTGGCACGGCGCTGGTGTCCGGCTGCCGTGTCACGCCAAAGTTGGGATCACCGCACCGCCACCCTGCGCCACGCGCGTGCCGAGGTACCGGCGGAGGTGTCGGGTATCGGCGAGGACATCGACACCAGCGGCCCGTACGGCTGGCAGGACAGCGCCCGCGGCCAGCGCCGCGCGCAGCAGCATCTGGATGCATTGCGCGTGCGCGCGCACACCATCGAGGGGCAGGGCAGCTGGCGCCAGCTGGTGCCGGGCGCGCAGTTCCAGTTGGGCCAGCATCCGGGTGTGGACGCCGGCACGAGCTTCCTGTGCCTGTCGGTGCAGCACCAGGCCCGCAACAATCTCGAGGCGGACATCCTCGATGCGCTCGAGCAGCAGCTCGGCCCGGTCGCGCAGGCGCCGCTGGCGCTGCCGGTCGCACTGGCCGGGCTGGCCGCCGCCGCACCCGCGCAGGCGGTGACCTCCACCTTCTACGACAACCGCTTCGTGGTGATTCCGGCTGACGTGGTCTATCGCCCGCAGACCGAGGACGGCCACGGCGTGCGCCTGCATCCGCGCCCGTCGATCACCGGCACGCTCAGCGCCATCGTGGTCAGCGACGGCGAGCCGCTGCAGTCCGACCGCGACCATCGCATCAAGGTGCAGTTCCCGTGGCAGCGCGGCGGTGCGTCCAGCACCGGCCAGGCGCACCCGGGCGGCGACGACAATGCTCCGGCCAACGGCGGTGCCTGGACCTGGGTGCGGGTGATGACCCCGTGGGCCGGCGACAACTGGGGCGGGGTGGTGCTGCCGCGGCGCGGCCAGGAAGTGCTGGTGGCGTTCCTGGAGGGCGACATCGACCGCCCGGTAGTGGTGGGTGCGGTCTACAACGGCCGCGGCCAGAACGATGCCTCGCACAACCAGGTCGCCAGCGGCGGCGCGCAGGCCACCGGCAACGCGGCCGCGTGGTTCGAGGGCAACGACCACGGCGCGGTGTTCACCGGCTTCAAGAGCCAGGCGCTGGCCGACAGCCAGGGCGGCGCGGGCGGCTACCAGCAGCTGCGCCTGGACGACACCCCCGGGCAGGGCCGCGCGCAGCTGTCCACCACCCAGCATGCGACCACGCTGACCCTGGGCCACCTCAAGGGCGGTGAGGACAACGTGCGCGAGGCCGAGCGCGGCTTCGGCGCCGAGCTGTCCAGCCAGGCGTTCGGCGCGCTGCGCGCGGGCAAGGGCCTGCTGCTCAGCACCGAAGGCGGCGAACCGCAGCTGGCGGCCAATCAGGCGATGGCGCAGCTGCAGGAAAGCACCGAGCTGGTGGCCACGCTCAACGAATCGGCCCACAACCAGCAGGCGATGCTGCCGCAGGAACCGAGCGAGCTGCCGGCGCACCAGGCGCTGCTGCAGTTGCAGGAAAAGCTGGGCGGCATCCAGAGCGGTGGCCCGGCCGGCAGCATCCAGGGCGGTGACGGCGAAGCGCCGGGTTGGGATGCGCCGACGCTGATGGGCAGCGGCGTGGCCGGGGTGATGAGCCTGACGCCGGCCGACCAGGTGTGGGTCAGCGGCACGCAGACCACGCTGGCCTCAGGCGTGGCGCTGAACTGGCTGAGCCAGGGCTCGCTCACCCTGGCGGTGTCCGGCGGGCTGGTGCTCTACACCGCCGGCAACGAGGCCAAGGCGGACAGCCCCAACACCGAACGCGGCATCGCGCTGCACGCCGCGCAGGGCAAGGTCAGCGCACGCGCGCACAAGAATCTGGCGCAGCTGGCGGCCAAGACCGCAGTCAAGATCGCCAGCACCGAAGCGGACGTGCGGGTGTCGGCACCGGCCAAGCACGTGCTGGCCACTGCCGCCGGTGCGTACCTGCGCATCGAGGGCGACAACATCGAGCTGGGCGCGCCGGGCACGGTGGATTTGAAAGGGGTGCTGCGGGAGTGGACGGATCCGCAGCTGATGTCTGACACGGCCGCGTTGAAGAGCGCGACGCACAAAGGATGCGAGCCGCACCTGATGTCTGCGCAATCACGCTATGAGGGTACGGCCGATGTTGGATAACGCACTCTGCGAGCAGCTGGTCGCTCTCAATGATCGTGCTGGGGGGAACTGCTATCTGTTGATGCAGAACGGACACCAGGAAACAGAGGCGGACACGCGCTTCAATGACCTCGCAGAACAAATCCAGATCTGCTCGATGCCCGTACGGCATCCCGCGCTACCGCCAGGGTTCTCGCCCTACCTGCTCCGCATACGCATGAATGAAGGTATGCCGGCAACGCTGTCTTCCCTGGCAGTTTCAATGGCCCTTGCAGACAAGGCGACGAGCGCACTCAGGCGGGGTGTCGTACAACGCACCTGCGCGTGGATATGGACGTCGGCAACGGCCGAGCAACTCTCAGACAACATCGCAGAACGCCTGATATCTCCGTGTGCATCCGCGTACGCCGGGAGACGATGGCTCCGCTACTACGATCCCATGGTCACGGATCTGTTCCTGCAGGCGTGCACGCCGGCTAACCGGGCACATTACTTCGATTGCATCACCCATTGGGCCTTCATCGACAGATGGAAGCGATTGTCGGTGCATACACCAGACGCTGAAGCGCCCGTCGGTTGTCGAAACGTCAACTGGAGCTGCATCCGTTGCATCGGCGCAGTGAACCAGGCATGGATTCGAGCACGCTTGGACGCCATCGATGTTCTACCTGAAGCGTTCGACCTGGCGCTCGACGCGGTCGCCACTGCGCATCGGCAGGGCATGACAGAACAGGCGGATCTCGACTTGTTCGCATGGCAGAGCTTTTACTTGGGGCCACGATTCCACGCACACGACGTTGTGCGGGCGCTGCTCAGCGCTGTGGCGGCGGGCAAGCGCTATGACGAGATGGTCTATCAGATTGACGAGTCGACCTGGCAACGAGTTGCCCTCGAGGCAGGGCTGCATGGCCCCAAGTCAACCGGCTGGGGTGAACGATGAGCAGTCAGCAAGGCTCTCACGGGGAGAGCGCCAGCCCAGAAGTGTCTGATCTCCCCGCAGTCAAAGCCGTCCTGCCTGCCGAAGACGACCTGAAAGATGCATGCGATATATGCCGCAGCACCGGCCTGGCCATCCTTCCCGTTCGCTACACCGTCGTTCCCGATGCGTGTCCCGACGCGGGCCTGGGCATCCTGCGCGGCGGCCGTGCCTGCGCCGAGGCGATTGCGGCGTCAGGCTACAAGTATGCCCTCAGAACATTGCGACAAGGCATGCTCTACCTGTTCTATGAGCAGGGTGGGCCCTACGGCCCGAGGCATTGGGAGGCCTACTCGGTAGCCGAGAACGGGACGCTCTGGCGCCAGCCGTCCGCATTCACTGCCCGCGCCGTGGAAGGCGCCGGCCTGCCGGCCTGCAGCCGAAACGCGCACGACCCCATGCGTACCGAGTTCATCACCATCCAGCGCCCCCATCTGTGTGGCACGGTCTGGCTTGCATTCTCCCAGCACGTATGGACCCCTGCCACGCTGGATCGATATGCAACGGACGAGGAGCTGCGGGCAGAGCGGATGCAGCCGATCACGCCGGCAACGTGGATTCAATCACCTGCGTCGACCGCGGACTACGCCCCCATCAATGACGCATCGCTTCTGTCGAGCATCATGGAGTACAGGCAAACGAAGGACCCGGCGAAAGAGCCCGCCGAGCTTCCACACTTTGCCGCTCCCCGCGCGATCAGTCGATCCGACGGGACATTCTTCGGGGAGGTGTTGAGGGCCAACGCAACCCGCTATCCGTGGTCGCGACGCACCCGTTGGCATGACGCCAATGCGGCCGAATCCCTTCAGGATCGGTACCAGCTGCTTTGTACCCATAGCAGCAATGGTCGCGTCGGGGAGAACCGGAAGAACTACGCCCCTATGCTGATTGGTCTGTGGGATGCCGTTGGCGTCGTCCACGAGCTCAACGGCTACTGCCACGACGTCATTGGAAACATCGAGCGCTACAAGCAGGAAAGAGCATTGGAGTTGAACGCCGTGGGCCATATCGAGCAGATATGCAGCCTACTGGAGCTCAATGGCGCCGTACTTTCTGACAACTACGCCAAGGCAAGCCTCGCTGAACTTGAGAGGCTATATGAAGAGAGGCGATCGAGACCGCGATACACGACGGGTGGTAGGAAAGTGGAGCCCGCCCTCTCTGAAGAGGACAAGAAGCAGTTCACCGACCATCTCTCCCGAGCGCTGCTCCCACTGTATCAACAGGAGGCGCGGGACAAATGGAACAAGAAGTACTGGCCTCTTATAGATGAGCCTTCCTTCAGGGCGTTCAAGGGTAACGTCGAGGTATTCATGGACGCTGCGCTGTCCTGCCTGGAGCCCAGAACAAGGGCGCTTGGATCGTGGTTGCGTAACGAGCTCTTCCTGGTCACGCTTGAGGACTTTGATGGAACGTCCCCGGGCTGTGGTCTGAGGTTCGAGGAGGTTGTGACCAATGCCATCGAGGGGCTTGGCATCAGCAGAGAAGGTCGCAGGATTCTGACCCTGCTGTCAGCGAACACACACGTTACCCGACGAGAGTGCCTCCTATGGCGTGTCATCGCCCAAAACCAGGACGATGCGCGACAAGAACTTGAGCAGACCCTCGCGGAGGCCAACGCACATCGTGATCTCGCTCTCAACGCATCGGGCGCCGCCTGGTTGACATTCGTGTCCGCAACTTCACACCTCAAGAAGTACCTGGACTACTACCGAAAGTTCGAGGCGGCGCAGAAGGAGGCGGTGCCGACGACGGCGGCAGACAGGATCCTTCGGGACAGCGGTGTAGATCGCTTCGTCACCACAGCAGGTGCCTTCATGCTGAACTGTTTCCCCTTGAAGGGTATCCAGGACAAAGCAGGCAATGCAATGGTCCGCTTTGTCTTCTACACCCGGGCGTTGATGAGTGCCGAAGAGGCCTCGGATCTGATCTCCAAGGAGGCCGGTGCCGGCGTCGAGGTCAAGCGGTACTTCCTCGATCGGGTGAACCATTATCGCTCCCGGAAGATCACGCAAGGCACGCCCATGATGTTTGCGCTCCGCGATGTGGAGCGACATCACGGAACGAGGTTGATGCAACAGCGTTGGAAGACAGCGGCCGACAGCAGCCGGAACGTTGTCCGTCTCAACTCCCTGACGGGCGTTCTGGAGTTGGTGAACTTCATCAACCTCTCGCTGAAGGCTGATAAGAGAGCGCGGGACTATGCCACTTTGCTGGCGTCAGGCATGTCGCTCATTGCCGTGCACACCAGTATTTCTGAAGGTGTCAGCAAGGAGTTTTATGGCAGTGCGAGCCGGAGTGTTGGGCGGATGAAAGTTGTCGGTGGACTCGCAGGTGGGGCTGGCAGCTTCATCGGGGCAGTCTATGACATGGGTGAAGTCTCCAAGGCTTCCAAAGATCAGCGATATGGAGCGACGGCTTCGCTTTTCATAAAGGCTCTTGCGGGTGGCTCAATTGGCAGTGCTCAGTTTCTGACTGCGCTCGCCTACTCATCGCCTGTGATCAAACGCGTCGTCGGAAGCAGCGCTGTGACGATCGCTTTAGACGGGATCAAGGCAGGTTTGACTGCGGCTACTTCGAAGGGCGCTGAATCTGCTCTCGCGTCGCAGTCGATGAAGCGAATCGGCGTATGGATACTGAGATTGGGTGGCTGGAAGGCGGCATTAGCGATGGCCGCCATTGAAGGAACTGTGTGGGCACTTAGTCCGAACGATCTCGAACTATGGTGTGAAGAAAATGCGTTTGGGAAGGTTAAAGAGGGATGGCTATTCGGGATCGGCGAGAGTGGTCCGAAGTTCAGATCGGCAAAAGAACAGGAGGAGACATTCATGGCTGCAATGGGAAGCGTTTCCACCAGGTCCAGTGAGGCAAGTACTGCTGATGCATAAGACAAATCTGGGTTCATTGGAAGTTATCCATGGAAAGGCCAGCAATGCGACGGTTGAGGGCGTACTTGTAAACACGCTCGGCCGCACAGGTGACCGCGAAGGCATGGCCGCTACGGGCGTCATTGCCGCCGCTATGGGATTGAGCGGCGCGGCTGCCCACATGGCGGCGTCCTCAATGGAAGAGATGGAAGAGCCGGTGGCCAAGGTGAGTTTCGAGCTTTCAGGTCAGCCAGTTGAGGGGTTGCTATGGAGATGGCCGTTCAAGGAAGGCGATCAGCTCACGGTCGTTGGCAATCATGTTGCTGGGGGCGGCTTCGTCGCGCTTGCGGTAGTGAACGAGGCGGATCGAATCATCACTCTCTATCCTCATGTGAGTGCAGGGCGTCATGCGCACTGGTGGCGGGTGTTTCGATACTCGTTTTCTGTCAGCGTACTGGCGATCTTCGTCGCCCTTGCCTTCATCTGCATCACGTTATTGCCCATGGGTGATAGCGAGGCAAAGCAACTCCGCGTTATTGCGCTGGGATCGCTGACGGGCTTCGGATTTTTCGGTTGGATTGGCTACAGTCTGGGGCGGAGATTCACGCCCTACACCAGAATGGCGGAGGCCGTGTTCACGGCGATTGGCTGGAGCGATGTCAAATGGGTCAATCTCAGGGCAGACGTCAAGAAGCTAAGAAAGCCTGGTGACCCTCCTGCGCTTGGCGACAGCTATTTCAGGTACTGATCATCCCCGAGCAGTGTCACTGGAGATCGCAGTGGTCAACCCTGCAACCCAGGGAATCGAAGAAGGGAACCTGGCGTGGCGGGTCTATGCCCTGAACCACCTGCCCTTGGCCCAAGAGCTGGTCGGTGCGCTGGACGCCGCGCAGACCGATGCGTCGGCGACGGATGTCTGGGGCATCGCGGCGGCAGGCAACGAGGCGGTCATCCGGGTGCTGGACATGTTCGACAAGGCGAACGCTGCCCTGCGTGCCTGCGAGAACGCCGGACAGGTCGCGTGGTTCAAGCGCAGCCTGCTCGGCACGGTGATGAGCTGGTACGCCCAATGGGGACGCGTGCTGTACAAGGCATCACTGCCTGCAGCAGCGGACAAGGTCCAGATGAATCT
Source organism: Stenotrophomonas sp. NPDC077461 (assembly GCF_049545475.1). NCBI lineage: Bacteria > Pseudomonadati > Pseudomonadota > Gammaproteobacteria > Lysobacterales > Lysobacteraceae > Stenotrophomonas > Stenotrophomonas sp. NPDC077461. Next base: position 99,762 of record NZ_JBMWDO010000011.1, read on the forward strand.
CATGATCCGGGCCCTGCAACTGCGGATGGGAGACTACGCCCGGAACTACCCGGTTGCGGAGTTCCACGCCCGCTCGGTGGACTCCGTCACCACGTCCTACTGGCGGGGGCAGTTCAGCCGCTATGTCCGCGTGGGCGTTGAACGTGAGATGGCCAAGGGGCGCGAAGGTGGGGTGTATCAAGGGCGGGCACTGATGCTCGCCACGCTCTTCGAATCGCTCAACCTCATGATCAAGGGGCGCAATCTGCTCGGCGACGTCCCGACCGCACGCCAGGGCGCAGAGCTCATCGCCTCGGGATTGACCCTGAGTGGAGGCGTGTTGGTGATCCTGGAAGAAGGATCCACCTGGATCAAAGGCAACTTCAAACCGGGATCCCAAGTCGCTGCGTACAGCGAAGTGTGGGGTGGCCGGTTGGGACTTTATGGGGGGTTCTTGGTTGCGACTGCTGGCGTGGTTGGGGCAGTGCTGGATGGAGCTGCAGTTGTGCAGAGCGCGAAGTCTGCTCGCGTTCACCTCGCAATTGCATACGGCGCAAGAGGAGTCATATCTGGGACGGCAGCAGTAGTAGGGGCAACGATTAGCTTTGCTGGATCCGCACCCTTCCTCCGCGCATTGCTAGAAAGGTCGAGAACCAAGTTCTTCCGCACCTTGTTCGATATCTCCAGTCGCCTTGCTGCCACGCTAATCGCCAAGGAAATGGTCATGCTGATGCTTCGTGCATGGGGAGCTCGGCTGAGCTGGGCCGCTGCAGCCGCCAGCGTACTAATCATCGTGATGAGTCCGGATGAGTTTGAAAAATGGAGCGAAAAAAGCATTTTCAGGCTAGACAAGTCTTCAAAGGGTTACCAAGATCGAGCGGACGAACTTGTAGCTCTCGTGCGAATAGCGAAAGGAGGGAGCTGACGAAGATGTATCTCATGGAAATGATTTTCTGGTTGGCAAAGTTGGATGCGAAGGAAGAGGGTCAAATGGCCGCGCGGCCGACTGTGTCCCTCAGCAGCGGTGCAGGCGTCGGGCAACGAATTCAAAGAGAGCCGGGCGACGAGTTCGCAGTATTCACTGTGAATAGACGCTTCATTGACATTCAGGGTGCATGGCAGGAAGACAAGAGAGGCATCGTCACCTTTGTCTTTATCGGCATCATGTTCGTCCTTCAAGGTCAATTTCTAGTTGGAGTAATCGTCCCGGGAGTTCAGCAGATGATCTCTGGGATTGGGTACTTTGGAAGGCCGCTTCCTTCGGATCACTACGTTGGAATACCCATATTCATTCTGATGTGGGCGGTGGCGAACGGCGTCTTCTTCAGGTTCTGCTGGCGCTGGGTGCGATTGGAGCTGTTTGTACAGCGACGGATCATCGTTCGCTTCAACCGCGTCACGCGTCAGGTACACATCAACAGACCTGCCTGCGCGGGTGGAACGGTCACTCTCCCATGGGATGACGCCATCATGGAGATGACGGGCGGCGAACCAGGCTCCCGCACCGGCGATGGAACGCTGATCATGGGGTGGTCAGGGGATCGCACCGGCGCCGGATTCGACGAGATCTGCATGCTCGGTGGCCTGCTTGACGATCAAGGCAGCGCCGAGGCGCTCGGTGAATACATCCGTCGCTACATGGAGGAAGGCCCCGACGCCGTGCCTCGACCCAAACGCCTGCGTGCCACGTTCCCCTGGCCCTGGGATTCCGTGCGTTCCACCTTGAGCTTCCTCCTCCCCTCTTGGCGTACCGGTGACAAGGGACTTGTGCTGTCCTTCGCCTTGCTCCTGTCCCCGCTGCTGCTGTTGCACAGCGTCTGTCATTGGATCTCGCTGTTGCTGTGCTGGCCCACCTGGTGGCCACGCATCATCCGTCGCGCGGGCCTGCCCGGAGCGCCGGTCCCAGCCCTTACGGTGGCCGAAGACTACGGACCGGAGATTGCGCAGAAGTTGCGGGCGTCGGTAATGAAGCTGGTCAAGCCATCCGCGGCAGCCGATTCTGTATCTGATGCATAAGACAAATCTGAGTTCATTGGAAGTTATCCATGGAAAGGCCAGCAATGCGACAGTTGAGGGCGTACTTGTAAACACGCTCGGCCGCACAGGTGACCGCGAAGGCATGGCCGCTACGGGCATCATTGCCGCCGCCATGGGATTGAGCGGCGCGGCTGCCCACATGGCGGCGTCCTCAATGGAAGAGATGGAAGAGCCGGTGGCCAAGGTGAGTTTCGAGCTTTCAGGTCAGCCAGTTGAGGGGTTGCTATGGAGATGGCCGTTCAAAGAGGGTGATCAGCTCACAGCCATTGGCAATCGTGTTCCCGGCGGGGGCTTCGTCGCACTTGCGGTAATGAACGAGGCGGATCGAATCATCACTCTTTATCCCCATGTGAGTGCAGGGCGTCATGCGCACTGGTGGCGAGTGTTCAGATACTCGTTTTCTGTCGGCGTGCTGGCTGTCTTCATTGGCCTTATCACCATCTGCATCGCACTATTCCCAATGGATGAAAGCGACGCAAGGCAACTCCTTGTTATGGGGCTTGGACTGATACCGAGCATCGCGATTTTTCTTTGGATTGGCCACAGTCTGGGCCGCCGCTTCACGCCCTACACGAGAATGGCCGAGGCAGTGTTCACGGCGATTGGCTGGAGCGATGTCAAATGGGTCAACCTCAGGGCAGACGTCAAGAAGCTAAGAAAGCCTGGTGACCCTCCTGCGCTTGGCGACAGCTATTTCAGGTACTGATCATCCCCGAGCAGTGTCACTGGAGATCGTAGTGGTCAACTCTGCAACCCAAGGAATCGAAGAAGGGAACCTGGCGTGGCGGGTCTACGCCCTGAACCACCTGCCCTTGGCCCAAGAGCTGGTCGGTGCGCTGGACGCCGCGCAGACCGATGCGTCGGCGACGGATGTCTGGGGCATCGCGGCGGCGGGCAATGAGGCGGTCATCCGGGCGTTGGACATGTTCGACAAGGCCAACGCTGCCCTGCGTGCCTGCGAAAATGCCGGACAGGTTGCGTGGTTCAAACGCAGCCTGCTCGGCACGGTGATGAGCTGGTACGCCCAATGGGGGCGTGTGCTGTACAAGACATCACTGCCTGCGGCGGCCGACAAGTTCCAGATGAATCTCATGACCCGCGCCCTGCAGCTGCGGATGGGAGACTACGCCCGGAACTACCCGGTTGCGGAGTTCCATGCCCGCTCGGCGGACACCGTCAAAACGTCCTACTGGCGTGGGCAGTTCAGCCGCTTTGTCCGTGTGGGCCTTGATCGTGAGATGGCCAAGGGGCGCGAAGGTGGCGTGTATCAAGGACGGGCGCTGATGCTCGCCACGCTCTTCGAGTCTCTCAATCTCATGATCAAAGGGCGCAACCTGCTCGGCGACGCCCCAACAGCACGCCAGGGCGCGGAGCTCATCGCCTCTGGATTGACCCTGAGTGGGGGCGTGCTGGCAATCCTTGAAGAAGGGTCTACCTGGATCAAAGGGAACTTCAAGGCGGGATCCCAAGTCGCTTCGTATAGCGGGGTATGGGGCGGGCGGTTGGGCCTTTATGGGGGTTTTCTGGTTGGTATCGCCGGTGTGATCAGCGCAGTGCTGGACGTGAGCGCGATGGCTGAGAGCTCTCGACGCAGAAGGCGGTGGCTGGCCACTGCGTACGGAGCCAGAGCCTTCGTTGCAGGGGCAGTTGTAGGGATTGGCGCAACCATCAGTTTCGCTGGCTCAGCTCCATTCATACGCACCCTCTACAAGCGAACAGGCAGCAACTTCATTCGAGGACTGATCAGGGGCACGGGTGGATTGGCGGCATCTCTGTTGGCAAACAAAGATCTAATGGTGATGCTCCGAGTTTGGGGTGCTCGGTTAGGTTGGGCTGGTGTAGCTGCCACGGTCATGATCACTCTCCTGAGTCCGGATGAGTTTGAACAATGGTGTGAGAAAAGCATCTTTCGGAAGGACGCTTCATCAAAGGGGTACCGAGATCGGGAAGAAGAGCTGGTCGCAATCGTGCAACTTCTGAATCGAGGTGACTGAGTCATATGTATCTGTTGGAGATGCTGTTCTGGAAAGCAAAAACAAGCGCCCCTCGGGCTACGGAAGAACTCGATAGCTCTCCCATCCAGCAGGCGTGCATTGGTGTGGAGAGCAGAATTCAACGTGAACCAGCTGACGAGTACGCGATATTCTCAGTATCTGATCGGCTCATGGATGTGCAGGGCGCTTGGCAGGAAGATAGAAGGGGGGTAGTTACCTGTCTTTTTCTAGGGGTCATGTACGTTCTACAGGCGCAGCTTCTTTTCGAAGTGGTCAAGCCTGGCATGGAAGTCATGGTGTTGGGCGTTGACGAGACTGGAGAACGGATTGCATGGCACGACCATGTGGCAATCCTGTTGCATGTCTTAATGTGGGCGGGCGCGAATTTTGCTCTATTCAAGTATTGTCTCCGTTGGATCAGACTTGAAGTTTTCACGCAACAGCGCATCATCGCTCGCTTCAACCGTGTCACCCGGCAAGTGCACATCAATAGGCCATCCTACGCAGGTGGGATTATCACTCTCCCGTGGGATGCTACGGTCATGGAGATGACAGGCGGCGATCCAGGCTCTCGTACAGGAGATGGAACGCTGGTCATGGGATGGCAAGGCGATCGCACCGGTGCCGGGTTCGATGAGGTGTGCATGCTCGGCGGCCTCCTTCAGGATAAAGGCAGCGCCGAAGCCCTCGGTGAATACATCCGCCGCTACATGGAAGAAGGCCCCGATGCCGTGCCGCAGCCCAAACGCTTGCGTGCAACGTTTCCCTGGCCTTGGGATTCTGTGCGTTCCACCTTGAGCTTCCTGCTCCCGTCCTGGCGTACCGGCGACAAGGGTCTCGTTCTGACCTTCGCGCTGCTTCTGTCTCCTCTGCTGCTGCTGCACAGCCTCTGCCACTGGATTTCATTGCTGTTGTGCTGGCCCACCCGGTGGCCACGCATCATCCGCCGCGCCGGCCTGCCCGGGGCGCCACTCCCTGCACTCACCGTGGCCGAAGACTACGGCCCGGAGATCGCGCAGAAGTTGCGGGCATCAGCAATGAATCTGGCTCAGTCATCTGCAGAAGCCGAGTCCGTGTCTGATGCATAAGGCAAATCTCGGCTCATTGGAGGTTATCCATGGAGAGGCAGGTAACGCAACGGTTGAAGTCGTACTGGTAAATACGCTCGGCCGCACAGGCGACCGCGAAGGCATGGCCGCTACGGGTGTCATTGCCGCCGCCATGGGGTTAAGCGGCGCCGCGGCCTACATGGCGGCGTCTTCAGTGGAGGACATGGAGGAGCCGATGGCCAAAGTGAGCGTCGAGCTTTCAGGTCAGCCGGTTGAGGGGTTGCTATGGAGATGGCCGTTCAAAGAGGGTGATCAGCTCACTGCCATTGGCAATCGTGTTCCTGGCGGGGGCTTCGTCGCGCTTGCGGTAATGAACGAAGCAGATCGAATCATCACCCTCTATCCCCATGTGAGTGCGGGACGTTATGCACACTGGTGGAGGGTGTTTCGATACTCCCTTTCTGTCGGTGTGCTGGCCGTCTTCATTGTCTTTGTCATGATCTGCATTGCAATCTTACCGATGGCCGAGAGCTCGGTAAGGGAACTCGCCATTCTGGTGCTGCTGTCCCTGCCAACTATCGGAATATTCCTTTGTATTGGCTACAGCGTAGGACGGCGCTTCACGCCCTACACAAGGATGGCCGAGGCCGTGTTCACGGCGATTGGCTGGAGCGATGTCAAATGGGTCAATCTCAGGGCAGACGTCAAGAAGCTAAGAAAGCCTGGTGACCCTCCTGCGCTTGGCGACAGCTATTTCAGGTACTGATCATCCCCGAGCAGTGTCACTGGAGATCGCAGTGGTCAACCCTGCAACCCAGGGAATCGAAGAAGGGAACCTGGCGTGGCGGGTCTACGCCCTGAACCACCTGCCCTTGGCCCAAGAGCTGGTCGGTGCGCTGGACGCCGCGCAGACCGATGCGTCGGCAACGGATGTCTGGGGCATCGCGGCGACAGGCAACGAGGCGGTCATCCGGGTGCTGGACATGTTCGACAAGGCCAATGCTGCCCTGCGTGCCTGCGTGCCTGCGTGCCTGCGTGCCTGCGAGAATGCCGGACAGGTCGCGTGGTTCAAGCGCAGCCTGCTCGGCACGGTGATGAGCTGGTACGCCCAATGGGGACGCGTGCTCTACAAGACATCACTGCCTGCAGCAGCGGACAAGGTCCAGATGAATCTCATGATCCGGGCCCTGCAGCTGCGGATGGGAGACTACGCCCGGAACTACCCGGTTGCGGAGTTCCACGCGCGCTCGGTGGACTCCGTCACCACGTCCTACTGGCGGGGGCAGTTCAGCCGCTATGTCCGTATGGGTCTTGATCGTGAGATGGCCAAGGGGCGCGAAGGTGGCGTGTATCAAGGGCGGGCGCTGATGCTCGCCACGCTCTTCGAGTCTCTCAATCTCATGATCAAAGGGCGCAACCTGCTCGGCGACGCCCCGACCGCACGCCAGGGCGCAGAGCTCATCGCCTCGGGATTGACCTTGAGTGGAGGTGTGCTGGTGATCCTGGAAGAAGGATCCACCTGGATCAAAGGAAACTTCAAGCCGGCATCCCAAGTCGCTTCGTACAGCGAAGTGTGGGGTTGCAGGTTGGGGCTTTATGGGGGGTTCTTGGTTGCGACTGCTGGCGTGGTTGGGGCAGTGCTGGATGCAGACTCAGCATTTCAGAAGCAAAAGGCAGAACGTGGCCCCCTGTCAATTGCGTACAGCGCTCGAGCATTCATAGGGGGAACGGCATCTGTAGTAGGGGCAACGATCAGTTTCGCAGGGTCGGCGCCATTCCTTCGTGTCACTTTCAAGCGCGCACGAATCGCACTATTTCGCAGCCTACTAGATGTATCGAGCCGCATTGCCACCCGCCTACTTGCCAACGAGGTGGTGATGCTCATGCTCCGCTTGTGGGGCGCTCGACTGGGCTGGGCAGCTGCGGCCGTGAGCCTCTTGATCATCGCGATGAGTCCAGATGATTTTGAGACTTGGTGCGACCGAAGCGTATTTAGGTCAGGTCGGTTATCGAAAGGCTATCGAGATAAAACTGATGAACTCATTGCTCTTGTGCAGCTTGCGAAACGGGGAGGCTGATTCCGATGTATCTCATTGAAATGATCTTTTGGAAAGCAAAGCTGGGCGGAGGAGACAGCGATCGAGAGGGTGCGCAGTCGGGCGCATCCATTGATGATGGTGCTGGGATACGCCAACGAATCAACAGAGAGCCGGGCGACGAGTCCGCGGTGTTCGCCGTGAACAAACGCTTCATGGATGTTCAGGGCGCATGGCAGGAAGACAGGAGAGGCGTCGTGACTTTCGTATTCCTGGGCCTCATGTACGTGCTGCAGGGCCAGTTTCTTCTGGGAATGATAGTTCCCGGCGCAGAAAAAATGATATCCGGAATCGGCTATCTGGGCAGACCGCTGGCCCCCGAAAACTACGTAACAACGCCCATCATCACGTTGATGTGGGCGGCGGCGAACATTGTCTTCTTCAGGTTCTGCTGGCGCTGGGTGCGATTGGAGCTGTTTGTACAGCGACGGATCATCGTTCGCTTCAACCGCGTCACGCGTCAGGTACACATCAACAGACCTGCCTGCGCAGGTGGAACGGTAACGCTCCCGTGGGATGCCACGGTCATGGAGATGACAGGCGGCGAGCCAGGCTCCCGCACCGGCGATGGAACCCTGATCATGGGGTGGTCCGGGGAACGCACCGGCGTCGGGTTCGACGAGATCTGCATGCTGGGTGGCCTGCTTGACGATCAAGGCAGCGCCGAGGCGCTCGGTGAATACATCCGCCGCTACATGGAGGAAGGCCCCGATGCCGTGCCGCAGCCCAAGCGCTTGCGTGCCACATTCCCCTGGCCCTGGGATTCCGTGCGCTCCACCTTGAGCTTCCTCCTCCCCTCTTGGCGTACCGGTGACAAGGGCCTTGTGCTGACCTTGGCCTTGCTCCTGTCCCCGTTGCTGCTGTTGCACAGCCTCTGCCATTGGATCTCGCTGCTGCTGTGCTGGCCCACCTGGTGGCCGCGCATCATTCGCCGCGCGGGCCTGCCCGGCGCGCCGGTCCCAGCCCTTACGGTGGCCGAAGACTACGGACCGGAGATTGCCAGGAAGCTACGGGCATCGGTCATCAAGCTTGCCGACCCCTCACCCTGAACGGGTCACCCATCCTGAACCCGCCTCCACCTGCGACAAAGTGAAGCAGCGCGTCACCGGGTCGCATGTGCCTTTAACGAATACCGGCCCAGAATGGTGCGGATTCCAGAGTGCAGGCGGAGGCGTCAGGTGGACGCGTTGTTGTTGTCGCGGATCCAGTTCGGGTTCGTCATCAGTTTCCATGTGCTGTTCCCGGCCTTCACCATCGGTACGGCCAGTTGGCTGGCGTTCGTGGAATGGCGTTGGCTGCGCACCCGCAACCCGGTGTGGCGCGAGCTGTACTTTTTCTGGCAGAAGATCTTCGCCGTGTCCTTCGGCATGGGCGTGGTCAGCGGCATCGTGATGGCCTTCCAGTTCGGCACGAACTGGCCGCGGCTGAGCGAGGTGGCCGGCAGCGTGATCGGCCCGCTGCTTACCTATGAGGTGCTCACCGCCTTCTTCCTGGAAGCCAGCTTCCTGGGCGTGATGATGTTCGGCTGGGGCCGGGTGTCGCCGCGCCTGCACTTTTTCTCAACCTGCATGGTGGCGCTGGGCACGCTGTTCTCCACGTTCTGGATCCTGTCGTCCAACAGCTGGCTGCAGACGCCGGCCGGGTATGCGCTGATCGACGGGATCGTGCACCCGCAGGACTGGTGGCAGGTGGTGTTCAACCCCTCCTTCCCGTACCGCCTGGCACACATGGCGCTGGGGTCGTTCATCACCACCTGCTTCGTGATTGGCGGGGTGGGGGCGTGGTATTTGCGCAAGGGCACCCACGTGGAGGCCGGCCGCACCATGCTGCTGGCAGCGGTGGCGTTTGCCGCGCTGACCGTGCCGGTGCAGATATTCGTTGGCGACATGCATGGCCTGAATACGCTCAAGCACCAGCCGATGAAGATCGCGGCGATGGAAGCGCACTGGCACGCCGAAGGCGAGGGCAAGGGCGTGCCGCTGGTGGTGTTCGCCCTGCCCAATGAAAAGGCGGAGCGCAACGATTACGAGATCGCCATTCCGCGCCTGGGCAGCCTGATTCTCACCCACTCGATGGACGGCACCTTTGACCCGCTCACCTCGGTGCCGGCCAGCGAGCGTCCGCCGGTGGTGCCGGTGTTCTTCGCGTTCCGGATCATGGTCGGGCTGGGCACGTTGATGCTGGTGCTGGCCTGGGTGTCGGCGTTCCAGTGGTGGCGAGGGCGGTTGCTGCAGTCGCGCTGGTTGATCCGTGGCTGGAACTGGATGCTGCCGAGCGGCTTCATCGCGCTGCTCTCGGGATGGTTTGTGACCGAGATGGGCCGCCAACCCTGGGTGGTGTATGGCGTGCTGCGTACCGCCGACGCGGTCGGGCCGCAGAGCCTGTGGATGACGGCGCTGTCGTTGGGGGTTTATGTGGTGGGCTACGCCTTCGTGTTCGGCTGGGGCATCTGGTATCTGGTCAAGATCATCCGCACCGGGCCCAAGCCGCATGATCCGGCACCTGCGCTGGACGCCGGCAGCCATACCCCGGCACGGCCGCTGTCGGCCGCCGACGAACCGCTGGAGGAGCGCTGACATGGAGATGACAACGTGGCTGCCGGTCGCGTGGTTCGCGGTGATTGGCTTTGGCGTGCTGATGTATGTGGTGCTGGACGGCTTTGTGTTGGGCATCGGCATCCTGGCGCCGATGGCCGAGGACGAGGAACAGCTCGATGTGATGATGAATACTGCCGCACCGATCTGGGACGGCAACGAGACCTGGCTGGTGCTGGGTGGGGCGGGGCTGATGGCCGCCTTCCCCAAGGCCTACGCGGCGATGCTGTCGGCACTGTACCTGCCGGTGCTGCTGCTGGTGGTGGCGCTGGTGTTCCGCGGGGTGGCGTTCGAGTTCCGGTTCAAGGCGCATCGTTCGCGCCGCCTGTGGAGCGTGGCCTTCGGGCTGGGCTCGTTGTTGGCGGCCTTCGCCCAAGGGGTGATCCTTGGCGCCCTGGTGCAGGGCCTGCAGGTGGTGGACGGGCGCTATGTCGGCGGCGCGTTCGGCTGGTTCAGCCCGTTCTCGATGCTGACCGGGGCGGCGGTGGTGTTCGGGTACGCGCTGCTGGGCAGCACCTGGCTGATCCTCAAGACCGAGGGCCGCGAGCAGGCCTTCGCGCGCACGCTGACCCGGCCGCTGGTCGTGGCGGTGATCGTGTTCATGGGGCTGGTCAGTGCGTGGCTGCCGTTCCTGGATTCGCGACTGATGGCGCGCTGGTTCAGCGATGGCAACTTCTGGTGGCTGTCGCCCGTGCCGCTGCTCACGCTGGCCGTGGCGGTGGCGCTGTGGCGCAGCGCGATGCACCCGCGCCGCGACCTGCCGCCGTTCCTGCTGACGCTGGGGCTGTTCGTGCTGGGCTTCATCGGACTGGTGCTGGGCATGTGGCCGTACCTGCTGCCGCCTAGCATGACCTTGTGGCAGGCGGCCGCGCCGGCGTCCTCGCTGGGCTTCAGTCTGGTCGGGCTGGTGGTGCTGCTGCCGGTGATCCTGGGCTACACCGCGTGGTCGTACCGGGTGTTCCGCGGCAAGGTGACCGCAGACGCTGGCTATCACTGACCGGGTGGCCGCGCCGCGCGCGTGGCGCTACCGGTGCAGGCCTTCGATCTCGACCAGCAGTTCGGCCCGGCACACCTCGGCGTGGAGCACCACGAACGCAGGCGCTGCCGGCAGGGCGGCCAGTTGCGCAGCCACCGCGTCCAGGTCGCCGGCATTGCGCACGTAGACCTTCAGCAGCGAGGCGCTGCCCAGCGTCGGCGACAATGCCGGCCGCTGGCCACGTGCGGCATCCACCAGGCTTTGCAGGTTGGTCAGCGTCTCAGCCAGCTGTTCCGCCAGCGCGCCGGTGTGCTGCGAGGCATGCCCGATGATCGCCGCCGTGCCGGACTGCAGCAGCGGCAGGCCGGTCGCCAGCGGCGGCAGCAGGGCCCGCGCGAAGCTCGGCGCCTGTGGCCCGTACTGGCGCGGGTAGCGGAACGCACTGACCTGGCGGGGATTCTCGAGCGGCACACCGGGTTCGCGGGCGGACAGCCAGTACACCTGCAGCCGGCGCACGCCGTCGACGCGGCCGATGCAGGTGGCGGCGGGCAGAGCGGCTTCGTCCAGCGTCTGCAGACCCCGAACGCGGCCCACGCAGAAGCGGCGGTAGCGCTCCTGATCGCCGTCGCCTTCCGTTACGGCGTCGAGGTAGTTCCACGTGCGCAGCAGGTGCGGGTACTCCCCCTGCGCCAGAAAGCCGCTCATCCGCGCGTAGGCCTGCTCGGCAGCAGCAGCGATATCGCCGTCCACTTCGTCGATCTCCAGCACGCCGAACTGCACCGTCCCGTTGCGCGACCAGCGTATCGTACCGGCGCAGCCGTACTGGACCGGGTCGGCGCTGCGCCAGATCTCGATGCGGGCAGGGCCATGCGCGGCCAGCGGTACCTGCAGCCAGCGGGGGTCGTCCGCCGGCATCGGCGAGGTACCGAAGCCGAACACGACCAGGGTGTGCGGATCGGACAGAGCATCGTCGCGGGCGGCAGCCGGCGCATAGCGTGCATCGAACAGCGCGGGGCCGGGCGGAATGAGCGCGTGCGCCGGCGGGGATGCGTTGTCGAGAGCGCTGCTCATTCCAGAGTGTCAAAGCTGCCAGTGCCAAGACGGGCATGATAGCGTGCGCTCCTTTCACGGCACCGCCGCCCGGCCCAGGCATGGTACGGGGTGCGATCCGGAACTGAACGGGTCCGCGACATTGATGAACCTGAATCTGCCGCGCGCCGGAAAACCGCCGTCGGCGCATCGCCGCAGCTTTCGCCCTTGCGCGGTTTCATCCACAATCATCCCACTCACTCCCAGGGCAAAGCCCCGCGGGCATGCAAGCCTACGTATATAAAAGCCAACGCAAGCAGGACACCTACGTCTACCTCGCCGTCCGCGATGACTTCAGCGCCGTTCCTGACGCACTGAAGGCCACGCTGGCGCCGTTCGCGTTCGTCCTGGAAGTTGCCCTTACTCCCGACCGTCGTCTTGCCCTGGCCGACGCCGCGCAGGTGCGCGCGAATCTGGCCGAGCGCGGCTTCCATCTGCAGATGCCGCCCCCGCCGGTCGCGCCGGTGCGGGTACCGCGCCGCGATGACCCGCGATGACTGACCTTCGGCCCTCCCGCGCCGCTGCCATCGCGATCGCCGTCGGCGGCCTGCTGGCGCTGGCGGCGGTGCTTGGGGGCGTGCCTGGCGCGCTGGCGGCCGCCCTGGCACAGCCGGCGTTCGCCCTCGGCGTGTCCTGGTGGCGCCGCACGCGCGCCGTGCCTGCACTGCCGATACTGGTGCGCCGCGATCTTCCCGCGCTCCTCGCCCTGTGGCTGCCGGGTCCGCTGCTGCTCGCCGCGCTGGTCGCCTGGCCGCTCGCCGCACTGCATGACAGCGGCAGCCTCGGCGCGGTGCTGGGGCTGAGCGTAGCGGTCAGTGCCGCCCTGCTCGGTGTCTGGCGCACCTGGCCGGTGTGGAACGATATCGAACGCTGCGATGGCAGCCTGGCGCGCCACTGGCAGACTTTGGCCAACCGCGACCTCACGGCATGGCGCGGCTTGGGCGTGGCGGCCGTGGTCGTGGCGGTGTGCGCCCTGGTCGTCCTGCCCGCCTGGCCGGGCCTGGTGCCTGACGGCCTGCGCTGGCCGCTGGCCGTGGCCACGCTGCTGCTGTCGCCGCTGGCCCATCTCCTGCTGCAGACCGTGCAGCCCGCCGACGCCCTGTCCGACGCGGTATCGCGCTCGCCGGATGCCCGCACCGATGCCGACCTGCTGGCCGACAGCGCGCAGCCGCCACGTCCGCTGGAACCGCTCGGACAACATGAACGCCTGCCGGCACTGTATGAGGCCGCGCGCAGCGGTCGGGTGGATCGCGCCCTGCAACTGCTGCAGGCCGGCGCGGACCCCCACGGCCTGCCCGATCCGCAATGGCGCGACCAGCGCAGCCTGGCCGTGCTGGCGGCGGTGCTGCCCGACCTGCGCCTGCTGCGCGAACTGATCGCCCGCGGCGTGGACATCAACGCCTCGCCGCGCGGCATGACGCCGCTGCTGGCCGCCACCCGCGACAGCTGGCACGGGCGGCCGGAAGCTGTGATGACCCTGCTGGCCAACGGCGCCGATTCGCGCGCGGCCGACAGCGACGGCAATACCCCCCTTCACCACGCTGCACGCAGTTCCGATCCGGGCGTGGCCGCGCTGCTGCGCGACGCGGCCGCCGAGGTGGATGCGCTCAATCTGGATGGCTGGTCCCCGCTCGCGGTGGCCTGCCAGGTCGGCAACTGGCGGCTGGCGCGCTTCCTGCTGGAGCGTGGTGCCAAGACCGAACCGGCCGACGGCACCCCCGTTCTGCTGGCGGCAGCCGGCACCGAGGAAGACGATCCGGCCGGTGTGCAGCTGCTGCTCAAGCACAAGGCCCGGGCCGACGCGCGTGACCGCCAGCGGCGCAGCGCGCTGCACGAAGCGGCACTGGCCGGCCACGTGGACATCATCGATGTGCTGCTCGCCGCCGGCGCGAACCTGGAAGCGCGCGACGCCCTTGCGCGGACGCCGTGGCTGGAGGCCGCCCGTGGCGGCCGTGCCGCCGTGGTCGAACACCTGCTGCCGCACCATCCCGACCTCAACGCCGTGGACGGCGAAGGCCGCAATGCGGTGCTGCTGGCCTGCATGGCCGACACCGTGTCGCCGCTGCTGGTCCGCCGCCTGCTGGACCTCGGCATTCCGGCCGACGCGGCCGATCCGCAGGGCCGGCGCGCGGTCGACATCGCTGCGGGTGCCGGCCGCTGGGCGATCGTGTCGTTGCTGGATCCGTCCTATCCCCTCCCGGCTGCGGTCAGCGATGGCCTGACCAGCGGCGGCGATGCCGATCCCACCGCGAACGCACTGCCGGACCGCCCCCCGCTGGATCTGCTGCGCGAAGCGCTCGGTTTCGGCAACGTCGAGGGCATGCCGGCGCTGGCGCGCCTGTGCGGTGCCGACGAACTGGGCGCCCTGCTGCACGATGGCGAGCTGGCACTGGACCCGCATGCCGTGGATTGGCTGCTCCAGCACGGCGCCGCCCCGGAGGTGCTCGACGCCTGCGGCGACACCCCCATGTTCGCGCTGCTCGCACGCGGCATCGATGCCGTGCCGGCGTTGCAGGTGCTGCTGCGCCACGGCCTGTCGCCGGCCGGTCGTGGCGGCCTGGCGCGCCTGCTCAGCGCCTGCGCACAGCATGACCATGCGTCGCGCGGGCTGGAGCAGCTCGCGCTGGAACTGCTGGAACGCGGTGCCGATCCCTTCGCCGCGTCACCGGCCGGTGACCCGCCGCTGTCGCTCGCGGTGCGGCTGGGCTGGTTGCGGCTGCAGCAGGCGCTGCTGGCACTGGGCGTGGACCGCGAAGCCCGTGACAGCCACGGCATGACCGCCCTGCACCTGGCGACCGCGCTGGCCCGCGAAGGGTCGATCAAGCTGCTGGTGCAGCAGGGCGCCTCGCCGGAAGCGCGGGCCGCCGACGGCCAGACGCCGCTCGGTGTGGCCTTGTCCATCGGTCGCCGCGATCTGGCCGACTGGCTGGACTGGCGCGTGTGGCCGCTGCCGCGCCGCGCGCTGCGCGATGGTGATCTGCCCGCAGCGGCGATGGCCGGCGATGCCGATGCCGTTCGCCGCCTGATCGACCTGGGCTTCGCCGTGGACGCGGTTGACGCGCAGGGCTGCACCGCGCTGCTGCGCGCGTCCGGCGGTGGCCACCTGGCGGTGGTCGACCTGCTGCTGGCCCGTGGCGCCAATCCGCAGCACGCAGCCGCGAGCGGTGCGACGCCGTTGTCGGCGGCGGTCAGCATGCGTCAGATCGAAATCGTCTCGGCGCTGCTCGATGCCGGGGCCGAACTGGAATACCGCCTGCCGGGCGGAGTGACCGTGCTGATGCTGGCCTCGGCGCTGGGCCTGCCGGATATCGTTGCGCGGCTGCTCACGGCCGGTGCCAACGTGCATGCCGGTGATGCCCAGCAACTCGGGCCGCTGCATTGCGCGGCCCTGTACGGCTTCAGTGCGCGCGACCGTTCGCGCCTGCTGGCGCTGCTGGATACGCTGCTGCTGGCCGGTGCCGAACCGGACCAGGCCGCGGCCGGCTCGGTGACGCCGCTGCTGCTGTTGCTCGGCGCCCGCGCCGAACCGGGTACTGCCTGCGACGAGCAGGTGGTACTGGCTGCCGTCGAGCGCCTGCTCGATGAGGACGTCTCGCTGGACGTGCGCGATCCGCGTGGATTTGGCCCGCTGCACCTGGCCGCGCTGCATGGCCTGCCATTGCTCGTGCAGCGGTTGCTGCGTGCAGGTGCCGATCCGGACGTGCGCGACGCGCTCAACCGCAGCCCGCGCGAAATCGCGGTGATGCGTGGCTTCATCGATGTGGCCGGCGAGTTCGAACCGCTGGTGCCGGGCGTGTCGTCGATGGCCCGCTTCCTGCGCGACAACGGCTGACCCCGACGCGGGCGTTTACCCGCGTCGGTCGTTGTCGGGCGTGCGGTCGCGTCCGGCATCCGCTTCGAACAGGTGCATCAGGTCCGCGCGCGCATCGCGCGAGGTCTGGATGACCGCCGCTTCGTCGTCGTAGACCAGGTACTGGTCGCGCAGCAGTTTCTCGTCGTGCTCGCGGAACCGCTGCACGTGGCTGCGCGCGGTATCGGCCGGAATGCCCAGTGCAATCAGCATGCGCTCGCTCAGCTCCAGGCTGGTGCCGAACACCTCGCGGAACGGTTCGGCGGACATGTCCATCAACCGCCACGCATGCTGGCGGTTGCGTGCGCGCACCAGCACCACGGCATTGGGATACATGCGCCGGATCAGGCGCGTGGCGCGCATGTTCGCGTCCGGATCGTCCAGGGTCACCACGTAGACGCGGATGAACTCGCCGCCGGCCGCGCGCAGCATCTCCGGCCGGGTCGGATCGCCGTAGTAGAGCTTGTTGCCGAACCGGCGCAGGTCCGAGACCGTGTCGGGGTTGGATTCCAGTGCCACGAACGGGATCTTCTGCGCGGTCAGCAGGCGCGCCACCACCTGGCCGAAGCGGCCCATGCCGGCGATCATCACCTGCGGCTGGCTGCCTTCGGTATCCACCGTATCGGCCGGACGCGCGCTCGCCTTGGGGGCATCGTCGCGCCCGAGCAGGCGCAGCAGGGCGATCATCAGCAGCGGCGTGATTGCCATCGACAGGCCCACGATCGCGACCAGCCGATCATGGTTGGCGCTGCCCAGCAGGTGCGCGCGCTGCGCTTCGTTGAACACCACGAAGGCGAACTCGCCGCCCAGCCACAGCACACTGCCCAGCAGTACCGCGTGCCGCGTACGCAGCTTGGCAAGCTTGCCGATGATGAGCAGCAGGCCGAACTTCACCAACAGCAGGATGGCCACGCCGGCAGCGATCATCGCCGGTTCGGCGACGATGCGGTCCAGGTCGATACCCATGCCCACGGCGATGAAGAACAGGCCCAGCAGCAGTCCCTTGAACGGTTCGATCTGCGATTCCAGTTCATGCCGGAACTCCGAGTCGGACAGCAGCACGCCGGCCAGGAAGGCACCCAGGCTGGGGCTCAGCCCGGCTTCCTGCATGAACCACGCCGTGCCCAGCACGACCAGCAGCGCCATCGCGGTGAACACTTCCGGGCTGCGCGTGCGCGCGATGATGTTGAACAGCCGGCGCAGCACCGGACGCCCGCACAGGATCACCACCGCCAGCGCACCGAGCGCCACGGCCACGTCGTTCCACTGCAGGGTGTCGTTGCGCGCGCCGCCGAGCAGCGGAATGGCGGCCAGCAGCGGAATGGCGATGAGGTCCTGGAACAGCAGGATCGCAAAGCCCAGGCGGCCGTAGTCGCTGTTGATCGCTTTGTGCTCGGACAGCAGCTGCAGGCCCACCGCGGTGGACGACAGCGCCAGCGCAATCCCCACGATCAACGCGCTCTTCCAGTGGAAGTGGTCGAGCAGCAGCAGGCCGCCGAGCACCAGCGCGCTCAGCGCAACCTGCAGGGCACCGGCCCCGAACACCGAGCGCCGCATCACCTTCAGCCGCGCCGGGGACAGCTCCAGGCCGATCACGAACAGCAGCATCACCACGCCGATCTCGGCCGCGCCCAGGATGCGGTCGGCGTCCTGCACGAAGCCCAGCCCGTCCGGGCCGAGCACGACACCGGCGGCGAGGTAGCCGAGCACGGCACCCAGCCCCAGCTTTTTGAACACCGGCACGGCAATCACCGCAGCCAGCAGCAGGACCAGGGCCAGCTCGAGCGCGCCGCTATGCATGGGAGGACCTGCTCATGACATTGATGACCCGCGTGGTTCAGGGGAACTTGCCCCGGTGGATCGAGGCCCCGGTGGATCGAGCCCCGCGGCCGCCGGCCGTGCGGCCATTATGCGACGCGCGCGCGACGGCAACGACAATCCCGCCGCAACGGCCCGCCGGCGCCGGGTTGACCTCGCCGCCGGGGAGGTCCAGACTGCCCGCCGCTGCTGGCGCGTCCGCGCCGTCGGCAGTACACCCATCCGGAGTCCCCAACCCATGTCCAGCGACAGTAGAAGTCGACCTTGCTCGACGCCAGCGATGGCTACCGCCTGACACGGGTCGGTTCGCCAGCGTTGGCGTTGCGCAATGCGACCCCGACAGGCGAATACGATGAACCAGAAAGACCTGCTGCGCCCGGTGGCTGATGCCGCCTCCCTGAGCGCGCCCCTCGATGCCTTCAACACCGCCGATGCGGTGGAATTCCTCAACACTCTGGAGCTGTCGCGCGCCGCCGACACGCTGGCGGCGTTGCCGTTGCCGCGTGCGGTGAAGATGCTTGAACAGCCCGAGCTCAACCGCGGCGGCGATCTGGTCGCCGCGATGCCGGTGGCCCGTGCCGCCGCGCTGCTCGGGCTGATGGCCGACGACCGCGCGACTGACATCGTCCATGAGCTGGACGCCGATGACCGCGCCCGGCTGATCCCGCTGCTGGCACCGGAGGCGCGCCAGTCGATCCAGCAGCTGCTGAGCTACCCCGCGCACACCGCCGGCGCATTGATGACCACCGAGTTCGTCAGCGTGCCCTCGGACTGGACCGTGGGCCGCACCCTGCAGCACATCCGCCAAGTCGAGCGCACCCGCGAGACCGTCTACGCCATCTACGTGCTGGACCCGCAGACCCGCGTCCTGGTGCAGGTGGTGACCATGCGCCGGCTGATCACCGGCCTCCCCGATGAACCCATTCTCGACGTGGCGCAGGTCAATCCCCCAGTGAGCGTGGACGCCATGCTCGACCAGGAGGAAGTGGCACAGCTGATCCGCCGTCACGACCTGCTCGCCATCCCCGTGGTGGATGCGCAGCGCCACGTGCTGGGCATCGTCACCGTGGATGACATTCTGGACGCGCTGATCGAGGAGTCCACCGAAGACGCGCACAAGTTCGGCGGCATGGAAGCGCTGGAAAAGCCGTACATGCAGATCGGCTTCTTCGAAATGCTGCGCAAGCGTGCCGGCTGGCTCAGCGTGCTGTTCCTCGGCGAAATGCTCACCGCCAGCGCGATGCAGCACTACGAAGACGAGCTGGCCCGCGCCGTGGTGCTGACCCTGTTCATTCCACTGATCATGAGCTCCGGCGGCAACTCCGGCTCGCAGGCCACCTCGCTGCTGATCCGCAGCCTGGCCCTGCGCGAACTGCGCCTGCGCGACTGGTGGCGGGTTGCGCTGCGCGAGATCCCCACGGGTGTCACCCTGGGTGCCATCCTTGGCGTGCTGGCCATCATCCGCATTGTGAGCTGGCAGCTGCTGGGCCTGCACGACTACGGCGAGCACTGGGCGCTGCTGGCGCTGACCATCGGTGCGGCGCTGGTCGGCATCGTCACCTTCGGCTCGCTGTCCGGCTCGATGCTGCCCTTCATCCTCAAGCGGCTCGGTTTCGACCCGGCCAGCGCATCGGCGCCATTTGTGGCCACGCTGGTCGATGTGACCGGCCTGGTGATCTATTTCAGCATCGCCGCGATGATCCTGAGCGGAACGCTGCTGTAACCGCAGCGACAGGCAGGCGCCGGGCCACGCCCGGCGCCTGTCATTGCGCCAGATCATCCCCACATCGCCGGCACGCGTGTACCGTGTAGCCACGTGTCCCGGTGACAGTTCGACCCCATGAGCACCTACCACCTGCAATCCGTGTTCCGCCCGCAGTCGGTCGCCGTGATCGGCGGCAGCCCGCGCGAGCGGTCCGCCGGCCGTGCCGTCATGCGCAACCTGCGCGCCACCGGGTTTCCCGGCAAGGTCGCCTGGATCAATCCGCGCTACGGCGAGATCGACGGCATCCGCACCGTCAAGCGGCTCAAGGACCTCGACTGGGTACCGGAACTGGTCGTCATCACCGCGCCGGCCAGCATCGTGCCGCAGGTGGTGGCCACGGCCGCCGCACGCGGCGTGGCCGCCGCCATCATTCTTACCGCCAACCTCGGCCAGGGCCCCGGCTCGCTCGCCGCGCAGGTCGAAGCGGCTGCGCGCGCCAAGGGCCTGCGTATCCTCGGGCCCCACTGCCTGGGCGTGATCGCGCCGCATGCGCGCCTCAATGCCAGCATCGCCGCCCACTTTCCGCAGGCCGGCGATCTGGCGCTGATCTCCGAGTCCAGTGCCATCGCCGCGGCACTGGTGGAGTGGGGCGTGGCACGCTCGGTCGGTTTCTCGGCCGTGGTCTCGCTCGGCGATACCCTGGATGTCGACTTCGGCGATCTGCTTGATTACTTCGCCACCGACTACCGCACCCGCGCCATCCTGCTCTACGTCGAACACATCCGCGACGCCCGCAAGTTCATGTCGGCCGCGCGCGCGGCCGCGCGTGCCAAACCGGTGGTGGTGGTGAAGTCCGGCCGCCACATCCGCATCGACCCCGATGCCGACACCCATGTGCAGGCACTGGCCAGCACCGATGCCGTGTACGGGGCCGCTTTCAGTCGCGCCGGGCTGCTTCGGGTGAGCGCGTTGGACGAACTGTTCACCGCCGCCGAAACCCTCGGCCGGCTCGGCACCTTCCCCGGCCGTCGGCTGGCCATCCTCAGCAACGGCGGCGGGGTAGGGCGGCTGGCGGTGGACCAGCTGCTGGCGCTGCGCGGCAGCCTGGCCGAGCTGTCCCCGGCCACCGTCGCCCAGCTCGATGCCGTGCTGCCCGAAGGCTGGTCGCGCGGCAATCCGGTGGACATCGTGGTCGACGCCGATGGCGAGCGTTACGCGGCCGCCATCGAGGCGCTGATGTCCGACACCGGCAACGACGCGCTGCTGGTGGTCAACGTGCCCACCGCCTTCACCTCCTCGGCCGATGCCGCGCAGGCGCTCACCCGTACCCTGGGGCTGCGCCCCCGCCACCACCGCGACAAGCCCGTGTTCGCGGTCTGGCTGGGCAACGACGACCGTGCGACCGCCACGCTCAATGCCGCGCGGGTGCCCACCTATCCCACCGAAGCAGACGCCGTGCGAGGCTTCCAGCACCTGGTGCGCTACCGCGACGCGCAGGCCGCGCTGATGGAAACCCCGCCCAGCCTGCCCGA
Source organism: Stenotrophomonas sp. NPDC077461 (assembly GCF_049545475.1). NCBI lineage: Bacteria > Pseudomonadati > Pseudomonadota > Gammaproteobacteria > Lysobacterales > Lysobacteraceae > Stenotrophomonas > Stenotrophomonas sp. NPDC077461. The sequence continues at coordinate 120,481 of NZ_JBMWDO010000011.1, forward strand.
GGATTTCGTGGTGGACACGGCGGCGGCGCGGGCGCTGGTCGACACCGCGCTCGCCGCCGGGCAGCAGTGGCTCGATCCGATCGCCACCCACCAGCTGCTCACCGCCTACGGCATCCCCTCCGCACCGGTGATGCAGGCGCGCGACGCGCACGAGGCGATGGACCTGGCCCAACCGCTGCTGGAGCAGGGCGCCACCGTGGCCGTGAAGGTGTTCTCGGCCGACATCCCGCACAAATCCGATGTGGACGGCGTGCGCCTGAACCTGGGCACCCTGCAGTCGGTGCATGCTGCCGCCACCTCGATCCTGGAGCGCGCCCATCGCCTGCGCCCCGAGGCGCGCATCGACGGCGTGCTGGTACAGCCCACCATCGTGCGCCCGAAGGCGCGCGAGCTGATCGCCGGCATCGCCGACGACCCCACCTTCGGTCCGGTGGTGGTGTTCGGCCGCGGCGGTACCGCCGTCGAGGTGATCGACGACAAGGCGCTGGCGCTGCCGCCGCTGGATCTGCGCCTGTCGCACGAACTGATCGGCCGCACCCGGGTGTCGCGCATCCTCAAGGCGTACCGCGACGTACCCGCCGCCGATGAACGCGCCGTGGCACTGGTGCTGGTCAAGCTGGCGCAGCTGGCCGCCGACATCCCCGAGATCCGCACGCTGGACATCAATCCGCTGCTGGCCGACCGCGATGGCGTGATCGCGCTGGACGCGCGCGTGGCGATTGCCCCCTCGCGCAAACTGCACAAGGGCCGCGGCCACCCGCGCTTTGCCGTGTTCCCGTATCCCAAGGAGTGGGAACGCACGATCACCCTGTCCGATGGGGCACCCGCGTTCGTGCGTCCGGTGCGTCCCGAAGACGACGCGCTGTTCCGCGCGTTCTTCGCCCGCGTCACCGACGACGACCTGCGCCTGCGCTTCTTCCAGTCGGTCAAGCACTTCAGCCATGAGTTCATCGCGCGCCTGACCCAGCTCGACTACGCGCGCTCGATTGCCCTGGTCGCCATCGACCCGCGCAGCGGCGACATGCTCGGCGCAGTGCGCCTGCACGCCGATGCCGATTACGACCGCGGCGAGTACGGCATCCTGATCCGTTCCGATCTCAAGGGCCACGGCATCGGCTGGCGGCTGATGACGATCATGATCGAGTACGCCCAGTGGCTGGGCCTGAACGTCGTCGAAGGCCAGGTGCTGCGCGAGAACAGCACCATGTTGGCGATGTGCCAGAGCCTGGGCTTCAAGACCCGGCTGGACCCGGACGACTCGACGGTGATGGTGGTGACGCTGCCGGTGCAGGATGTACAGGTGCCCCAGGTACCGGTGTGAGCACCGCCCGGCAGCGTTGAAACGGCCGCCTCTACTGGAACTGGAACTCCTCGATCACCTTGCTGCACGTGGTGTCCAGCTCCACACTGAACGACTTGCGTTCATTCCTGCCCAGTGGATCTGCAAGATCGTCCTGATGCAGGACGGCAAAGCCGCGGCCACCGGCCAACGGCGGTGAGACGGACACCAGATAATCCGCCGGTGTCCACGACCGCGTACGCCGGACGTACGCGTTCACGACGCGTACGCACTCCGGGTATTTCTGTGCCTCCAGCACATTGGCCTTCACCATATCAGGCAGTGTCTGCAGCGCATCCTTGTCCGAGGCGTTGCACGCAGGGGATATGACAGCAAGACAAAGGCACAGCGCGAACGTCGGTACTCTGGACATCACTCGCCCCTCCGAACAGGTATGAATTCATAGCCCTCGTGGCTTCGGATCAGACCCGGTACGCCCATCTGCTGCATGAACGTGGCGTCGCCCGGGTTGCCGAACGGATCATACCCCTCCGCGCGCGTATTGGGATGCGTGTGGAAGAAGCCAAGCACCGTACAGCCGCAGAGGAACGGGTCCGGCTTGATCGTGGATTCCTGACTCATCCTGTCACGGCTGCCGGCAGGCAGTCGATAGAGCCAGGGCTGACGCTCGCCAATGGTCAGGACCACCCAGCCGCCGTTCTCGCGTTTGGTGGAGCCCGGCCTTCCCGAGCGCACTTCGGGCGCATTCGGCCTGGAATCCTCCCAGGCGCGCTCGGTCTCTTCCCGCAGCTTCGGATCCCGCGTCCATTCCGGGTCATTGCGTCCCACCGGCCACCCGACCCGCGCCCTGCCGCCGGTCTGCGTTGCGCCCCGCGCCGCGTTGCCGCCGCCATTCACTGTGGTGGCCATCGTGGTGAACTCGCCGGTGCTCATGCAGGTCCCATCCTTGTTGGCCAGGTGAGACCCGGTGCAGCGTCCATCCGGATCATGGTAGCGGTAGGGGTTGCTGTCGGCGTAGCGGTACCTGTTGAGCATGGCGACCGGGTTCATGAAGGTCGGCACGGGGTCCGGCGACAGGAACAGTGCGATCTGCGGATCGTAATAGCGCTGTTGCATGTACACCGTGCCTGAATCTGCGTCCTCCACATGACCGGTGAAGCCGGGCTTGCCATCGCTTACCCCGGCCGACATGCCGAAGGTGGTGTACTGGAGACGCTGGAGCACGGTTCCCTGGGCAGAGCTGTAGGCAATGGGACTTCCGAGGATGTCGTTGTGGACGTATTTGATCGAGGCAGTGCCGTCCTGGGCGGTCTCGATCGCGGCAACCGCAATGCCATCCAGGTAGACATGCGAAGTGTGGCGAAGCGCCTTCGACTCGAACTGGACGGCAAGCTTTCCGGAACGGGTATAGAAGTACCGGTTCGTGTCCTGGCCATCCGCTGCCCGGCGCTGGACTCGCCTGCCCGCGGCGTCGTAGGCATAGGTGGTCGAACCGGCCGACGCGATGAGCCGGTTGTTCGCATCGAACGTGAAGGTCCGCCCGTTCTTGTTGATCATGTTGCCCTGCGCATCGTACGCAAGGCCAATGATGGTCGCGCCCTCGTCGGTCCGGATGTTGGTCAGACGATTCGAGGCATCGTAGTAGTAGTTGAACGGCGTGGCTCCTGCGGTCGTCAGGCGCGTGAGGTTGTCGAAGTCATCGTAGGAGAATGACTGGTTGACCCCGGCCTCAGGCGACACGACGTTCAGTATCCGATCCACACCGTCATAGCTCATCTGGCGATTGAGGCCGCTCTGTCCGTCCAGATCCATCATGGAGCTGACATTGCCGCCCTTGTCGTACGCATAGGCGAGCCGCATGACGCCGGCGTCGCTCACCTGGCTGGGCAACAATCGCTCATTCAAGGTTCGCTGATGGCGAATGCCGTTTCCGTAGATGAACTCTGCGACGGTTCCGGTCGCACCACGCTTGACCCCCGAGACAAGTGTCCGTCCGGCGCTGTCGGTAATGGCCCGCGACCTGCCGAGCGCATCGGGATGGTGGTCGATGTGGAGACCGGACGGAAGGGTATAACCGGCCAGGGAGCCATTGGCATCGTAGGTATACGACATGGTCCAATCCGACTCGTTGCTGATGCTCGACGTCTCCGATGCCAGCGACCGGCGGCTGTTGTAGGTAAAGGTCGATACCGCCGAGATACCACCGCCGTTACTGGAGGAAATAGTGTTGATCAGCCCGTCAGGGGTGTACGCGATGTTCTGGTTGCCCAGTCCATCCGGCGACACGATCGCCGACAGCCGACCGTTCGCATCATAAGAGCGGGTGATCGCGCGCGGGGAGCCTGCGGCAGCCTGTTGATCACAGCTGCTTGTTGAAGGAAGCGCCAGCCCGCTGGCGGTCCACAGGATGCGCCCGGCTGCATCCAGGCCGACAGCGGTCGCCCCGGTCTCGGGTTCAATGCTTTTGCAGAGGCGATAGTGGGCGTCGTACACGTAATGGCGCTGAAGCGGAGCGCCGTTTCTTGAATCCCGCGCGATGCGGGTAATGACGCCGTAGGGGGTGCGATCAATCCGGGTAATGCGGGACTCGGGTTCTTCGATCAGCGTTTCCCGATCTGTCGCCGGATCCGAATAGGCCTGGTAGGTCGTCGTTGTCACGTTGTTGCGTGCATCGGAACGCTGGACCCGGTTTCCCGCCAGATAGATCTGGGCGGTGACCAGCGGGCCCTGTTCACTGTCCGCAGAGGTACCGGTCAACCTGCCCAGCGCATCGTAGGTGTAGGTGGTTCCCCGCAGCGGCGGAGGCGGAGGCGGGGGCGGTTCGCTCACCGTGATGGCGACGTTTGGCGTGAGCACGCCGAACCATTCCACGCCATCGCGCACCATGCGCCACTGGAAGTTGTAGACGCCCGGCTGCGCCGGTGCGACCACGGTCGCCTTGAACTCTCCGATCGCGCCCAAGGGCACGTCTGCCGTCTGTATCCGGTGGGTACCCCACAGGGTGTTGTCATGCGGGTTCTGCGCGCCGAGCGAATACGCCTGGCTGGCGCTCCACACATAGTCGCCGGTGTTCCGCATCCGGATGGTGACGGGATAGGACTTGCCCACCTCCATCGTTGTGGGTACCTCCTGCGAATCAAACTGTGAGGCGTTGATCGGATTGATGATGTATACGGAGAACACCTGCGTTGGCAGGCCGAAGGCGACCGTGTTCCGGCGCATCTGGAACTGGAAGTAGTAGTTGAATCCGTGCGTATTGAAAATCTTTGCGGTGATGTTGAACTGGAAGGTATACGACTGGCCGGGGGCCACGTCGTGGGAAATGCCCTGCGGGGTGAAGTCCCAGACGTAGCTGTCACCTCCGTTCACGAAATCGAGGAAGTAGCTTCCGGCGCGCCAGGTTGTTTCGCCGGTGTTGATCATCTGGATGGACATTGTCATGGGCCGCCCGGTTACCGGAGGTCCGACCGAAGAAATCGTGCCCGGCGCGGCGGCATCGATCGGCTCCGGTGGATTGTTGACTGTGATGACGACGGGGCCGCTGGACATCGGACGGTGGGTCATGTCGCCATCGGGCAGAATCCGGGTGGCGATCGCGCGGTACATGTACTCATAGCGACCGGGCGGAAGCCCACGTACAGGGATGGTCCCCTGCGGGATGACACTGATGGTCACCCCGTTCTGGGTGATCACGGTGTTCTCGATGAACTCCGCCTTGGGCCCGGAGGACACCGAATAGCTCACCTGGAGATCGAAGTTTGCAGGCGCGACGTACGTCGTCGTGGCCGGCCCGGTCAGGTTGATGGTTGCCTGCGCGGCGGCGTTGGAGGCGGTGAGTGCCGTCAGCAGCAGGAGGAAACGGAGGAGGGCATGTGCGCGCATTGGGGTCTCCATACCTCAGCGATAGCGACCGGGATACGATTCGTAGATCAGCCGATTGGCATGGTCGTACCGCCGTAGGATCTGGGACAGGGTTCCCGCCCTGTCTGCAGCGTCGTATTCCTCTTCCAGGACCGGCCTCAGCAACGCGTCGTAGTAGGTCACCTTGCGCCGGTTGCCTGTCGCTTCGGTTTCCTTCCAATGGCCGGCCGGTATGCCCAGCTCGGCTGTTGGCAGGCGCGAGAAGGTCATGGAGGTGGCATTCCAGGCCGTGCCGACATCGGCCGGGAGGGTGATCATGGAGAGCCTGCCCATCGAGTCGTAGGCGTAGCTGGTCTGGAGATTGTTCTCGTCCCGCGCGGCGCCCACCCAGCCGTTGTCGTCGACGGTGGCGCCGCGTGTGGTCCCGTCGGGGTTGATCACGTGCTGCGGAATGCCACGCTTCCACTGCTGAAGCCGGGTCATGCGGCCGGTGGGATCGGTGGCGGTTGCCACCGTGCCATCGCCGTTGTAGGTGAAGCTCACCTGCAGCAGTCCAAAGCTGAACTTCTCCAGCGGACGCAGCAGATCGTCATACGTCGCCGCAGACACGACCTGCCCGGAATCCTCGTTGTGTGTCGATGCCACCGCACCGAGGATCCAACGGGCCGGGTTGTCCAGGTATTGCCGTCGCTCGCGCATCACGCCCGAGGGGCCGCTTTGGGTGGTCAGCGTCGGCCTCGCAAACGCGTCCCACCCGTCGCTGGCGCGCCGGTACTGCGTGCTCTCCCGCACAGTGAGGCGCTCGGCAAGCGGCTGGACCAGACCGTCTGCGTACTGCATGAAATGCAGGCTGTTTCCAACACGCGCCGGGTAGTGCGCTCCGGCCGGCGGCGAGCTCAGATACCGCGAGCTGGTGCTTTCCAGTACAACGCCATCGCTCCCGGCGGTCTGGCGTTCAATGATCTTGCCTTCATCGACGAGGAACGTGTGGCCGAACCCGTAGCGGGTGGTCGAGCCATCGGGGTGGGTCACCGTCGACCAGCGGAGCGGTGTGGAGGGGTATCCGCCGGTGATCGACAGCTGTGTGCGCATTTCACCGAGCCCGGCGCCGGTGACCACTCGATCGGTCAGCGACCAGACGGAGTAGTAGTTGGGCTGCACCGGCGAGTAGCAGGCATCCAGCGTGGAGCGGAAGATGGTTTTGTATGCGAACGAGAACGTGGCGCGGGCGCCGCCGGGATGCGTGACGGTGTAGGCGTAGGGCCCGGTAACCTCGCCGATGATGGTATCGCAGGGCGTGGTTCCCTCCTGTGGCGGTGCCATCCAGGCCGGTCGAACGCTGCCCACCCAGTCGTAGCTCCAACGGGTGGCATCGGGAAGGATCACTGCCGCCAGGCCGCCATCGGTCGTGCTGGTCGGTTCGCGATACTGGTACTGCCACGTGCGCCCTGCGGTCGTGGCGCTGACCATGCGTCCATTCTGGTAGGCCAGGTCGATCCTGCGGCCGTCGTTGGACTGTATGGAGGCAAGGTTGTCGTTGACGTAGGTGTACGTGACCCAGTTGCCCTGCTGGTCCTCGACACGCGATGCGGCCAGGTACACCTTGTACTGGGGGACGGTGTGATATGTGCGCAGGCGGAAATTCGGCATCTGCCGGGTGATCATCGTGTCGAAGTAGTAACGCGTTCCATCCGGCATGACGGCAAGGAACCCTTCACCGGGCGCACCATTCTTGAGCTGGGGCAGGCAGCGGATGCGGATGTCCCCATCGGCGGCCCACGGATAGGTCTGACCATCTGCCGGCATCGGAATGGCTGCGGCCGCCTTCAGCATCAGCCGTGCGGGTTGTCCGGGCAGATGCAGGTTGTAGCCCGACCACATCTTCTCGATGTAGAAGTCACCCAGAATGGCGCTGTAGGGCGCCTGTTGCAGGCTGCACCGGGCATTGCGCGAGGGGTTGCCCTCGGCCGCCATCGTCCAGCCGTGACTGGTGAAGGTGCCCTCCAGGAACGGGGCCTCCAGCTGCCAGTCGTAGAGCGACCCGAAATCGAACAGGCGCGAGCCGGAAATAAAGTAGCGCTCATCGATCTGCCGGCTGCGGGTGAGCTCCACCTTCAAGGCGTTGTTGCCGGGAATGGAGATATCGGTGGCCGAGAACCGCGTTCCGCCATCCAGGTAGGAGATCTGCTCCCCAAATGCCTCACTGGCGTCCAGCGCGGCGGTGCGTCGTGCCTGCACCTTCTGCGCGTAGTCGGACACTTCTTCCAGATAGTTCTGGGCGTGGCTTGCGGTACACAGCCCAATACCGAGCAGCCCGCTGGCGAGCGTGAAAGTGAGACGGTTCATGCAAGTCCCCTGTGGCGGCGATCCGGCGCGATGAGCAGGCACCCCTGCTGCCCACGCGATGTTGGGGGCCATGTTCGCAATAGCGCGCGGTGCGCCGGACGTCGGGGATCTCTGATAATGATGTAGGTAGACACCTCCATCGGCTGTAAGAAAAATGGCCGGTGAAGTGCTGGCTCACTGCCACGCCACCCTTGGTCTGCCAACAGGCAGCAGCGACAATGTCCGGATGACGGACCGCATCCCCCTGCTGCTGCTCCCAGGCCTGCTCAACGACGCTGAACTCTGGCGCGGGCAGATCGCCGCGCTGTCCGACATCGCCGACTGCACGGTGGGCGACCAGACCCGTGGCGAGACGATGCAGGCGGTCGTGGACGACGTCCTGGCGCAGGCGCCGGACCGCTTCGCCCTGGCCGGGTTCTCGCTGGGCGGCTTCGTGGCCCAGCAGATCCTGCGGACTGCGCCGGAGCGTGTGCTGCGGCTGGCGTTGATCGATACCTCGATCCATGCCGATTCGCCGGAACGCGCTGCCCAGCGCCGGTCGCAGCGCGCCAGCGTGCGCCTGCCCGGCACTTTCCACGGCTTCGGCGACACACTGATGCGCAGCTACATCGATGCCTCGCGGCTGGACGACTATGTGCTGGTGCAGCGCGTGCGCGACATGACCGCCCGGCTGGGGGCGGCGGTGTTCCTGCGTCAAAGCGCGCTGGATCGCGTCGATGGTCACGACGTGCTGGCCCGCTACCGCGATCCGCTGCTGATCGTGTGCGGTGCCAACGACCGCATCACGCCGCTGGCCATCAGTGAGGAGATGCACGCCCTGGTGCCAGGCTCCACCCTGGTGGTGGTACCCGCCTGCGGGCACCTGGCGCCAATGGAGCAGCCGGATGAGGTGAGCGACGCGCTGCGCGGCTGGTTGCTCCGCTAGGCGCTGCCGGTCAATCCCAGTCCGGCGCGATCCCGTCGGGGTTGGCCAGGCGCTGGCCACGGTCCAGCGTCGCGATCTGCGCCATGTCCGCCTCGCCCAGGTGCAGGTCCGCCGCCAGCAGGTTGCTGGCCAGGTTCTCGCGCCTGGTGGAGGAGGGGATCACCGCGTAGCCCTGCTGCAGTGCCCAGGCCAGCGCGACCTGGGCCGGGGTGGCCTGGTGGCGGTCGGCGATGGCCTGGATCACCGGGTCCTTCAGCACCTCGCCGTAGGCCAGGCTCATGTAGGCGGTGACATGGATCCCCTGATCCTTCAGGAACGCGATCAACGCGCGGTTCTGCAGGTAGGGATGCACTTCGATCTGGTTGGTGGCGATGGCGTCGGCACCGAGAATCCCGATCGCCTGGCGGGTCTGCGCGATGGTGAAGTTGGAGATGCCGATCTGCCGGGTCAGGCCCAGCGCCTTCGCCTCGGCCAGCGCGCCCAGGTACTCGGCCATCGGCACGGCGTCCTTGGGCGAGGGCCAATGGATCAGCGTCAGCTCGACGTGGTCGGTGCGCAGCTTGCGCAGGCTTTCGCGCAGGCTTTCCAGCAAGGTGTCGTGGGCGACGTTGGCGATCCAGATCTTGGTGGTGAGGAACAGCTCGTCGCGGGCCAGGCCGGCGTCGGCGATGGCCTGGCCCACCTCGGCTTCGTTGTCGTAGATCTGCGCGGTATCGATGGCGCGGTAGCCCACGTCGAGCGCGTTGCGGACCGAGTCGATGACGGTCTGGCCCTTCAGGCGGAACGTGCCGAGGCCGAATGCGGGAATGCTCATGGAAACTCCTTCGTGCGGATGCGATGCAGGCTACGCCGTGCACCGTTGAATGATGCGCAGCAGACGGCAGGTCCGCTGCGCGAGCGATCAATGTGCGGTGACGGCGATGCCGTCGGCACGGTCGGCGACACCGTCGCGGCGGTCCAGCCGGCCGCTCAGCGCGGTCAGCCCGAAGGCACCCATCACCACCAGCGCACCCAGCCACGGGGTGTGCATGAGGCCGATGTGATCGACCACCAGGCCGCCCAGCGAGGCACCGAGCGCGATACCGACGTTGAAGGCGGCGATGTTCAGGCCCGAGGCGACGTCAGCCGCCTGGGGGGCGAAGCGCTGCGCCTGCTTGACCACGTACACCTGCAGCCCCGGCACGTTGCCGAAAGCCACCGCACCCAGCGCCAGCACGGTCAGCAGCACCAGCCAGGTGTTGTAGGCGGTGAAGGTCAGCATGAACAGCACGGCGGCCAGCAGAGCGAAGATCAGCTTCAGCGCCGGAATCGGCCCGCGGCGGTCGGCCAGGCGGCCGCCCCACAGGTTGCCGATCGCCACCGACACGCCGTACACCAGCAGCACGCCGCTGACCGCATTGGCCGAGAAGCCGGTGACGTCCTGCAGGATCGAGGCCAGGTACGTGAACGACAGGAAGGTGCCGCCGTAGCCCAGCGCGGTGATCGCATACACCAGCAGCAGGCGCGGCTGGGCCAGCACCGACAGCTGCTGGCCGAACGTGGCCGGTGCGCTGCGCTGCAGGTTGCGCGGCACGAACAGCAGGCTGCCGATCAGGGCGATCACGCCCAGCGCCGCCACGGCCAGGAAGGTGGCGCGCCAACCCAGATGCTGGCCGATGAAGGTGCCCAGCGGCACGCCGGTGACCAGGGCGACGGTGAGGCCGGTGAACATGATCGCGATCGCACTGGCGGCCTTTTCCTTGGGCACCACCGACGTGGCGATGATCGAGCCGATCGAGAAGAACACGCCGTGGGCCAGGCCGGTGAGCACGCGCGCCACGATCAGCGACCCATAGCCGGGCGCCATCCAGGCGATCACATTGCCCAGGGTGAACAGCACCATCAGCGCCACCAGCAGGGTTTTGCGCGGCACCCGGCCGGTGAGTGCGGTCAGCACCGGGGCGCCAATCGCCACGCCCAGGGCGTACAGGGAGACCAGCAGGCCGGCCGAGGGCAGGGAGACGCCGAGGTCGGCGGCGATGGTCGGGATCAGCCCGACGATGACGAATTCGGTGGTGCCGATGGCATACGCGCCAAGCGTAAGCGCCAGCAGGGCGAGGGGGATGCCACGGGACATGGTCGATTACCGGTGGGAAGAGAGGCTGCGCAGTCTGCGCGCCGCACTCGTGCCGAAAAAGCGGTCTTCACGCCAATGACTATTGCCTCATGGTCAATAATGGGCCTCGTCCGTTGAGTGCCCGTCCGATGAAAACCACCCTCGACGAAATGCAGGCCTTCATCGCGGTGATCGACAGCGGTTCGATCACCGCCGCGGCCGAACAGCTGGCGCAGACGCCCTCCGGGGTCAGCCGCGCGCTGGGACGGTTGGAAGAGAAGCTCGGTACCACCCTGCTGACCCGGACCACCCGCCGCCTGCAGCTCACCGAGGAAGGCGAGGCGTTCCTGGCCCAGGCCCGCGCCATCGTCGCCTCGGTGGAGGCGGCCGAAGAGCAGATCGCCGCGCGCCGCGAGCGGCCGGCCGGGCGGTTGCGGGTGGATGCGGCGATGCCCTTCGTGCTGCACGTGATCGCCCCGCTGGTTGCCAGCTATCGCGCGCGCTACCCGGAGGTGGCACTGGAACTCAACAGCAGCGAACGCTACATCGACCTGCTGGAACGCCGCACCGATGTCGCCCTACGGATCGGACCGCTGGCCGATTCCACGCTGCATGCGCGTCCGCTGGCGCACAGCCGGTTGCGGGTGCTGGCCAGCCCGGCGTACCTGCAGCAGCACGGCACACCGGCCCGCGTGGCCGACCTGCAGGCGCACACGCTGCTGGGCTTCAACGAACCGGATTCGCTCAACCATTGGCCGTTGCCGGGCGATACCGACGCGCTGCTGCATGTAAGGCCGGCAGTGGCGGTATCCAGTGGCGAAACCCTGCGCCGGCTGGCGCTGGAAGGCGTGGGCATCGTCTGCCTGTCCGACTTCATGACCCATCGCGACCGTGCGGACGGGACGCTGGTGCAGGTGCTGCCCACGCTCACGGTGGAGGTGCGCCAGCCCATCCACGCGGTGTACTACCGCAACACCGCCGTGTCGGCGCGGATCAGCTCCTTCCTCGACCACCTCGCCGCCGCGATGGTCGGCCCCCCCTACGTGTAGTGCCGGCCGCGGGCCGGCACGCGCCACCCGTTACGCCGCCTGCGGCACGCCCGGGCCGGCCGCCCGTCGGGTGTCCAGCACGAACACGTCCACCGCCGCGTTCAGCACGATTGCCTGCTCTTCCATGCTGCGTGCGGCCGCCGACGCTTCCTCCACCAGGGCTGCGTTCTGCTGCGTCGCTTCGTCCATGTGCACCACGGTCTGGTTGACCTGCTCGATGCCGGCCGACTGCTCCTGCGAGGCCGCGGAAATCTCGGCCATGATGTCGGTCACCCGTTGCACGCCGCCCACGATCTCCTGCATGGTCTGGCCCGCCTGGCGCACCAGGGCGGCTCCGGTCGCCACGTCCCCGACGGAGGCATCGATCAGACCCTTGATCTCCTTGGCGGCGGCGGCCGACCGTTGCGCCAGCGTGCGCACTTCGCTGGCCACCACCGCAAAGCCGCGGCCCTGGTCGCCGGCGCGCGCGGCTTCGACGGCGGCATTGAGCGCCAGGATGTTGGTCTGGAAGGCGATCCCGTCAATGACGCTGATGATGTCGGCGATGCGGCGCGACGAGGCTTCGATGGCCCCCATCGTGAGTACCACCTGCCCGACCACCTCACCGCCCTGCGTGGCCACTGCGTGTGCACCGATGGCGAGCTGGTTGGCCTGGCGGGCGTGCTCGGCGTTCTGGCGCACGGTCGAGGTCAGCTCTTCCATCGACGCGGCGGTTTCCTCCAGGTTCGCGGCCTGCTGTTCGGTGCGCTGCGACAGATCGCTGTTGCCGGCGGCGATCTCACTGGCTGCGGTCTGGATCGCCTGTGCGGCCTGCTTGATGTCGCCGACGATGCCGGTGAGCTGGCCACTGGTGCGCGCCACGTCGTCGCGCATGCGTGCGAACACCCCGTGGAAGTCGCCCTGCATGCGGGCGCCAAGATCGCCGCGCGCGATCGCCTGCAGCACCGCCGACACCTGGCCCAGATCCTGTTCGGTGGTCTGCATCAGCTGGTTGAGGCCGGCCACCATCTCGCGGAAATCGTGCGCATAGCGCGCTTCATCACCGCGTTGGCTGAAGTCGCCCGCCGCCGCCGCGCGGGCCAGGCGCTTGATCTCGGCGTTGATCGCGCCGAGATTGGCCTTGGCCGTGTCCAGCGCCTGGGTGATCACCGCCTTTTCGCCGGGCAGCCGTTCCATGTCCAGCGCCAGGTCGCCCACGGCATAGCGCCCCATGATCTCGATCGCACGCAGCTTGACCCGGATATGCGCATCGACCAGCGCGTTGACGTCGCGCACCATCTGCCCATAGCCGCCGGGGAAGGCGGCATCGTCCATGCGATAGCTGATCTGGCCGGCGTCATGGCGCGCGGCCATCGTGGCCTGGGCGGCCAGCACGTCTTTCAGGGTGCGGGTGACCGCGCTCATGGCCTGGCCAAGACGGCCGATCTCATCGCCGCTGCGGACCTGCACGGTGTGCTCCAGATCGCCACGTGCCACCGCACGCGCGGCCGCTTCCACCGCCAGCACCGGTGCGATCACCGCACGACGCAGCCAGATCGCCAGTATCCCCATCAACACCAGTGCCGCCAGCGCGGTCAGCGCCGCGCATACCACGAGCGTGCGCCGGGCCTGTTCCGAGCGCGCCTGCACCGCGCGCTCGGCCACCACGGCGGTGCGCTCACCCAGCGCATCCAGGGTGGCCCCGGGCGCGCGGTCCTTGCCGCGCACCAGCGCATCGCCGTCCAGCGGGCTGTAGCCGCTGGCGGCAAACGCCTCCAGAGCGCCGTGGTAGGCCTGCTGCAGGGCGGTGTGCTGGGCCAGGAACGTGCCGGCCAGGCGTGCGGTGTCCGCATCGTCGGCGCCGGCCAGCGCCTGCGCCAGGGCCTGTGCCTTGCGGCCTTGGGCATCGAAGGCGGCCAGATGGCGTTCGCGCAGGGCCGCGTCGCTGCCGCGGATCAGCACGTTCTTCCATTCCTGCACCTGCAGGCGGAACTCGCGTTGCAGCGTGTCGGCGCGTGCATTGCGGGCGACCTCGGCGGGTACCTCGGTGGACAGGTTCAACCAGGCCGAGCCGAGTCCGGCCAGGGCGCACACCACAACGATGAACAGGCCAAGCGACAGTGCGCCCAGCAACTTGAACTGCAGGCTCAGGGCACGCGCGGGTGCGGCGGACAACATGGACATGGACGTCAGGAAGTAGGGAAGGGCGATGCGGTATCGGAGCGTGTCGGGACCTTCTGAAGTGGGAGGTCCGTCACGCTTACCGTTCCATTCAAGGATGTGAATTCTTTGTGACGTCTCTGTCGAAGTGATGAATGGAACAGCGCCACTGGACAGCCCGCAAATATGTAACTATCGTAGTTACATGAAATCCAGCAACCAGTTCTCCGACGCCCTGCACGTGATGGCCCACCTGGTCGGTCAGGACGGCCCACGTACCTCCGAACAACTCGCCACCTGCCTGCCGACCCACCCCGTGGTGATCCGGCGTCTGCTGGCGGCGCTGCAGAAGGGGGGGCTGGTCAGCAACGTGCGCGGTCACGGCGGCGGCAGCCAACTGGCGTGCGACCCGGCCAGCATCACCCTGCACGACGTCTATGTCGCCGTCGGCGCGCCCCCGCTGCTGCACACCGGTGCGCGTGAAGGCGGCCGCGGCTGCCCGGTCCAGCAGGTGGTGAACGCGGCGCTGGACGACAGTTACCGGCAAGCCCAGGCGCTGCTCGAAACGCGCCTGCGCGCCACCACCCTGGACACCCTCGGCGCGGCCTTCGCCCGCCACCTGGCCCACCATGCTGCTGGAGGTTCCCATGACGTTTGATGCCGTGATCATCGGTGGCAGTTTTGCCGGTCTGTCCGCCGCGCTGATGCTCGCGCGTGCCCGCCGCGAGGTGCTGGTGATCGACGGCGGCCTGCCGCGCAACCGCTTCGCCGCCCACTCGCACGGTGTGCTTGGCCTGGATGGCATCGCCGGCAGCGAGCTGCTGCGCCGGGCCAAGGTGCAACTGCTGGACTACCCGACCGTGCGCTGGCTCAGCGACACGGTGGACAGCGCCTCGCGCACCGCCGATGGCTTCGCCGTCCATACCACCGGTGGCGAGACCTGGGCTGCGCGCAAGCTGCTGCTGGCCACCGGTATCCGCGACGAACTGCCCGCACTGCCCGGGCTGGCCGAGCGCTGGGGCCACAGCGTTCTGCATTGCCCGTACTGCCACGGCTACGAGATCGGCGGCGGGGCGATCGGCCTGCTGGGCGGGCATCCGATGTCCAGCACGATGGCCGGGCTGCTCGCCGAGTGGGGCCAGGTGACCTTGTTCGCGCACGGCATGACGCTGGACGAGGACGACGCGGCCCGGTTGCAGCGACGTGGCGTTACTGTCGAGCATACGCAGGTCGTGGGGCTGGACGGCGAGGCCCCGCAGCTCAGCGCAGCCGTGCTCGCCGACGGCCGCCGCATCGATCTGCGCGCGCTGTTCGTGACCGCCCGTCAGCACATGGGCTCACCGCTGGTCGAGCAGCTCGGCTGCGCGCTGGATGAGAGCCCCGTCGGCGTGCTGGTACGGGTGGATGCGCAGAAGCAGACCACGGTGCCCGGCGTGTACGCGGCGGGTGATGCCACCGTGGTCGGCAACATCACCCTGGCCAATGCCGAAGGGGTGCGCGCGGGTATCAGCCTTCATCACGCACTGGTGGCCGAGGACAGCGCGGTCATCCCTTGATGCACACCACCTGGCGCAGGGTGTGCACCACCTCCACCAGGTCGCGCTGCGCTGCCATCACCGCCTCGATCGACTTGTAGGCGGCCGGCGATTCGTCGATGACCGCCGCGTCCTTGCGGCATTCCACATGGGCGGTCGCCTCGCGGTGCTGCGCCAGCGTGATCTGCTGCCGCGCGGCCGTCCGGCTCAGTACGCGTCCGGCACCGTGGCTGCAGCTGTGGAAGCTCTCCGCGTTGCCCTTGCCGCGCACGATGTAGCTGCAGTCGCCCATGCTGCCGGGAATGATTCCCAGCTCACCTGCACGTGCACTTACTGCGCCCTTGCGGGTGATCAGCAGGGGTTCGCCGCCGTGGGTCTCGCGCTGCACGTAGTTGTGGTGACAGTTCACCGCCAACGCCTCCAGCTGGAACGTCGGCAACCGGTGGCGCATCTCGGCCAGCACCCGCGCCATCATCGCCTCGCGGTTCTCGCGGGCGTAGTCCTGCGCCCACGATACCGCCTCGACGTAGTCGTCGAACAGCGCTTCGCCCTCCATGAAGAACGCCAGGTCCCGGTCCGGCAGGTGGAAGCCAAGCACCCGCCGGGCCAGCTGCTCACGCGCCTGTTCGATGAAGTACGTGCCGATCAGGTTGCCGGTGCCACGTGAGCCACTATGCAGCATCACCCACACCGCGCCGGTTTCATCCAGGCAGATCTCGATGAAGTGGTTGCCGCCGCCCAGCGTGCCGATCTGGTTCTCCAGCTTGTCGGTGCGGATGCGCCGATGACGCTGCTTGATCGCGTCCAGCCGCGTCACCAGACCGGAGCGTTCGATCCGGGTGCGGATACTGTCGGGCAACCGGCGGTGTTCACCGCCACGGCCGTTGCCGACCGGCACGCTGCGCTCGATGCTGCTGCGCAGCTGGGCCAGGTTGTCGGGCAGGTCCTTGGCGCGCAGGGTGGTGCGCACCGCCGCCATGCCGCAGCCGATGTCCACGCCGACAGCAGCGGGGATGATCGCGCCGCGCGTCGGGATCACCGACCCCACCGTGGCGCCCTTGCCCACGTGCACGTCGGGCATCACCGCCACCCACGGGCCAACGAACGGTAGTGCGGCAATGTTGGCCAGCTGTTCGCGGGCCAATGCGTCCACCGGTACGCCGCGTACCCAGCCCTTGATCGGGGTGGTGCCGCCTTCGGCGTGCAGATACTCGAATGTGTGTTGCATGTTCATGGATCATTCCTTTGGCTTCATCGTCACCAGCTGCTTCAGCACGCCATCCAGGCCGCCGAACACGGTGAGCTTGTCGATCTTGGCGGTGACCTTTTCCAGCGCCTCCAGCTCCTTGAGCCGCATCAGTACCGGGCTGTCCTCGATCAGCCTGGCGGTGTTGAGCAGCGAACGGGTGGCGTTGGCCTCCTCGCGTCGGCGTACCACATTGGCCTGCGCTTCCTTCTCGGCCTGCACCACGGCATTGAAGATCTCGCGCATGTCGCCGGGCAGGATCACGTCCTTGACGCCGACGCCGAGCACGTCGGTGCCCAGGCCCGCCACCTGCGCACGCACGCGCACCAGGATGTCGGCGTCCAGTGCGGCCTTGTCGGCCAGCAGCTCGTCCAGCGAACGCGCCGATACAGCCTGGCGCAATGCGAACTGCAGCTCGCGATAGACCTGCTCGCCTACCTTGGCTACCCCGGTCCGTGCGGCCACCGGGTCGACCACACGCGTGCTGGCCGACAGGTTCACGCGCAGCGAGACCTTGTCGCGCGTCAGCAGCTCCTGGCCGCCCACCTCGACGGCCTGCAGGCGCAGATCCACTACATCCACCACCACGCTGCTCTGCAGGTTCCAGAACGACACGGGGCCGGGGCCCAGCGTACGCGCCAGCTGGCCATCGATGAACACCAGCGCGGCGTGCTGCTCCGGCACATGGGTAGTCACCGTGTAACGCGACAGCAGGCCGATCTGGCGCAGCCGCAGCACGATGTCCGCCGGCACCACCGGTACCGTCTCCAGCGCCACGGTCTCCACCCGTACCGGGACCAGCCCACGCCAGTAAAGCTGGCGTGCGTCCGGCGGCAACACGTCGCACAGGCGCTCCTGGGCGTACACCAGGCCGATTTCGCGCGGGCCGATGTCGGCCAGCACGAACGACTGCTGCAGATCCGCGTCGTGACGGGCCATCAGCAGGTCGGCATCGGTGCCGGCGTAGCGCGGTGTGCGGATGTCGTGCAGCACGACCTCACGCTCGCCGCGCGGATCGAACCAGCGGTGGGTACCGGGGCCGAGCACGGCCTCGAACTGACGGTTGCGATACACCAGGCCGCGCTCGCTTTCGCCGATCACGACCTTCCTGGTCCAGAACATGGGCATTCTCCTGTGGGCTCTGGTGGTGGCATCCGGTGCGGTGACCGCCCGCCACCCGGATACCGGCCACGACGCGCGGGGTGCCCCGTGGGGCGGAAGAAGGTGGGAGCCCCGCGACGCCGGCGACGCGGCGCCAGGGCGCTGTCGGCGTCGTGCCGCGACGCACGCCACCACGGTTGGCATGGCGGAGCGTCGGGTCGTTGCGCGTCCAGGGCGCTGGCCCGGCGGCGGAAGCGTTGCCCGGCCGCGGCACCGCGATGCAATGCGGTGCCGCGACAGGGCGGGGGATCCCGAGTGGGCCTGCGCCCGATTGCAAGGGTCTGGAGCGGGATTCGAACCCGCAACACGCAGGGCGAACCTGCGGCTCTACCGATGAGCCATCCAATGACATGCCGGAATCGAACCGACCTGCGCGGCCTTCGCCGCTGCCCGCACCAGCAGGCCGATGTCGCACCGGTGTCGATCATCCCGGCATACGCCACGACACGGTCGCGCGCACCAGGCAGGCGAAAGCCTGCACCGTTGAGATAATCGAACAAACCGATGCATCAATATCGGACAAGCCGATATCAATATGTCATGCACATAATCACCCGTCGCCCGTGCCCCACACCAGGGCACAGCGCTCTCGCGCCTCTCGGCAACACGTCCGTGTGGTCAGGCAGTCCTTGCCCGGGTGTGGACGATGGGGGAATACGGCATGGTGATCCTGTGTTGAAGCGATGCCAACGCAAACGAAAACGCCCCCGGATGCAGCATCCGAGGGCGTTGGCATGCCTCGGAGATCGGGGACCGATCTCCGTGCAGGAAGATCAGTCGATGGCCAGCGTCAGTGCCTTGCCCGCGACATCGCACGGACGCAGCGCGTGGGTCGCGCTTGGCAGTCGGTCGGCGATGGCGGGGAAACAACGGTGCATGACGGGCTCGGTTGAAGGGATGGGATGCCGCACGCTGCGGCGATGGGCGCGAACATTACCCGGGTTTGAATCTGCGCGCAAGCGGTTATTGAACCTGTTTTATTAACCCGGAGATTCACGGGTACTGCGGGCGCGTGTCGGAAAAAGAAACAGCCGCCTCGCGGCGGCTGTCTGGTCACGGCACCACGGCGCGCTTCAGTCCTCGGCGCTGGCCGCGTCGAGCTGCGCGATATCCTGCGCGGATAGCGTCACCTGTGCGGCTGCCAGCACGTCCTTGAGTTGTTCGACGCTGGTGGCACTGACGATCGGCGCGGTGATGCCCGGCCGTGCGATCAGCCATGCAAGCGCCACCTGCGATGGGCTGGCACCGTGCGTGCCGGCGATGTCGTCCAGCGCGGTGAGAATGCGCAGGCCACGCGGATTGAGGTACCTGTCGACCACGCTGCGGCCGCGTGCGCTGCTCTTTGCCGCATCGTCGGCACGCCGGTACTTGCCGCTGAGAAAGCCACTGGCCAGCGAGTAATAGCTGATCACGCCGATCTGCTGCTCGCGGACCAGCGGTTCCAGCTCGGCTTCATAGCCGCCCCGGTCATACAGGTTGTACTCCGGCTGCAGCGTTTCATAGCGCGGCAGCGCGTAGTCGGCCGACACGGCCAGCGCATCGCGCAGCCGCGACGCGCTGTAGTTGGAGGCGCCGATGGCGCGCACCTTGCCCTGGTCGATCAGCCGGCCGAACGCGGCCAGGGTGGTCTCCAGCGGCGTGGATTGGTCGTCTTCGTGTGCCTGGTAGAGATCGATCACATCGGTCTGCAGCCGACGGAGCGAATCCTCCACCGCCGCGGCGATGTTGTCCGCGGACAGGCCCGGCCGCTCGGCCCACTTGGCCACCTTGGTGGCCAGCACCACCTGATCGCGCTTGCCGCTGCGCTTGAACCAACGGCCGAGGATGGATTCCGATTCGCCGCCGGCATTGCCCGGCACCCACGCCGAGTAAGCGTCGGCGGTATCAACCAGATTGAAGCCGGCATCGACGAAAGCGTCCAGCAGATCGAATGAGGTCTTCTCGTCGGCGCTCCAGCCGAACACGTTGCCGCCGAAGGCGATGGGGTGGACGGAGAGGCCGGAGCGGCCGAGGTCCCGCAGTGCAGTCATGGGCGATGTCATCCTTCTGAAAGCCAGAGCGACAGGATAAGTCGATGCCGATGACCGCGTTGCGGCAGCAGGCACAAAACAGTGTTCCGTCGTGCTGCATCGCACTAACGTTTTGTGAACACCTGGGGCGCCGTGGCTGCTAGTCTCGCCGCAACCCGCCGCCAGGAAACCGCCGATGAAAACCCGTTCGCTGACCACTGCCTGCCTGTTCACCCTGTCCGCGCTGCTGCTGTCCGCACCGGCGCTGGCAACCAAGCCAGCCGGCCCCAATGCGCAGATCGCGATCACCCCCGCCGTGCAGACCGCTGTGCAGGGAAGCTGGCGCGACCCGGCCAACGTCAAGCGCGATCCGTGGCGCCATCCGGCGCAGACGCTGTCGTTCTTCGGCGTGGCACCGGGCAAGACCGTCATCGAGATCACCCCGGGGGGCGGCTGGTACTCGGAGATCCTGGCCCCGCTGCTGCGCGACAACGGCACTTACGTGGCGGCGGTGGTCGATCCGATGGCGGTCGCCGAAGGCCGCGGCCGCGATTACCAGCAGCGCAGCCGTGATGGCCTGGAAAAGAAGTTTGCCGCCAACGCCGCGCTGTACGGCAAGACCCGCGTGGTGGCCTACGATCCGACCGCGCCGCAGTTCGGCGCGCCCGATTCGGCTGATGTGGTGCTCACCTTCCGCAATGTGCACAACTGGCGCAGTGCGAACCAGGCCGAAGGCATGTTCAAGGGCTTCTACAGCGTGCTCAAGCCCGGTGGCGTGCTGGGCGTGGTTGAACACCGCGCCACGGCCGATGTGCCGGCCGATGACAAGAGCGGCTACGTCGGGCAGAAGCAGGTGATCGCGATGGCCGAGGCCGCCGGCTTCACGCTGGCCGGCAGCAGCGAGATCAATGCCAACCCGCGCGACACCAAGGACCATCCCAACGGGGTGTGGACGCTGCCCCCGTCCAACAACCATGAGGCCGCCGACGATGCGAAGTATCAGGCCATCGGCGAGAGCGACCGCATGACCCTTCGCTTCGTCAAACCCGCCAGGTAACGGGCCGGGGCGGCCGCGCGTCGCACGGCCCCGGGGGATGGGACAATGTTCCGTCCCCCGTTGTCGTCTCCGCCATGCTGATCGCCTTCAACAAACCGTTCAACGTCCTGTGCCAGTTCACCGACCGCAGCCAGCCGCCGCGCGCGACGCTGGCCGGATTCGGGCTGCCGCCGGACGTGTATGCCGCCGGTCGCCTGGACTACGACAGCGAAGGCCTCCTGCTGCTCACCGACGATGGCGGTCTGGCGCATGCCCTCACCGATCCGCGCCACAAGGCGGACAAAACCTACTGGGTGCAGGTCGAAGGCACCGCCACCGATGCGCAGCTGCAGGCGCTGCGCGCGGGCGTGCAGCTCAACGACGGGCCCACCTTGCCGGCCGGCGTGGAACGCCTGGAACCACCGCCGTCGCTGTGGCCCCGCACACCGCCGGTACGGTTCCGCAAAACGGTGCCCGATGCGTGGCTGGCGATCACCCTGCGCGAAGGGCGGAACCGCCAGGTGCGGCGGATGACTGCTGCGGTGGGTCTGCCCACGCTGCGGCTGGTACGGGTGGCGATGGGCGCACACGCGCTGGACGGCCTGCAACCCGGGCAGTGGCGGCGGATCGATTGACATCCGCTGGGCGAGGATCCAGAAAAAAACCGCCGGCAATGCCGGCGGTTTCCATGTCACGCAGATGCCGCAGCGCGATCAGGCATCGCTGCCGATATCGCTGTGCTCGTCGACCACGGTGTCGTTGCGGCGGTTGCGTGCGCTGATGCGCTGCGCCTGGCCGTCGACCACGCCGCCGTTGGCGAGCTTCTTCTTCTGCTGCTTGCGGTACAGCGCGTAGCCCAGCAGGCCGACACCGACGGCGGCGGCGGCGATGGTTACGGCCGGATTGCGGCGCACCACCTTCGCGGCCACCCTGCTACCGGTCTTGACCGCGCCCAGTGCGGCGCCGGTCTTGATCCAGTCGGTGGCCTGCGGACCGAAGTGGCGCAGGTTGGTACCGGCATGTTTGAGGCCGTCGCCGGCACTGCTTGCCAGGTCCAGGGCGCGCTCGAGGGCGCGGTCGGTAATCACGGTCAATCTGCTCATGGGGGGTCCTTTGCCTCGGTTCCTGTCCAGTGTCGCGCGTGGGCCGTGTAGGGCGTGTTATCCGCTCCGCACAACCGGATCACGACTGTAGCGGCTTGCGTGCGGCGATGTCGCCGCACCCGGAGCGCCGGTCAGCCGGCAGCCATGAATGCGCACGGCGCGTTACGCCCGGCGTCACGTGCCGCGCGGTTTGGCCCGATGCGTCGCGGTGGCCGTCCACGGGTCGTCCGGCCACGGATGCCTGGGGTAGCGCCCTTTCATCTCCTTCTTCACCTCTGCGTAGGTAGTGGCCCAGAAGTTGCGCAGGTCCTGGGTCACCTGCAGCGGCCGGCCACCGGGCGACAGCAGGTGCAGGGTCAGTGCGACGCGGTTGTCGGCAAT
Organism: Stenotrophomonas sp. NPDC077461; assembly: GCF_049545475.1. Classification (NCBI taxonomy): domain Bacteria; kingdom Pseudomonadati; phylum Pseudomonadota; class Gammaproteobacteria; order Lysobacterales; family Lysobacteraceae; genus Stenotrophomonas; species Stenotrophomonas sp. NPDC077461. The sequence goes on from NZ_JBMWDO010000011.1 coordinate 142,667, forward strand.
CCGCGGCGTGTCGGCCAGGCCGAACAGCTCCTGCAGTTTCACCGCCAGCACCGGTGCCTGTGGGGTGCTGCCGTCGGCGTCGACGGCGTAGTGGATCGCGCGCTCCATGCCCGATGGCACGGACATGCGCACCGGCGCGTGGCGATCAACCAGCTGGCGCTGGGCCCACGGCAGTGCCGACTTCAGGGCTTCGCCGAGGGTGGCTTCGTCCAGCGCGTCCAGCCGGGTCCGGCCCGCGAAGGCGGGCGTCAGCCAGCGCGGCAACGTAGCCATCAGGGCGGCGTCGGACACGTCGGGCAGCTCCAGCGCCGGCATCCAGCTGCGCAGGCCCAGCACGCGTGCCTGCCACTGGCGCAGGCCGTCGGTCCACGGCAACGCCGCCAGGCCGAGTTCGGCCACCGCCTCGGTCAGGGCCTGCGCGGCCAGCGCCGGATCCACGCGGCCGGCTGAACGGCTGTCGAGCACGATGCGGTCGAAGCGGGTTTCGCGGCGGGCCACCAGTGCCCGCTTCTCGGCGTCCCAGCGCACCACGTCTTCCTGCCTGAACCGCTCGGGGAAGTCCCGGCGCAGGCGGTTCTCATCGACCGGCGCAGCACGCAGCAGCAGCGCGTCGCGCGCTTCGTAGCGCAGTTCCACCGCTACCAGCCACGGTTCGCCGCGCAGGTCGCTGGGATCGAACAGGCGGGCACTGCGGCCGTTGGCGAGCAGGTAGCGCAGCGGATCGGTCGGGTGACGCGCCGCGATGCGGTCGGGGAATGCATGCGCCAGCAGATCGCCGAGGCGGTGTGCCTCGACCGAGGTGGGGGGCGATGTGTCGCAGCGCAGCCGCCGCCGCCATTGCTTGCCGGCCGCGTCGATGGCGGCCAGCGCGCCGCGGTTGGCGTCGTGCGGTGCGCGCCCCTGGCGGAAGGCAGCCAGCGCACGCCAGCGTGCGGCCAGTGCATCGCCGCCCTGGCGCAGCGGGTCGCGCGCTTCCACCAGCGCGGCCAGGTCGCAGGCCAGTGCCTGCTCCTCGCCGTTGCCGGCGGCCAACAGCATGGCTGCCAGGCGCGGATGCGTGCCCAGCGCCAGCATGCGCCGGCCGGGCGCGGTGAGTGCGCCGCTGTCGCTGATCGCGCCCAGCCGCTGCAGCAGCTCGCGCGCGGCGGCCAGCGCGCCGACCGGTGGTGTATCGACGAAGCGAAGGTCGTCGCTGCCCCAGGCCGCCAGCTCCAGCGCCAGTGAAGCCAGCTCGACCTGGGCGATCTCCGGTCGCCGCTGCGCGTCCAATCGCTGTGACTGCGGCCACAGCCGCCAGGCCCATCCCTCCGCCACACGTCCGGCGCGGCCGGCGCGCTGATCGGCCGACGCCTGCGCGATGCTGACCACGTCCAGCCGCGCGAAGCCGCTGTTGGGGTCGTAGCGCGGTTCGCGCGCCAGACCGGCGTCGATCACCACGCGCACGCCGGGGAGGGTCACCGACGATTCGGCCACATTGGTCGCCAGCACCACGCGGCGTTGACCGTGCGGATCGGGCTGCAGCACGCGGCTCTGCTGTTCCACCGGCAGCTCGCCGTGCAAGGGCAGCACCTGGATATCGGCGGGCAGCACCTGTTCGAGCGCGGCCTGGGTGCGTGTGATTTCGCGTTGGCCGGGCAGGAACACCAGCACGTCGCCCGGGTGGGTGGCCAGCGCCTGTTCCACCGCGCGCCGGGCCTGCGCCTCCAGGGCCTCGTCGCGGCGGGCGGGGAAATGGCTGATCGCCACCGGGTAGCTGCGTCCCTCGCTGCTCAGGCGCGGCGCGTCGAGGAACTGTGCCAGCCGCTCGCCATCCAGCGTGGCCGACATCACGACGATGCGCAGGTCCTCACGCAGCTGCGCCTGCACATCCAGCGCCAGGGCCAGACCGAGGTCGGCGGCGAGGTGGCGCTCATGAAACTCGTCGAACAGCACCGCGCCGACCCCCTCCAGCATCGGATCGTCCTGCAGCATGCGGGTCAGGATGCCTTCGGTGACCACCTCCACCCGGGTGCGTGCGGACACCTTGTTCTCGAACCGGATGCGGTAGCCCACCGTTCCACCGACCTCTTCGCCGCGCTGGCGCGCCATGAACTGCGCGGCACTGCGCGCGGCCACCCGGCGCGGCTCGAGCATGATGATCTTCCGGCCCTGCAGCCACGGCGCGTCCAGCAGCGCCAGCGGCACCTGGGTGGTCTTGCCCGCGCCGGGCGGCGCTTCCAGCACCAGGCGCGTGCGCGCCTCCAGTTCGTTCAGGACCTGCGGCAGCAGTGCGGTAATCGGGAAAATCGGGGTGCTCATCGGCGTAGGATACGGCGTCCGCAACGCTGCGCATTGCCAGCGCGCGGCCGGCGTGGTTCCCTGTGCCGCCCTGGAACCACGGTAGATCTGGATGTCTGGTGCTGCGCGCGTGCTGTGGGTGCTGGTCTGGTGTGCAGCCGCATCGTTCACGACGATGGCCTCGGAACCGGTGGATGCCGGCGCTCCGCTGGACGCGCCGTATGATGGCAATCACTGGGCCATGCTGGTGCGTGCCCAGATCCAGGCGCGCTATTTGCCGGCGGGGTTGAGCGATGACGCCGCGATCCGGCGCGCGGTGGCCGACGGCACGCTGCGCGAGGCGGTGTATCCCAGCGTGCAGCTGGGCGACGACGTCGCCTACATCATGACCAACGCGCTGACAGGCAGCACCCTGGACCGCCGCAGGAATCTCCTGGCCTTGTGCCGGCAGGCCGATGGATTCCAGTTGCTGCTCGATGACGCCGACCGCTGCGGAAACGACAGCGCTCGCCACCTGCGTTTCGTGCAGGACGCAACTGGTGGGATGGTGTGCATGGCCTGCGCCTCGCTTGGCCTGCCAACGCACTGGGAGCGCCATGACCGGCCCGCGCGCTGTCCGCTGCCGGAATGGGACCGGGCCGCCGCGCAGCGCCAGTTCGACGTCTGGCAGCAGCGCTTCGCGCAGGACATGCAGCCCTACCTGAGCGCAGCCAGTGACGCCCTCTGGCAGGCGCAGGTGGATGCGGGCCGGTCCGTGGACGCCACGGTAGTGCCGGCATCGCGCGCCAGTGCCGCGCTGATGGCGATGAGCACCGCGCCCGAGGCATTTGCCGACGCCCTGGACGTGCCCGGTGAGCGGCGCCGCGATCTTCTGGCCCATCTGCTGACCCTGCTGCGCACGGCGAAGGTCAGCGGGCGCGGTGGCCTCTATCCCGAACCGGAGCCCGTGCTGGAAGCCATCTGCGCGCAGGTGTGGTATCTGCAGCTGCCGGGTACGGCTGGCCCGACGTCGACGCCTGGCAACGACCGCTTCGTTCGCGGTGCCGCGCCCTTCATCACGGTGCAGCCGCATGGCGGCCAGGTGCGGCTGGCGGGGCTGTCGCGCGAATTGGCGGAGATTCTGCTGGCACCCGCGCCGGCCGACTGAGCGCGCACCGCCGAGCCACTCTGTGCCGCCATGCGCTGCTGTGCCTGCCGTGCCTATCGTCTAGCCTTCCCGCCCACGGGGAGCGCCACGACCTGGTGCAGACGTGAGCGCGCCGGGCAAGCCGCTACAATGACGGGGTTTCCCGTCCCGCAGCAGCCCCATGCACCTGATCGATATCGGCGCCAACCTCACCCACGACTCCTTCGACCGCGACCGCGACGCCGTGCTGGCGCGCGCCCGCGAGGCCGGGGTGGTGCAGATGGTGATCACCGGTGCCAGCCGCGAGCACTCGCCGATGGCGCTGGAACTGGCACGTCAGCATCCCGGCGTCCTGTATGCCACCGCGGGCGTACACCCGCACCACGCGGTGGAGTACACCGACGAATGCGATGCGGAGATGCGCGCGCTGCATGCGCATGCCGAGGTGGTGGCGGTGGGCGAGTGCGGCCTGGATTACTTCCGTGACTTCGCCCCGCGCCCGGCCCAGCACCGTGCCTTCGAGCGCCAGTTGCAGTTGGCTGCCGACGTGGTCGCTGCCGATGGGGCGCGCAAGCCGCTGTTTCTGCACCAGCGCGATGCGCACACCGATTTCATGGCGCAGATGAAGAACTTCGACGGCCGACTGGGCGCGGCGGTGGTGCACTGCTTTACCGGCGAGCGCCAGGAACTGTTCGACTACCTGGACCAGGACTGGTACATCGGCATCACCGGCTGGTTGTGCGATGAACGTCGTGGCGGCCACCTGCGCGAGCTGGTGAAGCACATCCCGGCCAACCGCCTGATGATCGAAACCGACGCGCCGTACCTGCTGCCGCGCTCGCTCAAGCCGATGCCCAAGGACCGTCGCAACGAGCCGATGTTCCTGTCGCACATTGTCGAAGAGCTGGCGCGTGATCGGGGCGAAGCGGTAGAGACCACGGCCGCCCATGCGACGGCGGCCACGCGCGCGTTCTTCCGGTTGCCTGACGTGGCCTGAGGCGCAATGGCCGTGAGCTACCGGTGGCCGTCGCCGTTTGCCCAGGCGTCGGCCAGACCCTCGCGGTAGGTCGCGAAGCGGGGGCGCCACTGAAGGGCCGCGCGTGTGCCGCGGCTGTCGATGCGTTTATTGCTGGCATAGAAGCGTCGCAGCGAGGCGGGGATGGCCGGGTCATCCCAGGCCTGCGCGGCGGGCAGCGGCAAGCCACTCAGCAGCGCGGCATGCGCGAGCACGTCCTGCGGCGGGGCCGGTGCATCGTCGGCGGGCAGATACAGCGCGTGGCCATGCGGCCGCTGCATCGCCGCCAGCACCGCACCGGCCAGATCCTCCACATGCAGCCGGTTGAATACCAGCCCGGGCCGTACCACGTGCCGCGCCTTGCCCTGTGCCAGCTGCACCAGTGCGTTGCGCCCACGGCCGTACAGGGCGGGCAGGCGGAACACCGCCGAGGTGATGCCGCGTGCCTGTGCGAACGCGCGCCACTGCTGCTCGGCGCGCAATCGCCGGACGGCGGTGTCGTTGTCCGCATCGGCACAGGTGTGTTCGTCAACCCAGTCCCCGTCGCGGTCGGCGTAGACCGCCGTCGAGGACAGGTAGCCCACCCAGCGCAGCGCGGGACTGTCGTGCAGTGCATCGGCGAGCACGCGCAGCGCCGGGTCGCCCGCATCCGCCGGCGGCACACTGCATACGATCGCGTCCGCGCGCCGGATTGCCGCGTGCAGCGCCTCATCGACCGGGACACCGTCGGCCAGCCGATACCGCGTCAGCCCGTCATCGGGGGCCGTGCCGGGGTCGCGCGCGGTGCCGCTGCAGGCGATGCCCTTGGCCTGCAGCAGGGCGGCCAGGTGCCGCCCGCTGTAGCCCATGCCCAGCACCAGCACGCGCGCCGGCCCGGCGGTGTACATGCTCAGGCGTCGCGCAGGCGCTGGTAGGCCTGCAGGTGCGCGTACGCCACCGCCAGCAGCGGTGCCAACTGCCCGGCGGCGCGCGCGCGGGCGAGCATGTCGCCCACGATCTGCCCGGCCTCCACCTGCTGGCCGGCCTCCAGATCACGCAGCATCGAGGCCTTCAGCGTCGACCCGGCCTGGGTGATGGCCCCCAGCGCTGCGTCGCGGGCCTTGTCCGGGATCGGCTCTCCGGCCGCGTCGGCCACGGCCAGGCACTCGTCGTACATGCCGCGCACGATCGCGGCGCCATCATCGGTGGCCACGATCGTGCCGACATCGGCGCGCATCAGGCAGGTGGACGCCGCCAACGTGGTCAGGAACGTGTACTTGATCCACTGCTCCTGACCGATGGCATCACTGGCCACGTGATCCACGTTGGCCTGCACGCAGGCGGCCGCGAGGGCGAGCACGCGCGCGCTGCTGCCGGTGCCGTCGCGCTCGCCGAACGTGAGCTTGGCCGGGGGTGCCAGGTGCACGACCGCCCCATCGGCGGCCTTGGTCGCGCTGATGAAGCACAGTCCGCCCAGCACCGCATCGCGCCCGAAGCGGGCATCCAGCGCGGCGTAGTGGCGCAGTCCGTTGAGGATCGGCAGCACCGTGGTACGCGAGGACATCGCCGGTGCAATCGCCTCGATCGAACTGTCCAGGTCGTAGGCCTTGCAGCTGAGCAGCACCAGATCGAACGGCTGCGCCGCAGCCAGCGCGGGCAGCGCCTCGGCAGTGACGTGCCGCACCGGGAACGCCGCATCGCCGAGCGGGCTGCGGATCACCAGGCCGTCGCGGTCCAACTGCGCCGCGCGCGCCGGGCGCACCAGGAAGGTCACGTCCACCCCGGCCTGGGCCAGCCGGCCCCCGAAGTAACCGCCGGTACCACCGGCGCCCAACACCAGAATGCGCATCGTCACTGTTCCTTGTTCTTTTGGGGAGCCGGCCAGCGGCCGGCGCTACTCAACTGCGCATGCCGACGCCACGACGCAGCAGCCACAGCGCCAGGGCGGTCAGGACCACCACGAAGCCGATCATCAGCGCGTAGGCCACCCACAGCGGTACGTCGCTGGTGCCCAGCAGGCCATAGCGGAAGGCGTTGACCATGTAGAAGATCGGGTTGGCATGGGTGGCCGCCTCGGCCCACGTCGGCAGCAGCTTCACCGAGTAGAACACGCCGCCCAGGTAGGTCAGCGGGGTCAGGATGAAGGTCGGCACGATCGCCACGTCGTCGAACTTCTTGGCGTACACGGCATTGATGAAGCCGGCCAGCGAGAAGATCGTCGCACCCAGCAGCACGGTGGTCAGCGTCACCAGCGGATGCGGGATGCGCACCGGGGTGAAGAACATGGCGATGATCAGCACGATGATGCCGACCATCAGGCCGCGCAGGACCGCACCGGACACGTAGCCCCACAGGATCACCCAGTTCGGCATCGGGCTGACCAGCAGTTCTTCCACGTGGCGGCCGAACTTGGCACCGAAGAATGACGAGCTGATGTTGCCGTAGCTGTTCTGGATCACGCTCATCATCACCAGGCCCGGCACGATGAACTGCATGTAGCTGTAGCCGCCCATCTCGCCCACGCGCGAGCCGATCAGGCCGCCGAAGATCAGGAAGTACAGGGTCATGGTGATCGCCGGCGGCACCAGGGTCTGGCCCCAGATGCGCAGGATGCGCGCCACTTCGCGGCGCACGATGGTCATCAGCGCGATGCGGTTGCGCTGGCCGTCGGTCAGGACGGGCGTGGGGGTGCTGCTCATGCTGCGTTCTCCTGGTTGCCGGTGAGGCGCACGAACAGCTCCTCCAGGCGGTTGCTCTTGGTCCGCATCGAGCGCACCCGGATACCGGCGGCGTTCAACGCTTCAAACACCCGGTTCAGGTCCATTGCGCGCGGCATGTCCACGTCCAGCGTGTGGCCGTCGGTGGCGATCAGGGTGGCGCCCTCGATCACCGGAAGCTGCGCGGGCAGCGTGCCGTCGATATCGAACAGGAAGCCCTCCACGTCCAGCTTGGCGAGCAGCTCGCGCATCGGGCCCTGGGTGACGATCCGGCCGTGGTTGATGATGGCCAGGTTGCGGCACAGGTGCTCGGCTTCTTCCAGGTAGTGCGTGGTGAGGATGATGGTGGTGCCGGCGGCATTGATCTCCTTGAGCACACGCCACATGTCGCGGCGGATCTCGATGTCCACGCCGGCGGTCGGCTCATCCAGGATCAGCAGGCGCGGGCGCGTCATCATCGCGCGGGCGATCATCAGCCGGCGCTTCATGCCGCCGGACAGCGTACGGCTCATTACCTGCGCCTTCTCCCACAGGTGGGCGCGCTTGAGCTCTTCCTCGGCCATCTTCTCGGCCTCGGCACGGGCCACGCCGTAGAAACCGGCGTAGTTCACCAGGATGTCGAAGGGCTTCTCGAACAGGTTGAAGTTGATCTCCTGGGGAACCAGGCCGATCAGCCGCATGGTGGCGCTGCGCGCGCGCACCAGATCGCTGCCGAACACCTCGACCTGGCCTTCGCTGAGGTTCACCAGCGAGCTGATGATGCCGATCAGGGTCGATTTGCCGGCGCCGTTGGGGCCCAGCAGCGCGAAGAAGTCGCCCGGGGCGACGTCCAGCGAAACGCCTTTCAGCGCCTGGGTGCCGTTGTCGTACGTTTTGCGGAGGTCGCGCACCCGCAGGGCGGGGGCGGTCGGGGACGCGGGAGTGTTCTGGGAAGCCAAGCTCTTGCCTTCGCGCCCAGGGGCGGCGCTGGATAGGGGCGGGGAGCGGCTATTATAGAAGGCCCCGAGGGCTTGCCCCGGCTACACACTGTCCCGAACACGTGCCTGTTCAATTTCCTCTCAAATTGGTCGACCGGCGGATGCTGGCGCCCACCGTCGGCCACTACCAGTTCCTGCGTGATGACGGCCAGCCGCTGGATTTCCAGCCCGGCCAGTTCATCCAGGTCCACTTCGAGTACGCCGATGGCACCGCCACCAAGCGCAGCTATTCGCTGGCGACCATCCACGACCATGCCCTGGGCGCCGGCGATGCGGTCGACATCGCCGTCAGTTTCGTCCCCGGCGGGGCCGCCACGGCCCTCTTCGAGGGCCTGGACATCGGCGGCCATGTCACCGCCAGCGGTCCGTTCGGGCGGTTCTGCCTGATGCCGGGTGACCACAACGCCCGCTACCTGCTGATCGCCACCGGCACCGGGGTCACCCCGTACCGCTCGATGCTGCCCCTGCTGGCCACCGCCATGCGCGAGCGCAGCGTGGAGGTGGTGCTGCTGCAGGGCGCGCGGACCCCGACCGAGCTGCTCTACAGCGACGACTTCTACGCGTTTGCCGCCGCGCACCCCGGCTTCCGCTACGTGCCGTGCCTGTCGCGCGAGCTGCCGGAGCATCCGCACCCGGACGTCCGCCACGGCTATGTCCAGCAGCACCTGGCCGAGTTCGCGCCCAACCCGGCCACCGACATCGCCTACCTGTGCGGCAACCCGGACATGGTTGATGCCACTTTCGAGGCATTGAAGGAAGCCGGCCTGCCGACCCCGCAGGTACGCCGCGAGAAGTACGTCAGCAGCAAGTAACACCGGGTCCGAGCGGGTTCACGCTAAGATGCGCGCGCCGCTCTGGCGCGCGAGGCTGCATGTCCCTGGATTTCCCTACCGTCGCCATCATCGGGTACCTGCTGTGCGTGGGCATCGCGATCGGGTTTTCGCTGATGCTGGTGGTGCTGCGCGGCCAGCCGGTGCTGCGTCTGTGGACGCTGAGCCTGTGGCTGCTGGCCGTGAGCGTTACCTTGTTGGGGCTGCGCGCCCAACTGCCACAGGTGCCGGCGATCCTGCTCGGCAACGCGACCATCGCCGCTTCCGGCGTGCTGATGCTGTGCGGCGTGGCCCGCCATCTCGACTACCGGTTGCCGCTCTGGCAGCCGCTGGCCCTGGCCGCCCTGTTCATGGCCGGCATCGCCGTTTTCCTCATCCCGTTCCCCAGCCTGGCCATCCGGCTGGACGTGTTCAGCCTGTTCGCCGTGCTCCTCAACGGCTGGATGGCCTGGCTGCTGCTGCGCCGCGCGCCCGACGCCCAGCGCACCAGTTGCCGCCTGGCTGCGGCCGTGTTCGCCACCGAAGGAGCGGTGTATCTGGTCCGGCTGTTCCTGCCGGTGGCGCCCGACGCGGGCGAGGACATCCTGCGCACCGGCTCGCCGATGTTCCTGACCTACATCGCGGGCGTGATGCTGGAGTTGGCCCGCTGTTTCGCGCTGGTCCTGCTGCTGGTCGAGCGGATGCTGGTCGATCTGCGCCGGCTGGCGCGCACCGACGGGCTGACCGGTCTGCTCAACCGCAGCGCGGTGCTGGCCGATGGCAGCGCGCTGCAGGCGGCATGCCGGCAGCAGCAGCGGCCGCTGGCGTTGCTGCTGCTGGATGTGGACCACTTCAAACAGGTCAATGACCGCTGGGGCCATCTGGCCGGCGACCGGGTCCTGCGCAACGTCGCCGGTGTGCTGGCCACCGCCGTGGCAGACCGACCGCATCTGCTGGGACGTTACGGCGGCGAGGAGTTCGTGCTGCTGCTGCCCGATGCCACCCCCCAGCAGGCGCTGGCGTGGGCCAATCGCCTGCGCGACCGGCTGCAGGCGGCGCCCGCCTCGGTGGGCAGCACGGCAGTGCCGGTCACCGCCAGCATCGGGGTGGCGGCCGACCCCGGCCAGGGCGATCTGGCCGGGCTGCTGGCTGCCGCCGACGCCGCGCTCTACCAGGCCAAGGCCGAGGGCCGCGACCGGGCCGTTGGCGCCCGGGCCGACGGGGAGGCATGCCCTGTGGCCGTCGCCGCCGGCGCGGCGTCCGTGTAAGTTGGGTCACATCCGCCGCGCGGGTTCGTCGTGGTGGCATGACTTTCAACAAGGGGAAGCAAGGAAGATGTCCAGGAAACAGTTGAGGCTGGCCGGGGCGCTGGCCGTGGCCTTGTGCGCCGGCTGCAATGCGCCCGCACCGGAAAGCGCGTCGGGCGGCACCGGCGCCAGCCGTACTTACGGCACGCTGGCGTTCAAGCCCTGCACGCTGAACAGCGCGCAGGCCAGTGCCAATGTCGAAGCCCAGTGCGCGACGTTGCAGGTGCCGGAGAATCCGGCGGCACCGGACGGCCGCAGGATCGGCGTGCACATCGCCTGGCTGGAAGTGGCCAACCAGGGCGCCGGCAAGACCGATCCGGTGTTCTTCCTCGCCGGTGGCCCCGGCCAGGCCGCCACCGAAGTGGCCGCACCGATCAACCAGGCCCTGCGCGAGGTACGCAAGCAGCGTGACATCTTCCTGATCGACCAGCGCGGCACGGGCAAGTCCAACCCGCTGACGTGCCTGGGCGCGGACGGCAAGGAGCTGCCGCTGGACGAAACGGCAGCGCCCACGCCGGCCCTGATCGCCGACTACGCGCAGCGCTGTGCCGCATCACTGAAGGACCGTGCCGACACGCGCTTCTACACCACCACCGAGGCCATCGGCGATCTCGACGCCGTGCGCGCCGCGCTGGGCGTGGACAAGGTCAACCTGGTCGGTGGTTCCTACGGCACCCGCGTCGCGCAGCATTACGCCGCGCGCTACCCGCAGCACACCCGCACCGTGGTGATCGACGGCGTGGCGCCCAACGACCTGGTGGTCGGCGGGGACTTCGCCAATACCTTCGAAGATGCCATCGCGCTGCAGTCGGCCCAGTGCCGCAAGGACGCTGCCTGCGCCAGGCGTTTCCCGGTGGATACCCGGACCCAGCTGCGCAACGTTATGACCACCCTCGCCAAGGCGCCGGTCGAGGTGGAGTACCGCGATCCGGGCACTGCCGAGGTCAAGACTGACGTGCTGACCGCCGACACCGTCACCGGCCTGGCTTTCGCCTTCTCGTACATGCCCGAGCTGTCATCGCTGCTGCCGGTGGTGCTGGACGAGGCGGGGCATGGCCGCTACGCGCCGCTGATGTCGCTCAGCCGGCTGGCCGGGCGCAGCCTCGGCGTGCAGATGAACCGCGGCATGCAGTGGTCGGTGATCTGTGCCGAAGACGCCGACCGCTACCAGGAACCGGCGGCTGCCGATCGCCTGCTGGGCCCGGAGGTGTCGCGGATGTTCTTCGCGGCCTGCCCGGTGTGGAACGTGGGCACCCGCCCGAAGGACTTCACAGCGCCCTTCGCCTCGTCGCTGCCGGTGCTGCTGCTGTCGGGCCAGTTCGATCCGGTCACGCCGCCGCGCTACGCCGAGCAGGTGCTCAAGCAACTGCCCAACGGCCGTCACCTGCTCGCCAAGGGCCAGGGCCACGGCACCATCAACGCCGGCTGCATGCCACGCCTGCTCGGCCAGTTCGTGGACAGCGCCGATGCCAAGGCACTCGACGCCAGCTGCCTGGACACCCTGAGCCCGGTGCCGGCCTTCACCTCGTTCAACGGATGGGAACCATGATCGTCGCCGACAACCTGCACAAAGCCTTCAAGACCAAGACCGGGCTGATCAAGGCCGTCGAGAACGTCGGTTTCCACGCCGCGGATGGCCGCATTACCGGCCTGCTCGGCCCCAACGGCGCCGGCAAGACCACCACCATGCGCATGCTGTACACGCTGATGACGCCGGACCAGGGCCGGGTGATGGTCGATGGCATCGATGCGGCCAAGGACCCGGTGGCCGTGCGCCGCCAGCTGGGCGTGCTGCCCGATGCGCGCGGTGTCTACAAACGTCTGACCGCCCGCGAGAACATCGCCTACTTCGGCCAGCTGCACGGCATGAGTGCCGCGCAGATCCGCGACCGTACCAGGGTGCTGTCGCAGGCGCTGGACATGGAAGACATCCTGGACCGTCAGACCGACGGTTTCTCGCAGGGCCAGCGCACCAAGACCGCCATCGCACGCGCGCTGGTACACGACCCCCGCAACGTCATCCTCGACGAACCCACCAACGGGCTGGATGTGATGACCACCCGGGCACTGCGCGGATTCCTGCGCGGCCTGCGCGAAGAGGGCCGCTGCGTGATCTTCTCCAGCCACATCATGCAGGAGGTGGCCGCGCTCTGCGATCACATTGTGATCATCGCCAAGGGGACGGTCATGGCGGCCGGCAGCGCCGATGAGCTGCGCGCACAGACCGGGGAAACCAACCTGGAAGATGCCTTCGTCAAGGCGATCGGTTCGGAAGAGGGGTTGCACGCATGAGTTCGTTTGCTACGTTGTGGATCGTGATGCGCAAGGAACTGCGCGACCTCTCGCGCGACCGTCGCACGCTTGCGCTGACCCTGCTGCTGGGACCGCTGCTGTACCCGCTGCTGTTCCTGGGCATGGGCAAACTGGCCGAAAGCCGGGTCAAATCGCAGATCGACAAACCGCTGGAGATCGCCACGATCGGTGCCGAACATGCCCCGAATCTGGTGCGATTCCTGGCGTCCCAGGGACTCAACACGGTGGCCGCACCGGACGACCTCACCACCGCCATCCGCGACCAGAAGATCGACGTCGCCCTGCGCATCTCGCCCGGATTCGCCAAGGACTGGCAGGAAGGCCGCCCGGCGCTGGTGGAGATCGTCAAGGACAGCACGCGTCGCAGTGCCGACATTCCCAGCTCGCGGCTGGAAGCCGCATTGGGCGGGTACAGCCAGCAGGTGGGCGCGTTGCGTCTGCTTGCCCGTGGTATCGATGCCCAGGTCGCACGACCGCTGGACATCGCCACCCAAGACATGGCCACAGTCGAAGCCAAGCGTGGTCTCCTGCTGTCGGTGCTGCTGCCGCTGCTGCTGATCATCACGTCATTCCTGGGCGGTGCCTACCTGGTGATGGACACCACCGCTGGTGAGCGCGAGCGGCAGTCGCTGGAGCCGTTGCTGGCCACGCCGGCATCGCGCAGCGCCATCGTCAGCGGCAAGATCACCGCCGCCTGCGCGGTGGGCATGGCCTCGCTGCTGCTCACGCTGCTCGCGTTCAAGCTCAGCGCGCAACTGTCCACCACCGGGCCCGGGCGCCAGCTCAACATGGGCTTTCTGCCGATGGTGCAGATGCTGCTGATCATGACGCCGATGCTGTTCATCGGCACCTCGCTGCTGACCTTCCTCTCGGCAGCGGCCAAGAGCATGAAGGAAGCGCAGAGCCACATGACCTGGCTGATGCTGCTGCCGATGCTGCCCAGCTATGCGTTGATGGTGTACCCGCTGAAGAGCGAGCTGTGGCAGTTCGCCGTGCCGTTCCTGGCGCAGAACCAGATGCTGCTCAAGATCATCCGCCAGGAAAGCATCAGTGCGCAGATGTGGGGCGTGTACCTGGCGGCCGGATTTGGCCTGGCGGCTGTGCTCTGGTTTGCGGCCGTGCGCCGCTACCACCAGGAGCGGTTGGCGATTTCGGGCTGACCGTGAAGGGCGCGGTGGGGGGGGGGCGCCCCCCCCCCCCCCCCCCCCCCCCGGGGGGGGGGGGGGGGGGGGGGGCCCCCCCCCGACGGGCGGTCAGATCTCGACCGGTCCGACGTCCATGCCGTCGTAGTCTTCCACGCCGTT
>NZ_JBMWDO010000012.1:0-155050 GCF_049545475.1 Stenotrophomonas sp. NPDC077461
GTGGACAGGCAGTCAATCTCGAACCGGGTGCTGCCGCAGACCGCCTCCTGGCCCTCGAAGCGCTCCACCACCAGGCCGGAGGCCGGGCCGAGCAGCTGGATCAGGCGCGCCTGCTGGGAGGGAGCGCCAAGGGTGGGCGCCAGCGAGCGGTGCGAGATATCCATATCGTCGACATTCCGTGAACCGGGGGACGCCAGCGTAGGGACGCGGCCCGGTCACAGCCATCGGAAAACCCCGGCCCATCCGACCGCCGCGTCCGGTGAAAGCGCCTGGACGCCTTGTCAGCCGGGGGATGAGGGCGCGCGCGGACGTCGGAGATTTCAGATGCGTTGTACTCCGGGGAGACCTCCGGTGCTGTCGCAATCGGTCTTCCGGCTGCCCAATGCGTCTACCCTGCCCTCCGGACCCGCCCCTTGGCCGGGACGCCCTGTAGACGGCGTTGAACGTGAAGGCGGAGGGGACGGGTAAAAATGGGCGTCCCCGGTTCCGAAATGGGATGAGGCGCACAGTTTTTAACGGTGCTATCCTCTTCTGCTCACCGGGGGAACGCTGGGAAGCGGGTGCACGGGATGACCGGCAAGGTTGCGGCGGCGATTGTGTGCGAACAGGAGCCAGGCATCGCGCAGACAGCGATGGCTGAGATCGTCCATGCCGTCTTGAGCCCTGACGAATTCACATTGTTCGCCGAATTCGGCCGCCAGCGCAAGGTGACCGCCGGCGACCTGCTGTTCCTGCGCGGGCAGCCCGGCGACACCATGTATGTGATCGAGAGCGGCGCGGTGGAACTGGATTTCGGCGAAGACCTGGTGGTCAAGTCGCTGGGCCAGCATGAGTTCTTCGGCGAACTGGGGCTGCTCATCGGCGACCACCCGCGCAGCGCCGACGCCCGCGCGCTGCAGGACAGCGTACTGCTGGAACTGGACCACGCCGATTTCCAGCGCCTGGTCATCCGCGATCCGGGCCTGGTGGCGTACTTCCTGCGGCGGACCATCATGCGCGTGGTGAGCAACGAACAGGTTCTGATCCGGCAGCTGCGCCGGCGCAACCACGACCTGGAAACCGCGCTGGACAACCTGTATGTCACCACCCACCAGCTCACCCACACCCGCGAACTGGTGCGCACCGACGAGCTGACCGGCCTGCACAACCGTCGCGGTCTGGCACTGTACCTGCAGGAATGCCGCAGCCACGCCGACGGCCCGCCGCAGGGCCTGCTGCTGATCGACTGCGACAGCTTCAAGCAGGTCAATGACGAACACGGCCATCAGGCCGGCGACCGCGTCCTGCAGAGCGTGGCCAACATCCTGCGCTCGGTCGCCACCGAGCAGGACATGGCCTGCCGGCTGGGTGGCGACGAGTTCTGCCTGCTGTTGCGGCAGGCCGACGCCGATGTCCTGCAGCACGCCGCCGAGTTCATCCTCAGTGCTGTGCACGGCCTGATGGGCCGCGCCCACGGCATGCCGCACGTCTGCCCGGTCAGCATCGGGGTGGGCCTGCTGGACGCCCACAGCGACTGGAGCGAGTGGTACGCTCGCGCCGACAGCGCCCTGTACCAGGCCAAGCGCCTGGGCGGCAACCGGTTGCACTGGTCGCGTGCAGCGACCGATACGCCCTGATCGGGAGAGCGGCATGAATGGCGACATCGGAACGTCGACCCAGACCCCGCAGTTGCGGGCTCTGCTGTTCACCGACCTGTGCGACTCGCTGATCCTGGTCGAGCGTATCGGCGACAGCGCCGCGGCCGAGTTGTTCCAGCAGCACGACCGCCTGGTGCTGACCCTGCAGCAGCAGTGGAACGGCCATCAGATCGACCGCTCCGACGGTCTGTTCCTCCTCTTCGAACGCGCCATCGATGCGCTCGGCTTCGCACTGGATTACCAGCGCGGCCTGCAGCAGATCGGCGAGGAACGCGGCATCGTGCTGCGTGCCCGTTCCGGTCTTCACGTTGGCGAAGTGCTGACCTGGGAAAACAGCCCCGAGGCGATCAAGGTCGGGGCCAAGTCGCTCGAGGTCGAGGGCCTGGCCAAACCGATGGCCGCGCGCCTGATGACGCTGGCCCGCCCCGGCCAGATCCTGCTGTCGGCGGTGGCCGAATCGCTGACCCATCGCGTCACCGGCGAACTGGGCGAGCGCGGCGAGCGCCTGTTGTGGAAGTCGCACGGCCGCTGGCGCTTCAAGGGCGTGCCGACCACCCAGGAGGTCTTCGAGGTGGGCGAGATCGGCTTCGCGCCGCTGCGCATGCCGCGCGGCAACGCCAAGGCGCGCCGCGACATTCCGCTGTGGCGGCAGCCGCCCGCGTTGGCTGCTGAAGCACTGCTGGTGGCGGCGCTGGCCGTGGGCGGCTGGATGCTGCTGCGGCCGGAGCCGGCGATCGCGTTTGCCGAGCGCGACTGGGTCGTGGTGGGGGACGTCAACAACCTCACCGGCAATGTCCTGCTCGACGACAGCCTGCAGCAGGCGTTCCGGATCAGCCTGGAGCAGTCGCGCTTCGTCAACGTGCTCAGCGACATGAAGGTGCGCGACACGCTGACCCGGATGCGGCGTGCGCCCGATGTCCGCCTCGACCGGCGTCTTGCACTGGAGGTGGCCGCACGGGATGGCGCGCGCGCGATCATTCTGCCGTCGGTGCTGGAAGTGCACGGCAAGCTGCGCGTCTCGGTTGAAGTGGTCGACCCGGCCAGCGGCGAGACGGTCTACTCCGACTATGCCGATGGCCGCGGGCTGGAATCGGTGCTGGCCTCCACCGATCATGTGGTTGCCAGCCTGCGTGGCCGTCTGGGTGAAGCCCTCCAGGATATCGACCGTACCTCGGCACCGCTTCCGGAAGTGGCCACCGCCAATCTGGATGCGCTCAACGCCTATGCCAAAGGGCTGGCGGCCTACGGTCAACATCGCATGCCGCAGGCACTGGCGTATTTCGAGCAGGCGACCCGGCTGGACCCGGAGTTCGCCTTCGCCTATCTGGCCCAGTTGCGCATCCAGGTCAGCCGCGGGCAGCGCGACCCGGCGCGCGAGCTGCTGGCCAAGGCCGTTCTGCTGCGTGACCGCCTCACCGCGCGCGAGGCGCTGTACCTGGATGCGTGGAAACTGGAATTGAGCGAGCCGGGCCAGGCCGCAGCCGCAGAGAAGTGGAAACTGCTGGCCGATCTCTACCCGGACCATCACGGCGCGCACATCAACTACGGTCTGTCCGAGCTGGACATGGGCCGTTACGCGGTGGCCGAGCAGGCGGTGCGCCACGGCGATGTCATGCAGTACCCCCTGCGCAGCCTGGCCGTGGACCTGCTTGGCCGTACCCAGCTGGCGCAGAACAAATTCGGCCAGGCGCTGCGCACCTTCAACGAGGCGGCCGTCTCCAGTGGCGGGCAGGGGACCCGTCAGCGCGTCGCCGCGCTGGCGGCGTCCGGCGACGTTGCCGCCGCCACCCGACTGCTGGGAAAGCTGGAAAAGAACGATCCGGGCAACTGGCTGGAGCGCACGTCACTGGCGCTGGACCAGGGCAATACCGATGCGGCACGCCGTTCGGCCCAGCAGGCGGCCGCCGACTGCGGGACCTCGGTCCAGGTGTGCGAACTGTTTGGCGTCATCGACCTGTCGGTGCGCAGCGGGACCGGGCAGCCTCCCACCGAAGCCGAGTTCCACCGGCTGGTGCAGCCGCTGCTGCGGCAGGCCGGGCGCAGCGACACCGATGACCGCGGCCAGCGCCTGTACTTTGCCGCCGTGGCCGTCTACGCCGCACAACGCGCCGGCCTGGATCGCGTCGCGCCCCACTACCTGCCCACGCTGCTGCCGCTGGCACGCCAGCTCGGCGATGCCCGGGCGGCGCAGGTGGTGTCCATCGTGGATGCAGTGGAACTGGCGCGGCGCGGAAAGACCGGACAGTCCGTGGCGCGGTTGAAGGCGCTGGAAGACGGCAGCGAGCTGTACCAGGTCCACAGCGCGCTGCGCAGGGCCTATCTTGCCGAAGGCGCGGAGCAGGATGCGGAACGGGAACGGCAGTGGCTGCTTGCCAATCGCGGCCGCGCGTATGCCGAAAGCGCCGGCTCCTACGCCATGCAGGCGCTGAACGTGCACGACGCCAGGCTGGCCGTGCAGCGTTGCCCGGCAGCGGGCTGCCCCGCTGTCGCGGCCGTTCGCTGATCCCTGGTCAGGGCGTGCGCTTGAGCGAGGCATCCACCTCGCCGGTGACGAAGCAGTGCGGGTTGTTGAACATCGTCACCCGGGTGAGGTGGTCCAGCAATGCCTCGCGAGCCGCCTCGAACTCCGCAGGCGATGCCAGCGTGCCGTCGAGACAGCACAGCACCGACGCTTCGCCCAGGCATGCATCGATCTCGCTCAATGCCTGCGCAGGGCTGGCAGCGAAACGGGCGCGGAAGTCGGCATCGCTAGACAGCAGGTCCAGCAGCTTGATGGCATCGGCGGGGCTCAGGGGGGTCTTTTCACTCGACATGCGGGCAGTCTCGACAGAAGAAGCGTGGTGGCGACGGGGCAGGGCGCCAGGCAAGGCCGGCAAGCCTGCGATCGGTAGCGGCCAGAGCAGGGGCGACTTGAATGTGGCATGCCCACGCGTGGGCGGGTGGGGCTGAAGAATACGGCAGGGATGCCGACAACGAAGGGCGGATGCGATCCGCGAAGCACTGAGGACGGCGTGGAAATGGAAGCAGGCAGGTCGATGCGGCGTTGCGGAATCGTGCATCTCGAGCCGCAGTGCGAAGTGTCATTCTCGCTGCAGAGCGTGCTGCTTGGCGGCAGTGGCGTGGATACGCACCTTCGATGGCTGGCGCTGGCACCGCATCTGGATGCGCCGCTGGAGCTGGATGCGTCTGCGGTGCTGCTGCTGGGACGCTTTGACGCGCAACGCTGGAGCGCGCCCCCTGCCGATGCCGACGCCGACGTGCTGCGGATCCTGGTCGAGGGAGGCCTGGTGTTCATCCGCGACCGCGCGCATCCGTTGCGCACGCGCGATGAGCAGCTCCGCGGCATGCACTGGTGGGGACCGGCCGCGATCGCCCACTGGATGGGACGCTGGCAGGGCCAGGACAGCGCCGCCGCGCTCGAATCAGCCGGCATGCAGACCGCCGCAGGCCTGCGCGGGAACCTGGGTCCACCACCACCGGCGGTGGCGCGACGGGATGGCGTCACCACGCTGCTTCCGCATCCGGAGGAAGACGCCTTCGACGCGCTGCTGCAGTCGCGTGCGACCTGCCGCAACTTCGATACCGCCCACGCGTTGCCGCTGCAGGAGCTTGCGCGTCTGCTCAAGCGTGTCTTCGCTGCCACCGGCCGCTATGACCTCCAGGCCGACAGCATTTTCTTCAAGAAGAACGTGCCGTCAGCCGGTGGATTGCATCCCACCGAGGCTTACCTGCTCGTGCAGAACGTCGCCGGGCTGGCGACGGGCATCCATCACTACGATCCCGCCTCGCACGCGCTGACGCGGTTGCCTGGCGATGACACCCGCCTGCGTGAGGTGGCGCTGTCGGCGCTGGCCGGGCAGCACTGGTTTGCCGATGCGCACGTGCTGGTGGTGCTGGCACCACGCTACCCGCGTACCTACTGGAAGTACCGCAACCACGCCAAGGCCTACCGCGCCGTGACGCTGGATGTGGGGCACCTTTCCCAGCAATTGCTGCTGTGCGCGACCCAGCAGAAGCTGGGTGCGTTTGTTACCGCGGCCATCAACGAGCATGAGATCGAGCGCCTGCTCGGACTCGACCCGATGGCCGAAGGCCCGATGGCCATCTGTGGCGTCGGCTGGCGCGCGGCACAGATGACCACGACCGAATTCGATCCCGGCCAGCGCGTCTGGGAGAAGACGCCTGGCGCGGACGCGGGTTGAGCGCGGGGACGCGATGGCCGTTCCCCGCGGTCGGGCCTAATCCGCCTCGAAATCCACCAGCACCGCGCCATCGCCGACCTGGTCGCCGGCCTTGACCCGGTAGCCCTGCACGACGCCGTCGGCCGGTGCCTGCAGGGTGTGTTCCATCTTCATTGCTTCGAGCACCAGCAGCGGCGCGCCACGCGCGACCCGCGTGCCCGGCGCCACCGAGGTGGCGACAATGCGGCCGGGCATCGGCGCGAGCAGGCTGCCCGCGTCGACAACCGCCTGGTCCGCCTCGCTGACCGGGTCGTGCACGGTGAAGCGCTGCACGCCGTCGCCACCGAACAGATACAGCTCGTTGCCGTCGCGGACCAGGCGCGCGCGATGCAGCCGGTCGCCGATCTGCACGCGCAGGCCACCGGCCTCCAGGCCGCCATGCACGGGCAGGGCGGCACCGTCGTCCAGTTGCACCGACCAGGCGGTGTGCTGGCCGGTCACGCCGATCACACGCTGGGTGCCGCGGTGTTCCAGCGTCAGCCGGCGTGCGGCAGGTGCGCCAAGGCGCCAGCCATCCTGGGCCTGCCACGGCGAATGGCGGTCGCGCGGGTCCACGCTGGCCGCCTCGCTGCTGGCCACGGCGGCGAGGCCGGCCAACGCCCACAGGGCCGGGTCGCTGTCGCCTTCGTTGGGTGCCAGCGCGGCCTGCTCGCGCTCGATCAGCGCGGTATCCAGCCTGGCCTGCGCGAAGGAACCGGTCATCACCAGTCGACGCAGGAACGCGGCGTTGGTGGTCACTCCGACCACCTCGCACTCGGCCAGCGCCTGCTGCATGCGACGCAGCGCGGCATCGCGGTCCACGTCCCACACGATCAGCTTGGCGATCATCGGGTCGTAGAACGGGGTGATCGCATCGCCCTGCTCGACGCCGGCGTCCACGCGCACGTGCGCGCTGCCGGCTGGCAATCGCAGGTGGCGCAGCGTGCCGGTGGAGGGCAGGAAGCCGCGGTCGGCATCTTCGGCGTACAGGCGTGCCTCCAGCGCATGGCCGCGGATCTGCAGTTGGTCCTGGCGCATCGGCAGCGGCTCGCCGCTGGCCACGCGCAGCTGCCACTCCACCAGGTCGGTGCCGGTAATGCACTCGGTGACCGGATGCTCCACCTGCAGGCGGGTGTTCATTTCCATGAAGTAGAAATCGCCGTCGGGACCGGCGATGAACTCCACCGTACCAGCGCCGACATAGTTCACCGCACGCGCGGCATCCACGGCTGCCTGGCCCATCGCGGCGCGCCGTTCGGCGGTCATGCCCGGCGCGGGTGCCTCTTCCAGCACCTTCTGATGGCGGCGCTGCACCGAGCAGTCGCGCTCGAACAGGTACACCACATTGCCGTGGCTGTCGCCAAACACCTGGATCTCGATGTGGCGCGGTCGCTCGACGTATTTTTCCACCAGCACGTGCGCGTTGCCGAACGCCGACTGCGCCTCGCGCTGGCAGCTGGCCAGCGATTCAACGAAGGCGGCGCTGTTGTCGACGCGGCGCATGCCCTTGCCGCCGCCGCCGGCACTGGCCTTGATCAGCACCGGGTAGCTGATGCCGTCGGCCTGCCCGCGCAGGAACTCCGGCGCCTGGTCATCGCCGTGGTAGCCCGGGGTGAGCGGCACGCCGGCCTGCTGCATCAACGCTTTGGCCGCGCTCTTGTCGCCCATCGCGCGGATCGCCTCGGCGGAGGGGCCGATGAACACGATGCCGGCCTCGGCGCAGGCCTGGGCGAAGTCGGCGTTCTCGGACAGGAAGCCATAACCGGGATGGATTGCCTGCGCGCCGGTGCGGCGTGCGGCGTCGAGGATGGCATCGCCGCGCAGGTAGCTCTCACGCGCCGGCGCCGGGCCGATCGCGATGGCCTCGTCGGCCATGCGCACATGGCGCGCGTTGCGGTCAGCGTCGGAATACACCGCCACGGTGGCGATGCCCAGGCGCTGGCAGGTGGCGATGACGCGGCAGGCGATTTCGCCTCGGTTGGCGATCAGGATCTTGGTGAACATGGTGGTCTCGTTGCGCGGGCCAGTGGCGGCGGCGCCCTGCGGCACCGCCCGTGCATTACATGCGGAACACGCCGAAATCGGTCTTCCGCGCCGGGGCGTTGAGGCTGGCCGACAGTGCCAGGCCCAGCACGCGCCGGGTGTCGGCCGGATCGATCACGCCGTCGTCCCACAACCGTGCGCTGGCGTAGTAGGGGTGCCCCTGCTGCTCGAACTGCTCGCGGACAGGCGACTTGAAACGGTCTTCCTCGTCCGCCGACCACTGCCCGCCCTTGGCCTCGATGCCATCGCGTTTGACCGTGGCCAGCACGCTGGCGGCCTGTTCGCCGCCCATCACGCCGATGCGCGCGTTCGGCCACATCCACAGGAAGTTGGGCGAGTAGGCGCGCCCGCACATGCCATAGTTGCCGGCGCCGAACGAGCCGCCGATCACCACGGTGAACTTGGGCACCTTGGCGCAGGCCACGGCCATCACCAGCTTGGCCCCGTCCTTGGCGATGCCGCCGTGTTCGTACTTGCGGCCGACCATGAAGCCGGTGATGTTCTGCAGGAACACCAGCGGTATGCCGCGCTGGGTGCACAGCTCGATGAAGTGCGCGCCCTTCAGCGCGGACTCGGAGAACAGGATGCCGTTGTTGGCGATGATGCCCACCGGGTAGCCGTGCAGGTGCGCGAAGCCGGTGACCAGCGTGGTGCCATAGCGTGGCTTGAATTCATCGAAGCGCGAATCGTCGACGATGCGCATGATCACTTCGCGCACATCGTACGGCTTGCGGGTGTCGGCCGGGATGACGCCGTACAGCTCGTGGGCCGGATGCCGAGGTTCCACCGGCACCTGTATCGCCAGCGCCGGCTCGGGTTTGCGCCAGTTGAGCTGGGCGATGATCGCGCGGACCCGGGCCAGCGCCTGCAGGTCGTTGTCGGCCATGTGGTCGGCCACCCCGGAGATGCGCGTGTGCACGTCTGCGCCACCGAGTTCTTCGGCCGTCACCACTTCACCGGTCGCCGCCTTCACCAGCGGGGGGCCGCCGAGGAAGATGGTGCCCTGCTCGCGCACGATCACCGTTTCATCGCTCATCGCCGGCACGTAGGCGCCACCGGCGGTGCACGACCCCATCACGCAGGCGATCTGCGGAATGCCCTGCGCCGAGAGGTTGGCCTGGTTGTAGAAGATGCGGCCGAAATGATCGCGGTCCGGGAACACCTCGTCCTGCAGCGGCAGGAAGGCGCCGCCGGAATCGACCAGGTAGATGCACGGCAGGCGGTTCTGCTCGGCCACTTCCTGCGCGCGCAGGTGCTTCTTGACCGTCATCGGGTAGTACGTGCCGCCCTTGACGGTGGCATCGTTGGCCACGATCACGCACTCCACGCCGGACACGCGGCCGATGCCGGCGACCACGCCCGCGCTCGGGATCGGGTCGCCATACATGCCGTGCGCGGCCAGCGGCGCGATCTCCAGGAACGCGCTGCCCGGATCGAGCAGCGCATCAATGCGGTCGCGCACCAGCAGCTTGCCGCGCGCGGTGTGCTTCTGCCGCGCCGCTTCGCTGCCGCCCAGCGCCGTCTGCGCCAGCGTGGCACGCAGGTCGTCCACCACCGCCTGCAACGCAGCGCGGTTGGCTTCAAAGGTCTCGCTGCCCGGTTGCAGCTGGGTGCTCAGTACCGTCATGGCGTGTCTTTCCTTACAGCGTGCGCTGGAACAGTTCGCGGCCGATCAGCATGCGGCGGATCTCCGAGGTGCCGGCGCCGATTTCGTACAGCTTGGCATCGCGCCACAGGCGGCCGGTCGGGTACTCGTTGATGTAGCCGTTGCCGCCGAGGATCTGGATTGCCTGGCCGGTGAGCCAGGTGGCTTTCTCGGCCGAGTACAGGATCGCACCGGCCGCGTCCTGGCGCGTGGTGCGGCCCTGGTCGCAGGCGCGCGCCACCGCGTACACATAGGCACGGCAGGCGTTGAGGCCCACATACATGTCGGCCAGTTTGGCCTGGATCAGCTGGAAGGTGCCGATCGCCTCGCCGAACTGCTTGCGCTCGTGCACGTACGGCATCACCACGTCCATCGCAGCGGCCATCAGGCCCAGCGGCCCACCGGAGAGCACCACGCGCTCGAAGTCCAGGCCGGACATCAGCACCTTGACGCCACCGCCGACCGCCCCCAGCACATTGGCCTCGGGCACTTCGCAGTCCTCGAACACCAGTTCACAGGTGTTGGAACCGCGCATGCCGAGCTTGTCCAGCTTCTGCGCGGTGGAGAAGCCCTTCATGCCCTTTTCGACCAGGAACGCGGTGATGCCCTTGGCACCGGCGGCCAGATCGGTCTTGGCATAGACCACCAGAACGTCGGCGTCGGGGCCGTTGGTGATCCACATCTTGTTGCCGTTGAGCACGTAGTGGTCGCCGCGCTTGTCGGCGCGCAGCTTCATCGACACCACGTCCGAGCCCGCGCCCGGTTCGCTCATCGCCAGCGCGCCCACCTTCTCGCCGCTGCACAGGCCGGGCAGGAAGCGTCGCTTCTGTTCTTCGGTGCCGTTCTTGCGCAGCTGGTTCACGCACAGGTTGGAGTGCGCGCCGTAGGACAGGCCGATGCCGCCGGAGGCGCGCGAAATCTCTTCCATCGCCACCCCGTGGGCCAGGTAGCCCATGCCGCTGCCGCCGTATTCTTCCTCCACGGTCAGGCCGAGCAGGCCCTGTTCGCCGAACTTGCGCCACAGCGCGTTGGGGAACAGGTTCTCCTCATCGGCCTTGGCGGCCAGCGGCGCGACCTCGGCAGAGGCAAAATGGGCCACGCTCTGGCGCAGCAGGTCGATCTCTTCGCCGAGATCGAAGTTCATGGTGGGGACGTGCATGAGGGCGGCTCCGAGACGGCTGGGTATGGGCGCAGCGTAGCCCGCTTCGATCAAGAAGTGAACACAAATTCAAAAATTGAACATAGAATCAACAAATGGCCTACAAACGCTCCGCCCTGATGGAAGAACGCCTCGCCGGGGCCCGTGAACGGATCCTGCTGGCAACCCGCGCGCTGGTGGCGGCCGGCGGCTACCGCAATGCCCCGGTAACCGCCGTGGCGGCCGAGGCCGGCGTTTCCACGGGCCTGATCTACCGGCACTTCCCGTCCAAGGCCGAGCTGTTCGTGGAGGTGCTCACGGCGGCAGTGGCGCACGAGCTGCGCATCTTCGAAGCGATCGCCGCCGAACCGTTGCCGGCCCCCGAGCGCCTGCGCCGCGCCATCACCGCGTTTGTCCGCCGCGCGCTGGCCGGCCCCGGTCTGGCCTACGCCTTCATCGCCGAGCCGGTAGACCCGGAGGTGGAAGCCGAACGCATCCGCTGCCGCCGGCTGTTCGGCGACGTGTTCCGCCGCATCATTGCCGATGGCATCGAGGACGGCAGCTTTCCCGCGCAGGACACCGCCGTCGCCGCGGCCTGCATCGTCGGGGCGTTCACCGAAGCGCTGGTCGGGCCGACCGCGCCCAGCCGCGATGCCCACGGCGACGAGAACGCGCTGGTCGCGTCGATCTGCGGTTTCTGCCTGCGCGCCGCCGGCGCCTGAGCCGCGCCGATGCTGCAATGCGACACCCGGGGGCGGCTTGCAGAGCGCCGCCGACGCTGGTCATACTCGGCCGACAAGCCGTGGTCCAACGACTACCAGCCAGGGGTATAGAGAGTGCGGAATTACGACCTCGAGTTCCTGAAACGCTTCTCCATGGTCATCGCGCTGCTGATGGCCATCACGCTCGGCCTGATTCTCTTTGCAGCGTATCTGCACACCAGCATTCCCCCTGAAATCTCGCCGCAGGCGGTGAAGCGCACCGAACAGCGCATCGCCCCGGCCGGCGCCGTCTATGCCGGCAGCACCGGTGCGGCCGCCCAGGCAGCGGCCAAAGCCGCCGCCCTGGCCAAGGCGGCCTCGCAGGTCGCCTATGGCGGCACCACCGACGGCAAGGTGATCTTCGACAACCTCTGCACGGCCTGCCACACCAACGGCGTGGGCAATGCCCCCACCCTGGACCACAGCCATTGGGATGCGCGCATCGCTCAGGGCAAGGACACCCTCTACAAGCACGCCGTGGAGGGCTACACCGGTCCGGATGGCGGCATCATGCCGCCCAAGGGCGGCAACCCGGCTCTGACTGAAGAGCAGATCCACGCCACGGTCGACTGGATGCTCGCCAACCTGAAGTAGTGCCGGCCGCCGGCCGGCAACCAGGCTCCCCCGCCCCGGATGCTTTGCCGGAGCCGGCGATACGCCGCACAGCGCTGGACGGGTCACATTTCGGCGGTAGTCTGTGCACCACTTTTGTGGAGAAGCCTGTCGATGCGCCGTCGTTCCCTCGCCCTTGCCCTGTCGCTGGCGCTGCCGGCGTGCGCGTTCGCCCAGGCCCAGCCGCAGGTCCAGCCGGCGTCGCCGGCCCCCGCCGCCCGTGCCACTGTCACCCTGACCGCCGCGCCCGCCGACTGGCAGGCGCTGGACGGCCAGCAGGTGCGTATCGCCGCCCCGCTTACCCTGGCCGGCACCGACGGACTGGCGCGTTTCGGCGAACTCACTGTGGCTTTCGGCGGCCGCCTGTGGCAGCCCAGCGAAGTGGCCGCCCCGCGCAGCGCGGCCCACGACAAGGTGGTGGCCGACAACCGCCACCGCCGCCTGCTGCTGGATGACGGCAGCAGTGCGCGCGACCCGGGCCCGGTGGGCTACCTGCCGGCCGGCGCCACCCTGCGCACCGGCATGATCCTGCGCAATGTGGAAGGCATCGTGCGGGTGGACGACAAGGGCACCCCGCGCCTGCAGGTCACCCGCCCGCTGACACTGCCGGCGCTGGAACGCCCGGCGGCCCCGGTGGTCGCCGGCAGGCTGCACATTGCCGCGTTCAATCTGGAGAACTTCTTCAACGGCGACGGGCAGGGCGGCGGCTATCCGACCCTGCGCGGCGCCCGCACCCTGGCCGAACACCAGGCGCAGAAGACCAAGCTGGTCGCCACCATCAACGCGCTCGGCGCCGACGTGGCCGCGCTGATGGAGCTGGAGAACGACGGTTACGGCCCGCAGTCGGCGATTGCCCAGCTGGTCGACGCCCTCAATGCCGATCGTGGCGCCGGCGCCGACTGGCGCTTCATCGATGCAAAGCAGGGCCCGGGCGAGAACCCGATCCGGGTCGGCATCATCTACCGCGCTTCGCGGGTCACCCCGATCGGTGGGCCGGCCACGCTCGAGCAGGGCCCGTTCGGACCGCACAGCCGGGTGCCGATGGCGCAGGCCTTCCGCGCCGGCAAGGGCGCGCCGTTCGTGGTCGTGGCCAACCACTTCAAGTCCAAGGGCTGCTCGGAAGCCAGCGGCGCCGATGCCGACCAGAAGGACGACCAGGCCTGCTGGAACGCCACCCGCGTGGACTCCGCGCGGCGTCTGGACCAGTGGCTGCGCACCGACCCGACCGGTGCCGGCACCGCCGATGCGGTACTGCTGGGCGACTTCAATGCCTATGCGATGGAAGACCCGATCCGCACCCTGCACGCCGCCGGCTGGCACGACGCCTTCGCCGAGGCGAAGGTCGCTCACCCCTACAGCTACGTCTACAACGGCATGAGCGGCCGGCTGGACCACGCGCTGTTGAGCCCAGGCATGGTCAAGCGCCTGCGCGGCGCCGCCGAATGGCACATCAACGCCGATGAAGCCGATGACGTCGGTTACCGCGACCGCAACGCATCCGGCCCGTGGCGCAGCTCCGACCACGACCCGCTGCTGCTCGGTTTCGACCGGTAATCCGCACCCTGCCTCACACCGACCAGGTCCC
Source organism: Stenotrophomonas sp. NPDC077461 (assembly GCF_049545475.1). Taxonomy (NCBI): domain Bacteria; kingdom Pseudomonadati; phylum Pseudomonadota; class Gammaproteobacteria; order Lysobacterales; family Lysobacteraceae; genus Stenotrophomonas; species Stenotrophomonas sp. NPDC077461. Next base: position 13,642 of record NZ_JBMWDO010000012.1, read on the forward strand.
CCAGGCGATCAGCCCGATCGCCACCACCGCCAGCCCCAGGCCGATGCGGTTCCAGACGCTGGTGCGTTCGCCGAACGCCAGGATGCCAACCAGCGCGCCCAGCACCACCACGCCGATGTTCATCCCGGCAAACACCACCGCCGGACTGTCCGGCAGGTGCTGGTGGGCGCGGACGTAGAACAGGATGTTGCCGAAGTTGAGCAGGCCCAGCAGCGCGCCTGCGCCCACGTTGCGCCAGTGCAGCGGCGCGGCCCCGCTGGCGTGCCGCCACAGCTGCAGTCCCAGCATCAGCACGAAGGCCAGCCCGAAGCAGACGGTCAGCGCGGCCATCGACGGTGTCCCCGACAGTGCCACCTGCTTGAGCAGGATATCCACCAGCGCGTAGCCCACCCACACCCCGAGCAGCCACGGCCACGCGCGCCCGCCGCCGGCCTCGGTGGCCAAGGCGCGCGGGCGCACACTGATGCCCAGAATCGCCAGCAGACCCAGCGCCAGCCCGGCCAGCTTCCAGCCGTTGGCCGTTTCCCCGAACACCAGGAAGGCCGCCAGCAGGGACAACAGCAGCGACAGGCGCTGGGCCACGTCGCTGCGCACGATGCCGGCACGGGTGACCGCACGGGCCATCACCAGGAAGATCGCCGGCAGAGTCACCGCCAACCCGAGCAGCGCCAGCCACGGCGCATGCGTGGAGCGCAGCGACGCCAGTGACGGATTCAACAGCAGCAGGCTGAGCACGCTGGCGACCAGATAGTTCCACGTCACCACCTGCGGCATGTCCAGCTGCCGGCGCGGTGCCAGCTTCAGCAGAACCGAGACCAGCACGCTGCAGAGGACGCTGAAAACCAGATGGTGCATGACGGACCCGGTGGAAGCGGCGGTGAAGCGCGCGGAGGGACGCTATTATGACGCCATGCACAATCCCCCATTTCCCCAAGAAAGCGCTGCGCTGACGCTGGACGGCCCGGTCGGTCCGCTGGATGTCGTGGTCGATCTGCCGGACGCCGATGTCGTGGTGCAGCCCGTGGTGGCGATCGTCTGCCACCCGCTGTCCACCGAGGGTGGCAGCATGCACAACAAAGTGGTCACGATGGCCGCACGCGCGCTGCGCGATCTCGGCATCGCCACGGTGCGCTTCAATTTCCGCAGCGTCGGCCAGTCGGCCGGCGAGTTCGACCACGGCAACGGCGAGCAGGACGATCTCAAGGCCGTCGCGGCCTGGGTGCGTGCGCAGCAGCCGCAGGCCACGCTGTGGCTGGCCGGTTTCAGCTTCGGTGCGTTTGTGTCGCTGCGTGCGGCGGGCGACCTGCAGCCGGCCGCGCTGGTGTCCATCGCCCCGCCCGCCGGCCGCTGGGATTTCGAGGGCGTGCAGCCGCCGTCGCAGTGGCTGGTGATCCAGGGCGACGAAGACGAGATCGTCGACCCGCAGGCCGTCTACACCTGGCTGGAGGGCATCGGTGCCCCGCATGAGCTGGTACGCATGCCCGACACCAGCCACTTCTTCCACCGCAAGCTGATCGACCTGCGCGGGGCCATCACCCACGGCGTCAAGCACTGGCTGCCCAACGCGGACGCCGTTACGGCATGAGCGATACCGCGATGACCCCGACCCAGCGCTACGCCGACGGCGTGGCGCGCGGCGAATGGCAGGACGACCCGGCCCAGCATGCGGCCCTGGTTGAGCTGGACCGCATCCACATCGCCCTGGTGGACAGCGCGCAGGACGGCTGGCTGGACCGGCTGTCGGCGTTCTGGAAGAGGCCCGAGCCGGTCAAGGGGCTGTACTTCTGGGGCGGCGTGGGGCGGGGCAAGACCTTCCTGGTGGACCTGTTCTACGACGGCCTGCCGATCGAACAGAAGTACCGCACCCATTTCCACCGCTTCATGCGCGGCATCCACGAGCGCCTGCGTGAGCACCAGGGCCAGAGCGACCCGCTGGCGAAGATCGCCCAGGAATGGCGCAGCAGGCTGCGCGTGCTGGTGCTGGACGAGTTCTTCGTCACCGACATCGGCGATGCGATGCTGCTGGCGCGCCTGCTCGAACGCCTGTTCGCCGAGGGCGTGACCTTGGTGACCACCTCCAACACGGCGGTGGAGAACCTGTATCTCAACGGCCTGCAGCGCGACAGCTTCATGCCGGCCATCGGGCTGCTGCAGACCTACTGCGTGGAGCTGTACGCCGAAGGCACCGAGGATTACCGCATGCGCGCGCTGACCCGCTCGCCGGTCTACCGGTCCCCGCGCGACGCCGGCAGCGATGCATGGCTGGCCGGCCGCTGGGCCGAGCTCAGCGGCGGTACGGCCGCCAAGCCGGGCAACATCGAGATCGAAGCGCGCAAGATCCCGGTGCGCGGGCGTGGCAAGAGCATCGTCTGGTTCGACTTCACGGCGCTGTGCGAAGGCCCGCGCGGGCCGTCGGACTACATCGAGATCGCGCATGAGTTCAACACCGTGCTGCTGGGCGACATCCCGCACTTCGACACGTTGAACGAGGATGCCGCGCGCCGCTTCGTCAATCTGATCGACGAGCTGTACGACCGCCACGTCAATCTGGTCTGCACCGCCAGCGATTCCCCGGTGGCGCTGTATTCGGGCGTGCGCCTGCAGGGCGCGTTCGAGCGCACCGCCTCGCGGCTGATCGAGATGCAGAGCGCCGAGTACCTCGGCACCGCGCACCGCGCCTAGTCACCGGCCCCGCCCCGCCGGGCGGGGCGGCACGCTGCCGTCAGGGACGGGGCAGGGCCACCGCATCGCCGCGCGGCTGCTCCCGCGCCACCTCCGGGGCATTGTCCTGGTCGCGGTCCATCACCATCATCGCCAGCGGCTTGCCCTGGTAGCGCACCTCCAGCGCGCGCTGGATATCGTCCAGCGCCAGCACCTGGGTGCACAGCGAACGGGCGTGGCCCTCCAGCGCCCTGGCGCGGATCTCCATGCTGCGTTCCAGCTCGCCTTCCATTCTGGCCGCGCGGGCCTCCATGCGGCCGGCACCGCCGGTGAACATCGTCCACATGATCCCGCGCGCCAGCGACCCGGCCATCGACTCGGCCGCCTGCTCCACGCGCTGCTCGAAGCCCGCGCCGAACGCCTCCTGCTCCCAGATGCCACGGCCGAGGGTGCGATCCACGTGGTCGTGGGCGTCCTGGCGCAGGCGGGCCACCTGGCGGGCCTTGCTGCGGCTCCCGCTCATGATCTCCACCGTGGCGCCGAACGCATCGAAGGCGATGTCCACCGCCTCGCCGGCCACCCCGGCCACCGCCGGGACCAGCTGCCGGGTGCCCCATTCGAGCTGGCGCAGCCGCTGGGCGTCGGCGGCGTTGACCGGGATCGGCTGGCGGTCGATGTTGAGCTCCCCGTCGTGGAAGAAGATCTCCGCCGGCACCTGGTCGCGGTTGCGCAGCCAGATCCCGCCGCTGTCCACCAGCACGTCGTAAGGCGTGCTCACCCCGCATTCCCGCGAGGACAGGGCCGGCGCGTTGCCGGGTTCGTCGGCGTGGGCGGCGGCGGGCGCCCCCAGGGCCATCAGCAGACATCCAGTCAGGGCCAGTCTCATGCGTGAGTCTCCGAGGGGGAGGGGCCAGCGTGGCACCGTTGGACCGACCGGGCGCGGGTCGGAAGTCATCCGCGACCGGCCCCCGAACCCCGGTTTGTTACGTCCGCGTGAGCCCGTCGTTCTGTTTTCCGCGCCCCTGCGTCGCGTCCGGGATGACTGTTCCGGCCTTGACTGCGCACTCGGTTTCGACAGGTCTCGGGGGCGCCGGAGCGGCGTTCGGGAGCGGAACCTTGCGCTGTAAGGGATTGCCAACTTTCACTACATTTGGCGTTGACGATCCCTATTACCCCCACTATCTTGTGGCCGTCGGTTCCAGCGACCCCAAGTCGCCGGATCAAAAGGGAAGCGCGGTGATCGAGCCAGCACGCAGCCGGTACCGCCCTCAGCGGTGGCCGGCAACGCAGCCGTCATCGTGGACCTGCCGACAACCGCACGAAGTACAGCGTGCGGTACCGGTCGCGCCACATCTCCGGGGGGAGATGACCGGTGACGCAGGGGAACCGCCCGCAGGCTGACTGCGTGGTCGCGGCCCGTGCGACACCGCTGTTCCACCCTCGGATACCGAGCGCACTGGTCCGGCGCCTGCCCGGCAGGCGTCCCTGTGCCACCCAACATCACGCCAAGAGGAAACCGCCGTGAGCACCGAAACCAGCGCAGCCACCGAACAGGACAGTCAGTTCCTGCTGACCTCGCCGCCCACGGCCAACGCCATGAGCGTCACCAAGCGCAACGGCACTACCGAACTGGTGGACCTGAACAAGATCGTGCGTGCGGTGCAGCGTTCCGCCGAAGGTCTGCACGCTGTCGACCCGATGCGCGTGGCCACCCGCACCATCTCGGGGCTGTACAACGGTGCCACCACCCAGGAGCTGGACGAGCTGTCCATCCGCACCTCGGCGCTGCTGATCGGTGAAGAACCCGAATACGGTCGCCTGGCGGCGCGCCTGCTGGCCAATTTCATCGCCAAGGAAGTGTCCGGCCAGGAGATCTACGCGTTCTCCCAGTCGGTCGGCCGTGGCCATGAAGTGGGTCTGATCAACGACCGCCTGCTGAACTTCGTGCAGACCAATGCGCGCAAGCTCAACGATGCGATCGACATCTCGCTGGACCTGAACTTCGATTACTTCGGTCTGCGTACCCTCTACGACCGCTACCTGCTGCGCCATCCGCACACCCGCAAGGTGATCGAGACCCCGCAGCAGTTCTTCCTGCGCATCGCCAGTGCACTGAGCGAGGACGTGCCGGAAGCCCTGGCGCTGTACCGCCGCATGGGCAACCTGGACTACCTGCCGTCCAGCCCGACCCTGTTCAACTCCGGCACCACCCACGAGCAGCTCTCCTCGTGCTTCCTGCTGGATTCGCCGAAGGATTCGCTGGAGTCGATCTACTCCAAGTACGGCGACATCGCCCAGCTGTCCAAGTTCTCCGGCGGCATCGGCGTCAGCTACACCCGCGTGCGTTCGCGCGGTTCGCTGATCAAGTCGACCAACGGCCACTCCAACGGCATCGTGCCGTGGCTCAAGACGATGGATTCGTCGGTCGCTGCGGTGAACCAGGGCGGCAAGCGCAAGGGCGCGGCCTGCGTGTACCTGGAAACCTGGCACGCCGACATCGAGGACTTCCTCGAGCTGCGCGACAACACCGGCGACGAATCGCGCCGTGCGCACAACCTGAATCTGGCCAACTGGATCCCGGACCTGTTCATGAAGCGCGTCGAGGCCGACCAGGAATGGTCGCTGTTCGATCCGCGCGTGGTGCCCGAGTTCACCGACCTGTTCGGTGAAGCCTTCGAGCAGGCCTACCTGCAGGCCGAAGCCCAGGGCAAGGCCAACCGCACCATTTCCGCGCGCAAGCTGTACTCGCGGATGATGCGTACCCTGGCCGAGACCGGCAACGGCTGGATGACCTTCAAGGACAAGTGCAACCGCGCCAGCAACCAGACCCTGCGTCCGGGCAACGTGATCCACCTGTCCAACCTGTGCACCGAAATCCTGGAAGTCACCTCGGCCGAAGAAACCGCGGTGTGCAACCTGGGCTCGATCAACCTGGGCAACCATTTCGATGCCCACGGCGAGTTCGACTACGAGAAGCTGGCCGACACCGTGCGCCTGGCCGTGCGTCAGCTCGACCGCGTGATCGATCTGAACTTCTATCCGATCGAATCGGCACGCCGCGGCAACCTGCGCTGGCGTCCGGTCGGCCTGGGCTGCATGGGCCTGCAGGACGTGTTCTTCCGCAAGCGCCTGGCCTTTGACAGTGCCGAAGCCCGCGCGCTGTCGAAGAAGATCGCCGAAACGATCTACTTCCACGCACTGGAAACCTCGGTCGAACTGGCCCAGGAACGCGGCAAGCACCCGTCCTTCGCCGACACCCGTGCGGCCAGCGGCGAACTGCAGTTCGACGCCTGGAACGTGGTGCCCGAAGACAGCGCGCGCTGGGATGCCCTGCGCGAGCGCATCAAGGAACATGGCCTGCGCAACTCGCTGATGATCGCCATCGCCCCGACCGCGACCATCGCCTCGATCGCCGGCTGCTACGAGTGCGTGGAACCGCAGGTGTCCAACCTGTTCAAGCGCGAGACCCTGTCCGGCGACTTCCTGCAGGTCAACCGTTACCTGGTCAACGAGCTGAAGAAGCTGGGTCACTGGACGCCGGAAATGCGCGATGCGATCAAGCTGGCCGAAGGTTCCATCCAGGGCATCGCCCAGATTCCGGAAACCCTGCGCCACGTCTACCGCACCGCCTGGGAACTGCCGATGCGCTCGCTGATCGACATGGCCGCCGACCGTGGCGCGTTCATCGACCAGTCCGCCTCGCTCAACCTGTTCATGGAAAGCCCGAACATCGGCGCGATGTCCTCCATGTACATGTACGCCTGGAAGCAGGGCATCAAGACCACGTACTACCTGCGTTCGCGTCCGGCCACCAAGATCGCCAAGACCACTGTCAGCAGCTACACCCCGGTGGACGCCGTGGCCTGCTCGCTGGAGAACCCGGAAGCCTGCGAGGCGTGCCAGTAAGAAGGGCGTGCCGGCCCAGCAGGGCCGGCATTCCAACGGCTCGGTACCGGCTGCTGGTCGGTACGGAACCTGATCGACACCACCAACACCGCTGTCACCGCAGGCGCTCCGGCGCCTGCCGTGCCGGAAGCCCGCCGCGCACACGCGCGGGTCTTTCGACGCGTCCCCCGGGACGCCGCCAACCGAAACAAGGACTGCCCTCATGGCCGACAAGCCCCGTCAAATGCTGCTCGATCCCGGTTTTGAACTGACTCTGCGCCCGATGCGCTACCCGCAGTTCTATGACATGTATCGCAACGCGATCAAGAACACCTGGACCGTGGAAGAGATCAACTTCCAGATCGACATCAGCGACCTGCATGGCAAGATGTCGCCGGGCGAGCGCCACCTGATCCACCGCCTGGTCGCGTTCTTCGCCACCGGCGATTCGATCGTGTCCAACAACCTGGTGCTGAACCTGTATCAGCACCTGAATGCGCCCGAAGCGCGCATGTACCTGTCGCGCCAGCTGTACGAAGAAGCGCTGCACGTGCAGTTCTACCTGACCCTGCTCGACAACTATCTGCCCGATCCGGACGAACGCGCCAAGGCGTTCGACGCCGTGGAGAACATCGACTCGATCAAGAAGAAGGCCGACTTCTGCTTCAAGTGGATCGACTCGATCCAGAACCTCAAGCGCATCGAGACCCGTGACGAGCGCCGCCAGTTCCTGCTCAACCAGATCTGCTTCGCGGCGTGCATCGAAGGCCTGTTCTTCTTTGCTGCATTCGCCTACGTGTACTACTTCCGTTCGCGTGGCCTGCTCAACGGCCTGGCCTCGGGTACCAACTGGGTGTTCCGCGACGAAAGCGCGCACATGGAGTTCGCCTTTGAATGCGTGGACGTGATCCGCGAGGAAGAGCCGGACCTGTTCGACGATGCGATGAAGCAGCAGGTGTATGACATGCTCGCCGAAGCCATCGAATGCGAAGTGCAGTTCGCCGAAGACGTGCTCTCCGGCGGCGTGGCGGGCATTTCCACCCGCGACATGCGCCAGTACCTGCAGCACTGCGCCGACAACCACTTCCACCGCCTGGGCATGGAAAAGAAGTACAACGTGCGCAACCCGCTGAGCTTCATGGAACTGCAGGACGTGCAGGAACTGACCAACTTCTTCGAGCGCCGTTCCTCGGCCTACCAGGTTGGCGTGAAGGGCGAAGTCGCCTTCGACATGTCGTTCTGATCCCACGCTGCCGTGCGTGAAGCAGACAGCCCCGGCCTGGCCGGGGCTGTCTGTTTGGCGGTACCCGCCACCCGCTCACTGCGCCTGCCGTATCATCCGCGCGACCCCACATGTACCGGCCGCCCCCATGACCGCTTCCCCCGACACCGTCCCGCCCATCGAAGTCCGCATGGCCGAGATCGTCTTCCCCAACCACACCAACCACATGGGCACCCTGTTCGGTGGCCAGGCACTGGCGTGGATGGACAAGGCCGCCTTCCTTGCCGCCGCGCGCTATTCGCGCCGCACCGTGGTCACCGCCCGCTCGGATCAGGTCGACTTCAAGTTGCCCATCCGCATCGGACAGATGGTGGAGACCGTCGGCCGCATCGTCGAGGTGGGCCGCAGCTCGATGAAGGTGGAAGTGGAGCTGATCGCCGAAGACCTGCACAACGGCGAGCGCAAACTCTGCACGCGTGGCCACTTCGTGATGATCGCCCTGGACGACGCCGGCCAGCCGGTCGCCGTGCCGGCACTGCCCGAGCCCATTCCCGGGCCCTGAGGGCAATTGCGCTGGCCCGGCAGCGCCCCCATCTGATCGCCATGACCCCCGCACTCGCCGATTTCATCGACCGCGCCCGGCGCCTGTTCGTGCTTACCGGCGCCGGCTGCAGCACCGACTCGGGCATCCCCGACTACCGCGATGCCGATGGCCAGTGGAAGCGCACCCCGCCGGTGACCTTCCAGGCCTTCATGGGTGAGCTGTCCACCCGCCAGCGTTACTGGGCGCGCAGCCTGGCGGGATGGCCCCGCTTCGGCCAGGCCCAGCCCAACGGCACCCACACCGCGCTGGCGGCGCTGGAGGCGCGCGGGCAGGTGGAGGTGCTGCTGACCCAGAACGTGGACCGGCTGCACCAGCGCGCCGGCAGCGTGGGCGTCATCGACCTGCACGGCCGGCTGGACCAGGTGCGCTGCATGGGCTGCGAGGCGCGCATTCCGCGCGAGGCGTTCCAGTACATCCTGCTGGCACACAACCCCGACTGGCAGCACCTGGACGCAGCGCAGGCCCCGGACGGCGACGCCGATCTGGAGGGCGTGGCGTTCGACACCTTCCAGGTACCTGCCTGCGCGCAGTGTGGCGGCCTCCTCAAGCCCGACGTGGTGTTCTTCGGCGAGAGCGTGCCCCGCGAGCGCGTGGCCGCCGTGCACGCCCACCTGCAGCAGGCCGACGCCGTTCTGGTGGTGGGTTCGTCGCTGATGGTCTACTCCGGCTTCCGGTTCGTGCAGGCCGCCGCCAACGCGGGCCTGCCGGTGGCCGCGCTGAACCTGGGCCGCACCCGTGCAGACGACCTGCTCACCCTCAAGGTGGAGCAGCGCTGCGCGGCCGCCCTCTCATTCCTGCTGCCGGCGAACGCATCGGCCTGAAGCGCACGGCCCGCCTCGTAGAGCGGGGCTCTGCCCCGCTGGCCACACCGTTCCACACACAAGGTTGCCTGCACGCCCACATCGGAGTGCAATAACGCCCCGGTTTCATTCTTCCTCCCCCGAGTCCCCCTTGAGTCAGCTCTTCTCTCCCGTCTCTTTTGGCCCGCTGTCGCTGTCCAACCGCATCGTCATCGCGCCGATGTGCCAGTACTCCTCCACCGATGGCCTGGCCAACGACTGGCACCAGATCCACCTGGGCCAGCTGTCGCAGTCCGGGGCCGGCCTGTTGATCCTGGAAGCCACCGCCGTGCTGCCCGAGGGCCGCATCAGCTGGGCCGACCTGGGCCTGTGGGACGACGCCACCGAGGCCGCGCTCACGAAGGTGATTGATGCGGTGAAGCGCTGGTCGCCGATGCCGCTGGGCGTGCAGCTCGCCCACGCCGGGCGCAAGGCGTCCTCGGCGCGGCCGTGGGACGGCGGCGGCGCACTGCCGGCCAGCGACCCGCGCGCCTGGACCACCCACGCCCCGTCCGCGCTCCCGTTCGCGGCCAATGGCCCCGTGCCCGAGGCGCTGGACGAGGCCGGCATCGATGCCGTGGTCGAGGCCTTCGCCACCGCCGCGCGCCGCGCCGAGCGCGCCGGGCTGGATCTGATCGAGCTGCATGCCGCGCACGGCTACCTGCTGCACCAGTTCCTGTCGCCCCTGAGCAACAAGCGCCAGGACCCGTACGGCGGTTCGCTGGAAAACCGCATGCGCCTGCTCGTGCGTGTGTTCGACGCCGTGCGCGAAGCGGTTTCCGACCGCATCAGTGTGGGCGTGCGCATCTCGGCCAGTGATTGGGTCGATGGTGGCTGGGACATCGAGCAGAGCAGCACCCTGGCCCAGATCCTGGACATGCGCGGCTGCCAGTTCCTGCACGTCTCCAGCGGCGGCCTCGATGCGCGCCAGAAGATCCCGCAGGAGCCGGGCTATCAGGTGCCGTTTGCGGCGGCGATCAAGGCCAAGGTCAAAATGCCCGTCATCGCGGTGGGTCTGATCACCGATCCGTCGCAGGCCGAATCGATCCTGCGCCACAACCACGCCGACGCCATCGCGCTCGCCCGCGGCATCCTCTACGACCCGCGCTGGCCGTGGCACGCCGCCGCCGCCCTGGGCGACTCACTCGCCCCGGCACCGCAGTACCTGCGCTGCGAGCCGCGCGAAGCACGCGGCGTGTTTCTCGCGCCGGAGGGCTGAGACCGGAGGGCCGGCACGGACGCACGTGTCCAGGGCGGCGTCAGCGGATCTGGTTGGAAGTGCATATACCCAATCCACTCCCCATCGATACGTTGATGTCGGCCATCAGAGTCACAGACGAGAGAATTCCCCTCGCGTAGAACGGCACGTGCGGCTCGCTTGCCGCGACATGCGTGAGGGGAAGGGACTGAAACACATCGCTCGATACTGCTCAGCCGTACTCTTCGCTGCCGGGGTTCTTCCGGCAGCGCCGGCCCCCTAGACCGTGTCCACCCGCCAGGCCTCGGGCAGCGCATCGAGCAGGGCCTGCATCAACGCCCGCACCTTGGGCGTGAGGTCGCGGCGGTCGCTGACGCACAGGAACAGCCGCATCGGCTCGGGTGAGGTGCGGGCGCCGTCGCCGGTGGCGAACAGCACCTGCAGTTCGCCACGCGACAGCCACGGCGCCGCCACGAACGCGGCCAACCGGGCAATGCCGCCGCCTGCGGCCGCCATCGCGGCCAGCGCATCGATGTCGTCGCAGACCAGCGCAGGGCGCATCCCGGCGTCGAACCGGATGCCGTCGCGCACGAAGCCCCACGGCAGCAGGCGCCCGTCCACCGGGTAGCGGAACACCAGACAGCGATGGTCGCGCAGCGCATCCGGCGTGGACGGGGTCCCTGCCTGCGCCAGGTACGAGGGCGCCGCGCAGACCACGAACGGGACCTGCGCGATGGGCCGCGCCACGATCCCGTCCACCAGTTGCTGTTCGATCCGCAGGCTGACATCCACGTCTTCGCGTGCGTGGTCCACTGCGCGGTCGGTGAGCAGCAGTTCGATCTCCAGCCGCGGATGGCGCGCCTGCAGGGCCGGCAGCAGCGGGGCCAGCACGTGCCGACCGAATGCAGCGGTACTGGCCACGCGCAGGCGGCCCTGCGGGGTCGCCTCCGGATCGGTCACGGCAGCCTGCGCCCGCTGCAGATCGCGCTCGATGTGGCGTACTTCGGCCAGGTACAGCGCGCCGCGTTCTGTCAACGCCAGCGTGCGGGTGGTGCGGTTGAACAGGCGCACGCCCAGGTGGGCTTCCAGCCGCGCAATGTTCTGCCCCACCGCCGCCGGGCTGATCCCGAGCGTACGCGCGGCGGCGGCCAGGCTGCCGGCGTCGGCGGTCCGGATGAAACTGCGGATTGACTGGAGAATGTTCATGATGGCGCCAATCAAGGCCGGTCATTGCAAAGATTGTCTTTATAAAGAGCCAATCCGTCGCGGTCTACCGGCCCCCCGCTGCCCTGACTATCGTGCCGGTCCCGCAACCGCCGGTTGCCCTTGATCGGATCGCTCCGCATGTCGCTCCCTCCGCAGACCCTGCCGGCCCGTCGCTGGAAGCTCGGCAGCCGCTCCACGCCCTACGTGTTCGCCTTCTTCATGGCCTCGATCATGGCGATGCTGATGTGCTTGGTGATCACCGCCGCCAACGCCGGGCTGGACGCGCACTATCCCGCCCGCGTGTTCGGTGCGTACCGGTTGGCCATGCCCACTGCGTTCTGCTGCATCTTGGTGGTGCGCCCGCTGGTGATGCGGCTGGTGGCACTGACCGTGCATCCGCCGCGTTGAACGCACCGCAGGCCAATGGTTGCAGCTGAGAGCAACCATCCCGCTACGGAGGGCGCTCACTTACACTGCCGTGATGCGCCCCGATTCCATCCTCACCCTGTCATGCCCGGACCGTACCGGGATCGTCTACCGCGTGTCCGGCCTGCTGTTCGAGCTGGGCTGCAACATCCTCGATGCCCAGCAGTTCGGCGACGAGGAGAGCGGCCGGTTCTTCCTGCGCGTGCATTTCGATCGCGCCGCCGAACGGTCGCTGGCAGACGTGGAAGCGCGCATGGCCACGCTGGGCAGCGAGTTCACGATGGACTGGCAACTGCACGATGCGCGTCGTCGGGCACGGCTGCTGGTGCTGGTCAGCAGGCAGGGGCATTGCCTCAACGACCTGCTGTTCCGTGCGCACAGCCGCCAGCTGCAGGTGGATATCGCGGCGGTGGCCTCCAACCACACCGACTTCGCCGCTCTCGCCGGCTCCTACGGTGTCCCGTTCCACCACCTGCCGGTTAACGCCGACAACCGCGCCGTGCAGGAGCAGCAGATCATTGACCTGGTCGAACGCGAGAAGATCGATCTGGTGGTACTGGCGCGGTACATGCAGATCCTGTCGCCGCGCCTGTGCCAGGCGCTGGCGGGGCGGGCGATCAACATCCATCACAGCTTCCTGCCCAGCTTCAAGGGCGCGCAGCCGTACCACCAGGCGCACGCACGCGGGGTCAAGATCATCGGTGCGACCGCGCACTATGTGACCGACGATCTGGACGAAGGTCCGATCATCGAACAGGACGTGGCGCGCGTGGACCACGCGATGACCCCGCGGGATCTGGTGCGGCTGGGCAGCGATACCGAGTCGCAGGTGCTGGCGCGCGCGGTACGGCGGCATGTCGAGCATCGCATCCTGCGCAATGGACACCGCACGGTGGTGTTCCGCTGATCGCGGTGGCCGATGCTATGCTCCGGTCCCTGTCCTGCAATGGAGTGCGCGATGAATACCGATCCGATGGTGTGGGTGAAGCTGCTGGCCGTACTGGGTGTATGCGCGGTGGTGGTGGGCGGTTCGATCTGGTTGCTGGTGTGGGTGTTCCAGCGCAATGCACGGCTGGAAGCCGAGCGCCAGCGCAAGGCCGCCGCCAAGCAGCCGCCACAGGCCTGAGCCGGCGGCGTACCCCTCAGCGCAGCGTGATGCTGCTGGCCGCCAGCGCCGCGCGCGTGGCATCGTCGTTGGCGGCACTGACCGGGCGCGTCAGCGCCCACAGATAGCCCACGCGGAAGCCGGCGGCGGCCGCATCCTGTGCGGTCCACAGCACGCAGTAGTCGCGTGCCAGGCCGCACACATGCACCTCGGCGATATCGCGTTCGCGCAGCCAGCCGGCCAGCCCGGTGGGTGGCCGCTGGCCATCGGCGTCGTGGTTTTCCTGGAAGGCGCTGTACGAATCGACGTGGCGGTTGCGTCCCTTGCGCAGGATCATCGCCGCCGGCGTCCAGTCCACGCCGACGTGCAATGCGGCGCCGGGCGTGCCCTGCACGCAGTGGTCCGGCCACAGCGTCTGCGGGTGGCCGTGCAGGGCAATCTGCTCGAACGGGGCGTGGCCGGGATGCTGGCTGGCAAACGACGCATGATCGGCCGGGTGCCAGTCCTGGGTCGCCACCACGGTGGCATAGCGGCCCTGTGCCAGCAGCGCGGCGATGTCCGCCACGATCGCATCGCCGTCTTCGCAGGGCAACGCGCCGCCGGGCATGAAGTCCGGCTGCAGATCGACCACGATCAGGGCGACATCGGTGGGAAAGCGGTTCATGGCAGCATCACGCAGGCGGGGCGTCCAGTCTAGCCGACGCCCCGGTGGCGGTCAGTCGTCGTCGCCCGGTCGCGATGTGCCGTCGCCGTAGTACAGCACCCCGATTCTGATCCGCTCGCGGCCGTTCTCGCGGCGGTGGCGGTTGGCATCGCGCAGCGAGTACACGCAGCCACAGTACTCCTGCTGGTAGAACTGCTCGCGCTTGCTGATCTCGATCATGCGCGCGGCACCGCCGCCTTTGCGCCAGTTGTGGTCCCAGTACTGGATGCCCGGGTAGTGCGCGGCGGCGCGGTGGCCGCAGTCGTTGATCTGGTTCATGTCCTTCCAGCGCGAGATGCCCAGCGAACTGCTGATCACCTGGAAGCCGTGTTCGTGCGCGTACAGCGCCGTGCGCACAAAGCGCATGTCGAAGCACATCGTGCAGCGGATGCCGCGCTCGGGCTCGTTCTCCATGCCGCGTGCGCGTGAAAACCAGTTGTCGGTGTCGTAGTCGGCATCGACGAACGGCACGCCGTGTTTCTCGGCAAAGCGGATGTTCTCCTGCTTGCGCAGTTCGTACTCCTTCACCGGGTGGATGTTGGGGTTGTAGAAGAAGATCGTGTAATCGATGCCCGAGGCGGTGATCGCCTCCATGACTTCGCCGGAGCACGGGGCGCAGCACGAATGCAGCAGCAGCCTGGTGTGGCCACCCGGCAGGGTGAGAGTGGGGCGGTCGATCGGGGGGGTGTGAGGCAGTGTCATGCGATGTCTCGTCGACCGCACCGCCGGCAACGGCGGCGGCGCGGTCTTTGGGGCCAGGCGTGGCGGTGGGTCAGGCGGCGTTGGCGTCGGCGCTTTCCTCGCGCAGCTGGCGCGCGGCGGCCACCAGTGCGTCGAGGGCGGCGCGGGTTTCCTTCCAGCCGCGTGTCTTGAGCCCGCAGTCCGGGTTGACCCAGATCTGCTCCGGACGCAGGACCTCGGCGGCCTTGCGCAGCAGCGCGAGCATCTCCTCCTTGTCCGGCACGCGCGGCGAATGGATGTCGTACACGCCCGGACCGATCTCGTTGGGGTACTGGAAGCGGACGAACGCATCCAGCAGCTCCATGCGCGACCGCGAGGTCTCGATGGAGATCACGTCGGCATCCATTGCGGCGACCGAATGGATGATGTCGTTGAACTCGGAGTAGCACATGTGGGTGTGGATCTGCGTCGCGTCGCGCACGCCGCTGGCGCTGATCCGGAACGCTTCCACCGCCCAGTCCAGGTACTCGCGCCACTGCGCGCGACGCAGCGGCAATCCCTCCCGGATGGCCGGTTCGTCGATCTGGATCACACCGATGCCGGCCGCTTCCAGGTCCAGCACCTCATCGCGCAGGGCCAGCGCGATCTGCCGGCAGGTCGCGGCACGCGACTGGTCATCGCGCACGAACGACCACTGCAGCACCGTCACCGGGCCGGTCAGCATGCCTTTCATCGGCCGGTCGGTGAGCGACTGCGCGTACTGCGACCAGCGCACCGTCATCGGCTGGGGACGGGTCACATCGCCGTAGATCACCGGCGGTTTCACGCAGCGCGAACCGTAGCTCTGCACCCACCCGCTCCTGGTGAACGCGAAACCATCGAGCTGCTCGCCGAAGTACTCGACCATGTCGTTGCGCTCGAACTCGCCGTGCACCAGCACGTCCAGCCCGATCTGCTCCTGCACGCGCACGCAGTGTTCGGTCTGGGTGGCGAGGAAGGCATCGTAGTCGGCATCGGAGAGCTTGCCGGACTTGTTGCGCGCACGCGCTTCACGCACCTCCAGGGTCTGTGGGAACGACCCGATGGTGGTGGTGGGGAAGCGCGGCAGCTTGAGGGCGGCCGCCTGCGCCAGGTGACGTTGCGGGTAGCGGCTGTGGCGCTGCGCATCGGCCGGGGTCAGCGCGGCCAGACGCGCGGCGACGGCCGGCTTGTGCACGCGCGGCGACTGCCGGCGCGACTCGATGCGGGCCCGTGCCTCGGCCAGCCCGGCCTCGGCATGCGCGGCGCCATCGATGGCGTCGGCGAGCAGGCGCAGCTCCTGCAGCTTCTGTCGTGCGAAGGCCAGCCAGCCGCGCAGCTCATCGTCGAGCCTGGTTTCCAGCGCGAGGTCCACCGGGCTGTGCAGCAGCGAGCACGACGGGGACAGCCACAGCCGGTTGCCCAGGTGGCCATGCGCGTAGCGCGCCAGCACCAGCGCGTTGTCCAGATGGGTACGCCAGATGTTGCGGCCGTTGACCAGGCCAGCTGACAGCACGCGGCCGGCCGGGAGTGCCTTGATCACCGCATCCAGCTGTTCCGGTGCGCGCACCAGGTCCACGTGCAGGCCATCGACGGGCAAAGAGGCCGCCAGCGGGAGGTTGTCGTCCAGCGCGCCGAAGTAGGTGGCCAGCAGCACCTTCGGGCGCGGCGCGGTGGCCAGCGTGGCGTAGGCATGCACGTAGGCGGCGCGTGCCGTCTCGTCCAGATCCTGCACCAGCAGCGGCTCGTCCAGCTGCACCCACTCGGCGCCGGCGTCCTTCAGGGCGCCAAGCAGCTCGACGTAGACCGGCAGCAGCGCGTCCAGCAGATCCAGCGCCGGGCTGCCATCCACGGTCTTGGACAGCAGCAGGAAGCTCACCGGGCCCAGCAGTACCGGCCGCGTCTGGATGCCCAGCGCGCGGGCTTCGCGATACTCGGCCAACGGCTTGTCGCCGCGCAGTGCGAAGCCCTGTCCAGCCTGCAGCTCGGGCACCAGGTAGTGGTAGTTGGTGTCGAACCACTTGGTCATTTCAAGCGCGTGCAGGTCGTGGCCATCGCGCTGCACGCCACGGGCCAGGGCGAAGTAGCCGGCCAGCGGGTCGGCATCGGCCAGCGCGCGGTAGCGCGCCGGAATCGCGTCGAACAGGAACGCGGCATCAAGCACCTGGTCGTAGAGGCTGAAGTCGTTGCTCGGCGGTACGTCCACCCCGGCCTCGCGCTGCAGCTGCCAATGGCGGGCGCGCAGCGCGCGGGCGGTGTCCTGCAGCGATTGCGCGCTGCTCTCGCCGGACCAGTACGCCTCCAGCGCGCGCTTGAGCTCGCGCTTGGCGCCGATGCGCGGAAAACCCAGGTTGGTAACGGTAGTCATTGGAACGTGTCCTCATTGCGTAGGGGCATTGAGGAACGAAGGAACCGCGCGCCGTCCACGCCATTGCTGCCGTGCCCGCCCCGCCAGCGACCTTCGCCCCCGCGGGCGAACCGGATGCCGCGAAGCGGACGCACGGGGGCGGCGCCATGCTGGCGGCATGGCGGCAGGCCCCGGCAACCTCCCCGCGGACGTTCCAGGTCGAATCGGGGAACGGTCGTGTTCCCCGGCCGGGGCCGGTATTCGGGCTGATGGACACGGGCGCGCACGCCCTCCTTGTACCTGCCGCTTCCCAGGCGGATGCCCAGTGCTGTTGGCAGGATTCGTTTCCATTCACCGCTGCGGGGCAGCTCCGGAATGGGCGCGCAAGGCGCCTTCACCGGATTCCCGTTTAAACCCATCCCTTCATCGGCATGAAGAGATGGATACCTTCGGCGAGCACAAGGTAGGCCGAAGGGGCGCGGTGGTCAAGGGGGGCCGGTTCGTCCTGGGTCGCGTCACGGGGCCTCTGCCGGTTCAGCCAGAACGTGCTTCGGGAGTGGGGCAGGCGCGCCAGCCACTGCATCCATGACGCCGTTGCCTGCGTATCTCCCGATGACCCCCCCTGCGGAGCCGGACATGCGCCGAACCCTTCTTCCCTCGCTGCTGCTGGTGCTGATCCCGGCGCTGCCAGCCGCTGCCCAGCAGGTGCAGCGCCAGGAAGGCCGTGCCTACGCGCCCGCCGGCGGGCGCCTGCTGTACCGCGAGACCCATTGGCTGCAGGGCCCGCCCGAGGCGCGCTCGCGGCTGGTGCTGTACCGCTGCGCGGACGGACGCGCCTTCGCGCGCAAATGGATGACCCCGCAGGGCAGTGCGCAGACCCCGGACTTCGCGTTCGAAGATGCGCGCAACGGCTACCAGGAAGGCCTGCAGGGCAGCGCCACCGCCCGCACCGTGTACGTGCGTGAGGACGCGCAGGCCGAACGCGTGAGCCGTACCATCGCGATTCCGTCCGACGCGGTGGTCGATGCCGGGTTCGACGCGGCCGTGCTCAAGCACTGGGACGCCCTCCAGGGCGGGCGCAGCGTGGCCTTCCAGTTCCTGCTGCCCAGCCGCCAGCGGCTGGTGCCATTGAAGCTGCAGCGCAGCGGTGCGGTCACCTGGCAGGGCCAGCCGGCCGAGCAGCTGCAGATGCGCCTGGATGCCTGGTTCGGCTTCGCCGTGCCGGCGGTGACCCTGATCTACGCGCGCGCCACACCCCGCCTCCTGCAGTTCTCCGGCACCGGCAACGTGCGTGATGAACACGGGCGCTACCCCCAGGTGCGCGTCGAGTTTGCCGAGGCGCCGGTCGCGGCAACGCTGGCCGAGCTGGCCTCCGCGCGGCAGCAACCGCTGGTGTCCGCATGTGCCGGATGAGTGCCCCCTTGCGCGGCAGGCGCGCAGCGACGACGATGCCGGCTGTTCCCCCGACGACATTGAGCCTGCGATGCCCGAGCTGGACACTGCCGATACCGGTGCCTCGCGGCGCCTCGATGAGCTGCTCGTCCAGGTCGCCACCGGCGACCGCCAGGCGTTTGAATCGGTTTACCAGTTGGCCTCCGGCCGTCTCTTCGCGATCTGCCTGCACATATTGCGCGACCGCGGCGATGCCGAGGACGTGCTGCAGGACGCCTTCGTCACGGTGTGGCACAAGGCCGCGCAGTTTGACCGCGCCAAGGCCTCAGCCATGACCTGGCTCTCCACGCTGGCCCGCAACCGCGCCATCGATCGCCTGCGCGCCGCACCGCCGCGCCCGCTGGACGATCTGTCGGTGGCCGAAGAGATTCCCGATTTCGCGCCGCAGCCAGCGCAGGCGGCCGAGCACGCCTCCGATCGCGAGCGCCTGGACGATTGCCTGGACACGCTGGAGCCTCGCCGGCGTTCGCTGATCCGGCTGGCCTTCCTGGATGGGGCGAGCTATGACGAACTGGCGCGCCGGATCGGTGCGCCGCTGGGATCGGTGAAAAGCTGGATCCGCCGTGGGCTGGGCCAACTACGGGTGTGCCTGGAACGATGAACGTCCGCGATCTCCACGATATGCCTCATGACGCCGAACCACCCGGCGCGGACATCCTGGCCGGTGAATACGTGCTCGGGGTGCTCGATGCCGCCCAGCGCGCCGAGGTGGAACAGCGCATCGCCCGTGATCCGGGCTTTGCGCGCCTGGTCAGCCAGTGGGAAAACCGGCTGGCGCCGCTGCTCGACTCACTCGGCACCGAGGCCGTCCCGGCCCACCTGTGGCCGCGTATCCGCACCTCGCTGGGCTGGCCGTCGGTGGGCGCCACACCGCGCGCCTGGCAGCGCACCGGCTTCTGGCAGGGCATGACGGCGCTGGCAGCGGTGGTCGCGCTGGTGGCGGTCCTTGCCCGCCGCGACGTGGTACCGGTGGCACCGGTAGCGCCGCCGGTGGCGGTCACCCCGACCACGCCGGCCGAGCCGGAACAGGCCACCAGGCCGGTCACGCCGCTGCTGCACGACGACGGTTCCCCTGGCTGGCTGGCCTCGGTCGACAAGGCCCACGGCAAAGTGTTGATGGTGCCGGTCCCGGCGCCAGCAGACGCCGCCGGGCGCGCGCCCGAGCTGTGGCTGATCCCGGCGGGCGGTGCACCGCGTTCGCTGGGCCTGGTCTCGATCAACCGCGCCCACACCGTGGCGGTACCGGACATGCTGCGTGATGCGCTGGTGAACGGTTCGGTGCTGGCGATCACGCTGGAACCGTCCGGCGGCGCCCCGCAGGGCATCCCGACCGGCCCGGTCATCGCCAAGGGCGACATCGCCAACCTCTAAGGTGCACTTTATTTCCGGATACGTGCATCCGGAAGGCCGCTGTTCCCGTATCTCCTGACAAGCACGCCAGGAGATGCGCGATATGTCGGCCGGACCCGCCCCTGCAACAGGACGCACCGCCCGCCGGGGCCTTTGGCCCACGGTGCGGCGCTGGTTTGATACCGGTGCCGACACGACGGTGGCGCCCGAAGCCGCGCAGCGCGTGGACTGGCTGCGCGCGATCCCGTTCGCGGCGATGCACCTGGCCTGCGTGGCGGTGTTGTGGGTGGGCGTGTCCTGGATCGCGGTCGGGGTCGCGGTGGCGCTGTATGCCGTGCGCATGTTCGCGATCACCGCCTTCTACCACCGCTACTTCGCGCACCGCACCTTCCGGACCTCGCGCGCGGTGCAGTTCGCGTTCGCCGTGATCGGCGCGGCCAGCGTGCAGCGGGGCCCGCTTTGGTGGGCCGCGCACCATCGGCACCACCATCGCCATACCGATACCCCGGCCGATCCGCACTCGCCGCGTGTGCACGGCTTCTGGTGGAGCCACATGGGCTGGTTCCTCACCCCCGAAGGGTTCCGCACCGACTTCGCGCGCATCCCGGACCTGGCGAAATATCCCGAACTGCGCTGGCTGGACCGCTTCGACACTCTGGTGCCGATCGTGTTGGCCGCCGCGTTGTTCGGCCTGGGGGCCGTGCTCGAGCGCATCGCGCCGTCGTGGGGCACCAGCGGCGGCCAGATGCTGGTGTGGGGCTTCTTCATCTCCACGGTGGTGCTGTTCCACGCCACGGTGACCATCAACTCGCTGGCGCACCGCTTCGGCCGGCGCCGCTTCGCCACCGCCGACGACAGCCGCAACAACCTGTGGCTGGCACTGCTGACCTTCGGTGAAGGCTGGCACAACAACCATCACTTCTTCCCGGGCACAGTGCGCCAGGGCTTCTACTGGTGGGAAGTGGACATCACCTGGTACGGCCTGCGCGTGATGGGCTGGCTGGGCCTGGTACGCGATCTCAAACCGGTGCCGGCGTGGGTGCTGGCCAAGGCGGAGAACTGACATGCGCATCGCCGTGATCGGATCGGGCATCGCCGGCCTTGCGAGCGCCTGGTGGCTGTCGCAGCGCCACGAGGTGACCCTGTTCGAAGCCAACGACTACCTCGGCGGGCACACCCACACCCATACGGTGGAGGTGGACGGGCGCACGCAGGCGGTGGACACCGGGTTCATCGTGTTCAACCCGCTGCACTATCCCCTGCTCACCGCGCTGTTCGAGCAGCTCAACGTGGCGACGCGGGCGACCACCATGAGCTTTTCCGTGCACAGCGAGCGCAGCGGGCTGGAGTACAACGCCACCTCGCTGGATGCGCTGTTCTGCCAGCGCCGCAACCTGGTCTCGCCGCGCTTCTGGGGCATGCTGCGCGATCTGCGGCGCTTCTACCGCGAGGCACCGGCGCTGCTGCAGAGCGACGGGGACGGGCCATCGCTCGGTGAATACCTGCAGGACGGTGGCTACGGACGCGCCTTTGTGGACGAGCACCTGTTGCCGATGGCCTCGGCGCTCTGGTCGGCGCCCACGGCGGCGCTGGCCGCGTTCCCGGCACGCTACCTGGTGCAGTTCATGGCCAACCACCAGATGCTGCAGGTCAGTGGCCGTGCGCCGTGGCGGGTGGTGGATGGCGGGTCGGCCCGCTACATCGACGCGATGCGGCGCCGCTGGCAGGTCCGGGAGCGTCTGGAGTGCCGGGTATACGGCGTGGAACGTCACGCGCAGGGCGTCCGCGTGCACAGTGCGGCCGGGCTGGAAGGGTTTGACCAGCTGGTGCTGGCCTGCCACAGCGACCAGGCGCTGGCGATGCTGTCCGATGCCGATCCGACCGAACGTGCCGTGCTCGGGGCGATCCGCTATCAGCCCAACGAGGTGGTCCTGCATACCGACGCCCGGCTGCTGCCCACGCACCGCAAGGCGTGGGCCGCCTGGAACGCCCACGTGCCGGCGTCGCCGACGGCACCGTGCACGGTCAGCTACTGCATGAACCTGCTGCAGGGCATCGACACGCCCACGCCGCTGGTGGTCACGCTCAACCGCAGTGAGGCGATCGACCCGGCCAAGGTGCTGCGCCGCCTGCAGTACTCGCACCCCGTGCACGACCACGCGATGGTGCGCGCGCAGGGGCGCTGGGCCGAGGTACAGGGCCGGCGCCGGACCTGGTTCGCCGGCGCTTACTGGGGCTGGGGCTTCCATGAGGACGGCATCCGCAGCGCGCGCCGTGTGGTGGATGCGCTGGACGCACTGGATGCCGACGCGTACTGGCCGTTGTCCGAGGCGGTGTCGGCATGAGCGCCAGCGCGATCTACCGCGGCCGCATGCGGCATCGCCGCCACCTGCCACAGGCCCACGCGTTCGGCTACCCGGTGGCGCAGCTGCTGCTGGATCTGGATGAGCTGGACCAGGTGTTCCGTGGCCGCTGGCTGTGGTCGGTGGGCCGCCGCAACCTGGCCGAGTTCCGCCGCAGCGACTACCTCGGCGACCCGGCCGTGCCGCTGGCCGAAGCCGTGCGCGCGCGGGTGACCGAGGCGCTCGGCCGCGCGCCGGCCGGACCGATCCGCCTGCTCGCGCACCTGCGCTATGGCGGCCACGTGTTCAATCCGGTCAGCTTCTACTACTGCTACGCCGCCGACGGCACCACGCTGGAGTGCATCGTCGCGGAGATCACCAACACGCCCTGGAAAGAGCGGCACGCCTACGTGCTGCCGGTGGCCGCCGCCGATGCCCACGGCCGCGCGCTGGCATGGGAGTTCGACAAGCAGTTCCACGTCTCGCCCTTCATGCCGATGGACTGCCGCTACCGCTGGCGCTTCACCGCGCCGGGTGAGGATCTGCACGTGCACATGCAGGTCTGGCGCGAGGGTGCGCGCCAGTTCGATGCCGATCTGGTGCTGCAGCGCCAGCCGCTGGACCGCCGCGGCCTCGCCGGCGTCCTGCTGCGCTACCCGCTGATGACCCTGCAGGTGGTCGCGGCCATCCACTGGCAGGCGCTGCGCCTGTGGCTCAAGCGCACCCCCGTCCACGACCACCCTTCGCTTGCTGGAAAACGCCCATGAACGACATGACCCGGCCACGCCTGCCCGCCCTGCCCACCGCGCTGGAACGCTTCCTGCGCGATCGCCTGGTGTCCCAGCTGGCGCCGCTGCGCGGTGGCAGCCTGCACCTGCGCGATGCCGCCGGCGATGTGATGCTGGGCGATCCGACGGCAACGCTGCGCGTTACCGTGTGGGTGGACGATCCGGCGTTCTACCGCGCGGTGGCCGCGCAGGGCAGCGTCGGCGCCGGCGAGGCCTACATCCGGGGCGACTGGCGCTGCAGCGACCTGGTCGCGCTGGTGCAGCTGCTGGTGCGCAACCGCGACCTGCTCGACAGCATGGAGCGCGGCGTGGCGCGTGTCGGTGGTTGGCTGCTGAAGGGCTGGAACCGCCTGCGCCGCAACACCCGCGAAGGCAGCCGGCGCAACATCGCCGCGCACTACGACCTCGGCAACCCGTTCTTCTCGCTGTTCCTGTCCGAGGACCTGATGTATTCCTCGGCGCTGTACGCCAGCACCGAGGACACGCTGGAGGCAGCCTCGCAGCGCAAACTCGCGCGCATCTGTGAACAGCTGCAGCTCACCGCCGATGATCGCGTCATCGAGATCGGCACCGGCTGGGGCGGTTTCGCGCTGTATGCGGCGCGCGAGATCGGCTGCCATGTCACCACCACCACCATTTCCGTCGAGCAGTACACGCTGGCCAAGGCGCGGGTGGAAGCCGCCGGCCTGCAGGACAGGGTGACCCTGCTGCTCAAGGACTACCGTGACCTGGAGGGCCAGTACGACAAGCTGGTCTCCATCGAGATGATCGAGGCGATCGGCGCACAGTACCTGGACACGTACTTCGCCACGCTCACCCGCCTGCTCAACCCCGACGGTCTGGCGCTGCTGCAGGCCATCACTATCGAGGACCAGCGCTACGAACAGGCCCGCCGCAGCGTGGACTACATCAAGCGCTTCGTGTTCCCCGGGAGCTTCATTCCGTCGATCAACGCGATCGTCGCTGCCAAGACCCGCAGCAGCGACCTGCAGCTGATTGGTCAGCACGATTTCGGGCCGTCCTATGCGCTGACGCTGCGGGCCTGGCGGCACCGCTTCCTTGCCCAGCTGCCCGCCGTGCGCGCGCAGGGCTTCGATGCGCGTTTCATCCGGATGTGGGAGTTCTACCTGGCCTATTGCGAAGGCGGCTTCCTGGAGCGCTCGATCGGCGTGTCGCACCTGCTGATGGCGCGCCCCGGCTACCGGCCTGCGCTGATCGCCGGGGAGGGCTGAGGTGCTGCGCTTCTGGTCCAACGTGATTGGCAACCAACTGGTGTGGCTGTGCGCAGTGGTCGGCGCCGGCCGCGGGTTGTGGTGGCCGGCATTGCTGGCAGCCGCCGTATACGTGGCCAGCCAGCTGGCGTGGTCGCCGCGGCCATCGGTCGAGATGAAGCTGATGGGCGTGGCGATCGGCTGCGGGCTGGTGGTCGATGGCCTGGCGGGTGGTACCGGGCGCGTGGTGTACGCCGCCGGCAACGATGCGGCCTGGCTGGCTCCGCCGTGGATTCTCGCGCTGTGGGCAGCCTTCGCCATGACGCTGACGGTGTCCTTCGCCGTGCTGCAGCGGCATCTGCGCGTGGCCGCACTGGTGGGGCTGCTGCTGGCACCGCTGGCGTATCTGTCGGCTGCGCGCGGCTGGTCCTCGGTGGTATTCACCGCGCCGCCGTGGCACGGCGTGGCAGTGCTGGGCCTTGGCTGGGCGGTCGCCCTGCCGCTGCTGGCCGCGTGCGCGCGCCACTGGCAACGCCCGGTGGACCCGATCAACACCCTCGCTGCGGGAGAGACACGATGAAGATGCTGTGGGTGATCTGGCTGTATGCCGCGGTGATCATGACGTGGGGCTGGTGGTGGCAGCGCCGCCACGAGAATATCGGCGTGGTCGACGTCCTGTGGGCCAAGGGTGTCGGTGCATCGGCGCTGCTGCTTGCCCTGCTCGGCACGGGTGCGTCGACACCGCGGATCGCCCTCGCTGCCCTTGGCGGCCTGTGGGGAACGCGGCTGGCGCTGCACCTGTGGCGCCGCGTCCGCAGCGAACCCGAGGACGGCCGCTACCGGCATCTGCGGCAGTATTGGAACGGCCATCAGGGCAAGATCTTCGGCTTCTTCCAGTTCCAGGCGCTGCTGATCGTGCTGTTCGCGCTGCCCTTCGTGGCGGTGTCGGTCGCCCCGGCCACGCACGTCGGCTGGCTGATCGCAGCGGCCGCGGTGTGGCTGCTGAGTGTGGGCGGCGAGGCGCTCGCCGATCGCCAGCTGGCGCGCTTCCGCGCCGATCCGGCCAACAAGGGGACGACCTGCCGCCAAGGGCTGTGGCGCTACTCGCGGCATCCCAACTATTTCTTCGAATGGCTGCACTGGTTCACCTACGTGCTGCTGGCCGTGCACTCGCCGCTGTGGTGGCTGGCGTGGTCCGGTCCGCTGGTGATGTACGTGTTCCTGCGCTGGGTCAGCGGCATTCCCTTCACCGAGGCGCAGGCGCTGCGCAGCCGTGGCGAGGACTATCGCCATTACCAGCGCACCACCCCGATGCTGTTCCCGTGGTTCCCCTCCCGCTCTTCCTCCCGCAAGGAGATGTCATCGTGAATGCCGCCAGTGAACCGTTGCCCCTGCCGGACTATGCCCCCGGCCTGACCGGCCTGGCCGAACGCGGCCTGCTGCCCGACGCGCTGCTGCGCCTGGGCATCCGCCGCCAATGCGAGCAGCGCCTGCGCGACGAACTCGCCGGGGGCCAGCAGGCCCAGTCGCAGCGCTTCGCCGCCCGCATCGCCGGGCTGGCCAGCAGCGCGGTGGCCCTGCACGTGGATGCAGCCAATCGCCAGCACTACGAGGTTCCGGCGGACTTCTTCCATCACTGCCTGGGCAAACGCCTGAAGTACAGCAGCTGCTACTACGCCACCGGCCACGAGACGCTGGATGAAGCCGAAGAGGCGATGCTGGCGCTGTATGGCGAGCGCGCGCAGCTCGCCGACGGCCAGCGCATCCTCGAGCTCGGCTGCGGTTGGGGCTCGCTGACCCTGTGGATGGCCGAGCGCTACCCCGGCGCGCGGATCACCGCGGTCTCCAACTCCAACAGCCAGCGCGAGTACATCCTGGGGCAGTGCCGGGCGCGGGGGCTGGCCAACGTCACCGTCCTTACCCGCGACGTCAACCATCTCACCCTGGAGGCGGGCAGCTTCGACCGCTGCGTGTCCATCGAGATGTTCGAGCACATGCGCAACTACCCGCAGCTGCTGCAGCGCATCCACGGCTGGCTCACCCCGCAGGGCAAGCTGTTCGTGCACATCTTCGTGCACCGCACGCTGATGTACCCGTTCGAGACGGACGGCGACGACAACTGGATGGGCCGGCACTTCTTCACCGGTGGCCTGATGCCTGCCGCCGACACGCTGCTGTTCTTCCAGCAGCACCTGCACCTGCAACAGCGCTGGCTGCTCGATGGCACCCACTACCAGCGCACCGCCAACCACTGGCTGGCCAACCAGGACCGCGAGAAGGACGCGGTGATGGCCGTGCTGCGCCAGTGCTACGGCGACGCTGCGGCCCCGCTGTGGCACCAGCGCTGGCGCATGTTCTGGATGGCCTGTGCGGAGCTGTTCGGCTACCAGCAGGGCCAGCAGTGGCAGGTGGCGCACTACCTGTTCGATCGCTCCTGATCCCCCACGCCTGCCGAGGACGCCGTCATGACGATTCGTGCTTTCATCCCGCTGCTGGTCACCGGCATGCTGCTGGGCGGTTGCGGCGGCAATACCCGCCCCATTCCCCCGGTGGCGCAGGTCGACGTGCCACGCTTCATGGGCGACTGGTATGTGATTGCGCATATCCCGAGCCGGCCCGAGCGCGAGGCCTACGATGCGGTGGAATCCTATGCGCTGCGACCGGACGGCCGCATCCAGACCACCTTCCGCTACCGCAAGGGCAGCTTCGACGCACCGGTGAAAACCATGCATCCGATCGGTACGGTCAAGGAAGGCACCGGCGGGGCGGTCTGGGGCATGCAGTTCATCTGGCCGATCCAGGCCGAGTACGTGATCGTGTACCTGGATCCGGACTACCAGCAGACGATTGTCGGCCGCAGCAAGCGCGACTATGTCTGGCTGATGTCGCGTACCCCGACCCTCTCCGATGCCGACTACCAGAAGGCCATGACACGCATCGCCGCGCTTGGCTATGACCTGTCCCAGGTAAGGCGCGTGCCGCAGTCCGGCGCGGCCGAGTAGGCCGATCCGTGGCCGGTTTCTCAGGCCCTGAGAAGCCCGCAGGCGATACTGTCGTCATCGATCTCCCGATGCGGCGGCCCCTCCGGGCCATGTACGGGGACGGTGCGCGGATCGGCTGCGCACCGGCGGACAGAGGACGGCAGCGTGGCGGACAGGTATTGCGATCTGGTCATGAAGGGCGGCATCACCAGCGGCATCGTGTATCCCAACGCGGTGCTGTCGCTGGCCCGACAGTACCGTTTCAAAAACATCGGCGGCACCTCGGCAGGCGCCATCGCCGCAGCGGTGGCGGCGGCGGCCGCGCTGGGCGACCGCCGGCGCCATGCCGGCCAGGCGGTGGAGGCGCAGGTCGGTTTTCCGGGCCTGGCCACGGTATCGGCCGAGCTGTCGCGGCGTGGCTTCATTTACAGCCTGTTCCAGCCCGCGCACGGTGCGCGCACCGCCTACCGGTTGCTGGTGATGCTCACCGGCAAGTCCAGCCTGCCGCGCAAGATCGCCTGCCTGCTCGCGGCGGTGTTCGCGATCGCGCCGCTGGAGCTGCTGGCCACGCTGGTGGGGCTGCTCGGCATCGGCTGGTTGGCCGGTGGCGTGGACGGTGTCTGGGCCACGCTGCTGCCGTCGCTGCTGTGCGCCTACGGTGCCGGCGTACTCGCCTCGGCCCTGCGCGTGGCGCGGGTCGCGCGGCGCAACCTGCTGGGCCTGTGCAGCGGCGCCACCCAGGCCGATGCATCGACGCCGGCGCTCACCGACTGGCTGCATGCCCGCCTGCAGGAGCTGGCTGGCCTGCCGGCCGACCGTCCGCTGACCTTCGGTGACCTGCACCAGGCACCACGCTATGCCGGCGAGCCGGCCGGGGCGCACGCGATCAGCCTGCAGATGATCACCACCTGCGTTTCGCATACCGAGCCGCGCACGTTGCCGTTCAGCGCTGCGCACTTCTGGTTCGTGCGCGAGGAGTTCCTGCAGCTGTTCCCGGCCAGTGTCGTGGACTGGCTGGTGGCGCAGGCCGGGGCGCCGCAGCGCGTGGACGGGCGCGACTACTACCGGCTGGTCGATGGCGAGCAGTTGCCGGTGCTGGTGGCCACCCGGATGAGCCTGAGCTTTCCGCTGCTGATCAGTGCGGTGCCGCTGCACGAGCCGGCGCGTCGTGAGCGCCGCTGCGAGCCGGCAGCGGCGCCCACGCCCGGGCGCGACAGCAGCAATGTGGCCGACAGCATGGAAGGGCTGACCAGTGGCGGGCAGAACTGTGGCCCGGTCATCACCGCGTTCCGGGTCTGCTGGTTCTCCGATGGCGGGATCAGCAGCAACTTCCCCATCCATCTGTTCGACGCCGCGCTGCCGCGCTGGCCCACCTTCGGCATCAACCTGGTGTATCCGCGCCACGCCGATGCCGTCCTCCTGTCCGATGCCGAGGGGCAGGGCGAACAGGCGCAGATCGAGCGGGCGGTGTTCCTGCCCACCGAGAACCGTCAGGGCTGGCAGCGCAGCTACCAGTCCATCGCCAAGCCGCTGGCCGCGGCGGAGATGTCCGGTTTTCTGTTCTCGATCGTCTCCACCATGCAGAACTGGCGCGATGTGCTGCAGGCGCGTGCGCCGGGCTATCGCGATCGCATCGTGCACGTTTCGCTGCACGGCGACGAAGGCGGCATGAATCTGGACATGCCGCAGGACGTGCTCAGCCGCATCGCCGCCAAGGGCAGCGTGGCCGGTGAGCGATTCTGTGACTTCTCCTTCGCCAACCACTACTGGATCCGCTGGCGCAACCTGGCCTCGGCCTACCAGCGCTACACCCTGGAGATCGCGCGCACCGACGATCCCGCGCAGCGCGTGGCTGCGTGGCACGATGCGTACGAGAGCGTGGCCAGCGGCGAACCGCCGCCGCCGTCCTACCGGTTGGGTTCGGAGGACAAGCGACGCGAATCGCAGCAGCTGTGGCACCACATGGTCGAGCAGGGCCAGCGCTGGGACGACCTCGGCCCGGACCTCACCGACGGCGCGCCTCGCCCCCTGCCGCAGATGAAGGTCACCCCGATCTATTGAGCCCGGAGAAACCGGCACCCCTACCGGTGCCCAGGTCTCGCACCGGCCGCCTCAGCGCCCGGGCAACTGCGCGAACGCGCGCTGCATGCAGTCCTCGCGCGGGCAGACCCGGCAACCGGGGCCGATCGAGACCGAGTTGCCCGGGCTCTGGATATCCAGCCCGCGCGAATAGATCAACCGCTCGGCATGCTGCAGGTCGCAGCCCAACGCCACCGCGAAGGTCTTGCGCGGCTGCCCGTGCCCGACCGGGCCGCTGCTCACCTGGCGCGCCAGCCAGAAGTGCCGGCGGCCATCGGGCATGCGCGCGGTCTGGGTCAGCACGCGGCCGGGTTGATTGAACGCCTCATACACAATCCACAGCGGACACGAGCCGCCCACCTGCGAGAAGTGGAAGTCGGTGGCGGAATGCCGTTTGGAGACATTGCCGGCGCGGTCCACGCGGATGAAGAAGAAGGGCAGCCCCGGCGCACTGCGCCGCGCCAGCGTGCTCAGGCGGTGGCAGACCGCCTCGAAGCCCACGCCGAAGCGGTGCGCCAGCGCATCGATGTCGTAGGCGCTGTGTTCGGCCGCGCGCAGGAACCGCGCATACGGCATCACCAGCGCTCCGGCGAAGTAGTTGGACATGCCGATCCGAGCCTGCGCGATCTGTTCCGGCTCGCGGAAGCCGGCTCGCGCGATCACCGCATCGATCTGTGCCGCGTACCCCAGCAGGGCCAGTTCGGCCGCCATCTGGAAGGCCTGCTGGCCCGGCTCCAGGTAGTCGGGCAACCACAACGTGCGGCTGCCGCCGTCGTACACGCGCTTCTCGCGCCCGGCCTGCAGCGGCGCCACTTCCACCAGCACCCCGTGCCGGTCGGCCAGCAGCTGGCGCAGGCGCGGCGCCACGTGGCCGGCGACCAGCCCCCATTCGCCGAACAACTGCTCGGCCAGATCGTCCAGTTCGGGAATGTGGTTGTGCATGCGGTTGAAGAAGTCCCGCACCTGATCGCCGGCCGGCAGCGCCTGGCCGGCATGCACGTCACCCAGCTGGAACTCCAGCGCGGCAGCATGCTCGCGAAGCGCCAGGTGACGCCGGTGCAGGTCCAGCAGGGCGCGGCTGATCTGCGGCAGGTTGCCGGCCATCGCGCGCAGCTCGGTGCTGCTCACATCGTCCAGGCCGAGGTCGCGCAGGGTCTCGCCGAGGGCATCCTGCAGCGCGCCCGGCTCATCGACATCGAACAGCTCGCTGACATCGCCCAGCACCGCACGCAGCTTCTGCTGCACGGCCGGGGTCAGGGGTCGCTTGTTGCGCTCGATCTGGTTCAGGTAGCTGGCCGAGAGGCCGAGGGCCCGGGCCAGGTCGATCTGGCTGTAGCCGCGCTGCTCGCGCAGCTTCAGCAGGCGCAGGCCGATCTGGCGGTGTGGAGACTGGCTGTTCACAAGATTCACAAAAATCGTAGCGGGCATTGGCCAGATTAAGCGCATACAGCCCGGAAATCGAGGTTGACCCTGTGAATAATGCCAACAACTTATCGACCCCCCGGGATTGTCCATGACTGTTGCAGCGCCCCGCATCCGTATGTTGATCGATGGCCAGTTCATCGAATCGGCCAGCCCGCACTGGCAGAACGTGGTCAATCCGGCCACCCAGGACGTCCTGGCCCAGGTGCCGTTCGCGACCCCCGGTGAAGTGGACGCCGCCGTCGCTGCGGCCAAGGAAGCCTTCAAGACCTGGCGCAAGACCCCCATCGGCACCCGTGCGCGCATCTTCCTGAAGTACCAGCAGCTCATCCGCGAAAACATGAGCGAGCTGGCCCATATCCTGTCCGCCGAGCAGGGCAAGACCGTGCCGGACGCCGAAGGCGATGTGTTCCGCGGCCTGGAAGTGGTCGAGCACGCCGCTGCGATCGGCAACCTGCAGCTCGGCGAGCTGGCCAACAACGTCGCCAATGGCGTGGACACCTACACCCTGCTGCAGCCGCTCGGCGTGTGCGCCGGCATCACCCCGTTCAACTTCCCGGCGATGATCCCGCTGTGGATGTTCCCGATGGCGATCGCGACCGGCAATACCTTCATTCTGAAGCCGTCCGAGCAGGACCCGATGGTCACCATGCGCCTGGTCGAACTGGCGCTGGAAGCGGGCATTCCCAAGGGCGTGCTCAACGTCGTGCACGGCGGCGAAGACGTGGTCAATGCGATCTGCGACCACCCGGACATCAAGGCCGTCTCCTTTGTCGGTTCCACCCGCGTCGGCACGCACGTGTACAACCGTGCCTCGCTGGCCGGCAAGCGCGTGCAATGCATGATGGGCGCCAAGAACCACGCCGTGGTGCTGCCGGACGCCAACAAGGAACAGAGCCTCAACGCGATGGTCGGTGCCGCCTTTGGCGCGGCGGGCCAGCGCTGCATGGCCGCATCCACCCTGGTGCTGGTCGGCGAGGCGCGCGAGTGGGTGCCTGACCTGGTGGCCAAGGCAAAGACACTGAAGGTGAGCGCCGGCAGCGTGGCCGGGACCGATGTCGGCCCGGTCATCTCCTGCGCCGCCCGCGAGCGCGTGGAAGGCCTGATCGCCTCCGGTGTGGAGCAGGGCGCCAAGCTGGTGCTGGATGGCCGCAACCCGCAGGTGGACGGCTTCGAGAAGGGCAACTTCGTGGGCCCGACCATCTTCGCCGGC
Source organism: Stenotrophomonas sp. NPDC077461 (assembly GCF_049545475.1). NCBI lineage: Bacteria > Pseudomonadati > Pseudomonadota > Gammaproteobacteria > Lysobacterales > Lysobacteraceae > Stenotrophomonas > Stenotrophomonas sp. NPDC077461. The sequence continues at coordinate 45,375 of NZ_JBMWDO010000012.1, forward strand.
GTCACCCCGGGCATGCGCATCTATGACGAGGAAATCTTCGGACCGGTGCTGGTGATCCTCGAAGCGGACACGCTGGAAGACGCCATCGACCTGATCAACGCCAATCCGAACGGCAACGGCACCGCGCTGTTCACCCAGTCCGGCGCGGCCGCACGCAAGTTCCAGGAAGACATCGACGTCGGCCAGGTCGGCATCAACGTGCCGATTCCGGTGCCGGTGCCGCTGTTCTCCTTCACCGGTTCGCGCGCCTCCAAGCTCGGCGACCTGGGCCCGTACGGCAAGCAGGTGGTCATGTTCTACACCCAGACCAAGACCATCACCTCGCGCTGGTTCGATGACGAGACGCTGGGTCACGGCGTCAACACCACCATCAGCCTGAAGTAAGCAACAACGGAGTTCGACCATGAGCCACTCGATGACGACGGAACTCGACGAAGCGCAGCAGGCCTATAGAGAGGCTGCGCGCGACTTCGCCCAGGCCGAACTGGCGCCGCACGCCGCGCGATGGGATGCGGAGGGCATCTTTCCGCGCGAGGCGATCGCCAAGGCAGGGGAACTCGGGTTCTGTGGCCTGTACATGGACCCCGAGGTCGGCGGCAGCGGCTTGAGCCGTCTGGACGCCGCCGTCGTCATCGAGGAGCTCGCCAACGTGGACCCGTCCACCGCGGCCTACATCAGCATCCACAACATGGCCTCGTGGATGGTGTCGACGTGGGGTACCGAAACACTGCGCGCCGCCTGGGGCACCGATCTGTCCTCGGGCAGCAAGCTGGCCTCGTACTGCCTGACCGAGCCGGGTGCCGGGTCGGACGCGGCGTCGCTGAAGACCAGCGCCGTGCGCGAAGGTGAACACTACGTGCTGAACGGCGCCAAGGCCTTCATCTCCGGTGCCGGCGCCACCGAACTGCTGGTGGTGATGGCGCGGACCGGCGGTGCCGGTGCGGGCGGCATCAGCGCGATCGCGGTGCCGGCCGACCTGCCGGGCATCAGCTACGGTCGCAAGGAAGAGAAGATGGGCTGGAACAGCCAGCCCACCCGCGGCATCACCTTCGAGAACGTCCGCGTGCCGGTCAGCCACCTTCTGGGAGAGGAAGGCGGCGGCTTCAAGCTGGCGATGAAGGGCCTGGACGGTGGCCGCATCAACATCGCCGCCTGTTCGCTGGGTGCCGCCCAGGGCGCGCTGGACGCGGCCCGCCGCTACATGGGCGAGCGCCGCCAGTTCGGCAAGGCGCTGGCCGACTTCCAGGCGCTGCAGTTCAAGCTGGCCGACATGGCCACCCAGCTCGTGGCCGCGCGGCAGATGGTGCATACCGCCGCGCGCAAGCTCGATGCCGGTGCCAGCGATGCCAATGTGTGGTGTGCGATGGCCAAGCGCTTCGCCACCGATGCCGGCTTCAACGTCTGCAACGATGCGCTGCAGATCCACGGCGGTTATGGCTACATCCGCGAATACCCGATCGAACGGCTGCTCCGCGATTGCCGCGTGCACCAGATCCTGGAGGGCACCAACGAGATCATGCGCGTGATCGTGGCCCGCCACCTGCTCAACACCGAAGAGGAACTGCGATGATGGATTGGCGCACGCACGAACACACCGGCCTGAAGGTCGAGGCCGATGGCCACGTCGCGGTGGTGACGCTGGACAACCCGCCGGCCCACACCTGGACCGTGCACAGTCTGTCCGCCCTGCGCGACCTGGTCGGTGCGCTCAATGCCGACAAGGGCATCTACGCGCTGGTGATCACCGGGGGAGGCGAAAAGTTCTTCTCCGCCGGGGCCGATCTCAAGCAGTTCGCCTCCGGCGACAAGGGCGCCGCGCGCGAAGCGGCACGCCGATTCGGCGAAGCCTTCGAGGCCCTGTCCGGCTTCCGTGGCGTCTCCATCGCGGCCATCAACGGCTATGCGATGGGCGGCGGCCTGGAATGTGCGCTCGCCTGCGACCTGCGCATCATCGAGGACCATGCCCAGGTGGCGCTGCCGGAGGCGACCGTCGGCCTGCTGCCGTGCGCCGGTGGCACGCAGAACCTACCGCGTCTGGTGGGCGAAGGCTGGGCCAAGCGGATGATCCTGCTCGGCGAACGCATCGATGCCGACACCGCCGTGCGCATCGGCCTGGCCGAAGAGAAGGTCGGCAAGGGCGAAGCGCTCGCACTGGCACTGGACTGGGCGCGCAAGGCCGGCAAGCAGAGCCCGACCAGCATCGCCGCGTGCAAGGCGCTGGTGCAGGCCACCCGCACCGGCACCCATGCCGCCGCCCTGGTGGCCGAACGCGAAGCGTTCGTCGACCTGTTTGACAGCGCCGACCAGGTCGAGGGCGTCAGCGCCTTCCTGGAGAAGCGCAGCGCGCAGTGGAAGAACGCATGAGCACGGTCGCCGCCAGCGAAGACGCACCGGTGCTGTTCGAGGAACGCACCGCCGCCAACGGCATGCGCATCGGCATCGCCACGCTCAACGCCGCGCGCACGCTCAACGGCTTTTCGCTGCCGATGGCACACCTGCTGGGCGCGCGCCTGCAGGCCTGGGCCGACGACGACGGCATCGCCCTGGTGGTGCTGCAGGGCGCAGGCGAGAAGGCCTTCTGCGCCGGCGGTGACCTGCACAGCCTGTACCGCAGCATGGTGGAGTACCGCCAGGCGGGCCGCAGCGACATCCGCGACAACACGTATGCCGCCGAATTCTTCGACGTCGAGTACCGCGTCGACTACGCCATCCACACCTTCCCCAAGCCGATCCTGTGCTGGGGCCACGGCATCGTGATGGGCGGTGGCATCGGCCTGATGTCCGGCGCCAGCCATCGCGTGGTCAGCGAGCGCTCGAAACTGGCGTTCCCGGAGATCACCGTCGGTCTGTTCCCCGACGTGGGCGGCAGCTGGCTGCTGCCGCGCGTGCCGGGCAAGGGTGGTCTGTTCCTGGCCCTTACCGGCGCGCCGCTCAATGCCGGCGATGCGATCTACGCCGGCCTGGCCGACATCCACGTGCCGGACGCGCAGCGCGAAGCGGTGTTCACCGCGCTGCTCGGCGTGCACTGGAGCGAGGAGGCCAAGCGCAACCACGAGCAGCTCAGCGCCCTGTTGCAGCAGCACGCCACCGACGCGGCCACCGGCCCGCTGCTGCGCCATGCCGCCACCCTCGACGCGCTCTGTGCCGGCGACGATCTGGCCACCATCGTGGACGCGATCATCGCGCTGGAAACCGACGATCCCTGGTTGCAGGCCGCCCAGGCCACGCTCGCCGCCGGTGCACCCGGCTCGGCGCGGTTGGCCTTCGAGCTGCAGCGCCGCACTGCCGGCGCATCGCTGGCCGACGTCTACCGCCTGGAGTACATCGCCGCGCTGCACAGCGCCGCCCACGGCGACTTCGCCGAAGGCATCCGCGCGCTGTTGATCGACAAGGACCGCACCCCGCACTGGCAGCCGGCCACCCTGGCCGAGGCCACGGCGGCGTGGGCCCACACCTTCTTCGTTTCGCCCTGGTCCGACGCCACGCACCCGCTGGCCGACCTCGGTGTCACTGACCCTGAAAGGAGCCTCGCATGAGCCGTATCGCATTTATTGGGCTGGGCAACATGGGTGGCCCGATGGCCGCCAACCTGGCCAAGGCCGGCCACGCGGTGCGCGTGTTCGACCTGGTGCCCGCCGCCGTGCAGGCCGCGGTCGATGCCGGTGCCACCGCCGCCCACTCTGCACTGGACACCCTGACCGATGCCGAGATCGTGATCTCGATGCTGCCGGCCAGCCGCCACGTCGAAGGCGTGTACCTGGGCGAGGACGGTCTGCTGGCCGATATTCCCGGCGGCGCACTGCTGATCGACTGCAGCACCATTGCCCCGGCCACCGCACGCAAGGTTGCCGAAGCGGCCGCTGCACGTGGTCTGCAGATGCTCGACGCACCGGTCTCCGGCGGCACCGCCGGTGCACAGGCCGGCACCCTGACCTTCATCGTCGGTGGCGATGCCGAGGCGCTCGAGCGCGCCCGCCCGATCCTGCAGGCAATGGGCAAGAACATCTTCCATGTCGGCGCCAGCGGCGCCGGCCAGGTCGCCAAGCTGTGCAACAACATGGCGCTGGGCGTGATCATGGCGGTCACCGGCGAATCCATCGCACTGGGCGTGGCGCACGGTCTGGATCCGAAGGTGTTGTCGCAGATGATGGCGGTCAGCACCGGCCGCAGCTGGGCCACCGAAGTGTGCAACCCGTGGCCGGGTGTGCTGGAGAATGCGCCGGCCTCGCGCGGCTACAGCGGCGGCTTCGGCAGCGACCTGATGCTCAAGGACATGGGCCTGGCGGTGGAAGCGGCCATGAGCGTGGGCGCCTCGATTCCACTCGGCGAGCTCGCGCGCAACCTGTATTCGATGAACCACCAGGCCGGTCGCGGCAAGCTGGATTTCTCCAGCGTCGTGCAGGTGATCGCAAACGAAACGTAACACCAGCACCACGCTCAGACGCATCCCCGGGGTTCACCCTGGGGATCCACCGCGGTGGGATGGGCGGTTGCCAGGCGGTCGAGCCAGGCAGCCGCCCATTTTTTTGCCCGATCCTGCTTACGCGACCGTCAGCGTTACATCGATGTTGCCGCGGGTGGCGTTGGAGTACGGGCACACGATGTGCGCCTTCTGCACCAGTTCCTCCACCTGCTCGCGCGGCAGGCCCGGCACCGAGATCTCCAGCGCGACTTCAATACCGAAGCCGGTCGGAATCTGGCCGATGCCCACCTTGCCGGTGATGGCGGTCTCTGCCGGCAGCGCAACCTTGGCCTGGCCGGCCACGTACTTCAGCGCGCCCAGGAAGCAGGCCGAGTAGCCGGCGGCGAACAGCTGTTCCGGGTTGGTGCCCGGACCGCCCGCGCCGCCCAGCTCGCGCGGGGTGGACAGCTGCACGTCCAGCACGTTGTCGGACGAGGTGGCGTGGCCTTCGCGGCCGCCGGTGGCGGTGGCGGTGGCGGTGTACAGAACGTTTGCGATGGACATGGAATTCTCCTGGGGTGTGAAGGGATGGCACGGGTAGGTGAGACGTACTGTGCGCCACTGGGCTGTACGTGTGGCAACATTTCGTCCAGGAAACTTGATCTGGAGTCCAGAATGGTCGATCGCCTGCAATCCCTGCTTGGCCGCTTCGCGGTCAGTGCCGAGGTCTTCCATGCCGGCCCGCTGTGCGGCATCAACCACTTGGCTGCCGACGGCGAGCGTGGCCAGCTGCACCTCATCCGCGACGGGACGGTACGGGTGGAACATGACGATGGCAGTGTGCTGCAGATCGACCAGCCCAGCGTGCTGCTCTACCCGCGTCCGCTGGCCCACCGCTTCATCACGGACGCGCAGCGCGGCGCCGATTTCGCCTGTGCGCATCTGCAGTTCGAAGGGGCCGGCAACAACCCGGTGGCCGCCGCGCTGCCCGCAGTGATCTGTCTGCCGCTGGATGCCCTGTACGGGGGCCATCCTGTGCTGTCGCTGCTGTTCGAGGAAGCCTTCGCCCAGCGCTGCGGCCGCCAGGCGCTGCTGGATCGCCTGTTTGAAGTGGTGCTGATCCAGATCCTGCGCGCGCTGATGGAAAGCGGTCAGCTACGCGTCGGCCTGCTCGCCGGCATGGCCCACCCGCGCCTGCGCCACGCGCTGGTGGCCATGCACGAAGCGCCGGCCGAGGAGTGGACGCTGGAATCGCTGGCGCAGCGTGCCGGCATGTCGCGCAGCGCCTTCGCCGAGAGCTTCCGCGACACCATCGGCAGCACGCCGGGCCAGTACCTGCAGGGCTGGCGCACGCGGCTGGTGCAGCAGGCGCTGCGCAGGGGGCAACCGCTCAAGCGCATCGCCATCGATGTGGGCTACGGCAGCGAAGCGGCACTGTCGCGCGCATTCAAAGCGCAGACCGGGCAATCGCCGCGGCAGTGGAAGCAGGTGGGCGCGGCAGCACGCGCGCCCTGACGCCCTCAGATCGCCCACTCCCGATCCGTCGTGAACATGATCGTCAGCCAGCGGTCCGTCGATTCCTCGCCCAGCGCCTCGCCGATCTCGTCGCGCAGGCGGTCCCATTCCAGCAGCGCACGCGGCGGGTCATCGGCGCGCACCACGAAGAACAGCTCGATCTGCTCGCCACGCCCGACCTTGGCCACATAGCTGCGGTACTCGAGGAAGCCGTGCCTGGCGACGATGGCACGCGCCACCTCGTCCACGTGCGCCTGCAGGTCCACCGGGGTGATCAGCAGGATGTCCGACAGCGCCTGCCGCACCGTGCCGAGCGGGGCGACCATGACGAACAGGCACACCACCAGCAGGATCGCCGGATCGATGTAGGGCACCAGCCATGCCCAGCGCGTATCGCCCATCAGCCAGCCGCCGATGAAGGCGACCAGATAGGCGGCCGACATGCTGGCCGACACCCCCCAGTTCTTGCCATCCAGCGCGATGAACTCCGAGCCGATGCCGCGGTTGGCACGGCGCACGAACAGGGCCAGCCCGATCTCGGCGATGATCGACAGCACCGCGAACAGGATCGCCGGGCCCAATGCGATCGCGCGCCCCCCGGACATCAATGCGTCCACCGCGTTGACCGCCGCATACAGGGCCGCGCCGATCATCAGCGTGCCACTGACCCCGAGCACGATCGGCTCCAGGTGCCAGAAGCCCATCGTGAAGCGCTGGTTGAGGCGCGATTGCAATGCATCCACCTGGGTCGACAGGCTGATCAGCCGCACCACCAGCAACGACAGCCAGGTCATCACCACGTCGATCAGGCCGTAGATGCCGTCGAAGATGATCAGCGAGGAGTTGGCCAGGAACCCGAACACCACCGCCGCGACCGCCATCGCCAGCGACGCGGCGATGGACAGGCGCAGCACACCTTGTTCGGTGGCAGGGTCGAAACCGGACAGGAGGGGGCTGCGCATCGCAGGCCTTGCAGAAAGACAGAGCGCAATTGTGCGCTGTTCCGATTGCAGCCGTGAATCGCGATGCGCTGTTGCCGTTGCGGCACACGGCGCTCGGGGCTGCCCTCGGGCAGCGTTCATGGCAAGCGGGTAAACTGTTGATTGCGCTGGCATTGCCAGCAGATCCCGATGCCTGCCCGCCCATGACCCAGCCTGCCTCCGACGCTGCGGCGCGTTACACCGCCTCCCTGCGCCTGTCCGTCGCCCCGATGATGGACTGGACGGACCGTCATTGCCGGTATTTCCACCGGTTGCTGGCCCCGGGTGCGCGGCTGTACACCGAAATGGTGCATGCCAATGCGGTGATCCACGGCGACCGCGAGCGCCTGCTGGGCTTCGATGGCAGCGAGCATCCGCTGGCCCTGCAGCTCGGCGGCAGCGATCCGGCGCTGCTGGCGCAGGCCGCGCGCATCGCCCAGGAGTGGGGCTATGACGAGGTCAACCTCAACTGTGGCTGCCCGTCCGACCGCGTCCAGGCCGGGCGCTTCGGTGCCTGCCTGATGCGCGAACCGACGCTGGTGGCCGAGTGCGTGGCGGCGATGGTCGCGGCGGTCGACATCCCGGTCACGGTGAAGTGCCGGCTCGGCGTTGATGAAGACAACGACTACGAAATCTTCCGCAACTTCGTCGATCAGTCGGCCAACGCGGGAAGTGCGATGTTCATCGTGCACGCCCGCAACGCCTGGCTGAAGGGCCTGTCGCCGAAGGAGAACCGCGAAGTACCGCCGCTCCGCTACGAGTGGGCGCACCGCCTGAAGGCCGAGCGGCCGCAGCTGGCCATCGTCCTCAACGGCGGCTTGGCCACGGTCGAGGCGGCGCAGGCGCAGCTGCCCGCGCTGGACGGGGTGATGCTGGGCCGGGCGGCCTACCACGACCCCTACGTGCTGCACCGGCTGGAGGCCGCGCAGACCGGCGCGCCGCTGCAGTCCCGCGAGACCCTGCTGCGCGGGATGCGGCCGTACATCGAGGCGCGGTTGGCCGATGGCCTGGCGCTCAAGCACATCACCCGCCACCTGCTCGGGCTGTTCCACGGCCAGCCGGGTGGCCGCGCGTTCCGCCAGATCCTCAGCGAGGGCGCTCACCGCGCCGGCGCCGACTGGTGCCTGATCGAGCAGGCGCTGGCCGTGACCCGGGCGCAGGCGGAACGCGTCGCTGCGTGAGTTGCGACGCCGTCTTGCCTTGACAAGGCACACGCTTTGTCGCCAATGTTCACCTAGATGAACGTACGGGCGCCCCCGCCGGAAAAGTTCAGACCGGATTCACCGCGTAAAACCAAGAATTTGCAAAGGATTCGTAAATCGCCGGCACGCCGGGCGGTTTCGGATTTACAACTTTTGAACGTTTTGCCGCCGTCCGCTAGGATCAGACCGATGTACTCCGTGACCCGCCATCGCCGTCTTGCCGTCCTCGCCCTCCTGGCACTGGGCGCTGCTGCCTCCACCGGCACGGTCCTGGCGCAGGACATCCCGCCGCCGGACGCCGTCCGGGGCGACATGGCGCGGGCTGCGCGTGGCGGGGCGCAGGAGCGTTCGCTGTCCGATGCGGTGCGTCGGGTCCAGCGGACCACCGGGGGCCACATCCTCGGCGCCGAGCGTGTCCCGTTCGACGGTCGCGACATCAACCGGGTCAAGTACATGGACGACCGCGGACGGGTCCGCTACATGGACGACCCGGCGCCGGCGCGTTCACAGCCCCGCACGCCGCGCTCGGATATGTCATCACTACGCGGCGATAACCCCTGAACAGGGATAGTTGTCCGCAGTCATCTGCATTACCCACTGGCCCCCGGCCATACCCAGGACACTAGGGAGAGTTCATGCGTATCCTTCTGGTCGAAGACGAAGCCCCGCTGCGGGAAACCCTGGCAGCCCGGCTCAAGCGCGAAGGCTTTGCCGTCGATGCTGCGCAGGACGGTGAGGAAGGTCTGTACATGGGCCGCGAAGTGCCGTTCGATGTCGGCATCATCGATCTGGGCCTGCCCAAGATGTCGGGCATGGAACTGATCAAGGCGCTGCGCGATGAGGGCAAGAAATTCCCCGTGCTCATCCTGACCGCGCGTTCGAGCTGGCAGGACAAGGTCGAGGGCCTCAAGCAGGGCGCCGACGATTACCTGGTCAAGCCGTTCCATGTCGAAGAGCTGCTGGCCCGCGTCAACGCGCTGCTGCGCCGCGCCGCTGGCTGGAGCAAGCCCACGCTCGAATGTGGTCCGGTCGCGCTTGATCTGGCCGCACAGACGGTCAGCGTCGGTGGCAGCAACGTGGACCTCACCAGCTACGAGTACAAGGTGCTCGAATACCTGATGATGCATGCCGGTGAACTGGTCTCCAAGGCCGACCTCACCGAACACATCTACCAGCAGGATTTCGATCGCGATTCGAACGTGCTGGAAGTGTTCATTGGCCGCCTGCGCAAGAAGCTCGATGCGGACGGTGAGCTCAAGCCGATCGAAACCGTGCGTGGTCGCGGGTATCGTTTCGCGATTCCGCGCAACGAGGGCTGAGTCGACACTCTGGCGATAGCATGATGTCCGGCCGTCTGTGGTTCTTCAAACGCTGGCGGCCGCGCTCATTGCAGGCGCGCCAGATGCTGGCGGCCTCCGTGGGTCTGGTCGCCTTCCTGGCGACCGCCGGCTACTCGCTGGACGCGGCCTTCGCCGATACCGCGCGCGCCAATCTGCGCGAGCGGTTGAAAAACTACGCCACCGCGTACGCGGCCGGCATTGATTTCACCCGAGACCGCTCGCTGTACATCCGCGAGCAGCCACCGGATCCCCGTTTCGACGTGCCCGGCAGCGGTCTGTACCTGCAGGTGGTGATGCCTGACGGCAAAGGCAATTCGATGTCGGCCGAAGGGCCGATGCTGCCCACCGTGGGCGGCGGCCTCCTCGCGCCGCGCCAGGAAGTGTTCGAAGGTCCGTTGCCGATGATCCAGATCGACGGCAGCGAAGGCTCGGTGTACCGCTACGGCATGGGCCTGGTGTGGGATGCCGACGCCGATCCGGCCACCGAATTCCCGTACACCATCTACGTAATGGAGGACTCGCGTGCGCTCGGTGCGCAGCTGCGCGTGTTCCGCGGGCGCGTGTGGTTCTACCTGGGTGGCGCGGGCCTGATCCTGCTGCTGCTGCAGACGGTGATCCTGCAATGGAGCCTGCGCCCGATGCGGCGCGTGATCACCGAGCTGACCAAGGTCCAGCGCGGCGAGACCGAGCGCATGAGCGAGCGCCACCCGCGCGAGCTGGAACCGCTGACCGACAGCATCAACGCCTTCATCGAAAGCGAGCGCGAGAACCTGGAGCGCCAGCGCAACACCCTGGCCGATCTCGCGCACAGCCTGAAAACGCCGCTGGCCGTGCTGCGTACGCAGCTGGACAGCGGTGCCCAGGACCAGGACCTGCGGGAGGAGTTCGACGTCCAGCTGCGGCGCATGAACAACCTGGTGTCCTACCAGTTGGCGCGCGCCGCATCGTCGGGCCACAAGCTGTTCTCCGCGCCGCTGCCGATCGAATCCAACGCCGAGGAGATCGTGCGTGGCCTGGAAAAGGTCTACGCCGCCAAGGGCGTGCTGTGCGAGTTCGACATCGATGCGGCCGCGCGTTTCCACGGTGAACCCGGCGACCTGCAGGAACTGCTCGGCAACCTGCTGGAGAATGCCTTCAAGTGGGCCAAGCGGCGCGTGCTGCTCAGCGCCCATCCGCTGCCGGCACCGGGTGCCCGCCGCGCAGGCCTGGTGCTGTCGGTGGACGACGACGGCCCGGGCATCGCCCCGGAAGACATCGCCAAGGTGCTCCAGCGGGGCGTACGCGGCGACGAGCGCGTGCAGGGCCACGGTATCGGCCTGTCGATCGTGCAGGACCTGATCAAGGACTATCGCGGCGAACTGCAGGTTCTGCGCTCGCCGGAACTGGGTGGCGCACGATTCGAAGTGAAGCTGCCGCCCGGCCCCTGAGGCAGGGATGCGCTGTCACATCGCCGGCGGCGCACCGTAGAAGCGCCGCAGATGCGCGGCCACCTCCGGCATCTCCCTGTCCAGCAGGGCGGGTGCGGAGAAGTGGTATTCGGTGGCCACCGCGAAGAATTCTTCGGGCGCCTCCGAGGCATACGGGTCGATCGCGGTATGCCGGCCCCGGTCCACCTGCTCGCAGAAGCCGTCGTACGCCCGCTGGAAGTCGGCGGCCCACTGTTTCTGCCAGGCGCGCGGCAACGGCGGCGTGCCGTCGATCGCACCATCCAGCGCGTCGATCTTGTGCGCCATTTCGTGCACCGCCACGCAGTAGCCGGCGTGCGGGTCGGCGATATCGGCCTGGATGTCGGCCCACGACAGAATCAGCGGACCGCTGTCCCAGGATTCGCCGATCAGTTCGTCATCCCATTCGTGCAGTACCCCGGCCGCATCGACATGGCTGCGCTGCACGCGGAACGCGTCCGGGTAAATGATCAGCTGCGACCAGCCGCGCAACCCGACCTCGCCCAACTCCAGCAGCGGCAGGCAGCACAGCGCGGCCAGCAGCACACCATCGCCTTCGTCCAGCTGCAGGCCCGCCACCGGGCTGATCGTCTTCTCGTGCAGGAAGCGCGCGCTGAGCACGCGCAGGCGCTCGCAGCGCGCCGGGTCCAGGCCACGCAGCCACGGGCCACGCTGGCAGCTCTGCTGCCACAAAGACGGATCGATCTCGCGCGGCGTACGCCGCAGCCAACCCCACATACGTTCGATCAGCGGAACATGCCCGGCAGGAAGCTGTGCCACTTCGGTGCGCGCAGGCGTGGCAGCACATCGTCATCGCCACCCCCGCCGGTGCTGCCGGTGCCACTGGCGCTGGGCTTGACCGCCGCCGGTGCGCTGGCGCTGGTCGGGGTGGACGGCGGCGCACGTTCGGCATCGCTGGCGGAATAGACGCAGCCACCCCGCGCCTGGCCGGCGATCGCTTCGGAAGCGTGCGCGGCCAAGGGGGCCATCAGCAGGATCAGGCAATGGGCGAACGGGCGCATCGTCAACATCCAGAACGGGTGAACAGGTCAGTTCCCGATTCTAGCCCGATTCAGCGCCGGTATTGAAAGGCCCCCGCGGGCGCTGGGGGCGGGTTTCCCGCATAATTTTGTCCAGTAATCCGATGGAAGCTGCCGTGGACGACCGCCAACTGCTGGCCAAACTGGGAGCCGGGCGCCTGTCCGGGGACGCCCTGGCGCGTGAGCTGGGTCAGACGCGTGCCGCCATTTGGAAGCGGATTCAAGGACTTAGGTCGGCCGGGATCGCGATTGAAGGGCGCGCCGGCGACGGATACCAGTTGCAGCAGCCGCTGGATCTGCTCGACGCGGACACCCTCCGTGCGGCGCTGCCGGCGGCGGTCCTTCCGCTGCTTGCCTCCCTGGACATCGCCTGGAGCGTGGGCTCCACCAACACCGAATTGCTGCGCTGCAACGCGCCGGCGCGCGGCACGGCCGTGCTCTTGGCCGAGCGCCAGACCGGCGGCCGTGGGCGGCGTGGCCGCGAATGGACCTCGCCCCTGGCCGCGCATGTGTACCTGTCGGTACTGCGCGGCTTTGCCGGCGGCCTGTCGCGGCTGGGGGGCCTGAGCCTGGTGGCCGGCGTGGCAGTGGCCGAGGCGCTGCGCGCGCAGGGCATCGCCGGGGTCACGCTGAAGTGGCCCAATGATCTGGTTGTCGAGGGCCGCAAGCTCGGCGGTCTGCTGGTGGAAGGTGGCGGTGAATTCGCCGGCCCGGCGCGGGCGGTGATCGGCCTGGGCGTCAACGTGCGCATGCCGGCGGACCACGGGGCGCAGATCACCCAGCCGTGGACCGACCTGGCGACACTGGCCGGCGCGCAGGGCGTGGCGCGCAACGCGCTGGTCGCGGCGATCCTGGCGTCGCTCCTGCCGGCGCTGGAGGCGTTCGATGCCGATGGCCTGGCCCCGTTCCTGCCGCGCTATGCCGCCCTGGACGGGCTGGCCGGGCGCGCAGTGCGGGTCGAGGAGGGCGGCCAGTGGATCGAGGGCCACGCACTGGGCCTGGCCGACGATGGTGCACTGCGGGTGCGCACCGCGCAGGGCGAGCGCGTGTTCCATGCCGGCGAAGTCAGCGTGAGGATGCAATGAGCGACTGGTTGTTCGACCTGGGCAATTCCCGTTTCAAGTTCGCCCCGCTGCAGGGCGTGCGTGCCGGTGATGTGCAGGCCTGGCCGCATGGCGCCGAGGCGATGCCGGCCGATGCGTTGCAGGCGCTGCCGCAGGGCGACGTGGCCTATGTGGCCAGCGTTGCCGCACCCGCCTTGACCCGCAGCATGCTCGAGGTGTTGCAGGCCCGCTTCGCCCAGGTGCGGGTCGTGCGTACCGAGGCGCAGTGCGCCGGTGTGCGCGTTGCGTATGCCGATCCGACAAAATTCGGCGTGGATCGCTTCCTGGCGCTGCTGGCCGTGGCCGGGCGTGGCGAGGCCGTGGTGGTCGCCGGGGTGGGTACCGCGTTGACGATCGACCTGCTCGACGCCGATGGCCTGCACCACGGCGGGCGTATCGCGGCGTCGCCGACCACGATGCGCGAGGCGCTGCATGCGCGTGCGGTGCAGTTGCCCGCCAGCGGGGGCGCATACCATGCGTTCGCCACCGATACCGCCGACGCGCTGGCCTCCGGCTGCGATGGTGCAGCCGTGGCACTGATCGAGCGCAGCCGCACCGACGCGGCCGCGCTGCTCGGCCGCCTGCCCGCGCTGCTGGTTCACGGTGGCGGCGCACCGGCGCTGATGCCGCTGCTCGGCGATGCGCAGTTCCAGCCGGCGCTGGTGCTTGATGGCCTGGCCCGCTGGGCCGTGCACCACGCGCCACGCTGACCCGGGCCAGGCCGCGCGCAATCCCCGCGCTTGGCCCTAGAATCCCTGCATGCTTACCCGTGCCCTGATCGTTGTCCTGGTCATCCTCAATGGGGGTGTCGCACTGTGGTGGATGCTGCGCGGCGAGCCCGCCGTTGCGCCGTCTGCGGCGCCCAGCGGTGTGGCGCAGCTCCAGCTGTTGCCCGGGGATGCCGTCGTACCGGCGGCCGCGCCTGTGGCGCCGGCCGTGGCCACGCCCGCGCTGGCCGATGCCACCCCGGCCGCGGCGGCACCGGCGCCTGCAACCGCGCCGGCGGCGCCCACGCCCGTGCCTGTGCCCACGCCCGCAGCACCCGCTGTCACGGCGCCGGCACCGGTCGCGGTGACCCCGCCGCCTGCCGCTGCCGTGCCCGCCCAGTGCCTCAGCCTGGGTCCGTTTGCCGACCGTGCCAGCGCGCAGGCCGCGCAGGCCAAGGCTGGCGCCGGGCTGCGCGGCGCGCGCCTGCGTGAGGTCACCGATGCCGGCGCCACGCGCTACCGGGTGCTGCTGCCGCCGGCCGCCAGCCGTGAGGAAGCCCAGGCCACGGTCAAGCGCATCGTCGCGGCGGGCCTGAGCGACTACTACATCATCGGCCAGGGCGAGGAAGCCAACGCCATCGCGCTGGGCCAGTACCGCAACCGCGAAGGGGCCGAACGGCGCATGGCTGCCCTCAGTGCGGCAGGTTTCAACGCCCGCCTGGTGCCCAGTGGCGGGGATGGCAGCGCGCAGTGGTGGGTGGATGCGACGCTGGCCACCCCGGCCGACGCCGCCACGGTGCGCCAGCGCAGCGGCGCGGCGCAGCAACGCTCGCTGGACTGTGCGCGCTTGCGCTAGAATCCACGCTCCGCGACGGCAGCGCCGTTCGCCGTGCCGATGCCGGCATAGCTCAGTTGGTAGAGCAACCGCCTTGTAAGCGGTAGGTCCCCAGTTCGAATCCGGGTGCCGGCACCACCGACCAACGGTCGGTGGCTACTGATTGTCCGCTGCTTCCCCTCGTTACCTGCTGCAGCGCCGCGAGTCCCGCGCCGTCGCGCTGGCTAGACTGTGCTTCTTTGCAATGGAGCAGCAGCGATGGCGATGTATCCCCCGGTTTCCCTGATCGGCGTTCCCACCGACATCGGAGCAGGCCATCGCGGCGCAGGTCTGGGGCCGGACGCACTGCGTATTGCCGGCCTCGGCGATGCCCTGGCCGCGCGCGGCGTGGACGTGCGCGACATCGGCAACCTGGATGGCCCGCGCAACCCGTGGACCGCGCCGGTGCACGGCTACCGCCACCTGGATGAAGTGGTGGCGTGGAACCGTGCGCTGATGGACGCCACCTACGCCGAACTGCAGGCAGGCCGCATGCCGATCATGCTCGGCGGCGACCATTGCCTGGGCATCGGCTCGATCACGGCGGTGGCGCGATGGTGCCGCGAGCAGGGCAAGACCCTGCGCGTGCTGTGGCTGGATGCGCACTCGGACTTCAATACCAGCGACGTCACCCCGTCGGGCAACGTGCATGGCATGCCAGTGGCCTGCCTGTGCGGGCTGGGCCCGGATGCGCTGACCCGGCTTGGCGGCGATGCGCCGGCGATCCGCCCGCAGCAGGTGCATCAGATCGGCATCCGGTCGGTGGACCAGGATGAGAAGCGCCTGATCAAGCAGCATCAGGTGGATGTGTACGACATGCGCTACATCGACGAGGCCGGCATGAAGCGCACGATGGAAGCGGCGCTGAAGGGGATCGACGCCACCACCCACCTGCATGTCAGCTTCGACGTGGACTTCCTGGACCCGAGCATCGCCCCGGGCGTAGGCACCACCGTGCCGGGTGGCGTGAACTACCGCGAAGCCCAGCTGGTGATGGAAATGATCGCCGACAACGGGCGCATGGGCTCGCTGGACATCGTGGAGCTCAATCCCCTGCTGGACAACCGCAACACCACCGCCGAGCTGGCGGTGGACCTGGTGGAAAGCCTGTTTGGCAAATCGACATTGATGCGCGATTGACACCGTGGCGGCGTGCCGTGCGCCGCGTGGCTGAATGGTGGCAGGGCGCGTTCACATTCGCTGCACGCCGCTGCCGCCAGATTGCACATCACGCGGCGGCAGTGTCGATTCGACCCCCGCCCCGCGATCGGGAAGAGGAGCATCGCTCGTCTGACAGGTGGACCGGATACCGGTGATGAAGTTGATCAAACAGGAGAACCCCATGAAGCGTGTTATTGCACTGATGCTGTTGTCGATGTTCTCGGTGGCGATGCTCGCCGGCTGCAACACCGTTGCCGGTGCCGGCAAGGATGTACAGAAGGCGGGCGAGACGGTGGAAGACGCTGCCAAGGGCAACTGATCCCCGGATCGGACACCCAGAAAAAGGCCGGGATTTCCCGGCCTTTTTCGTTGCGTGCAGTAGTGAACCATTCAAGCTCGTGAGCATCCGTTTCATCGTCGCTTGACCGCCACCAAACGCGCACCCGCGCACTCTGTACGTGCGGCGACGATGCCGTTTCAAACAAGGATGCCAACCCATGAACAAAGACATCATTTCCGGCAAGTGGACGCAGCTCAAGGGCAAGGCGCAGGCCAAGTGGGGCGATCTGACCGACGACGATTTCAAGGTGGCCGAGGGCAATGCCGAGTACCTGGCAGGCCGGCTGCAGGAGCGCTATGGCTGGGCGCGCGACCGCGCTGAGAACGAAGTGCGCGACTTCGAGAAAGCCATGCGCAAGGATTATCCGGATTTCCACTGACGCGGTACGCCGCGTGCAGTGAGGCGGCACGGCCGCCAGGGTATGAAACCAGGCGGGCCGCATCGCGCGGCCCGCTTTTTCTTTTTCAGCGCCCGCGGTAGGACGGCGGGTCCGGGACATAGCCCTGCGGGAAGGACTGCGGGGCATCGTCGCGGCGCAGCGCACGGCGCGGCATGACCCCGCGCGCGATCAGGTTGCGCTCGCTGTCGTAGCGCACGTCCAGCCGCTGGGTTGGCATGCGCGTGGCGCGGTCGAAGGTGGTGTTGTCCGCGCGCGAATACTCGCGCGCACCGTGCCCGGTGCCGAGCTGCGGGGCGGGCGCCGCTGCACCGCGGGCAGAAGCCACGTCGGCCGCCGCCTCGGCCTGCGGGGCCTCGCGCAGGATCGGGCGCGAGGGGCGGGCGATCGGTGGCGCCGGGGCGTAGCGCGCCGCTTCGCGGAAGACAGCGATGCCGATCACGCCGATGTTGTCGGGGCGGCCGGTGCGTGCCGCGTAGCTGCGGCCAGGGTCGGTGAACACGAACTGGGCGACCTCGCGCGACGACTTGCGCCAGCCGCTGATCTCCGCCCGCTGCCACGGGTCGAGCACATAGCCGGTCTGTCCGGGAGCGGCGACCTCGCCGGTGATGGCGTTCAGGCCGTCCACCGACAGCACCACGAGCACGCGTTCGTTGCTGTCGTTGCGCAATGCCACGCTGTAGCGGTGGCCCTGCTGACCGGCGATCCAGCGCTGGGAGCCGTCCGGATACTGGCGAAGCGTGCGGCCGCTGTCGCGGTCCACCACCTGCAGCGATACCGGCCCGGCATCATCGGGGAACGGGGCCACGGGCGTGAAACCGCACAGCATCCACATGGCCAGCAGGGGCAGAATCAGGCGTTTCATGGCAGGCATCCGGGTTGGGGTACGGGGTTGAACGCCCCAGCCGGTCCAACGGGGTTGCGCGCGGGCAGGTAAACTGGGGGCGTTCAACTGTCCGTAATGATTCCCTCATGACCACCCGCGTTCTTACCGGCATCACCCCCTCCGGCACCCCCCACCTGGGCAACTACGTGGGGGCCATCCGTCCGGCCATCGCGGCCAGCCAGGCCTCCGGCATCGAGAGCTTCTTCTTTCTGGCCGACCTGCACAGCCTGATCAAGGCGCAGGAGCCGGCGCGGACCCAGCGCTCGACCCTGGAAATCGCCGCGAGCTGGCTGGCGTGCGGGCTCGATCCGGACAAGGTGTGGTTCTACCGGCAGAGCGACATCCCCGAAACCACCGAGCTGATGTGGTTCCTGACCGTCATCGCCAGCAAAGGCATCCTCAACCGTGCCCATGCCTACAAGGCGGCCGTGGACAAGAACCGCGAGGAGCAGCTCGACGACGATGCCGGCATCAGCGCGGGCCTGTTCATGTACCCGGTGCTGATGGCGGCCGACATCCTCATCTTCAAGGCCGACCGCGTACCGGTCGGCCGTGACCAGATCCAGCACATCGAGATGGCGCGCGATTTCGCCCAGCGCTTCAATCATGTCTACGGCAAGGAATACTTCCCGTTGCCGGAGGTGGTGATCGACGAACAGGTGGCCACGCTGGCCGGCCTGGACGGCCGCAAGATGAGCAAGAGCTACCACAACACCATTCCGCTGTTCGCGCCGCGCGCGGAGCTGAAGAAGCTGGTGTTCTCGATCCTCACCGACTCGCGCGCACCCGGCGAGCCCAAGAGCACCGAGGGCTCGGCGCTGTTCCAGATGTACCAGGCCTTCGCCACTGCCGAGCAGACGGCTGCGTTCGCCCAGGCATTCGCCGACGGCATCGGCTGGGGCGATGCCAAGCAGCAGTTGTTCGAGCGTATCGACGCCGAGCTGACCCCGCTGCGCGAGCGCTACGAAGCGCTGATGGCCGAGCCGGAGAAGATCGAGGCGCTGCTGCGTCGCCGCGGCCAGCAGTTGCGCGAGCAGTACGCGGTGCCGCTGCTGGCCGAACTGCGCCATGCGGTGGGCCTGCGCGATCTGTCCAGCGCCGGTGGCGTGGCCAGCGAAGACAGCGGCGAAGCACGCGCGGCGCCGCCGATGTTCAAGCAGTACCGCGAAAAGGACGGCCGGTTCTACTTCAAGCTGCTGGCCGGTGACGGCAGCCTGCTGATCCAGAGCGAGGCCTTCGATTCGCCGCGTGATGCCGGCCAGCTGATCGGCGTGCTCAAGCAGACCACGCACGGCGATGGCCTGCAGAGCGAGCTGTTCAAGGTCGAGGTCGATGTGGCGGTCGTGCTCGATGCCCTGCAGGTGTTGCGCGAGCAGGCCTGATCGCAGCGGTACCGGCCGGTGCCGGTACCCTGCCGCCGGCGGCACCGACGCATGGCATGATGCGGGCATCCTGCACGGGAGACTGCAATGGCCTGGTTGTCGTTGGTATTGTTCCTGCCCTGGTTCGTGCTGTTGGGTACGCTGTACTGGCTGTTTCCGCGGCATCCACGTGGCCCATCGCGCCGCCTGTTCGACGGCGTCGCGCTGGCACTGGCCTTCGCCCTGAGCATCCTGGCGATGCTGTGGGGCCATCACATCGGTGTGGTGCAGTCCGATGCTGGCCCGATCTGGCGGCAGGTGCTGGCCGTGCTGTATGCCTACGGTGCGTTCCTGGCGGTGATGGTGGCCGCGATCCTGCTGCGCGGGCCGGTGCTGGCGCGGCGTTCGACCAAAGCCGCATCGAAGCCGGCGGCGGGTTCGCCCTAGACTGGGCGTGGCGTAATGTGCCGATTTTCCGCCAGGGATGAGCCGATGACCTCCGACCCCAGCATCCACACCATCGATACCGCGTTCCAGCGCGACGACTTCGACGCCGCCTATCTGGTGGTCGAAAACGGGCGCGCTGCGTTCATCGACTGCGGTACCGGGCTGGCCGTGCCGGCCATGCTCAAGGCGCTGGCACGCGCGGGGGTACCCGCCGATGCGGTCGACTGGCTGGTGCTGACCCATGTGCATCTGGACCATGCCGGCGGCGCAGGCCTGCTGATGCAGCAATTGCCCAACGCAAGGCTGGTGGTACACCCGCGCGGTGCTCCGCACATGGTCGATCCGACCCGGCTGATCGCCGGCGCCACCGAGGTGTATGGCGAAGCGGAAATCAAGCGCAGCTACGGTCCAATCCTGGCGGTGCCGGCCGAACGCGTGGTGATTGCCGAGGATGGCCATCGCGTCGATCTCGCCGGGCGCGTGCTGGACTGCGTGCACACGCCTGGCCATGCACGCCACCATCTGTGCGTGTGGGATGCGCGCAGCGCGAGCTGGTTCACCGGCGATACCTTCGGCCTGTCCTACCGCGAGCTGGACAGCGCGCGCGGGCCGTTCATCCTGCCCACCTCTTCGCCGGTGCAGTTCGAGCCGGAGCCGCTGAAACAGTCGATCGCGCGCATGCTCGACCGCTCCCCGCAGGCGATGTACCTGACCCACTACGGCCGCGTGGACGACGTACCGCGCCTGGCCGCCGACCTGGTCGAGCAGATCGATGCGATGACCGACATCGCGCGCCAGTGCGATGCACGGCCGGACCGCCACCGCTGTCTGGTGGCCGCGTTGACCGCGCTGTACCTGGAGCGCGCGCAGGCCCACGGCTGCCCCCTGGATGATGCGGCGGTGACGCAGGTGCTGGCGATGGACATCGAGCTCAACGCGCAGGGCCTGGCCTGTTGGCTGGATCGCGACCGCCGTTGAGGGCGGCCGGGGCAGCGGTCATGCAGGTGTCACGTTACACTCGGGCCTTCCGTTTTCCGCCTGGTGTCTGCCGTGAATCCGATGCGCATGCTGCTGTTGTCGTCCTGTCTGTTCGTCGGCGGTCTGGCCCACGCGGCCAACGACCTGCCCGGTGGCGGCATCGACCCGGACGCGCTGTCGCGGCACGTGCGCATCCTTGCGTCTGACGCGTTCGAAGGCCGCGCGCCGGCGTCGGCGGGCGAAGAACGGACTGTCCAGTACCTGACCGAGGAGTTCCGCAGGTACGGCCTGCAGCCCGGCGGCGTGGACGGCACCTGGGTACAGCCGGTGCCGATGGTGCGTGCGCAGGTCGATGGCCCGGTGCGCGCGCAGCTGCGCCAGAACGGCAGAGCGCATCCGCTTGTCAATGGCGAGGACGTGACGCTGCAGAGCCTGCGGCCGCAGGCGGCGGTGGACATCCAGGACGCGCCGCTGGTGTTCGTCGGCTATGGCATCGACGCGCCGGAGCGGCAGTGGGACGACTACAAGGACGTCGACCTGCACGGCAAGATCGCCGTGATGCTGATCAACGATGCCGATTTCGAGGCCGATGCGCCCGGCGCATTCGATGGCAAGGCGGTGACCTACTACGGCCGCTGGACCTACAAGTTCGAGGAAGCCGCGCGGCGCGGCGCGCAGGGCGTGCTGATCGTGCATGAAACCGCGCCGGCCGCGTACGGCTGGGCCACGGTGAAGAGCTCCGGTACCTCGCCGCTGTTCGACATCGAGCGCACCCCCGAGCAGGCGCTGGCCCAGCACGTGCCGGTCCGCGGCTGGATGCAGCGCGCGCTGGCCGAGCAGCTGTTCCGCGATGCCGGACTGGATTTCGAAGCCGAGAAGCGCCGGGCGATGACGCCGGCGTTCACCCCGGTCGCACTCGGCGACGCGCGCCTGTCGGTGAACTTCAAGCTCAAGCGTGAGCAGGTGATCACCCGCAACGTGGTGGCCAAGCTGCCCGGTGGTGCGCACGCCGATGAGGCGGTGATCTTCTCCGCACACTGGGATGCGTTCGGCATCGGCCAGCCGGACGCGAAGGGCGACCGCATCCGCCGTGGCGCGATCGACAACGCCACCGGCGTGGCCACCGTGCTGGAGCTGGGCCGGGTGTTCGCCGCCGGCCCGCAGCCGCAGCGCACGCTGTACTTCGTGGCGCTGACCGCCGAAGAGAAGGGCCTGCTCGGGGCCAGCTACTACGCGGCGCACCCGCTGGCGCCGCTGGACAAGACCGCCGCCGTGCTCAACATCGAGATGTTCAGCCCGGATGGCCCGACCCGCGACATCGCGTCGTGGGGCAAGGGCCGGGTGTCGCTGGAAGGCGACCTGGCGCGCGTGGCCAAGGCCCGTGGCCGCACTTATTCGCCGGATCCGAATCTGGAAGCCGGCTTCTTCTACCGCGCGGACCATTTCGCGTTCGCGCGTCTGGGCGTGCCCGCCATCACCATCGGCCCGGGGCTGGACATGACCGACGGCGGGGTGGAGAAGGGCCGCGCGCTGCGCGATGCGTACTTCGCCGCCTGCTACCACCAGGCCTGCGACGCCTGGACCCCGAGCTGGGACGCCAGCGGCCATGCCGCCGACACCCTGCTGGTCTACGACCTGGGCGCGGAACTGGCCAACAGCCGGCGCTGGCCGCACTGGGAAGAGGGGTCGGAGTTCCGCGCGGTGCGCGAGCAGAGTGAGTCGGCGCGCCGCTGACCCTCAGCGCCGGCGCCGGAACCGCGCTGCCACTCCCGCCGCCCCGACCCGCCCCTGCGACAGCCGCAGCGCCCGAGGGCGCTGCGGCGCGTCCGCCGCCGCACCGCCCGATGCCTGTCGTGTCGCGTCGCCGCGCTTACGGGTGCGTGCGGGTGCCATCCAGCCAGTTCGGGCCCTTGTTCTTCAGGAAGAACACATAGACCACCAGCGACACCGCGATCACGGCGGTGACATAGATCGCGAACGAGGTGACATGGCCGGTCTTCAGCGCGCCCTGGTACAGCAGCGGGGCAGTGCCGCCGAACAGCGAGTTGGCCACCGCGTAGCCGAAGCCCACGCCCAGCGCACGCACGTGGGTGGGGAACAGTTCGGCCTTCACCACGGCGTTGATCGAGGTATAGCCGGTAAGGATGACAAAGCCGATCGCCAGCACCAGGAAGGCCATCAGCGGGTCGTGCTGGTTGGGCAGTTCGGTGATCAGGTACCAGGTGTACAGCACGCCGCCGACGCCGAAGAACACCAGCAGGCTCTTGCGTCCGACGATGTCCGACAGCCAGCCGCCGATCGGCTGCAGCACCATCAGGAAGGTCAGCACGCCGAGGTTGATCAGGGTGCCGGTCATCACGTCGTCGCCGGCGAAGGCGCTCTGGATCATCTTCGGCCCGTTGACCGAGTAGGTGTAGAACGCCACGGTGCCGCCGGCGGTGATCAGGAAGCACAGCAGCAGCGGACGCCACTGGTGCACGAACAACTCGTACATCGAGCCGGAGGCCTTGGCCTTGCCCGTCCTGGCCGCCTCGATGGAGTCCTCGCCCAGTGACTCGTCCATCGTGCGGCGCAGCCAGAACACCACGATCGCAGCGATCCCGCCGATGCCGAAGGCGATGCGCCAGCCCCATTCGGAGATCTGCGGCTTGTCCCAGAACATGAGCATGGCCAGCAGCGTGAGCTGTGCCAGCACATGGCCGCCGACCAGGGTGACGTAGTGGAACGAGGACAGGAAGCCGCGCCGGCCCGGGATGGCCGCTTCGGACATGTAGGTGGCGCTGGTGCCGTACTCGCCGCCGGTGGCAAAGCCCTGCAGCAGGCGTGCGAACAGCAGGATCACCGCCGCCCAGATGCCGATCTGCGACGCGGTGGGGGTGATGGCGATCAGGAACGAACAGGCGGCCATGACCGTCACCGAGACGGTCAGCGCCAGGCGGCGGCCGTAGCGGTCGGCGAAGCGGCCGAAGTACCACGCCCCGATCGGGCGCATCAGGAAGGTGGCGGCGAAGATCGCCCAGACGTAGAGCGTGGAGTTCTTGTCGGCGGCCGAGAAGAACTGCGATTCGAAGTACACCGCGAACACCGAGTAGACGTAGACGTCATACCACTCGACCAGATTGCCGGCCGAGCCTTTCAGGGTGTTGGAAATGGAGCGGCGCAGGGCGGCGCGGGAGGCGGCGTGCGGAATCGCTGGAGGGATGGTCGTGCTCATGCAGGGTAGGGGTCCTGGCTGGAAAACGGTCGAACTGACCGGGCGGCAGCTCCTTGTTACCTTATCGCACGTCAACGACAGGTGCCCGCGCGGCAGCGGCAGATGCCCTGCAACGGATACAGCATGCCGTTTCCCGGGGTGATTGCCGGCAGCGCGGTGCCCTAGAATTCCCACTCCCCCGGATGGTGGTGTGCCATGTCTTCACCTGAACCTGCAGCGGCTGCTCCCCGGAGCGGCCTTGTCGTACTCGCCTTGTTGCTGGTTTACGTGGTCTGGGGGTCCACCTATCTTGGTATCCGGCTGGCGCTGGAGGGCGGCGCGCTGCCGCTGACGACGGTGTCCGGCGCGCGCTTCATCATCGCCGGCTCGCTGATGTACGCGGTGCTGCGCTGGCGCGGCATGCCGGCACCGACCCGGCGGCAGTGGCGCAATCTCGGGATCATGGGGCTGACCATGCTGGTGCTGGGCAACGGCATGGTGGTGCTCGCCGAGCGCACGGTGTCCTCGGGTCTGGCCGCCACTGCGGTGGCATCGGTGCCGTTGTGGATGGCGCTGTTCGCCGCCATGCGCGGCCAGCATGCCAGCCGCGGCGAATGGCTGGGCATCGCGATCGGCTTTCTCGGCGTGGTCTGGCTCAACGCGGGCAGCAGCCTGACCGCCTCGCCGCAGGGACTGATCCTGCTGCTGGTTGCCCCGATCGGCTGGGCATTCGGATCGATCTGGGCGCGCGGGCTGGACCTGCCCAGCCCGTTCATGACCGCCGCCGGGCAGATGCTCTGCGGTGGCGTGATGCTGGTGGCGCTGGGCCTGGCAACCGGTGAGCGTCCCACCATCTGGCCCTCCCTCAGTGGTCTGGCGGCGGTGGCCTACCTGTGCGTGTTCGGCTCGATCGTGGCGTTCACCGCGTACGTGTGGCTGCTGCACAACGTGCGCCCGGCCCTGGTGGCCAGCTATGCCTACG
The DNA here is from genome assembly GCF_049545475.1 of Stenotrophomonas sp. NPDC077461. Lineage (NCBI taxonomy): Bacteria > Pseudomonadati > Pseudomonadota > Gammaproteobacteria > Lysobacterales > Lysobacteraceae > Stenotrophomonas > Stenotrophomonas sp. NPDC077461. The sequence continues at coordinate 69,728 of NZ_JBMWDO010000012.1, forward strand.
TCAATCCGGTGATCGCGGTGATCCTGGGCGTGATCATCGGCAATGAGCATTTCGGCAGCCACGACCTGCTGGCGATGGCGGTGATCCTGGCCGGCGTGGTGGTGCTGACCCTCGCCCGGACGCGTGCGAAATGAGCCTGTCGCCGCAGCACAGCCTGCAGGAACAACGTCGCGGGCTGGCAATCACCGCGTTCACCTTCACCCTGTGGGGGCTGGTACCGGTCTACTGGCACCTGCTCAAGGCGGTGCCGTCGCAGCAGATCATCGCCCACCGCATCATCTGGAGCACGGTGCTGGTGGTGGCCTGGCTGCTGCTGAGCGGGGGCACCGGCTGGTGGAAGGCGATCGCCGCGCAGAAGCGGGCATTGCCGACACTGGCGCTGAGCAGCCTGGCGATCGCGTTCAACTGGGGCCTGTACATCTGGGCGATCAACGCCGGGCATGTGATCGAAACCAGTCTCGGCTACTTCATCAATCCCCTGGTCAGCGTGCTGCTGGGCGTGGTGGTGCTCAAGGAGCGCCTGCGCCGGCTTCAGTGGCTGGCAGTGGGCTGCGCCGGGCTGGGCGTGGCCTGGCTGACCCTCGACGCGGGAACGCCGCCGTGGATCGCGCTGGGGCTGGCCTGTTCGTTCGGGCTGTACGGCCTGCTGCGCAAGCTGATCTCGGTCGACCCGGTGGCGGGCCTGGGCGTGGAAAGCCTGTACCTGTTCCTGCCGGCCATCGGCTTCGCGCTGTGGAGCGAGAACGGGCACGGCGGCGGCTTCTTCGGGGGATGGGGCTGGCAGAACGATGCGCTGCTGATCCTGGGCGGCGCGGTCACGGCCCTGCCGCTGATCGGTTTCGCCTACGGAGTCAAACGCATTCCGTTGTCGCTGGTCGGCATCCTGCAGTACATCGCACCGAGCCTGGGCCTGCTGCTGGGCGTGTTTTTCTTCCGCGAACCGTTCGACACCGCCAAGGCGATCGGCTTCGCCGCGATCTGGACGGGGCTGGCGCTGTTCATCGGCGACAGCGTGTGGCGGTCACGCAGGGCCGCCTGACGCCAGAATGCCGCGCCGCACCCCCGTAGAGCCGGGTTCTACCCGGCTGCCGTCGGCGCAATGCCGGCAACGACCATTGCCGCGCCGCGCGCGGCCAGCCGACCAACGGTCGGCTCTACCAGGCGATGCGCAAAAAAAAGACGGCGCCCGAAGGCGCCGCCTTACTTCCATCAACGGCTTGGAGAGAGTAAGCCGTGGATCAGAAACGCTGGATCAGAAACGCTGCTGGTACTTCATGTACATGAAGCGGCCGATGTCGAAGCCACCGTAGTAGGTGAAGCTGCTGTTCGGCTGGCTGTACATGATCGGACCCTGGTGGTTGAACACATTGTTCACGCCCATCGACACGGTGCCGTTCCACGGCAGCACGTAACGCACCTGCAGGTCGTGGAAGGTGTTGGAGCCCACCTTGTTGCTCGGCTGCGCGTCGGTATAGACCGAGTTGAAGTCCGGCAGGTTGCATTCGGGGCCGCCGGTCAGGTCGTACGAGCACTTCTCCTTCATGCTGGAGTAGTAGCGCGCGGTCCAGCCGATGCCCAGGTTGCCGTAGGTCCAGTCCACGTTGAGGTTGGAACGGACGCGGAAGTTGCCGCCCCAGCCGGTGAACTGCTCGACCGGCGTGGTGTCGATGTTGTCGCTCTTGCGCTCCAGGTAATCCACATAGGTGGTGTTCCAGGAGATCGCGAACTTGCCGATCGCCAGTTCCGGCAGGCGGTAGCGCACGCTGAGGTCATAGCCGGCGGTTTCCTGGAAACCGGCGTTGTTCAGAGTGCGGTCCAGTGCGGTCACCTGGCCGATGTTCTTGCCAGAGGTGGAGCGGGTGAAGCGGCCGCATGCGGACTGGTTGCCCTGGATGTAGCACTGGTTGAGGATGTCCGTTGCCGACTCACCCACGATCACGTCGTTGATGCGGATCTTCCACCAGTCCAGGCTCAGGTCCAGGCCGGAGACGAATTCCGGGCTGTACACAACGCCAACGGTCCAGGTCTTGGCGGTTTCCGGCTTCAGCGCCGGGTTGGAACCCGAGTTGAAATCGGTGGTCGCCTGCTGGCCCGGCACCATCGCATTGCTGCCGTCGGCGCTCTGCTGGCGGAAGTTCGCCGGCACGTTGACCGCGCAGCGCGCAGCGACGTCGGGGCTCTTGGCGGCCGCACCGAACAGCGTGTCGCACGGATCGGTGAACGAATCGCGCGTGGTGACGGTGCCGCCGTAGAGGTCATCCACGGTCGGCGCGCGGAACCCGGTGCCGTAGGTGGCGCGTACCAGCAGGCTGTCGATCGGCTTCCACTTCAGGCCGAACTTGCTGTTGGTGGTGGCACCGAAGTTGTTGTAGTCCGAGTAGCGACCGGCCAGGTCCAGCGACAGTTCGCGGGCAAAGGCCATGTCGGCCAGCAGCGGCACCTGGAACTCCAGGTACACCTCGTTGAGCGAGTAGTCGCCGCGGGTCGGCTTGCCACTGGTACCGGCAATCCGGCCGTTCTGCACCATCTGGTCCGGGGTGTAGCTGGCCTCTTCGCTGCGGTGCTCGACGCCCATCGCACCCATGATGTCACCGGCCGGCAGCGAGAACAGCGAACCGGAGATGTTCGCGCTGGCCACCTTGGTGGTGCTCTGCATCTTGTCGACGAAACGGGTGAACAGGAAATCCTGCACTTCCTGGCGGCTCAGCGAACCGGCGCTGTTGGAGCCCATCGGCGCCAACGGGTTCCACGGGGTGCAGCCGGCGATCACATTGCCGACGGTGCCGCAGTGCGCCACGCCCTGGCTGTCGATGAACGACGGGCCGACGGCCAGGTTCACGTTCGGCTGGTACATGCTGCCCGTGCCGATGCGCTCGCCTTCATTGCGGTTGTACATGTAGCTGACGTTCCAGTCCCAGTAACGCGAACCGGTTTCGAAGCTGCCTTCCAGACCCAGGCTGGCACGCTTGGTGGTCAGGTTGTTCTCGGTGCCGCGCGGCATTTCCTCGGTGCGGTGCGCGAACAGCACGTCCTGGCCCCAATGGTTGAACGCGCTGTCCTTGGACAGGGCGGCACGGGTGCCGTTGCGGGCCTGTGCGGCCGAGACCGAGTACGGGTAGCCGGCCAGCTGCTTGGTCGACTCACGCTCGCTGTACAGCGCATCGGCGACGAGGCGCAGGTTGTCGGTGATGGAGAAACCGCCGTTGGCAAACACCGACTTGCGCTGCAGGCCGGTGAGCAGGCTCATGTTGCTCTTGGCGTTGCTGTCGTTGGCCTTGTCGACCGGCTTGAAGTTGCCCGGCTGCGACGGATCGCCGCCCGGGCCGACGCTGATGTTGGTGCCGCCGACGGTGGCGTAGCCCCACTCGGTGATGCCGCTCAGGCCGTCGGTCGGGTGTGCCGGGCCGTTCGGGTAGGCAGTGAACTCACGCGCGCTGCCCAGCACCGGATCTTCGTCGGTGTACTCGCCGCCCACGGTGAACCAGCCGCGATCGAAGGTCTTGCCGAAGGTCGCGCTGTAGGAGGTCTTCTGACCGTCGCCCTGGCCGTACTGGCCGACGTAGGCATTGACTTCAGCGCCGTCGAAGTTCCTGCGGGTGATGATGTTGACCACACCGGCGATGGCATCCGAGCCGTACAGCGCCGAGGCGCCGTCGGTCAGCACTTCAACACGGTCCACGATCGAGGACGGGATGGAGGCCAGGTCGGAGTAACCGCCGGCGCTGACGCCCATGCGGCGGCCATCGATCAGCACCAGGCTGCGTTCCGGCCCCAGGTTGCGCAGGCTGACGTACATGCCGCCGAAGTCGCGCGAGGAGGTCAGCGAAGACGCACGGCTCATGCTCGGCGAACCGGCGGCGGTGACGTCCTGCAGGATGTCGGCAACGTTGACGTAGCCCTTCTTCTCGATCTCGGCGCGGTTCAGCGCCACGACCGGCTGCGCGGTTTCGACGCTGGCCTGGCGGATGCGCGAACCGGTGATTTCAATGCGGTCGAGGTTGGTGGTGCCGTCCGCGGCATTCTGTGCGAAGGCGGGGGCACTGCAGCTGGCGACAAGCGCGATGGCGATCGCGTTGCGCAGCGGATTGGTCTTCAAATACATCCGTGCGTTCTCTTTCTCAAAAAAATCGTTCGCCCTGGGGGCGGCGTGGGGACAACACCACGACGTGGGGGGCGGGATTCTAATGACTTTTCAAAATTTTTACTTTCATCTGAAAGCATGAAAAAGGCCTTAAATGAACACGCGCTGACAAATGCGCGCATTCAGACGAAACCTTTTTCATCTGCACGCATCGCGCATGCGCACGCACGCCGCCACGACACGTGGACGCATCCATAGCGGCGACGGCGTGCGCATCTTGAATGCCTGCGACACTGCGCCGCACCTCGAAAAACAAGCGGTATCGCGCACTGTGCGGCGCAACTAAACGCGCAATGAACACACGCCAAAAAAAAAGAACCGCACGCTTGCGCATGCGGTTCCCTCATTGCTATCCCGTGCGCGCGCCTGCGCACGCGTGTTCATTGCCAGTGCGTCAACCGTCGCGCAGGGCGGTGGTGATCGGCAGGCGTGCGGCACGCAGTGCCGGGAACAGTCCACCGACCAGGCCGATGCCGAGCGCCCACTTCAAACCGCTCCACAGCAGCTCCGGCGAGACCTTGAACTGGAACACCACCTGGCTGAAGTTGCTGCCGATAGTGGACACGCTGTAGCCGTTGAAGATCGCCCAGGCCACCGCGCCGCCCAGCAGACCGCCGAGCAGGGCGAGCAGCATGGTCTCCAGCATCACGGCGGTGACCACCGGCAGGCCGCGGAAGCCGATCGCGCGCATCGTGGCGATCTCGCGGGCCCGGGTAGCCACGGCGGCATACATGGTGTTGAGCGCGCCGAACACCGCGCCGATCGCCATGATCGCGCCGATCACGGTGCCGAGCACGCTGATCAACGTGCTGAGGCCACCGCCCTGCTTGGCGTAGTAAGCGCGGGTGGTTTCAACATCGAGCTTGAGGCGGGGGTCGCCGGCGACCGCCGCCTTGAACTGCTCGAAACCGGCCTTGCCCTCGGTGCGTACGCTGATCGACTGCCAGGCGCTGCGCTGGTAGGTCGCGGCCAGGGTCTCCGCGTCGGTCCACAGTTCCGACTCGTGCGCGTCGCCGGAGGCGAACACGCCCACCACCGTCCAGGCCTGGTTGCCCAGCGTCAGCGTCCTGCCAATCTCCAGCCCCTGGAACTGCGCCTGTGCGCCCTTGCCGACCACGATCTCGCGCAGACCGGTGTTGAAACGGCGACCTTCGATGATCTTCATCTTGTCGTGTACCGCCCACGCCATCTCGCCGACACCACGGAACTGCGCGTTCACGTCGGTGCCGTCGGCCCGGGAGGCTACGTTGACCACCTGCGACAGCTCCGGCGAGATCAGCGCGCGTCCCTGCGCGTCCTTGGCCACGCCCGGCAGCGTGGACAGCAACGGCACCTGGTCGCGGGTGATGACCGAGTTGGTCTCGGCCTGCGAGCCGCCTCGCAGCACGATGGCGGTGCTGTCATCGCCGGTGCTGTTGAGCGTGGCCTGGAAACCTTCGCCCATCGCCAGCATGGCCACCAGCACGCCGACCACGCCGGCGATGCCGACCACGATCACCGAGGAGGCGCCCCACCGCTGCGGCAGGCTGGCGATGCCGATGCGGGTGGCCGCCAGGGCCAGCCGCCCGCTGCGGGTGACCGCCAGCCACAGCGCGATCGCCACGGCGACGACAAGCACGCCGAACCACGGCAGCGCGACCCAGACCGCCAGGCCCACGCCCAGCAGCAGAATCGACAGTGCGTTTCCCATCCAATGCTTCTTCATGTCGTTCTCCTGGGCTCAGCGCCCGGCCAATGCGTCGACGATCTTCAGCCGCTTGGCGCGCAGCGCCGGCAGCAGGCCCACCACCACGCCGATGACCAGGATCAGGCCGATGCCCATGAGCCAGGTCTGCAGCGGTACCTGCGGTGGCAGCAGGCCCATCGTCATCGGTGCGAGGATCGGCAGCACGAGGGCGGCCAGTCCCATCCCGATCGCACCGCCCAGTCCGATCAGCAGGACCGCCTCGACCATCACCAGCACCAGCACGGTCGCATCCTGGAAGCCCAGGGTCTTGAGCGTGGCCAGTTCGGGGATGCGCTCGCGCACCGCCTGCGCCATCGTGTTGCCGGTGAGCAGCAGCAGGGTGAAGAACACCGCGCCCATGATCGAGGTGACGATCATGCCGATGTCGGCAAACTGCTTGACGAAGGCCTGCTGGAATGCCGATTCGGTCTGCGACTTGGTTTCGTGGTCGGAGTTGGCCGAGATCGCGTCGATGGCCTGTGCCACCCGTGAGGCGTGGTCGGGGTTGTCCAGCGTCACCGTGTACCAGCTCACCTGGTTCTTGATGTAGTCGTTGGATTCGTCGAAGTATTTCCAGTTCATCATCAACTGGCGTTCCTCGTTGGCCGCCAGCGCCCGGTCCTTGGAGCGGTAGATGCCGACCAGCTGCAGCGGCCAGTCGTTGCTGCCCCCCCGCGGGAAGATCGTGGCCTGCAGCGGAATGGTGTCGCCGATCTTCCAGCCGAACTCCTTGGCCAGGCTCTCACCCACCACCGCGCCGGTGCGGGTGTCCTGGAAGGCCTTGAGCTGGGCCGGCGGCAACTGCAGTTCCCGGTAGACGTCGAAGTAGTTGGGCGCCACCGAGAAATTGGCGAAGAAGTTCTTCGGGTCCCGGTAGATGCCGCCGAACCACATGGCCGAGGTCACGTCGCGCACGCCGTCGACCTGCCGGATCTGCGGGTCCAGCCGGATCGGCAGCGATTGGGTGATCGACAGGCGCGAGGTCACCACCAGGCGGTTGACGCCTTCGACGCTGCCGCCGGAGGTGAACGCCACGCGTACCGAGTCGAGCATGCCGAACAGCAGGAAAGCGGCCACGACCGACAGCAGCGTCAGCAGGGTGCGGGTCTTGCTGCGGAACAGCTGGGCCCACACCAGCGAGAGGTATTTCATCGCGGCATCCTCCGTCAGTGGGCCGCTGGCGCGTCGGCCAGTTCGCCCTTGTCCAGGTGCACGGTGTGGGTGGCGTACTCGGCGGCCTTGGGATCGTGGGTGACCATGATGATGGTCTTGCCATGCTCGCGGTTGAGCTGCTGCAGCAGGTGCAGGATCTCCTCGGCCGACTGCCGGTCCAGGTCGCCGGTGGGCTCGTCGCAGATCAGGAAGGTGGGATCGGAGACGATGGCCCGGGCGATCGCCACGCGCTGCTGCTGGCCACCGGAGAGTTCGTTGGGCCGGTGGCTGCGGCGATCGGCAAGGCCGACCAGGGTCAGCGCGATCTCGGCATTGCGCCTGCGCTGGGCCGCACCGAGGTGGGTCAGCAGCAGCGGCAGTTCCACGTTCTTCTGTGCGGTCAGCATCGGCATCAGGTTGTAGAACTGGAACACGAAGCCGACATGGTGGCTGCGCCACGTCGACAGCTGGCCGCCACTCATCTGGTCGATGCGCTCGCCCTCGATTTCGATCTCGCCGCCGCTGGGCGTGTCCAGCCCCCCGATCAGGTTCAGCAGTGTGGTCTTGCCCGAACCGGACGGGCCCATCAGGGCGACGAAATCGCCGCGCTGGATGTCCAGGTGGATGCCGTGCAGCACCTGCACCTTCTCGGGGCCGCGCTGGTAGGTCTTGGTGATGTTGCGGAGCGAAACCAGGGTGGACATGGACGGTTCTCCGGAGATCGGTGAAAAGAGGACAGGCGCGCGCCGGGGCGACACGCGGGAATCGCACATCGCGCCGCCACCGGAACCACGCCGGGGCCGCGTACACGCATCGGCGGGCGAGCGGCAGGACAGGCGCCTGCCGCGGGCCTCAGGCCGTCATTGCTTTTCCACGACCGCGCTGCCGTCGCGCAGCGCGGGTGGCGGGTCGGTGACCACCACCTCACCCGCGCGCAGGCCGGCGGTGACCTGGCGGTCGTTGTTCAACACCGTGCCGAGGGTGACCGTACGCTGCTGCACGCGCTGGTCGTCGCCCACCACGAAGGCCACGGTCTGCTCGCCGCGCTCGACCAGCGCCGAGGCCGGCGCACGCACGCCCTTGGGCGCGGCCGACCGGGGCTTGGCCGCTTCCAGGAAGCTCACCCGCACGCCCATCTCCGGCACGATGCGCGGGTCCTTGGTCTTCAGCGCCACGCGCACCTTGACGGTCGCCTTGCCACGATCGGCGGTGGGAATGATCGCGATCACCTCGCCGGGAATCTTCCAGTCCGGGTACGCATTGAGGGTGGCTTCGACCGGCATCTTCGGCTGCACGCGGCCGATGAAGGCCTCACCGACCTCGACCTCGATCTCCAGGGAGTCCATGTCCACGATGGTGCCGATGCCGGTGCGGGTGAACCCGCCGCCGGCCGACAGCGGCGACACGATCTCGCCGGGTTGCGCGGACTTGGCAGTGACCACGCCGGAGAACGGCGCGCGCACGATATTGTTGTCCACACCCAGGTCGGCGATGGCCAACGCGTCGCTGGCCACGCTGGTGTTGCGCTGGGCGGTGCGCAGCTGTGCGCGCAGGCTCTCGCGCTGGGCGATGGCCAGGTCGTATTGCGAGCGCGACACCAGTTGCTGGCCGACCAGTGACTGCAGGCGTCCGGCCTCGGCCTCGGCCTGGGCCACCTGGGCCTGCAGCCCGGCCAGCTGGCTGCGCGCGGCCTCCAGCTGCGACGCCGACAGGCTGCGCTGGGCGTTGGCGTCGATCGGATCCAGCGTCGCCATGACCTGGCCTTCCTCCACGCGCATGCCTTCTTCGATCATCACTTCGCGGACCTTGCCGGTGATCTTGGCCGAGACCGTGGCCATGCGCCGGGCCACCACGTAGCCGCTGGCATCCAGCACGGTGCTGCTGCCGCCGCCCTGGCCCATCGCCACCACCGGCGCGGTGGTCACCTCGATCGGGCGCTCGCGGCCGGCGACAAACCAGCCGATCACGCCGAGCAGCAGCACCGCCACCACTGCCAGCACGATCCAGCGGCCGCGCCCGGACGAGGGCGGCGGCGGGGTCTTGCGGTCGATGCGGAGTTCCTTGAGCAGTTCAGCAGATGCGTTCATCGTGAGCCTGGACGGGGAATCGGGCCGAGTGTGACCGGAACGGCGGTCCTCGGGCAATCCGGCAGGGGCGCCGGGTGGTGCACAGCATGCGCGTACGACTGGCGCAGCGGCAGTGACAGCTGTCACCCGCATGCGCTGACGACGGCCACTGTCCGGGGCAAAGGCGACAGCGGAGGCTGTTCCCATCCCATCCCATCCCGTCCCGGAGCGTGTCCCATGTCCGATCCCGTTGCGTCTCCCCTGGCCCGGCTGCACCAGGCGCAGGTTCACTATGGTGCCGTGGCCGCGCTGCAGGGCGTGGGATTCTCCCTGCAGCGCGGCGAGATCCTCGCGCTGCTGGGCCGCAACGGGGCAGGCAAGAGCACGGCGATTTCCGTCCTGCTGGGTCTGCGCCGCCTGGATGCCGGCAGTGCCGAGCTGCTCGGGGGCGATCCACAGGACCGCGCCAGCCGCGCGGGCATCGGCGTGATGCTGCAGAGCACCGCGCTGCCGCCGGTGCTGCAGGTGGCCGAGCTGATCGACCTGGCGCGCGTCTGTTACGCCGATCCCCGTCCGCTGGACGAGTGTCTGGCGCTGGCCGGCCTAACCGACCTGGCATCGCGCCGCTACGGCCGGCTGTCCGGCGGGCAGCAACGGCGGGTGCAGTTCGCCATCGCCATCTGCGGGCGGCCGCGCCTGCTGTTTCTCGATGAACCCACCACCGGCCTGGACATCCAGGCCCGGCAGGCCCTGTGGCAGGCGATCCGGCAGCTGGCCGGCGAGGGCTGCGGGGTGCTGCTGACCACCCATTACCTGGAGGAAGCCGAGGCGCTGGCGCAGCGCGTGGTGGTCATCGAGCAGGGTCGGGTGCTGGCCGATGGCCCGCTGGCGCAGTTCCGCCCGCAGCGTGCGCCGCGCCGTATCCGCTGCCGCAGCGCGCTCGACGAGGCGGCAGTGCGGCAGTGGCCGGGCGTACGCGAGGTGCGGCGCGATGGCCTGCGGTTGCACCTGCTGGCCGAGCCGGCCGAGCCGGTGGTCGCGCGGCTGCTCGCCGAAGACCCGCAGCTGCAGGAGCTGGACGTGCATGGCGGCGGCCTGGCCGACGCCTTCGTCGAACTGACCCGGGAGGCCGCATGAACACCGACGTCCACGCCACATCCACCACCTCCCACCTCCCTCCCGCGTGGCCGATCTACCGGGCCGAAATCCTGTGCGAGCTGCGCCGTGCCTGGCGCTATCCGGGCTTCGTCCTGCCGTCGCTGCTGTTCCCGGTGCTGTTCTATTCGCTGTTCGGGGTCCTGCTCGGTCGCGGCCACGCACCGGTGTATCTGCTGGCCACCTACTGCGTGTTCGGTGCGATGGCGCCGGCGCTGTTCGGCTTCGGCGTGCAGCTGGCGCTGGACCGCGAAGGCGGCCTGCTCACGCTCAAGCGTGCGCTGCCGATGCCGCCTCTTGCACCGCTGCTGGCGCGGCTGTTGATGACGGTACTGTTTGCGATCGTGGTGGCGGCCCTTCTGATTGCGGTGGCGAGCGCTGCCGGTGTGGTGGTGACGCCCGTGGCAACGCTGCATCTGTTGGCAGTGGCCGGGCTCGCGGCGTTGCCCCTGGGGGCGATTGGCCTGCTGATCGGCAGCCATGTCGGTGCCGGCGCAGCGCCGGCGGTGGTCAATCTGGTCTACCTGCCGCTGGCGTTGCTGTCCGGGCTATGGCTGCCGCTGTCGATGCTGCCGCCGCTGTTCAGCGCCCTGGCGCCACTGTGGCCGACCTGGCACCTGGCGCAGCTGGCGCTGCCGGCGGTGGGCCAGCCGGCGCAGGGCAGCGCATGGGTGCACGTCGGGGTGCTGCTGGGCGTGACCGCCGTGGCCCTGGCTCTGGCACGGCGCCGCCTGCGGCGCATGGGCTGAAATGGCATGATCGCGCCTGACCCTCGTCTCCTGGAACCGCCCGTGACATCGCGCTGGATCGCTACGCTGCTGCGGCCTGCGCCGGACTCGTCGGTGGCCGACAACCTGCGCCGCGGCAAACCGGCCTGGGCCGACGCGGTGCATCTGCTGTGGACCGGCTGGGTGTTCTTCACCCCGATCTTCGGCAGCGGCTACTCCTGGCGGTGGTTCTGGCTGACGCTGCTGACCTATCCGGTGTTCCTGGCGTTGTACGGCCGGTTGCTGCTCGCTCCGCGCCACCACGGCCCGCGCTATGCGCTGGCGATGGTGACGATGGGGCTGGCGCTGCTGCCGTGGTACCCGTCCGGCATCAGTTATTTCATCTTTGGTTGCGTGATGTTGCGCACCTGCCGGGACGGCGGCCTGTGGCGCTATCTGCTGCAGCTGCTGGCACTCAACGCGCTGTTCGTCGGCATTGCGCTGTGGGTGGGGTATCAATGGCAACTGGTGGTGTGGATTCCGTCGATGGCGTTGATCATCGGCATCATCATCAACGTCGAGAGCCTCAACAAGGAACGTGACGCGGCCCTGCAGCTGTCGCAGGAGGAAGTGCGGCGGCTGGCCGCCACCGCCGAGCGCGAGCGGATCGGTCGCGATCTGCACGACCTGCTTGGCCACACGCTGTCGTTGATTACCCTGAAGCTGGAACTCTCGCGCAAGCTGTTCGACCGCGATCCGGACGCATCGCGCCGCGAGGTCGCCGAAGCCGAGGCGATTGCCCGCCAGGCATTGGCCGAAGTGCGCAGCGCGGTCACCGGCATCCGTGCCAGTGACCTGGCCGCCGAGCTCGCCTCGGCACGGCTGCTGCTGGAGTGCCAGCACGTGCACCTGCACTACACACCGCCGCCGCCGATGCCGGTGGAAATCGAGCGCGCGCTGTCGCTGGTGCTGCGCGAGGCGGCCACCAACATCGCCCGGCATGCGCAGGCGCATCAGGCCTGGGTGCACTTCGAGGAGGACGGCCGCAGCTTGCTGATGCAGATCAGAGACGATGGCCGCGGCGGCGTGCAGTCCGATGGCAACGGCCTCAGTGGCATGCGCGAACGCGTGGCGGCGCTGCGTGGCACGCTGCACCTGCAGTCGGTACGCGGTGAGGGGACTTGCCTCTCGGTCCGGATCGCGCTGCCGGCGGCCACCACCGCCGTCGCCGCGCTGCCGGCCACGCCTGCCGGGCCGACGCCGCTGTCGGCGGGAGGTGCGCCATGATCCGCATCGTACTGGCCGAAGACCAGGCGATGGTGCGGGGCGCGCTGTCGGCGCTGCTCGGGCTGGAAGCCGACATCGAGGTGCTGGGCAGCGCGGCTGATGGCGAGGAAGCGTGGCGGATGGTGCAGCGGTTCACCCCGGACGTGCTGGTCACCGACATCGAGATGCCGGGCCTGTCCGGCCTGGAACTGGCCCAGCGCATCGCCCGCCATGCGCTGCCGGTCAAGGTGGTGATCGTCACTACCTTCGCCCGCTCGGGCTTCCTGCGCCGCGCGCTGGATGCCGGTGTGTACGGCTACCTGCTCAAGGATGCACCTGCCGACCACCTGGCCGATGCACTGCGCCAGGTCCAGCGCGGCGGCCGCGCGATCGACCCGCAGCTGGCCCTGGATGCGTGGTCGCAGGCCGACCCGCTCAACGACCGCGAGCGCCAGGTGCTGCGCCTGTCCGGCGACGGCCGCTCGGCCAGCGAGATCGCCACGCAGCTGGGGCTGTCGCACGGTACCGTGCGCAACTACCTCTCCGAGTGCATCGGCAAGCTGGGCGTGGCCAACCGCATCGAGGCCTATCGGCTGGCACGCCAGAAAGGCTGGCTGTAGGCAGGGCCGACCGGCACCCGGCCGGCACTACCGGCCCTTCGACATTGCCTGGAACACGCCGTCGCGGCGCACCCACAAGTGGAACAACGCGGCTGACAGATGCGCCACCACTGTGGCGAACAATACGTACGCAAGCAGGCTGTGCGCGTTGCGCAGCGCGGCGTACAGCGCCGGGTCGTGCGGCACGATTGCCGGCAGGTGGACCCCGGACCACATCACGATCGGGTAGCCGCCGGCCGACAGCATCGCCCAGCCGATCAGCGGCATGGCCAGCATCAGCGCGTACAGCACCCAGTGCGAGGCATGGGCGGCGGCCGCCTGCCACGCCGGCAGGTCTGCCGGCAGCGGTGGCGGACGGTGGCGCAGGCGGTTGACCAGGCGCACCACCGCCAGCAGGAGGATCGCGATGCCAAGCGGGCGGTGCAGATCGATCAGTGCCGGCCGCCACTGCAGCGAGGCCACCATCGTCACCCCGACGAACAGCATGGTCAGGATCATCGCCGCCATCAGCCAGTGCAGGACGCGGGCGGTGAGATTGAAGTGTCCGTTGCCGTGCTTCATTGCCCACGCTCCCTGCCGGTGGCGGCAGCACCCTTGCCGTTGGCGATTTCGCGCTCGCGGCGGTTGAAGGACTGCGAGTACACCGCCGACCGTGCGGCCAGGATCGGGTCGTCCGATCCGGCAATGCCGCTGGGCAGGATCAACGGATCGTAATTGAGGTCGCGGCAGGCGCCCTCGGCCTGCGGCTGCATCGCCACCAGGCTGAGCGTGCCCACCTTCACCTGGCGACGCTGCGCGGGCCACACCTGCGAGGAATCATCGATCGGGTCGCCGTCCTCGGCGATTGTCACCCACATGTCCCAGCGTACCGGACCCTGCGCCAGCCGCTGCCCGAACTCCTCAGCCAGATAGTCCAGACCGGCCTGCGCGCGCTGTTCGGCGGTCATCGCCACGAACGGAGCCTGCGGGCGCATGCTCCAGCGCACGTAACGGTGGCTGCCATCGGCGGCGGTGAAGCGGAAGCTGTTGACGCCGTTGTAGTCGGTATTGGCCCAGCTGTTGGACCACGGGGCAGTCTTGGCCCACTGCTGGAACGCGCGCGCCGTCGGGTACTTTTCCAGCACCGCGGCCATCTTCGCCGGGTCAGGTTTGCCGGTGGCCGGATCGGGAATGCCCGCGCGGGTCTGTTCAAGGAAGGCGGCGGCGGTTGGCACGGCGAAGAACGGGAAGCTGTTCATTGCCGTGCGCCATTCCTGACCATCGTCGCTGACCAGCTGCAATGCCATGCTGCGCACGCGCGCGTTGGCGTCGGCGCCATGCGGGTCACCGCCCCCGATCGACAGGCGGCCCAGCACCGGCACCTGGGACTGGCGGAAGACCCGTGCCGAACTCAGCGCGGCACCCTCCGGCGTGCCCTGGAAACTGCCGCTGACGCACACGCCCTTGGTATGCGCACGGCGGAAGCCGGGATGCGGTGGGCCGGTGGCTTCGATGCTGTCGGTGAAGACCTGCGCGGTGGCGCGATCACGCCCGATCCAGCCGGCCAGCCAGGCGAACGCCAGTACCAGCACACCGGCGATCAGGGCGATCAGTGCCAGCCACAGCAGCGGCGAAGGCGGGCGGGGGGCGCCTGGCTCCTGGCCGGCGCGGGTATAGCCGAATAGCGACATGTCCGGGTTCCTGCCTTCACGATACGTGTGGGTGGCGACCCCTGCATGGTGTCAGAACCGCCGCGCGGCCGATATTCACATTTTCGACAAGAATCCGTCGGCAGATAGCCAAGCCAGATAAAGCCGAACCAACGGCAACCCCGTAGAGCCGGGTTCTACCCGGCTTGCGTCAGCTCCCGTGATATCCAACGAAAGGCAGCCCCGTAGAGCCGGGTTCTACCCGGCTTGCGTCAGTCCGCGCGATGCCCAACGAAAGGCAGCCCCGTAGAGCCGGGTTCTACCCGGCTTGCGTCAGTCCGCGCGATGCCCAACGAAAGGCAACCCCGTAGAGCCGGGTTCTACCCGGCTTGCGTCAGCCCCCGCGATACCCAACGAAAGGCAACCCCGTAGAGCCGGGTTCTACCCGGCTTGCGTCAGCCCCCGTGATACCCAACGAAAGGCAGCCGGGTAGAACCCGGCTCTACGCGGCTTGCGTCAGCCTCCGTGATACCCAACGAAAGGCAACCCCGTAGAGCCGGGTTCTACCCGGCTTGCGTCAGCGCTCGCGATACCCAACGAAAGGCAGCCGGGTAGAACCCGGCTCTACGCGGCTTGCGTCAGCCCCCGCGATACCCAACGAAAGGCAGCCGGGTAGAACCCGGCTCTACGCGGCTTGCGTCAGTGCTCGCGATACCCAACGAAAGGCAGCCGGGTGGAACCCGGCTCTACGCGGCTTGCATCAGCGCCCGCGATGCCCATCGAATGGCCGCCGGGTAGAACCCGGCTCTACGCGGGTTACGCGTAGCGGGCCTTGAGCATGGCCCATGCCGAGCGCAGCGCCAGTGCTTCGCCACCGGCCGGGCGGCCCGGGCGCTCGCCGTCGTTCCAGGCGTAGACATCCAGATGCGCCCATTTCTGCCCGTCCGCGATGAACCGCTCCAGGTACAGCGCGGCGGTGACCGAGCCGGCCATGCGCGAGCCGGCGTTGGCCAGGTCGGCGATGTTGCTGTGCAGGTAGCGCAGGTACGGGCGCCACAACGGCATGCGCCAGACCGGATCGCGGGTGCTTTCACCGGCCTGCAGCCATTGCTGGGCCAGGGTGTCATCGTTGCTGAAGAGCGCCGGCAGGTCCGGGCCCAGCGCGATGCGTGCCGCACCGGTGAGGGTGGCGAAATCGAGCACGATCTCCGGCTGCTGTTCGCTGGCGTAGGTCAGCGCATCGGCCAGGATCACCCGGCCTTCGGCGTCGGTGTTGTCGATCTCGATGCTCAGCCCCTTGCGGGTGGCGATCACTTCGCCGGGGCGGAACGCGTCCGGGCCGATCGCGTTTTCCACCGCCGGGATCAGCAGGGTCAGCTGCACCGGCAATGCCTGCGCCATGATCAGCCCGGCCAGGCCCAGCGCGTGCGCGGCGCCGCCCATGTCCTTCTTCATGTTGCGCATGCCGTCGGCCGGCTTGATGTCCAGCCCGCCAGTGTCGAAGCACACGCCCTTGCCGACCAGCGCCACGTGCGGCTGGCCCGCGTTGCCCCAGCGCAGCACGATCAGGCGCGGCGCGCGGTGCGAGGCGCGGCCGACCGCGTGGATGGACGGGAAATTCTGCTCCAGCAGCGCATCGCCGGCGATCACCTCGATCTGCGCACCGTGTGCGCTGGCCAGTTCGCGCGCGGCGTCTTCCAGCTGCTGCGGGCCCATGTCTTCGGTGGGGGTGTTGACCCAGTCGCGCACGCGCAGGCTGGCGGCGATCACATCGCGCACCTCGGCCGAGGGCGTGGCGGCCAGCTGCGCCGGTGCGCGGTTCGGCGTGCGGTAGCGCGCGAAGCGGTAACTGCCCAGGCCCCAGCCAAGGTGCAGCAGGGTTTCGATCTCCGCCGGCAGCGCGTCGGCCAGTTGCCACACGCTGCCTTCGGGCAGGGCGAAGGGGGCGTGCGCGTAGGCGTAGGCATCGCCCGCGTCGCCGACGCCGATGATCGCGCCGGCGAGACCGTGCTCGCCGGGCAGCAGCACCACGCTGCCGCCACTGCCGTTGAAGTGCTGCGCGTCGAGCCAGGCGACCAGCGCCGGGGACTGCTGCCCCCGCCACGCGGCGAACTGCTCGCGGTTCATCACATGCAGCGGCAGCGCCTGGGCGGTATCGGGGGTGAAAGCGTTGATCGGGGTCATGCGGAAGAGGGCTCCGTTCGCGGCGGGGTCAGGCGTGTGGGACGGATGCGTCTGCATCCAGCCAGTCGGCCAGCCCGGTCAGGGTGTCGAACTGCAGGTCGGGCTGCAGCGAAGGGTGGTTCCAGGTGTGTTCGACGCGGTTGATCCAGCAGCCACGCAGGCCGGCCTGCATCGCGCCGACCACGTCCATGTCCACATGGTCGCCCACGTGCAGCACATGGGCCGGCGGCACACCCAGGCGGTCGCAGGCGGCATGGAAGATGCTGGCCGCGGGCTTGGCCGCGCCATGTTCGCGTGAACCGAGCTGGAAACTGAAGTGGTGGGCCAGGCCGATGCGCTGCAGGTCGGCATTGCCGTTGCTGAGCGCGGCCACCGGCACCTTGGCGGCAATCCGGGCCAGCGCGTCCAGGGCATCCGGGTAGAACTCCACCTGGTTGCGCGCGGCGTAGAAGGCCTCATAGGCCGGCTCCAGCAGAGCAAGGTCGGCACCGCTGTTCTCCAGCGCTTCGCGCAGGGTCAGCCGGCGCAGCGCGCTCAGGTCATGGTGCAGCTGTGGGTTGTCATGGAAAGAACGCTCGCGCAGCTCCCGCATGGCCGCTACCGGATACATCGCGGCGGTGGCGGGGCTGTGTTCACGCATCCAGTCGTACAGGACCTGGTCGATGCGGGCGCCGATCGGGGCGAACGGCCACAGCGTATCGTCGAGGTCGAGGGTGATGGCAAGGACAGGGAATTTCACCCCGCCATTCTACGCCTGCCCGCGCGGGCTTTCATGGCGCACCCGGGCAGGCGCGGGCAACGGCCGTTCAGCGCAGGTGGCAGGCGCGGGTAACGGATGCGTGGCCATCGTCCGGCTGCACGCTGAGGTCACGCCGACCCGCGTCCAGGGGGAGTGGCCAGTGGCATGACACGCTCATTCCAGCAGCCGCGCCCAGCCCTGCATGCCGTCCAGCCGCGCCAGCACCAGCTTGATGCACACCAGCAGCGGTACTGCCAACAGCAATCCGACCATGCCCCAGAGCCAGCCGAACACCATCAGCGCGAGGATCAGGATCAGCGGCGAAATCGCCATGCGCCGGCCCAGCACGATCGGCGTGACCACCTGGCCCTCGACCGTGTGCAGGGCCAGATAGGCGGCCGCCGGCAGCAGCGCCTGGAACGGATCGCTGAACTCCACAAAGCCCATCAGCAGCATCAGTGCCACGCCGATCAACGGGCCCACGTAGGGCGCGAAGTTGAGCAGCGCCGCCACCGTGCCCCACAGCAGGGCTTCCTGCAGACTGATCCCGAGCAGCAGCAGAACGCCGGAGAACACCAGGCCGACCAGCGTATTGATCACGGTGATGGTCAGCACATAGCGCGAAACCTCACGTTCGATCGAGCGCAGGATGTCGGTGGTGAACCGTTGCTGCTGACGGCTGGGAAACAGGGCGATGGCGTGCTTCTGCAGGCTTTGCCCGTAGATCATGAAGAACAGTGTCAGCAGCACTACCGCCAGCACCGAGGCCGCCAGGCGTGGCGCCAGGGTCAGTACCTTGTAGGGATCGTCGAGCTGGGTACGCACCACCTGCACGCGGCGGTTGCCTTCACCGCCGGCCACGCGCGCGAAGTTCTCCGCCGCCTGGTTGGCCTGCTGCACCGGCTTGGTCAGGTTCTGCACCTGTCGAGCCACCTTGCGCAGCTGTTGCGGGGCTTCCTCGGCCCATTCCATCGCCGGCCCCACCAGCTGCACGCCCAACGCGGCCGCACCGCTCAGGCCCACCCCCAACACCAGGACCGCGCCAAGAAAGCGCGGGATCCAGATCCTCTGCAGCAGGCGCAGGATCGGGTTGCCGACCAGCGCGAAGAACATGGCCAGGAGCACCGGCAGGATCACCTCCTGCGCCGCCCACAAGGTGAAACCGACGGCCAGCGTGGCCAGCACCACCAGCGACATCGGGGCGCGTGGACGGGGCGGTGGCAGCGCGGCGACTGCATCGGGCGAAGGGGGGGCAGGGACGCTCATGCAGGTCGCAGGCAGGAAGGGAGCGTCATTATTGGGCAGGGCGGGTGCGCGCGGCGTGTTGTGGCCGTGCAGACCAGGCGAGGCCCCGCCGCACGGTGCGGCAGGGCGTGCCGGGTTCAACGTTCGGACAGATCCGTGGCCGCTTCTGCGGGCTGCGGTTGCTGGGACGGTGCGGCTGCCGGGCGCGGTGGCGCCGGTGGAGGCGACGTGGGGCGCGTGGCGGCGGCAGGCGCGGCCACGTCGTCGGCGGCCTCGTCGACCTTGTCGGCTGCCTGCTCGGCGGTATCGGCCGCTTCGCTGGCCTGCATCGAGGCGAAGGCCGCCTGTGCGCTGGCCATCAGATTGGACACCGAGCCGATCATCTGCAGCCACCGGGCGCCGTGGAACTTCGCGGTGCCCGGCTCCAGCTTGCCGGCCAGGAAACCGCCGGCGAGGCCCACGGTGATGATGCGCAACGGTGTCCACCCGGCGCGCCAGACCTGGCTCAGGGTGAACCAGTTGCACTGGGTCTCATCGACCCGGATCGACACCACCTGTTCGGCGCGCTTGACGCGGCGGCGCAGGGCTTCGAAATTCATGGTGTGCCCTCCGCCCTGCCCACATGGGCATCGGGATCGTCGTCGGTGGGTTCGTCGTACAGGCCCAGCCGCGACAGCTGGCGGCGGGTGGCATGCATGCCGGTGTGGCGGAAGAAGAACGACACGCGCCAGATCGCATAGCCGGTAACGGCCAGGCTGAGGATCGAGGTGATCAGCAGCGACTGGAACCAGGACAGGCCCCAATGCTGCATCAGCGCGATCAGCGTGCCGGCCAGCAGCAACCACGCCGACGCACCGAACACGATCGCCACGCCGCTCCATGCCAACGCCCGCCCGAACGCACTGCGCGCCAGGGCGAAATCGGCCGATGCCAAGCGCCGCAGCGAGCGCAGCGTGTGCTTGGCCGAGTCCACGGTGGCGCGCCCGGCCTGGCCGACCTGGCGGATGCTCTCATCGAGCCGGGGTGCGGTGTCGCCGCCATCCGGTGGCGGGGAATCCGCACCACCGTTGGCGGCCGTGTGGGCTTGATCGCTCACGCCGACGCTTACTTGTCGCCGCCGCTGCGGGCCAGCTTGGCGATGATCCAGCCGGCCGCGAAGGCCACGCCGAAGGAGGCCAGCGGACGCTCACGGATCAGTTCGGCCGCGCTGTCGACCAGGTCCTTGCCCTTGTCCATCAGCGCATCGACCTGCTCCTTGGCCGCGGCACCGCCGAACTCGGCGGCGGCCAGGCCCGACAGCGCGGTGTCGGACAGCTCGGCCTTGACGTTGGCCTTGCCGATGCGCAGTTCGTCGGTGGCGGCACCGGTGGCGCCCTTGATCGCGCCGCCTGCGGCGGTGGCCGCCGACTTCAGGTGCGAACCGGCTTCACCCAGGTGTTCCTTCAGGTTCTCGGTATTGGTGGGGCTCATCGTGTATCTCCTGTATGCGATGGGGGATGGTGACCGCGGACGAAACCGGACGGCGAGGAACACAAGGTAATAGCACCGCGCGGGTGTAAGGGGCG
Organism: Stenotrophomonas sp. NPDC077461; assembly: GCF_049545475.1. Taxonomy (NCBI): domain Bacteria; kingdom Pseudomonadati; phylum Pseudomonadota; class Gammaproteobacteria; order Lysobacterales; family Lysobacteraceae; genus Stenotrophomonas; species Stenotrophomonas sp. NPDC077461. The sequence continues at coordinate 89,922 of NZ_JBMWDO010000012.1, forward strand.
TTACGGCATCCTGACCCGTTCAGCGCATCACCAGCTCGCCGCGCACGTTGCCGCGCACGATGCGCAGCACCAGCTGCTGCGGTCGGTTCTGGAAGTTGGCGCGCCAGCTGGCCAGGTCGGCAAACTCGCCCACCGTGGCCTCGGTGACCACATCGCCCTGCTGCAGGCCGGAGGCGGCGGCGCGGCTGCCGCGCTTCACCTCGCTGACCAGCACGCCGCTGACGCCGGCCTGGCGCAGCGTTTCGGGAAGGTCGACGAAGGTGGCACCGCCCAGCCGCGGGTCGAGGGTGTCGCCCGTGACCGCGCGCGCCTGTTCCTTCAGCGCCACCTTGAGCTGCAGGGCTTTGCCGTCGCGGCGCAGATCCAGCGTGAGCGTGCTGCCCACCGGCTGCAGGCCTTCCACGTTGTGCAGCGCCTGCGCGCTGTCCACGCGCTGGCCGTTGGCGGCGACCACCACATCGCCCGGCTTGAGGCCGGCGGCAGCCGCACCGGACCCGGCCAGCACGCGGGTCACCAGCGCGCCGCGGACTTCGGTCAAGCCCAGGCCCTGGGCGATCTGCGGGGTCAGGTTCTGTGCCTCGATGCCGAGGGTGCCGCGCACCACTACGCCGTGCTTGACCAACTGGTCCACCACGTCGCGCGCCAGGTTGGAGGGAATGGCCAGGCCCAGGCCGATGTTGCCGGCCATGCTGCCCTGCGGGTTGAAGCTGGCGGTGTTGATGCCCACCAGCTGGCCCTGCAGGTTGACCAGCGCGCCGCCGGAGTTGCCCGGGTTGATCGATGCGTCGGTCTGGATGAAGTTCTGGTAGCCCAGCCCGCGAATGCCGCTGCGGCCCACCGCCGAGACGATGCCGGAAGTGACGGTCTGGCTGAAGCCAAACGGGTTGCCGATGGCCACCACGAAGTCGCCTACGCGCAGCTGGTCGCTGTTGCCCAGCGGCAGGGCGGTGAGCTTGTCGGCCGGAATGCGGATCAGTGCCACGTCGGTATCCCGGTCCGAACCGATGAACTCGGCTTTGACCGTGCGCCCGTCGGCGAGGGTGACCTGCACGTCGTCGGCGTTGTCGATGACGTGGTGATTGGTCAGCACCAGGCCTTCGGCGGCATCGATGATCACGCCCGAACCGAGCGATTCGTTGATGCGTTCCTGCGGCACTTCCGGGAACAGGCGGCGGAAGAACGGATCGTTGAAGTACGGGTTGCGCACCCGGACCACCTGCTTGGTGTTGACGCTCACCACCGCCGGCATCGCCCGCTCCAGCATCGGCGCCAGCGAGGGCACCGGCTGGCCGGCTACCGCTGCGGGCAGGGCGGCGGTGGCCGGAATGGCCAGCGATGCAGGCGATGCGGCAGCGCGGTTGTCCAGCTGCGCGGTGATGGCGGTGGCGACGAATCCACCGAATGCGGCGGCGAGGGCAAGGGTCAGCAGGGTCGGGATCGGTCGCATGGTCCGGCGGTTCCGTAACGAGGGTGCAGGGCGGGAAGGCGGCTATACGGTAGTGCAAGCTGAATGAGTGTGTCCGCTCGCGGCTAAACGCGCCATGAAAAAACGCGCACCCGACGCCGGTTGATCTGTTCTGGAGCGGGGGAGGCTGCCTTCAACAGCCCGTCTCCCCCCGTGGCGATGGCCCGCGCGGAGGCCGTGTCGTCGCCGTCGCATCGGCGGCCGGTCGATCGCGCTCGGCATGCTTCCACCCCACCCTCCCGAGGCTCCGCCGCCGGTTGCCGACACGCCCATCGTGGTCGGTTTCGTGTTCGCAATCGGCGCAGTTGTGGAGGCAAGGGGCAACGAACCGATCATGCGCGACGCGGAAATGCACGCCGCCTCCACCCCGTTCGACAGACGACGGAACGACGGTTGCCGCACCGGTCGACACAAGCACGGAAGCTGTTTTCAAGCAGTTTGCCGTGCACCACCTGGTGCAGGGGCTGCCGCGTCGGCCGCGCGCCAAGCACAGATGCGGCTCACGGGCTGCGACAAGACCGTTCCACGATGGACCGCGCCGGTATAGCATCGCCAGCGATTTAACTGACCAGGCCCCTTAGGAGGCAATCATGAGCAACGGTAATGGTGTGACCGCGACCCTGTCGCAGGGCGTCGAAGAAGTGAAAGAAGTGGCCGGCAAAGTGGGCGAGACCATCGCCACCACCGCTGAAGATGCTGTGGCGTCGGTGAAGAAGACCGTCAAGCGCGCCCGCAAGGCCGCGACCACCCAGGTCGCCAAGGTCAAGAAGGCCGTCAAGAAGGCCGAGAAGACCGTCGCCAAGAAGGCCGACAAGGCGGCCAAGTCGGTCGGCAAGACCCTGGCCTCCGCCAAGAAGAAGCTGGAAACCGCCAAGAGCAACGCCAAGGCCGAGGCCGCCGCGCTGAAGAAGCAGGTCGCCAAGAAGAAGGTCGCCGCTGAAAAGGCCGTGACCAAGACCACCAAGGCTGCCGGCAAGAAGGCCACCACCGCCAAGAAGGCTGTGACCAAGAAGGCCGCCGCTGCCAAGAAGACCGTGACCAAGAAGGTCGCCACCGCCAAGAAGGCTGTCGCCAAGAAGTCCGCGACCGCCAAGAAGGTGGCTGGCAAGAAGACTGTCGCCGCCAAGAAGGCCGTGACCAGGAAGGTCGCCACCGCCAAGAAGGCCGTCGCCAAGAAGACCACGGCTGCCAAGAAGGTTGTCGGCAAGAAGACCACGGCTGCCAAGAAGGTTGTCGGCAGGAAGACCGCGGCCGCCAAGAAGGTTGTCGGCAAGAAGACCGCGGCTGCCAAGAAGGTTGTCGGCAAGAAGACCGCGGCTGCCAAGAAGGTCGTCGGCAAGAAGACCGTCGCTGCCAAGAAGGTTGTCGGCAGGAAGACCGCCGCCGCCAAGAAGGTTGTCGGCAAGAAGGTCGCCACCGCCAAGAAGGCCGTGACCAAGAAGACCGCTGCCCGCAAGGCCGCCCCGGCCAAGCGTGCCGGCGCTGCCAAGACCGTGGCCCGCAAGGCCCCGGCCAAGCGCGCGCGCAAGTAAGACCTGCGTGCCGTTCCCGCCCGAGGGCGGGAGCGGCATGGCGGCGGCCAGGCAGCCGCCCGCCGCCGATGCCGCACTCACCTGGCGCCTGCTACGGTGAGGCTCCCAAGCGAGGGAGTGTTCATGCGCGGTCTCGACTTCAGTTCCTGGCAGGCCATGCTGTCCACCCTGATCGGGCTGGCGGTCATCACTCTGATTGGCGTGGGTATCCGCCTGCTGGTGATGCAGACCCTGCAACAGCGCCGCGAGCGCGAAAACCGACAGATCAACGAACGTCTGCGCACCCTGATCGCGGCCTACAAGACCTTGGGCGGCTCCTTTACCGGCGCGCTGGACGTGGACCCACGCCACCTGCGCGACCTGCGCCATGCCCCGCACGAGGACCACCCCGACGATGCGGCGCTGCGTCTGGCCGACGCCGTGGCTACCGCCGGCAGCGACCGCGCCCGGCGAATCCGCGATGCCGTCGAGGCCGCACTGTCGGACATCATTCTGCTCGGCACCGACGAACAGGTGCGCCTGGCCGCGCACGCGGCCACCGAACTGGCGCAGGGGCGCGCAGTGCCGACGGCGGCACTGGTCGTGTCGCTGCGCGATTTCATCCGTGGTGCGCTCGACCTGGCGCCGATTCCCGCCAGCGTCGCGATCCCGCGGCAGGGACCGGCGCGTCCGTCGGCCGCTGCCAAAGGCAAGGCCGACGGGGCCGACAAGGGCGGTGCGAAAGGCGGTGGTGGCGGCATGGGTGGCATGGGCGGCGGGCAGGCCCTCGACGACGCGCCCGACCCCCCACGCTGATCCCGACGCCCTGCGCCGGGCCGCCTACTTGCCCAGTTCCACCACCGGCACGAAACCGCCGTAGATCATCCGCTTGCCGTCGAACGGCATCGGATTGTGTGCCGGGTCCATGCGCGGGTCTTCCATCATCTTCTGCATGCCCGCATCGCGGGTGGCCTTGTCCGGCCACTCGATCCACGAGAACAGCACCGTCTCATCGGCCTTGGCCTCCACCGCGCGATAGAAGTCGGTCTGCTTGCCGTGGGGCACGTCGTCGCCCCAGCACTCCACCACGCGGGTGGCGCCATGCTCGATGCAGATCGCATCGCCCATGCGGGCATGGGCCAGGAACGCTTCCTTGTTTGCGGTGGGGACGGCAATGACGAAACCATCGATGTAAGACATGGAACACCTCCGGAAGGGGCGCACCGGAAATGGGCGCCTCGGTGATATGACGAACCACGGCACAGAAAGTCGACACGCTGCGCCCATTGGCGCGTGGAGAATGTGATGAAAACCGCATTTTCTTCCACAAAGCTGAAGCCATTTATCGGATGAATCGCATCTTCGCGTCAGAAAGTTGGCACCTGTCATGGTGCGATGGCACAGTCGGGGTCTCGACGATCATGGGACGAAGGAACGCCCGATGCATGCCGAATCACTCGCGCCCCTCCATGCCCTGACGCGGTTGCAGCAGGACCACCGCCTGATCCGTGTGGACACCGTGCTGGACCCGCAGACGTTCCTGGTCAAACGCTTCCAGGGCAGCGAACAGGTCTCCCAGCCGTTCGCCTACCAGATCGAGCTGCTCTCCACCGAGCCGCGCCTCGAGCTCAAGCAACTGGTGGGCCAGCCACTGCGCCTGCAGTTGGGTGATGAGTTCGACGGCCAGAGCGTGCATGGCTATGTACGCGAGTTTGCCAGCGTCGGCCGCGAAGCGCAGTTCACCTGCTACCGCGCCGAGATCGCGCCCTGGTTCGCCTTCCTGGACTACACCAGCAACTGCAGGATCTTCCAGGACATGACCGCACTGCAGATCGTGGAGGCGGTGTTCGCCGACTACCCGGACCTGGCGCGTTTCGATCTGGATCTCGATGCCGGGCGGCTGACCAGGCTCGCGTACTGCGTGCAGTACAACGAATCGGACTTCGCTTTCGTCTCGCGCCTGCTTGAAGACGCCGGCATCTACTACAGCGTCCGCCACGATGCCGACGGCCACAGCCTGGTGCTCAGCGACGACTCCACCCTGAGCGTGGCGCTGGGCGAACCGGCGCCGGTGTACTTCCGTGCCGACCAGGGCGTGCAGCTGCAGACCGGGCTGCATCGCTGGGGCGCGCGCCGCCGCGTGGGCCCGGGGGCGCAGTCGCTGAGCAGTTTTGATTTCAAGCAGCCCAGCACGCCGCTGCGGGTGGTGCGCGGCAACGAGGCACCCCGCGGCGCGCTGCCCGAATTCACCCAGTACCGCTACGACGGTGCCGCGCGTTTTGCCGACAGCCGCATCGGCGAGGCGCTGGCGGCCGTGCGCAACGAAGAGGCCGCCTGGCCGACCAAGCTGTTCGAGTGCGCCGGCAACGTGGCCGGCCTGCAGGCCGGTGGCTGCTTCTCCCTGGAGCAGCAGCCGGACTTCATCGGCCGTGGCGCCGAGGACCGCCAGTTCTTCGTGGTGCGCCTGCAGCGTGAGGGACGCAACAACTTCGCCAGCGATTTCGGCAGCGCCGAAGCGCCCAGCCACGCGGTCGAGGCCGAGGTGCTCCGCCGCCGGATTCCGTACCGCCCGCTGCGCCAGACTCCGTGGCCGCGCATGCCGGGCCCGCAGACCGCCACCGTGGTCGGCCCGCCCGGCGAAGAGCTGCATGCCGATGCCTACGGGAGGGTAAAGGTGCAGTTCCACTGGGACCGCAAGGAAGACCGCCGCGACAACGGCGCGGAGAACAGCTCCTGCTGGATCCGCAGCGCCAGCCCCTGGGCAGGTGCCGACATGGGCGGCGTGTCGCCGCCGCGCGTGGGCCAGGAGGTGGTGGTGGACTTTCTCGACGGCGACCCGGACCGGCCGATCATCACCGGCCGCGTCTACAACGAAGAGAACATGCCGCCGTTCGGGCTGGAAGTGAGCGGCCTCAAGTCCAAGACGGTCAAGGGCGCCGGCTGGAACGAGATCACCATGCACGACAGCGCCGGTGGCGAGCTGCTGAACATGCGCGCGCAGCGCGACATGGTCACCACCGTGCTCAACGACCAGAACGCCAGCATCCAGAACAACAAGTCCACCGCCGTGGCGGTCAACCACAGCATGAGCGTGGGCGCCAACCAGGACATCAGCGTCGGCGCCAACCGCGGCATCACCGTGACCGGCACCGACACCCTCGGCGTGACCGGCACGCGCACCACCAACGTGACCGGCGCAGTCACCGAGGCCTACCAGGCCGGGCAGACCAAGACGATTGCCGCCGCCGGCTATACCGAGACCATCACCGGCGACTTCGGTACCACCCTCACCGGCAACTACACCAGCCAGCGCACCGGCACCTGGAAGGAGACCGTCACCGCCACCTCGCTGCGCCAGGTGCTCGGCAAGGTCACCCAGGAGTACGCGGCCGGGCGCGAGACCACCATCACCGGCCTGGACAAGCGCGGTGTGCAGGGCGCGGTGGAGGACACCAACATCGGCGCACGCACCGTGGGAGTGGACGGCACCTTCGATCATGAAGTCACCGGTACCCACAGCCAGCTGTCCAACGGCGACATGACCCTCGGCTCGGCCAGCAAGCTGACCGCAGCGGTGGGCGGTGCCTTCATCGAGGTCACCGACGGTGAGATCCGGATCTCCGCCGGCGGCTCGGAGGTGGTCATCAACAGCGGCGGCGTGTCGGTCAACGGCAGCGAGATCAAGCTCAACTGCTGACCGGTCCAACGGAGGGACTTCCATGCACGACACTCCCATGCTGCGCGCCATCCAACGCCTGGGCGAGGCCTGGCTCAACGCCAGCGCCGATCCGACTCGGCGCCTGCTGGTGTGGCGCGTGCCGGCCAACGCCAGCCGCCTGCTCGCCGCGTTCTTCGAGACCCAGCGCCACGACGAAGGCCGCGACACGCCGGACTATTTCCTGCGCCTGGATACCGCGTTTGAAACCGGCTTCGCCTACAGCCGCGAGGTGAAGCAGAGCCTGCTTGAACGCTACCTCGGCAGCCAGGACGAACTGCGCGCGCAGGGTGTCGCGCTGGGCTGGCGCGGCCCGCACGACGCGCACCCGGACAGTGCGCACGGCGTGGTGCAGGTCCTGGACAGCTTCGCCACCCATCATCAACGCCATCTGCGCCTGCTGGCCGTGGTGATCGACCCGGAGCGCTGCGTGCCCGGCGATGGTCTCGCGCGCTGGATCGACGCCGCCTTGGCCGCCGCGCCGGGCGAGTGCCTGCGGCTGGTGCTGCTGGACACCGACGAAGACCCGCGCTGGCAGCCCCTGCTGGAACGCCATGCCCACGTGGCGGCGCGCATCGAGGCACCGGTGGACCTGTTCGCCATCGCCCGCGACACCGCAGCCCAGTCCGCCGGCACCGGCCCGGAGGTGCTGTACCGCCAACTGCTTGCCGACCTGATGCTGCTGCTCGAGCGCGGCAGCCCGCAGCAGGTGGCCGCCCGTGCCGAGCGCGCGCTGGGGCTGGCCCACCGCCACGGCTGGCAGGACCAGCAGGCGGTCGTGCAGATGATGGTGGCTGGAGCCTGGCTCAAAGGCGGCGACCACGGGCAGGCGATCAACGCGTACCGCCAGGCACGCAGCGCCGCCCAGACCGCGCGCAGCCAGGGCCACGCGGCCGCACCGGAGCTGGTGATGCAGAGCTGGTTCGGCGAAGCCGGCTGCTGGCTCGCCGCCAACAATCCGGGCCAGGCCACGCAGGGCTACCTGCAGGCCGCCACGGCCGCGGCCAGCATTCCGCACCCCATGTTCCAGCTTGAAGGCCAGCGCATGGCCGGCTACTGCCTGCTCCAGCAGGGCAAGCGCGAGGAAGCCCGCACCCAGCTGCTGGAGGCCATCCGCATTGCCACGCCGCTCTCGCCGCAGGACCGCCACGCCACCACCCTGCCGCAGGCCCTGTGGGACCTGCTGCAGCTGCAGGACCCACGCCGCTGCGAGCGGCTGCAGGACACCGCGCGCACCTACCTGGAACAGACCACCGCGCTGCACGGGCAGGCCGAGGATGCCGCCGCCCGCCTCGGCACGCAGCCGGCGCGACCGCCGCTGGACGTCATCCAGGCCCAGCTGCACAGCGCGCTGGAGCAGACCTTCCACCGCGTGCAGCGTGAGCGCGAGCGCCTGATCCAGGGCGGCGACGAGTTCTTCCGCCGCATCGTCGCGGTCGGCCGCGACTTCCTCGACCCGGGCTGGAACGGTCTGCCGGCGATCCAGCACCCGCTGGACCACGACATCCCGGTATGGAGCGAACCGCCGGCCATGCAGCCTCTGCCCGATCCCGCCCCGCTGCTGGATCCCCAGCATGCTCCCACCGTGGCTTCCGCTGCGGCACCCAACGGAGTTGTCGCCGCATGAATGCCAACAAGACCCTGCTGATGACCGTCGCTGTGCTGCTGGGCATGGCCATCGTGGTCTGGCTCGGCGTGGAGTACCGCGACGAGGTCAAGGCGTTCCTGCGCGCGCTGCTGCGCGCGCTGTAAAGGCCACGGAGGGCCGCCATGAGCATCGCCGCCAAACATTTCGATCCGCAGCTGGGCATCGACATCCATATGTACGCGGTGCCGCCGTGCCCGCTGCCCACCCCGCACATCGGCCTGGTGCTGGACCCGTTCGACTACATCCCCTTCATCGGCTCCACGGTCAAGGTCAACGGCGTTCACCGCGGCACCGCCGGGACCGGTGGCCTGGACATCCACATCCCGCTGGGCGTGTGGGGCCCGCCGCTGGCCGCGCCGATGGGCCCGCAGTTCGACGGCGAGGAGATCTTCATGGGCAGCCGCACCGTGTCGGCCGATGGCGAGCCGTTCTCGCGCCTGGCCATGCCCGTGCTGGACTGCAACCTGGCCGGCATGATCAACCCGTTCCGGGTCAAGAAGCCGAAAAAGCCGCTGCGCGCGATGTCGCTGCCCACCGGCTTGAACGTGGCCATTCCCACCAGCGTCAAGATCGGTGGCCCGCCCACCGTATCGTGGACCGCGCTGGCCTTCCGCGCCGCTTTTGCCGGCCTCGGCAAGCTGCGCAAAAGCGATTTCTTCCGCAAGAAGATGGATGCCTTCGCGCAATGGCGCCGTGCCCGTTGGGGGCACCTGCCCTCGGGCACGCTCAAGTGCAAGGTGCTGCGCGCCGAGCCGGTGGACATCCGCGACGGCAGCGTCTCGGTCACCCACGAAGACTTCAGCATCCCCGGCCGCCTGCCGCTGGCCTGGCGCCGCGTGTACGCCTCGCGCCACGCACAGCGCCAAGGCGCCTGCGGCTTCGGCTGGCAGACCCCGGCCGACATCGCGCTGGCACTGGCCCCGGATGGCAGCGCCTGGCTGTCCGGCCCGGACCAGGTGGCCTTCTTCCCCGAGCTGCCGCGCCGCGACGGCGCCGACGTGGCGGTCCTGGACTTCGTCGATGGCGCGCGCCTGTGGCGGCAGCAGGGCCAGTGGATCGTGCGGTTCAAGGGCGGCCTGCACTACCGCTTCGACGGCGCTGCCGCGCCCGGCGTGGCCCAGCTGCCGCAGGAGCAGCACCTGCCGATCGAGCGCATCGAAGACAGCTGCGGCAACTTCTGGCGCTTCGAGCGCCGCGACGGCCATCTGGTGCGCATCGTCGAACGCGGCGTGGACGACCAGCAGGGCCGCTACATCGCCGTCACCGCGCGCCAGGGACGGATCGACGACCTGCAGCTGCACGATCCCGCCACCGGCCTGAACCACCCGCTTGCGAGCTACCGCTACACCGACGGCGACCTGATCGCCGCCGTGGACCCGCTCGGCGCCCCGCGTACCTTCGGCTACACCCAGCACCACATGGTGCGCCACACCGACCGCGTCGGCCTGTCCTTCTACTACGCGTTCGACGCACAGTGGCGCGTGGTGCACTCCTGGGGCGACGGCGGTCTGTACGACTACCACTTCGACTACGACGCGCTTCTGCGCGAAACCCGCATCACCGACTCGCTGGGCAACGTGTCGCTGGTCAAGTTCGATGAAAACCGTCTGCCGCTGTGCGAGATCGACCCGCTGGATGGGGTGACCATCTTCGAGTACGACGATGTTGGCCGCACCGTGGCGGTGACCGACCCGGAGGGACTGCGCACCGGCTTCGAGTACGACGAACGCGGGAACCTGGTGGTGCTGGTGCGGGCGGATGGAACCACACTGCAGCAGCAGTTCGATGACCAGGACCAGCTGCTCGCCGTCACCGATCCGGAGGGCAACACCTGGCAGCAGCACTACGACACCCGCGGCCTGCTCATCGAGCAGACCGACCCACTGCAGGCCGCCACCCGCTACACGTACGATGCCTACGGCCTGCTGCAGGCCCAGACCAGCCCCCGCGGCGCCGTCACCGCCGTCGGCTACGACCGCCACGGCCTGGTGACCAGTGTGCTGGACCCGCTTGGCCACCAAAGCCGGTACCAGCACGACCCGCTGGGGCGTCTGCTGTACCAGACCGACCCGCTTGGCCGGACCACGGCCTACGAGTACGACGCCAAGGGCCGCCTGCTGGGCGTGCAGGCGCCCGACAGCAGCGGCGTGCGCTGTGAGTACGACGCCGAAGACCAGCTCATCACCTACCTGGACGAAGCGGGCGCGCGCACCCGCCTGCAGTACGTGGGCATCGGCCAGATCGGCAAGCGCGTGCAGGCCGATGGGCACGTGGTCGAGTACCGCTACGACACCGAAGAGCAGCTGATCGGCGTGGTCAACCAGCGCGGCGAGCACTACCTGCTCAACCGCGATCCGCTCGGCCGGATCGTCGAGGAAATCGACTACTGGGGCCAGTCGCGCCATTACAGCTACGATGCCGCTGGACGCCTCACCACCACCGTGGACCCGCTTGGCCAACGCATCGTCTTCGCCACCGACAAGCTCGGGCGCATCACCGCCAAGACCCTGCCGGACATCCGCCAGCCGGGTCGCCAGGTCAAGGAAACCTTCCAGTACGACGCGCGCGGCCAGCTTGTCGACCTGCGCAACGCGCACCGCCACGTCACCCGCCGCTTCGACCCGCTGGGCCAGTTGCTGGAGGAGATCCAGGATGGCTTCCGTGTCGGCTACGCCTACGACGAGGCCGGCAACCGCACCCAGCGACAGACCAGCGCCGGCAATGCCATCGCGTTCGCCTACGATCTGTGCGACCAGGTCAGCGAGATCGGCATCAACGACGAAGTGCCGATCACCCTCGAGCGCGACGCGCTGGGACGCACCACGCGCGAGCAGCTGAGCCCGCACCTTGAGCGACGCTTCGACTACGACGCGCGCAACCTGCTCACCGCGCAGACCGTACTGCGTGACGCCGCCCCGCTGTTCGACACCCGCTACGACTACGATCGCACCGGCAACCTCACCCGCCGCCAGGACAGTGCGCAAGGCGTGGACGAGTACCGCTACGACGCCATAGGGCGACTGCTCGCGCATACCGATCCGAAGGGCGTGCTGCACCCGTACTACAACGACCCGGCCGGCGATCGCCTGCGCACCGACATCCGCGAAGTGCGTATGCGCAAGGTGGCTGGCGGCGATGACCAGGCCGAGGTGCTGTGGACGCGCGAGGGCACCTACCAGGGCGTGCACTACGTGTTCGACCGCGCCGGCGACATGGTACGCAAGGGCAGCCCGGGGGGCGGGGATGCGAGCGACCTGGAGCTGATCTGGGATGCCAACCATCGTTTGGCCGAGAGCCGGCGGGACGGCAAGAGCACGTACTACGGCTACGACCCGCTGGGCCGCCGTGTGTTCAAGCGCAACCCGACGGAGACCACGTGGTTCTTCTGGGACGGCGATGCACTGCTGGGCGAGGTGAAGCAGGCCAACGACGCCGAGGACGCTGCACCGGTGTGGGTGGACAACGTGGCCAGCCTGATCGAAGTGAAGCGGCGGCAACGACGGTTGGAGAAGTTGCATGAGGGGGTGCGGGAGTATGTGTACTACCCGCGAAGCTTTGTGCCGTTGGCGATGCTGGAGAGGCGAGGTGATTCATCTGCCGGCACTGGTAGTGAACTGGAGTCAGAACCTTACTATCGAGTTGACACTGTTGGGCGTGACGCGCAGTCCCCGTCTGTTTCGCTTTCTAGCGTCGTAACGACAGCCGACGGCTCCGGTCAGCGTCCAGAACGTGACAGCTCTCCGCCTGGAAGACTACGCTCAGCGGACTACAGCGCAAACGGATTGGGTACGCTTGGCAACCTCTCGCTTGCGAATCAAGACGCGGCGATTGGCTTGCCTGTCGAAAGAGCTGGGCAAGCCAGTTTGCAGCCCGAGAGTGCTTGGGGTACCAGGCTGGGGGCTACTGGTCTTGGACCCGATAGAACGGTGGCATCGAACCCCAAAGATGCGGTTAAGCCTCTTGGGCACCAGACTCCTACGATGCACCGTAATCCGGCTCGTCCATTGTCCGAAAGCGGCACGGCACCCGATGAGTTGGTGCATACCGAATCAGATGGGCGACTACTAGACGCGGTCCATGCATCTACGGAGACGCTAAACGGAGCGAGCAATAGATTTTTCCTGTACCAGTGTGATCCCAATGGGTGCCCCAATCGAATTTTTACAGCTCAAGGCAGGGTAGCTTGGGTTGCTCCGTCTGAAGACACGCGTGATGACGGTTGCGATGACGAACTGAGCTGCGTTCGTTCGCTCGGTCAGTATCACGATGTGGAAACCGGATTGGTTTACAACCTTGCGCGCTACTTTGACCGGGAGTCGAGTCAGTTCTGTTCGGCCGATCCGATTGGGCTCAGTGGAGGAACAAATCTTTACGCTTACGGACTCAATTACATAAATTGGACAGATCCTTTGGGTCTGACTGGCGGCCGAACGACCGGGGAAAACGCCGACATCCTTCGCCGAAACATGAACCGAGAAGGGAGAGCGGTCGCTCCTGGGCAAGCCGCAGGTCACATCGTTGCGTCAACAGGATCCAAGGGACACTGGGCTGCAGCCGCAGACTCGAGAGATATCCTTTCGGCATATGACATTGAGATCAATGATGCCGCTAATGGTGTTCCAGTGGATCATCCGCGGCCGCACAATAAAATGCACACGAGGAAATTCCACATGGATGTGAAGGCGCGACTGACTGCGGTCGTCGACAGGATGTCTGCAGCTGGATATGGTCATCGTGCGACGAGGAGTGCCCTCCGAAGAGAGTTGCGGCAAATTGGTAGAGAGTTCACGGCTTCGTGCCGAGGTTAGCAAGACGACTCGCGGAGATTTGAGAATGGAAGATGTCAATATTTTGGTGAACTTGGTCGTCAAGGCATTTCGGCCTGCGTTACTCCACTTGTTTAGAAGTGGTGAGAACTTCTACTACTGCACCTTCGTCATGACGGAGGAAGGCCACGCGCCATTTCTTTCGGCGTGGTCTGAAGAGGCACTTGCAAGGGCAGTGGACGAAAGCGGCGAAGGCCCGGAAGTAGCTGCGGAACTGAAATGGTCGTATGCAGATTCTCCATACGTTGACTTTGGAAGCGAACACACTGAAGAGCTTCGCGCGCCCTTCCTCGCCAGGCCGAACCTACAAGACCTCAGTATCGATGAGTGGGAAAGGGAGATTGAGTTCCGCATGGCTGCTGTAGAGCAGGCCGCACGCCAGTTGGATGAAGAGGGTACATTCGGCACAGGGCAGCGTCGCAGCAAGCTACTTGTCGCAGTGGAGATCATGCCTCCAGTGCCTTCCAACGTAGACCGCGTGGCGCGGCTGAACGACACTGACTCGCAAATCTTCAAGCAGTGGTTGGAGGAGGCTGCAGAAGTGGACGATTGAGTTCGTTTGCATATTCCTTCTTGCTTTGGAGTGCGCATGAAGAGGCTCTAAGGAACCCGCCACTTCGACGGCGCTACCGGCGACCTCACCAGGAAAAGGGCGTTGTGCGTCGACACATGAACAAAGGAAATGCCGTGCTGATGGAAGTGATCACTGATTGCTAGGGTGATGAACTAGTTCCAAGGTCAGTAACTATGTACGTCATAGATGCTTGGGAAAATGTTCTTGTGGATGCGACTGCTACGAATGGGTCTCGACACGTCAAGCAAAGCTGCAGGATTTGGGGTCTGAGATGGACGAAAGAATACTCAAACAATTGATCCTTCAAGTTCAGTGGCTGCTAGAAGCTCACTTGACCTAATTCGCGTGGAAGGTTTCAGGCTCCCGGGATCCTACTGCGAATTTGCAGCGACGCTCGGTTATGGCCGCTTTGGCGGCTTGGCCATCATCTATTCGGGCGTGCCCGAACACCAAGATTCAATTCTAGTTCAGGGCGCACGCGCCAAAGGGTTCATAAATGATGCTGTCGCCGATGACTACTTCGAGTTCGAGCCGGACGGAGATAATGAAATCGCCGCTCGCCTGTATCCCTTTGCAGCCAGCGAGAACGGTGAGTACTTTGTTTGGGATCTCAATGAGAAACGCGCGGACGAGTATCCGATCTACTGTGTTGGCGCTCGAATGGCGGGTCTTCGGTATGCGGCAAAGTCACTGGACCAACTGCTTGAGAAGCTTTGTAGTGGATCCATCAAGGATGTGATGGGGCCTGGATACGCTCCTCTGCTTCCTACGTTTGAAGGCTTGTGATTGTTTAAATTCATGGGTGATTTTTGCCGGGCATCGACGTCTAGCGCTGGATGCCAGCGGCTGAGGTGGCGAAGAAGATCAAGTTTTCGGCTGGTGACGTGTCTATGATTCCGGACAACATTGGACGGCTTGATCGGGAGAGCTCATGGAGTGTCGTGTCGATGGCTTGATGCCATGAACTACAGCGGTAGCGATGGTGCGTATCTGACCAGCCACACGAGTGCGTGGTTTGTCGCAGGGAAAATCCCTGTCAGGATTGCGGTGAAGTGATGCCAGTTCGCAACATAGTTGCGTTGCGTATTGAGGAAGGTGCGTGCTGCGTTCTGACGCGTGGCGTGTCCATTGATGTTCGGGAGCGTGGCAATGTTCGATGTCATTGATGACGTGGTAGCCAAGTCTGCCCGGTTGAACGTGTTCCCAGGGCAGGGCGTGCCCCACGCCCTGATTGAGGATGCGGAGCGTGAGCTCGGCATCCCGTTGCCCGATACGTATAAGGCGTGGCTGCTCAGGTACGGGAATCTGAGTGTTGGCGACACGCAGGTGTTCACACTTGCGCCCATAGAGGACCGGGATATCGCCGATGATGATCTGGTGTACAACACCCGCCTTGCCGTGGAAAATGGATTTCCTCCGCTTGGTCTTCTCCCAGTTTTTATTCCGGGGTCAGATGAAGCGTTCTATTTTGATACAAGGGGAGGGTTGAAGGAGGGGGAGTACCCTGTCGTCAGGTTTGATCATGATGAAGGTGTGTTTCACTTTTTCTCTCCGTCCTTCCTCGAGTTCATGATCACGTTGGTGCACGTGTACCGATAGGGTCTTGCGCGGCGCCTTGCCCGCTATCCTGTGCACTTCTCAGTCCGGCAGGAGCCGATGATGGGAAGCGACAGATACTTTGATCTTGTTCCCGGGGGTGCGGGCAGTTCCAGGGTAGGCGGATGTTCGCCGGATGCGCTGGTGAAGTCCGGGCAGGCACGTCCCGGTGCACGGTTCTTCGTGTGCCTCGCGGGGTCCGACTTCCCGCAACCGGGGGCGGTGACATCGACGGGGCATGGTTCGTGAAGGTTGGCAGTGGGCGCCGACTGATCCAGGAAGAGGATTACTACGTACGCGCCTTGATTCGCGATGGCTGCGAGTTCCTCCTTCAGGTGGACGAGAACGGATTTCCGGAGGGGTTCGTGCTTGGCGACTATCCATTCGGTTATGGCGCTCTATGCGTGTATGGGAAGCGCGGCATCGGCGGTGAGGTGGTGGAGGTGGCAGCGGCTTCACCCAGTTCTAGGGCGCCAGCAACGCACCTGCGCAGGCGCGCGTATGCCAGAGCGCGCCTGAACCGCCGCAGAAAATTCACGGTTCGCGCAGCGGCCGCTTTCAGGGCGGGTTCGGGCGAATAACGGAGAATTTACATTTCCAAGGCGGCACGCAGTGCGCCGCTGCAAGAACAGAGGTGTACCCCCATGAAGACTTCCCTGATTGCTCTGGCGCTCGCCGCCGCCCTGCCGTTCGCCGCGTCCGCTGCCGAAGGCCTGTCCTACAACTACGCTGAAGGCGATTACGTCAAGACCGACGCCGACGGCGGCAAGGCCGACGGTTGGGGCGTGAAGGGTTCCTACGGGTTCCTGCCGAACTTCCACGCCTTTGGCGAGTACAACCAGCAGAAGACCGACATCGGCAACTTCAAGGTTGATCAGTGGCGCGTGGGCGTGGGCTACAACCAGGAAATCGGCAACAGCACCGACTTCGTGGGCCGCGTGGCCTACAACAAGTTCGACCCGAAGGAAGGCCTGGACTTCAACGGCTACAGCGCTGAAGCCGGTATCCGTACCGCGTTCGGCCAGCACGCCGAAGTCTACGCAATGGCGGGCTACGAGGACTACAGCAAGAAGCACGGCATCAATCCGGATGGCCAGTTCTACGGCCGCCTGGGTGGCCAGGTGAAGCTGAACCAGAACTGGGGCATCAACGGCGATATCAAGATGGATCGCCACGGTGACAAGGAATGGTCGGTCGGCCCGCGCTTCAGCTGGTAAGCGCTGTCTGACGGCATCGCCACGCGCCGTACCGGTGTGGCAGAAAAGGCCCGGCACTGCCGGGCCTTTTTCGTAGGCGCTACCACCACGCCTGTGCGCACGCCGCAGGACCGCCTACATCACCTCGGCCAGCAGGGCCGCACTGCGGTCCAGCAGGATGCGCGATGCCGGTGCGGCGCCCAGCAGGTGCAGGCACGCATGCACCATGCCCGGCAACCGCTCGCACCGTACCGGTACCCCGGCCAGCTGCAGGCGGCGCGCGTAGTGCTCGCCCTCATCGCGCAGCGGGTCGTGGTCGCAGACCAGGATGCTGGCGGCGGGCAGCCCGGTCAGGTCCTGCGCGCGTGCAGGCACCGCGTACGGGCTGGCCAGGCTGTGGGCGCCCACATAGGCCTCCCAGCAGCGCTGCATCAGTGCGGTGGTGAGAAAGTGGCCTTCGCCGTAGCGGCGGTGGCTGTCGGTGTCCACCGCCGTATCCAGTGCCGGGTACAGCAGCAGCTGGTGATGGATGGGCGGGCCGCCGCGGTCGCGCGCCAGCAGCGCCACGCCGGCGGCGAGGTTGCCGCCGGCGCTGTCACCGCCGACCAGCAGGCGGGAAGGATCGACATCTAGGGCGGCGGCGGTGCGGTGGCTCCAGTCCAGCACCGCATACACGTCTTCCAGCGGCACCGGGAAGGGGTGCTCCGGTGCCAACCGGTAGGCCATCGCGATCACCACGCAGCCGCTCGCATTGGCCAAGGCACGGCACGGGTTGTCGTACACCGCCAGCGAGCCCTGGAACCAGCCACCGCCATGCGCGAACACCAGGCCTGGCCGCGCGTGGCCAGGCCTGTGTCCGGCGGGCCAGTACACCCGTACGCCGATGGCGTGGCCATCGGTGGCGGCCACGAGGACGTCGCGGACTGCCGCGACGTCCTCGAGTGGGCCCTGCAGTGCCGGCAGTGCCGTCTCGCTGGCCGCGCGGAGGTCCAGCAGCGATGCCTCGGCCACTGCCGACGGCGGTGGCAGTGCAGCCAGGAAGCGCGCGATATCCGGGTCCAGGCTCATGCCTGGCACGCCGGCAGCAGGAACGGCAGCAGCTGGGCCAGGAAGGCCTCGGGCGCTTCTTCCATGACGAAGTGGCCGCAGTCGGCAATCATCGCCCCGCGCAGGTCCCTGGCATGGGCGCGCATGGTGTCCATCGGCATGTCGGCGGTGGCGTGTTCGGCCCCGATCGCCAGGACCGGCATCGCCAGCGGGGTGAGCGCACGTTGACGGTTCTGGCGGATCGTTTCGGGAATGGCACGGTAGTAGCCGAAGCCACCGCTGAGCCCGCCCGGTGCCGAGTACGCGCGGATGTACACCTCGCAGGCCACCGCTTCGCGGCGATGCGCCCAGCGGTCGAACATGAAGGTCAGGTACGCACGCTCGCGGCCGGCGATCAGCGCCTCGGGCAGGTCGCGTACCTGGTTGAACATGAAGTGCCACAGGAAGATGTTGTCTTCCGGTGCCACGAACACCGGCGGCGCCTCGGCCAGGCCGGGAATCACCGCTTCGGTGATCGCCAGCCGCTGCACGGCGTCGGGCTGGTCGCTGGCCAGCGCATAGGCCACCCACATGCCGACATCGTGGCCCACCACCTGGTAGCGCGCGTGGCCAAGCTGCTGCATCAGCACGTGCAGGGTGGCGGCGGTGGCGCCGGTGTCGTAGCCGTGCGCCGGCGTGTCCGAATCGCCGGTGCCAGGCGGGTCCACGGCAATCGCCTGGAACCCTTGTGCGGCGAGCGCCTGCATGATGTGCCGCCAGGCATACCAGGTCTGCGGCCAGCCGGGGATCAGCAGCACCGGCCGCCCCTGGCCGAGGATCGCGCAGTGCACGCTGCGCCCCTCGATGCGGACATGGCGGTGCACCACGCCGTCCAGCGCGGCGGAGGTGGAATGGTCGTGTACGGTCTTCATCAGTGGATCCCCAGCATGCCGTGGATCTGCGCACGGCTGACCGGGGCACCGGCGAAGTCGTCGAAGATGCGATCGGTGACCTTGATGATGTGTGCATTGATGAACGCCACGCCCTCGCGCGCGCCGTCCTCCTGGTTTTTCAGGCAGCACTCCCATTCCAGCGTGGCCCAGCCGTCGTAGTCGTACTGGGCCAGCTTGGAGAAGATGCCCTTGAAGTCCACCTGGCCGTCGCCGAGGGAGCGGAAACGTCCGGCGCGTTCGGTCCAGCCGCTGTAGCCGCCGTAGATGCCCTGGCGCCCGCTCGGATTGAATTCGGCATCCTTGATGTGGACCATGCCGATGAAATCGCGGTAGATGTCCAGGAAGCTCAGGTAGTCCAGCTGCTGCAGGACGAAGTGGCTGGGATCGAACAGGATACGGCAGCGACGGTGCATGCCCACGGCGGCATGGAAGCGCTCGAAGCTGGTGCCGTCGTGCAGGTCTTCGCTGGGATGGATCTCGTAGCAGAGGTCGATGCCGTGCGCGTCGCAGACATCCAGGATCGGCAACCAGCGCCGCGCCAGTTCCTCGAACGCGGCATCGATGAGCCCTTCCGGCCGCTGCGGGAACGGGAACAGGTACGGCCAGGCGAAGGCGCCGGAGAAGGTGCCCATCCGGTCCAGGCCCAGCCGCTGCGAGGCTTTCGCGGCCAGTTTGAGCCGTTCCACCGCCCACGCGGTGCGTGCGGCCGGGTCGCCGTGCAGGGCGGCCGGCGCGAAGCTGTCGCAGAGCGCGTCATAGGCAGGGTGCACCGCCATCAGCTGGCCGAAGATGTGGGTGGTGAGTTCGCTGATCACCAGCCCGTGGCTGGCCAGCATCGCGATCAGGTCGTCGCAGTACTGCTGGCTGTGCGCGGCCTGTTCCACATCGAACAGACGTTCGTCCCACGCCGGAATCTGCAGGGCCTTGAAGCCCTGGCCGGCGGCCCACGCGGCGATGGAAGGCAGGTCATTGAAGGGAGCCTGATCGGCGCTGAACTGGGCCAGATGCAGGCTGGGGCCTTTAAGGGTACGCATGAAGGTGTTGCCTTATTATTTGTCGAGCGACAAAGAATAGGCCGCAGATTCGTTCCGGTCAACGCCCGGTTTGGATAGAATCGCCGCACCGCTTCAATCCGTAGTGATGCTCATGGCCGGCCGCCCCCGCGAATTCGACAAGGACCACGCCCTCAAGCAGGCGATGCTGCTGTTCTGGGAGCGCGGGTATGAGGGCACCTCGATGTCGGCGCTGGTGGAGGCGCTGGGCATCGCCTCGGCGCGTATCTATGCGGCCTTCGGCAGCAAGGAGCAGTTGTTCCGCGAGGCGGTGGCGCTTTACGAAGCGGGCGATGGCGGCTTTGCCGACCGGGCACTGCGCGAGCAGGCGGTGCGCCCGGCGATCGAGCGCATGCTGCACGATGCCGTGCTGACCTACACGCGGCGCGGCCGCGCGCAGGGCTGCCTGGTGGTGTCGGCGGCCACCAGCACGGCACCCGAGAACGAGGCGGTGATGGACTGGCTGGCCGAGCACCGCCGCCAGCGCACCGCGCAGATCATCACGCGCCTGCGGCAGGCGGCCAGCGCCGGCGAACTGCCCGACGGCAGCGACGTACAGGCGCTGGGTGACTACTACGCCACCGTACTGCACGGCATTTCCACCCAGGCACGCGATGGCGCCAGCCGCGCGCGCCTGCTGGCCGCCGTGAGCGTGGCGATGCAGGCGTTGCCGGTGCGGCCAACGGCCTGATGAACCCGGCGCGGCTCAGCGCCGCGCCGCCGCGCCGTCGCCGCGGGCCACCGCCTCCACTTCCTGCAGGCTGGCGCACGCGGTGTCACCCGGCGTGGACATGGCCAGTGCGCCATGCGCCGCGCCCAGGTCCACGGCGGCCTGTTCGCCCTTGCCGCTGAGCAGGGCGTGGACCACGCCGGCCACGAATGCATCGCCGCCGCCCACCCGGTCCAACAGGTCCACCTCGCGCGTGCGCGAGAGGAACAGCCGCTCGCGGGTGCGCAGCGCACCGGCCCAGCCGTGGCGCGCGGCCGTGGCGGCATCGCGCAGGGTGAACGCCACCGCCTGCAGATTCGGGAAGCGCGTCAGCGCCCGCAGCGCGGCGGCATCGGCCGGGCCCACGTCCATCGGTGTGGTCCGCTTGCCCAGGTCGTCCAGGTCCATGCCCAGGCACGCGGCAAAGGAATACTCGTCGCCCACCAGCAGGTCGCACTCGGCGGCGATCGCGCAGTTGGCATGGCGCGCCGCGTCCGGATCGGGATGGCTTTCCCACAGGCTGGCGCGGTAGTTGAGGTCGTAGGACACTGCTACCCCGTGCCGGCGCGCGGCCCGCACGGCGGTGATCGCGGTCTGCGCGCTGTGTTCGGAGAGGGCCGCGAAGATGCCGCCGGTATGCAGCCAACGTGCGCCATCGCGACCGAACATCGTCTCCCAGTCGATCTCGTGCGGCTGCAGCTGCGCGGCAGCCGAACCCGCGCGGTCGGATACCCCCAGCGGCGCGCGCACGCCGAAGCCGCGTTCGGTGAAGTTGAGCCCCATGCGCGTGTTGCGGCCGATGCCGTCGTAATCGCGCCAGAGGATCTGGCTGGCATCCACGCCACCGGCCTGGATCAACTGCCGGGCCAGTTCGCCCAGCTCGTTGCGCGGCAACGCGGTCAGGACCGCACTGCGATGGCCGAAGGTGCTGCACAGGCCGCGCGCCACGTTGTACTCGCCGCCGCCTTCCCACACGCTGAACTGGCGCGCGTTGCGCACGCGGCCTTCGCCCGGATCGAAGCGCAGCATCACCTCGCCCAGTGCCAGGGCATCCCAGCGCTGGCCGGTCGATGCCGCCACCGCGAACTGCTGCGCGCTCATCGTGCCTTGCACCCGAGCAGGCCCAGGTCGATGCCGGCAGCCATGCGCCGGTAGCCCTCGTCGTTGGGGTGCAGGTGATCGCGGGTGATGTCCTCGGGCAGGTTCTCCGGGGTGGACGGATCGCGCAGGACCGCATCGAAGTCGATCAGCGCGTCGTAGCCGCTGCGGCCGCCGCGCATCCAGGTGTTGAGCGTGGTGCGGGTCGCCGCCGACAGCGGTTCGTAGCGGTCCGAGCCGCCGAACGGGGTGATGGTGGCGGCGATCGCGCCGATGCCGTTGCCGTGCAGGCGCTCGGCGATCTGGCGGTAGCCCAGCACCATGTCCTCGGCGTTGCGGCCGGCCTTGGGCGGGGTGCCGCCATCGTGGCGGATGTCGTTGATGCCTTCGAACACGATCACCTTGCTCACGTTGGGCAGGGCGATCACATCGCGGTCCAGCCGCGCCAGCGCGCTGTGGCTGCGGCCGTGGTCCATGACCTTGTTGCCGCTGATGCCGGCGTTGACCACCACCACCTGGTCCGGGCAGGCCTGCTGCAGGCGGGTGGCCAGCAGTGCCGGCCAGTCGCCGTTGCTGCCGCGCGTGGCGGTGGCGCCTTCGGTGATCGAATCGCCCAGGGCGACCACCACCACCGGCCTGGTGGCGCGCTCGGCCAGCACCGCCGATACGACGTTCTGCCGGTAGGCGAGTTTGACCTTGTCGCCCACCTCGGCCTGGCGGCCGTCGGCGATGCGCAGCGCGGTGCGCCGCACCGCAGGCCGGGTCGGCTCGGGGAAGTACACGGTCAGCGATACATCGGCCAATGCCGGCACCGTCATCGCGACCGGGTCGCTGAGCAGGGCGGCGCCGACCGGCACCACCACCGCGTTGCGACCATTGAAGGTGACCAGCTTGGCCGGTGTGGCCGTGCCGGTGCGGTGAGCGGTGACGCCGCCGATGGTCAGCGGCGCATCGCCGAGTTCGTTGCTGATGCGGAAGCGCAGCGCCGTGGCGGAACTGGCCAGGCGCATGTCCTGGCGTACCGTCTGGTTGGCGAACTGTACGGGTGCGTCGGGCGTACCGTCCTTGCGGTCGGGTGCCGGTGAGGCGGTCCACGCCGGCACCCAGACCTGGGCATGGGCGGGCAGCGCAGCGGCGCTGGTGGCAAGTGCAATCGACAATGCAGTGATCCAGCGCAGCATGGCAGCCCTCCCAGGCGGTCAGCGGAACGTGTCTATCAGGAGAAGTAGGTGCCGCCGTTGACGTCGACGTTGGCGCCGGTGATGAAGCCGGCGGCGTCCGAGGCCAGGTACACGGCGGTATCGGCCGCTTCCTGCGGGCGACCCTGGCGGCGCAGCGGGGTGTTGCCGGCCACGGCGGTACGCACTTCCGGCTTGGTGAATTCGTCGTGGAAGCGGGTGGCGATCATGCCGCAGCACAGCGCGTTGACGCGGATGCCGCGGGGGCCGAGTTCCTTGGCCATCGCGCGGGTGAAGGTCATTACGGCTGCCTTGGCCGTGGCGTAGATCGACGCACCCGGACCACCGCCATCACGGCCGGCTTGCGACGCGAAGTTCACGATCGCGCCGCCCTCGGGCATGTGCGGCACCACGGCGTGGGTGGTGAGGAAGACCGAGCTCATGTTGAGGTCCATCACCTTGTGGAAGAACGCTTCGTCGATCTCGGCCAGCGGGCGGCGCTGCACCATGCCGCCGGCAACGTTGACCAGCACGTCGATGCGCTCGCCGAACGCGGCCTGGGTGGCCGCGACCATGCCGGCAACGGCGGCGGCGTCGGTAACGTCGGCGCGGTGCACGATCGCGGTGCCGCCAGCGGCCTGGATCTGCGCCAGGGTGTCCTGCGCGCTGGCTTCGTCGTTGGCGTAGTTGATGCAGACCTTGGCGCCGGCAGCGGCCAGCTTGAGCGAGATCTCGCGGCCGATGTCGCGGCCGCCACCGGTGACGATGGCCACCTTGTCGTTGAATTGGGTCATGGAAAAGCTCCAGTAGTGCGTTGGGGGAAAAGGAAGGGGTGGGGCTCAGCGCGGCGTGGCCGGCCCATCGAGTTTTTCGACGCGGCCGGTGACCAGCCACAGCGCCAGCAGCGAGGCCGGCACCAGCGCCGCCACCAGGATGAAAATGGGGGCATAGGACTGGTGGGTCATGGCCGGTACCAGCCAGGTGGTGATCAGCGTGCCGGCCACCGCGGCCATGCCGCCCAAGCCGGCCACCGAGCCGACGGACTTGCCGCTGAAGATGTCGCCCGGCAGGGTCTGGATGTTGCCGATGGCGATCTGGAAGCCGAACAGCACGAAGGCGATGGTCACCACGGCCCACACCGGGTCGGTGGCGAGCACGGCGCCGAGCAGCGCCGGCGCCATGATCGCGCCCCCCAGGGTGATGACCACTTTGCGCGCCTTGTCCACGCTCCAGCCGGCCCCGATCAGGCGCCCGGACAACCAGCCGCCGCCCAGGCTGCCGATCATCGCGCCCACGTAGGGCACCCAGGCGAAGATGCCGATCTGCTTGATGTCGAAGCCGAAGGTGTCGGCCAGGTAGATCGGCAGCCAGGATACGAACAGCCACCAGATCGGGTCCAGGAAGAACCGCGAGATCAGGATGCCCCAGGTCTGCCGATGGCCCAGCAGCTGACGCACGTTGGGTACGTACTCGGCCTTGGGCACGGCCGGCTGTTCGGTGGGGGCATCCAGGATCAGCGCCCGCTCGGCGGCGCTCACCCACGGGTGCTTGTCCGGGCCGGCGCGGTAGATGATCAGCCACGGCAGCAGCCAGATGAAGCCGATCGCGCCGATCAGGATGAAGGTGCCGCGCCAGCCCAGCCACAGGAACAGCACGGCGATCAGCGGTGCGGACACGATCGCGCCGATCGACGCGCCGGCATTGAACACGCCCTGCGCCAGCGCCCGCTCACGCGCCGGGAACCACTCGGCATTGGCCTTCACCGCGCCGGGCCATGCGCCGGCCTCGCTGATGCCGAGCAATGCACGCACCAGGCTGAAGGACAGGATCGAATGGGTCACCGAGTGCAGCGCGATGGAGATCGACCACACTGCGATGGACAGGGCGAAGCCCAGCCGGGTACCGATGATGTCGAACAGCCGCCCGAACACGAACTGCCCGGCCGCGTAGAACAGCATGAACACGGTGACCAGCAGCGCGTAGTCTTCCTTGGTCGCGCCGACGTCCTTGGAGATCTGCGGCCACATCACGGCCAGAGCGTTGCGGTCGATGTAGTTGATCACCGTGGCCACGGCGATCAGACCCACGATCAGCCAGCGGACGTAGGTACGGGCCTGCGTGGTGACCTTCATTTGCTGTCCTTGCCGGCAGCGGTGCCGGTGTCGAAGCGCTTCCAGCCGCCCTCCCAGCGCCAGCGCTGTCCGTCGCCGCTGACCTCATGGCTGCCGGCCTTGCCCGGTTCGTCGGCGATACCCAGCGCGATGCGCTGGCCGCCGGCCAGGTCGAGCACCAGCACGTCGGCATCCTTGCCGCGGTAGTGGGCGATACGGTCGATGCGGCTGTTGGCGCCGCGCACGGTTTCGGCGGTGCCGTCGTACCTGCCGTGCGGTTCCAGCACGCCGTAGAAGGTGGTGGCGGCCTGGCCGTCCACGCGCTGCAGCAGCATCGGTTCGCGGCGCAGGTTGAACGCGGGGTCGTTGGCGCCGCTCTCGCCGATCAGCGCACGCGAGGGCGCGGTGCTGGCGAAGCGGTAGGTGTAGAAGCGGCCGCCAAGCAGCCAGGTGAGGCTGCGCGCCTCGCTCGTGGGCTCGCTGGCCGCATCGATCCACACATGCTGGTAACCGTTGGCCTTGCCCAGCACCGGCCGCGCCGTCACTGCGGACTGGGTCTTGAACCCGACCTCCATGATGTGGCCATTGAAATGCAGCGGCAGGTCGTAGCGTGCCGCCTTGCTGCCGGTGACACGCAGCAGGTCCAGCACCACCGGTTCGCCCAGTGCCGGGTGCGACAGCAGCGCTTGTGTGCGGGTGAAGGCGACGCCGTCGTAGGCACCCACCATGCGCGCCGAGGCGATCTGCGTATCGTGGCCGGTGGCGAACAGCAGCGGCGTCGGTGCCAGCGCCTGGCCCTTCTTCCAGTCGCCGCCGAAATGGCTCTGCTCGTTCACCACCAGCGTGTTGTGGGCGATGGTCTGGCGTGCCCAACTGGTGTTCTCCGGCAGGTAGATGCCGCCGGACTTGGCCTCGATGTTGAGGAAGCGCGCCGCGCCGTAATCGGTGACCACGCGCTGGCCGTTGTCGTAGAACAGCCAGTTGAGCTTGTCGAAGTGGCCGTGGCCCATGCCCTGCTTGGTGTTCTTCATCACCAGCGCCTGGCCATCGGCACCGCCCATGCGCAGGATCGCCAGCGCGCCTTCAGTACCCTCCGGTCCGTCGCGCAGCAGGGTGGGGACGAAGTCGAACGGCGTGGCCTTGTCCTGCGCCAGCGCCTGGGCCACCTGCAGGCCCTCGGGCGAGAGCAGTACGCGCTTCTGTGCCTTGGCCACCGAGAGCAGGCGCGCATCGGCGGTCTGCGCGTAGGCGATGTCGATGCCGGCCACCAGTTCCTCGGTGTCCAGGCCCTTGTCCAGGATGGCGTCGTTGATCGGGAAGAAGTAGCCGCCGTAGCTGGTCTGCACCAGCGCATCCACTGCCTTCAGCAGCACCCCGTCGCGACGCTTGAAAATGCCCTGCTCCGGCGCGTTGCGCTCGATGGCGTTGGCGAACAGGATGAACGGCGCCAGCGCATAGCGCTGGTAGTAGGGGCCTTCTTCGTAATAGCCGTCCGGCGAGAACAGCTGGTCCACCTGTTTGAGGAAGCCGGCGCTGCCATCGCGCCGGCTGCCCTTCAGCGCCTTGTCCACGTAAGTGGGATCACGCAGCACATAGCCGGTCATGCCCACCGCGGCCACCGCCCAGGTGGCGTGGTTGTGGATCTTGTCGAAGTTCTCCGGCGTGCCGCTCAGGAAGTCGGCCATCGGCCGGAACACGTTGTTGTCGATGGTGGCGCGGTCGGCGGCGCTGAGGGTGTCGCGGATCGCGTCGTAGCCCTGCACCGCGCTGACCAGCCACACCGAATCGTTGAGGGTCTGCCAGAACAGCCGGCCGGGGATCTGGCCGCGTCCCTGCGGGTGCGCGCCCAGCCCGGGATAGAGCGCGGCGTAGCCCAGCAGCAGGTCGCGCGCGTAGTCGGCATAGGCCGTGTCGCCGGTCAGCCGGTACAGCGCCCCGGCAGCCTGGATGGCCTGGTAATTGCGCTTGTGCTGCTCATGGGTGTAGCCGCCGCCCTTGTCCTTGGGAGCGGGTACGTCGATGCCCGCCTTCATCATCGCGCGCACGCGCTGTTCGGCACGCTGCTGTTCCCGCGCGAACAGGGGGAAGCGCGCGCCGTCCTGGCGCATCTGTGTCCATTGGGCGGGCGTCACCAGCACCGGGGTGGTGGCATCGGCCGCCGGTTGCTGGGCGCGGGCCGGTGCGGCGTGCGCGGGGGGCAGCACCGCCGCACCAAGGGAAGCGGCCAGCAGCAACAACAGGGGCGTGGAACGCGTCATGGCAGGGTCTCGGCAGGAGTATCGGACTGCATTGCCGCCGTGGCGGTAAGCACGTTGTTGCGCACGCGCAGGCGGGGTTCGCCCACGCGGTGGCTGAAGCGCACGCGGCCGCTGTGCGCGAACTGGTTGTCCACCAGGGTGGCCTGCTGCACGCCATGCAGGCGCAGGCTGGTGTCGTCGGCCACGCCTACGGCCTGCAGCTGGTTGCCCTGCACACGCAGGGAGGGGCCGAAGGTGCTCTCGTCGGTGCCGCCGCGATACAGGTCCAGCAGCGGCCCGCCGATGCGGGTGAAGCGCGAATCGACGATGTCCACCTGTTCGGCGTTGTATGTGCCCAGGTCATCGGTTTCGGCGGCGGCGGCGATCACGCTGCCGCTGATGTCGTCCACCGTGGTGTTGCTGATGCCGATGCGCGCGGCGAGGCTGCCTTTGCCGGCATTGACCACATCGAACGCCTTGTTGGCGGTGAGCCCGTGGATGCGGCTGTCCTCGATCAGCAGGGTGTAGTTGAACGCCTGGCTGCCCGGAGCGATGCGGACCACCGCATTGCCGGCGGTGTCCGGGGCGAGTGCGCCGTCGATGTCCAGTCGCGACAGCTTCAGCGAGCCACCGGCACGGATCTCGAACAGGGAAGGGCGGGTGAACTGCAGGCGCGCCTGGCCGCGTGCCGGTCCGATCACGCTCAGCGGGTGGTTCACGCCCAGCACCTGGTCCACCCGGTACTGGCCGCGCTGCAGCTGCAGGCGGTCGCCCGGGGCGCTGGCCGCGATGGCGCGGGTAAGGGTGTCCTCGCCCGGCGCCACCTGGCGCAGGCTGCCGCTGTCCAGTGCGGTGGTGTCCAGCGCCTTCGGGTACCACGCCACCCCGACCTGGTCGCGGGCGATCGGTGCCAGGTCGCGCGGCGCACCGGCAGCGATGGGGTCCACCGGGTACTGCAGGCCGTTGGCCGCGCGCTGCAGGGTCACCTTGGCCGCGCTCACCCCGCCCGGGAAGCCGACCGAAACGGCGGGGCTCTGCACGTTGGCGCTGAAGGCGATGCCCGACAGGTCGCCTTGGCCGCGCAGCAGGGGCTGCTTGCCGTCTCCAATGAACAGGTTGGCCGTCATGCGGCTGTTGACCGGCATCGCGTTGCGCTCGTCATCCAGCCCGGCACCCAGGAACAGCTGGCGCACGTTGATGAAGCTGTTGCGCTCGATCACCGCATCGGCCACCTGCTCGTAGCGGTTCAGCGGCGCGTCGCGGGTGCCGGCCATCACTGCCAGCGCGGCGGCGAAGTTGT
Source organism: Stenotrophomonas sp. NPDC077461 (assembly GCF_049545475.1). NCBI lineage: Bacteria > Pseudomonadati > Pseudomonadota > Gammaproteobacteria > Lysobacterales > Lysobacteraceae > Stenotrophomonas > Stenotrophomonas sp. NPDC077461. The sequence continues at coordinate 118,117 of NZ_JBMWDO010000012.1, forward strand.
CGCCGGCCAGGTTTTCGAAATAGTTGTCGCGCACGATCTGGCCGCGGTTGATCACCCGCACGCCGCCGGTATGCGCCTTGTTGTTGCCCAGGAACACATTGCGCTCCACCACGTTGCCGTGGCCGTGGCGCAGCACCATCGAGCCGCGCGACGCGAAGAACACGTTGCCGCGGTACAGGTTGCCGCCGGACTTGTTGGAGACGATCTCCACCTCGCCGTCGCAGTGGTCGAACCAGTTGTTCTCCACCACCGTGTGCGAATCGGACTGCGAATCGTGGCTGGTGCCCACGCGCAGCGTTTCTCCGCCGTTGCTGCCCAGGTTGGGGCGCGGGCCGAACCAGTTGTGGTCGATGCGGTGGCGGTTGTCGAGGCCGCTGGTGGCGTTGCGCACCACCACGAGGGTGGTGCCGGCATTGGTCTTGCCCACCAGCTGGTTGTGATCGAAGCGGTTGTACTGGCCGTACATCCCCACCCAGTTGTCCGACTGATGACGGTCCGGCTTGTTGTAGCGGTCGATCACCACCCCGGTCACCCGGCTGTGGTTGGCCCACTCCTTCGACGAGGCGCGGAAGGAGACCACCTCGCCACCCGGCGCCCAGCCATCGCGGAACACCAGGTTGGACACCTCCAGGTACGCGCCGGCAAGCCGGAGCTGCGACTGGCCGCTGAGGATCACCTGGCCCGGCGTCTGTGCCGTCAATCTAATTGGTTGACCAATTTTGCCGGTTCCGCGCAGCAGCAGGTCAATATCACGCCAGACGCCGTTGGCCAGGATCACGGTATCACCCGGCTGCAGCCGGCCGGCCACCTGCGCATAGCCGGCCGCGTCGTGGACCAGATGATCTGCCGCGACCGCTGGCAGGGCGCCGAGCAGCAGGCCTGTGGCCAATGTCGCCGCAAGCGGGCGCAGCGCCCGTGGCGCATGCGAATGGTGCAAAGTCACAGGCTTACCCTCCCAGATCAACCGTGGCGTCCAACGCGAGTCCGGATCGTAACAGGTCTCGCGTGGCGCACGTCAACCACAATTGCATACCACTTTAGGTGCATGTGGTTGGCCTGTTGCGCATATTTCTGCTGCATCCGCACATTAAATGTCGCCAAAGTGGTCTGGGTGGATCACAGGGGTAGACTTTAGTACCAATTCATTGACATTGGTCCAGCAACCGTGAATTGTCCGGATCGAATCCGTGTAGTCGGACGATCCATCCTGGGAGGGAGATCACGATGTTGCATGACCGCCGTACGGCCTCGCCACGAGGCCTTCGCCACACCGCGCTGCATGGCGCACTGCTCTACGCCCTGTGCGCCACCGCGGCCCTGCCGCTGGCCCGCGCACAGGATGCCGATGCCCCGGCGACCCCGCCGGCGCAGGCCACCACCCTGGACCAGGTCCAGGTGACGGGCATCCGCGGCACGATCCAGACCTCGATCGACAAGAAGCGCGAGGAGACCGTGGTCTCCGATGTGCTGGCGGCCGAGGACATCGGCGACCTGCCCGCGCTGTCGATCGGTGAGGCCATCGAAACCATCACCGGCGCCTCCACGCACCGCGAGAAGGGCGGCGCGTCGGAAATTTCGATCCGCGGTCTGGGGCCGTTCCTCGGCTCGTCCACCTTCAATGGCCGCGAGGCGACCAACGGCAGCGGCGACCGCTCGGTGAACTTCAACCAGTTCCCGTCCGAACTGATCAACACCGTGGCCATCTACAAGACCCAGCGCGCCGACTTCGTCGAAGGCGGCGTGGCCGGTACGGTCAACATGGAAACGGTCAAACCGCTGGAGTACGGCAAGCGCACCTTCCAGGTGGATGGCCGCGGCACATGGCAGGAGTACGACGACCGGCTCAAGGACAAGGACGGTGTGGGCTGGCGCGGCACGGCCAGCTACATCGACCAGTTCGACATGGGCGCAGCGGGCAAGCTCGGCGTGTCCATCGGCGTGCAGGCGCTGGAAGGCAGCAACCCGGAAGAAATGCTCTCCAGCAGTTCCACCTGGGTGGCCTGCGATGGCCGCGAAGTGGTGGGCGCTACCCGCAACTGCACCCAGGTCAACGGCAACCAGGTGGCCAACGGCGTGCCGTACTACCTGGTGCCCGGCAGCCGCATCTACCGCCAGTTCATCGAGCACGACAAGCGCGACTCGCAGTTCGCCGCGCTGCAGTGGCGGCCCAACGATGCGGTCGAGGTGAACCTGGACTACCAGTTCTCCAAGCGCGACTACACCGAAGACCGCTCGGACCTGTCGCTGTCCTCGATGATGCGCAACCTCAACAACCGCGTGGTCAGTGACGACGGCGCGCTGCTGCACCACACCGGCAGCACCACGGTCGATTCCACCGGCAACTTCCTGGAGCGCAAAGAGGAGTACACCGGCGGCGGCCTCAACGTGATCTTCCGGCCGACCCCGGCGTGGACGCTCTCCACCGACCTGTCCTACTCCAACACGCGCCGCGACCAGATCGAACGCTCCACGCGCCTGCGTGCCGGCCGCACTGACGTCAACGGCAAGCCGGTGGGCGGCATCAAGAACACCCGCTATGTCGACTACACCTACGACTACAGCGGCGATGTGCCGAGCATCACCCTGGACCCGGCGTTCGATGTGAACAACCCGGACAACTTCACCGACTCGGCCCTGGTGCGTCGCCGCCAGCAGCATCGCGAACACACCATCCGCGCCGGCCGCTTCGATGCCGCGTTCACCCCGGAAAGCGGCTTCTTCACCGCTATCAAGGGGGGCCTGCGCCGCTCCGAGGCGACCTACACCGACTACACCGACACGGTGGACGTGACCACCACCAATGTCGCCGCGATCCGCGCCGCGAACCTCGCCTGCCGCCAGGACTTCCCGCAGGACGACTTCCTGGCCAATGCCAGCGGCAACACCATCGACCGCTGGGCCAGCTTCGACAGCCGCTGCCTGTTCAAGGCCTTCACCGGCCAGGACGACACCGGCCTCAGCGCGGACCTGCGCAACCCGGCCAACAACGATGTGACCGAGAAAACCAGCGCGCTGTACCTGATGGGCGACTACAGCGCCGAGTGGTTCGGCCTGCCGGTCACCGGCAACATCGGCGTGCGCGGGGTGCGTACCGAGGTGCGTTCGGTGGGACTGCGCAGCGGCCTGGACGTGGTCAACAACCCCGATGGCACCGTGACCCTGCAGCCCACCGGCGATTTCACCTCGCAGGTGCTCAAGTCCAGCAATACCGAGTGGCTGCCCAGCTTCAATGCCGCCTTCGAACTGCACCCGGACCTGCTGCTGCGCGTGGGTGCCTACCGGGCGATGTCGCGCCCGGACCTGGCCGCCGAAGGCTTCGGCCGCACGTTCAACCTGGGCGAGGTCGATGCCGAGTTCAGCAGCGTCGCCGACGCGCTGCGCAGCATCACCGCCACCGGCAACCCGCGCGCCACGCCGCTGATGTCGTGGAATGCCGACGTGTCGCTGGAGTGGTACGCCAATGCGGACACGATGGTGTCCACGGCGGTGTACTACAAGCAGTTCAACGGCGGCTCGATGCCAGTGATCGTCGATGAGACCTTCGACATCGACGGCCAGCGCGTGACCGTGCCGGTGGAACAGCTGGCCACCAGCGACCAGAAGAGCGATCTGTTCGGCGTGGAGTTCACCGCCTCGCACAGCTTCTCCTACCTGCCGGGCATCTTCTCCGGGCTGGGTGTGAAGGCCAGCTACAACTACGCCGATTCCAACTTCAGGACCGAAGACCTGCGGCTGGGCGAGTCCACCAACCCCGCCACCGGGGTGGTCACCCCGGGTATCGTCGAGCCGGCCAACATCTTCGGCCTGTCCAGGCATGTGGCATCGGCGCAGGTTTACTGGGGTCTGGGCAAGCTGGATCTGCAGGCGATCTACAAGTACCGCTCGGACTACTACCAGCAGTTCGTCGGCGACCCGTCGCAGAACCGCTACGTGCGGGACAATGGCGCGCTGGACTTCCGCGCCACCTACAAGGTGAACAAGCACCTGTCGGTATCGCTGTCGGCCAGCAACCTCACCGACGAGCCGCGGGTGTCGGATATGCCCATCCTCGGCAGCTTCCGCGAGTACACCACCTACGGGCGGCGCTATTATCTGGGGGTGCGCTACCGCTTCTGAGGTCAGTGGCGCGGTTCCAGGACCGCGCCGCTCTCTGAGGGCGCGGCCCGCGTGTCGGTCCCCAGCCACCTGTCAGCCAGGCCTTTGATGATGTCCGAACCCCGTCTGTACCAGTCCATTGCCGCCGAAATCGTCGCGCTGATCGAGAAAGGCGAATTCCCGCCGGGCTCGCGCCTGCCGGGCGAACGCGACCTGGCCGAACGCCTGGGCGTCAGCCGGGTGACCGTGCGCGAGGCGGAAATCGCGCTGGAAGCGCAGGGGCTGATCACCATCAAGACCGGCTCGGGCGTCTATGTGAAGGCCCGTCCGTCGCAGGCACCGGGCGCATTGCCGGATGTCTCGGCCTTCGACCTCACCGCCGCCCGCGCGGTGATCGAGGCCGAAGCGGCGGCGATGGCGGCCAGCCGCATCACCGATGAGGAACTGCAGGATCTGGCCGGCCTGATCGCCGCGATGGTCGACCCGGCTTCGGGCGAGGCCGCCGCCAGCGAGGCCGACCGGCAGTTCCACCTGTCCATCGCCCGCATCGCCGGCAACCCGGTGGTGGAGCATTGCGTGCAGTTGATCTGGCGGATGCGCAACGAGCTGCCGCGCGTCAAGCAGGTCTATGCCAACGTCTGCCACAACGACGACGACACCCGCGACGAAGAACACACCGCCATTCTCGACGCCCTGCGCCAGCGCGACCCGGCTGCGGCCCGGCTGGCCATGCGCAACCACTTCCAGCGGCTGTTCGAGTCGATGCTGGAAGCCACCGAGAACGAGGCGCTCGCCGAGATCCGGCGGCGTACCCAGCAGGATCGCGAACGCTTCATGGCCGCCACCGGGCTGTAAGCCCGGCAAGGGGCGGAGGGCTTATTCGCCCTGGTACTGCTTTTCCTCGACCAGCTGCGAGCCGGCGATGCGGTTGATCTCGTTCTTCACTTTGACGCGTTCACCATTGGTGCCGTAAACACCGCGCGCGAGCTGGATGAACACCGCATCGAAGTCCTGGGCCGCTTCCTTGTCGCGGAGCTGGTCCTGGATGTCCCACATGCGGGCATTGATCACTTTCAGCGCCGACTTCAGCGCCTCCAGGCCCGGCTGAGCGGCCAGCAGTTCCTGCCACAGCGGCAACAGCCCCTCCAGTTCCAGGCGCACGTTGGCGTTCTTGGCCGCATCGGTGATGCGCTCGGCCTTGATTTCCAGGATGGTGATCTTGTCGATCAGCTCGCCAATCGATACCGGGGTCAGGATCGCGTCCACGTGATTACTCGCAGCAGGTCGGAGCGGTCATGATACCGCGCGCTCCTCGCGCCATCCCGAAACAGAGGATTTACAGCGATTTTGCGCCGATCCGGCCGGTGCGCCATAGCGGCTTTACGGCCGCCCCGGGAACACTGCACGCCTCGACGGCGCCGCCGTCCCTGGAGTGGAAACGTGGTGGTTGAACAAGTGAAAGGGCGCCTGGTGCGCTGCTGCAGCGGCCTGCTGGTGGGCCTGGCGATGAGTGGTGCGGCGGCGGCCGCAGTGGAGGGCAACGCCAGCCTGACCTCCGATTACGTCTGGCGCGGCAGTTCGCAGAGCGATGGCGATCCGGCGGCGCAGGCCGGCGTGAAGCTGACCAGTTCGCGCGGCTGGTATGCCTCGGCCTGGGGCTCGGGCGTGTCGTTCCAGCCCGACAACGGTGCACGCAGCGAATTCGATCTGGTGGCCGGGTGGAGCGGTGCCGTGGCCAACGACTGGGCGGTGGACGTCAACCTGACCCGCTACCTGTACCCGTCGGCCAACGTGGACCTGGACTGGACCGAGCTCAACGGCACGCTGACCTGGCAGCAGCGCTACTGGCTGCAGGTGGGCGTATCGGACAACGCATTGGCCGGCGGCCACGGGGGCACGTATGCCCAGCTCGGCGCACGCCTGCCGCTGGGCGAGGCGTGGCGGCTTGAAGGTGCCATCGGCCACTATTGGCTCGACAGCGCACAGAGCGATGACTACCTGCATGGCCAGCTCAGCGCCGTCTGGCGCGTCCACGGCCCGTGGGAGCTGCGCCTGACCGCGCACGACACCGACCGCGCCGCCCAACGCCTGTTCCCCGGCAACGCCGGCTCCCGCGTCGAGTTCGCGCTGCAGACCACCTTCTGACACCAACAGGCAGCGCCGACCGTTGGTCGGCTGCTGCCCTCGGGTGCTACCCGCGCCCGCGGGCCATCGCCCATACCGCCATCGCCATCGCCGCCACACCGGCGCCGGTCACGCACACGCCGGTCCACCCGTATGCGCCGTATACCTGCGCCGACACCAGCGAGCCCACCGAACCGCCGATGAAGTACCCGGTCATGTAGCCCGCGTTGAGCCGGTTGCGCGCCTCCGGGCGCAACGCGAACACCACGTTCTGGTTGCTCACGTGCAGCAGCTGCGCCGCCAGGTCCAGCAGCAGCACGCCCACCACCAGCGCCACCAGCGACTGCGTCGAGAAGCCCAGCGGCAGCCACGACGCGGCCAGCAGCACCAGCGCCAGCGTCGTCGCCAGGGCCGCCTTGCCACGGTCGGCCATCCGGCCTGCCACGCCTGCCGCCAACGTACCCGCCGCGCCCACCAGGCCGAACAGCCCGATCGTCGCATCGCTGTAGTGGTACGGCGCACCCGCCAGCAGGAAGGCCAGTGGTGTCCAGAACATCGCGAACATCGCAAAGCTCAGCGCGCCGAGCAGTGTGCGCAGGCGGAACACCGGCTCCTCCACGAACAGCGTGCCGATCGAGCGCAGCAGCGCGCCATAGCCCAGGCCCGCGTGCTGATGGAAGCGCGGCAGCACGCGATACAGCACCCACGTGGTGAGCACCAGCGTGCCCGCCGCCATCCAGTACACCCAGCGCCAGTCGCCCAGCGACGACAGTGCGCCGGCCACCGTGCGTGCCAGCAGGATGCCCAGCAGCAGCCCGCTCATCACCGTGCCCACCACCCGGCCACGCTCTTCCGGCCGCGCCAGCGTTGCCGCGAACGGTACCAGCACCTGCGCCACCACCGAGAACAGGCCGGTGATCGCCGTACCCACCACCAGCCAGACGAACGTATGGCTCACTGCGCTCACCACCAGCCCGGCCGCCGACAACAGCGACATCACCACGATCAACCGCCGCCGCTCGAACATGTCGCCCAGCGGCACCAGCAGCACCACGCCCAGGCCATAGCTCAACTGCGCGGCCGTCACCAGCATCCCGGCGCGCCCGAACGACACCCCGAACTCACTGGCGATGGTGTGCAGCAGTGGCTGGGCGTAGTAGTTGCTGGCCACCGCCACGCCCGTGGCAAAGGCCATCAGCAGCACCTGCCAGCGGCTCAGGGGGGTGTGGACATCGGCGGTCATGCGGCTTCCAGACTTCAGGGGGACGCCAGTGTCCGCCTCCCTGCGTGATGATGGAAATGAATAGTTATCATCCAACGCATCTGAAAATGAGATGGGTAGTGGAGATGCCGGCGTGAACCTCAAACAGCTCGAATTCTGCGTGGCCCTGGCCGAAGAGCGCAGCTTCACCCGGGCCGCCGCGCGTTGCCATGTGGTGCAGTCCGCCCTCAGCCACCAGATCGCGCACCTCGAAGAAGAGCTGCAGGCGACCCTGTTCGAACGCCTGCCGCGCCAGGTACGGGTCACCCCGGCCGGTGAGGTCCTGCTCACTCACGCGCGCCAGGTGCTCGACGCGCTGCGCCATTTGCGCGAAGACGTCGCGGCCGTGGCGGGCCAGGTGCGCGGCACGCTCACCATCGGCCAGATCACCTCGCTCACCGCCGTGGACCTGGTCGCCTGCCTCGCGGCCTTCCACACGCGCTACCCGCAGGTGGAATTCCGTCTGCGCATGGACAGGAGCGAAGTGCTGATGGACGACGTACGCGAGCGTCGCGTGGATGTCGCCCTGGTCGGCCTGTCGCCGGGCACCGCCATCGACGGCGCCTGCCATCGCCTGCTGGCCGAGGAATCGATGGTGGCCGTGCTGCCGCCCGCGCACCCGCTGGCCAACCGCAGACGGCTGTCGCTGGCCGCGCTGGCCGAGCTGCCGCTGGTGGATTTCCAGTACGGCAGCGGCGCGCGCCGGCAGACCGACGAAGCCTTTGCCGCGGCCGGGTTGCCACACCGGGTGCCGTTCGAGATCAACCACATGTCGCTGATCGAGCGCTTCGTGCAGCAGGGCCTGGCGGTGGGCATCGTGCCCGCGCAGATCGCCGCCGGCTTTACCGGCGTGGCCTGTGTCGCCATCCAGGATGCGCCGGTGCGGCGCGTGCATGCGGTGTGGTCGAAACTGCCCACACCGGCGGCGCGGGCGTTCATGGACGAACTGCTGCAGCACGTGGCCCCGCAGGCGGAGCCACGTACCGGCGTGGGGCTCAGGCGCCGCGCACGCGCAGGGTCAGGCCCTTGAGGAAGTTGCGCAGCAGCTGGTCGCCGCAGGCACGGTAGTTCTTGTGGTCCGGCTGGCGGAACAGCGCCGACAGCTCCGGCTTGGACACCGGGAAACCGGCCTGCTGGAAGATCTCGTGCATGTCCACGTCCTTCAGCTGGAAGGCCACGCGCAGCTTCTTCAGCACCAGGTTGTTGGTGATGCGCTTTTCCACGGGGCGCAGCGGCTGGCTCTCGTCGCGGCCACGGAAGTGCACGATCAGTCCGTCCAGGAAGTGCGCCAGTGTGCGGTCGTCGCAGGCCACGAAGCCTTCCTCGTCTTCCTTGCGCAGCCACCCGGCCACGTCGGCCTTGTCGACCACGAAGGCCGGATCGGCAAGGGCACAGGTGTCGACGATCATGCCGTCGCTGAGGTCGAGCATGTAGCGGATGCTGCGCAGTACATCGTTGTTGATCATGTGACGTCCAATACCGCCGGCGCGGCTGCGCGGCTGGCCGCCATTTTACCCCCTGCCGGCCTCAGTGCCCGGCGCGACCGGCGTGGCTGTCATCTGGCTGCCATGAAAGTGAAGCACAGTGCCGCCATCGAGCCCGTACAGGCAGTGGAGCAGGCAATGCGCAGGTGGCAGTCGGTGGCGGGTGTGGGGATGCTGTGGCTGGCCGGAACGGCCGCCGCCCAGGTCCCGTATGTGGCAATTGAAGCGCGCGTGGACCCGCAGGAACTGGCGCAGGTGGGGCTCAGCCCGGCTCAGCTGCAGGCCCTGAACCGCCTGCTGCGCGAGGCCGATGCCCGCACCCCGGCGGTGCCGGTGGCTGCGGCGCCGATGGCTGCCGCGGGAGGTCCGGCACCGGGTGCGATGTTCCCCGGCCTGGATGACGGGCCGATCAAGGCCAAGGTCACCGGCCAGGTGGATGGCTGGGCGCCCGGTACCGTGTTCACCCTGGACAACGGCCAGCAGTGGCAGGTGCTCAAGGGCGAGATCACACTCAAGGCCAGTCGCAGCAACCCCGACATCGTGGTGGTGCCTGGCATCGCCGGGCGCTGGTTCCTGCAGGTGGATGAAGACCTGCCCAAGGCGCGCGTGTTCCGCATCCGCTGATCGGTGCGAAAATGCAGGGGATTCCCACGGAGTACCCCGATGACCCGTACCGCTCTGATTACCGGCGCCACCTCCGGCTTTGGCGCTGCCGCCGTCCATCGCTTCGCCCAGGCCGGTTGGCGCGTCATCGCCACCGGGCGACGTGCCGAACGGCTGCAGCCGCTGGTTGACGCCTATGGTGCCGAGCGCGTACATGCCGCCGTCTTCGACGTGCGCGACACCGCCGCGATGGAGGCCGCGCTGGCCGCCCTGCCGGCGGACTTCGCCGCCATCGACCTGCTGGTCAACAATGCCGGCCTGGCCCAGGGCACCGCTCCGGCACAGAGCGCCTCGCTGGACGACTGGCGCACCATGATCGACACCAATGTCACCGCCCTGGTCACCCTGACCCACCGCCTGCTGCCGCAGCTGGTGGCGCGCAAGGGCGCGATCATCAACATCAGCTCGGTGGCGGGGGTGTATCCGTACCCCGGCGGCAATGCCTACGGCGGCACCAAGGCGTTCGTCAGCCAGTTCTCGCTGGGTCTGCGTTCGGACCTGCACGGCACCGGCGTGCGTGTGACCACCATCGAACCGGGCATGGCCGAAACCGAGTTCACCCTGGTGCGCACCCACGGCAACCAGGCCGCCTCGGACACGCTCTACACCGGGGCAAACCCCATGACCGCCGACGATATCGCCGAGCAGATCCTGTGGGTTGCCAACCTGCCGGCACACCTCAACATCAACCGCCTCGAGGTGATGCCGGTCAGCCAGTCGTTCGCCGGCTTCCAGGTCGCGCGCGACTGAGGACGCCAGGGCGCCTGCGCGCTCCTCCGGGAGAGCCGACCAACGGTCGGCTCTTCCCGTGGCGGGCTGGCGTCATGCTGCCGTCCACACCGCCAGCTCGTAGCCGTCCGGGTCGCGGAAATGGAAGCGTCGCCCGCCGGGGAAGGCGAATACCGGTTTGCTGATGATGGCGCCGGCCGCTTCCAGGCGCTGCTGGGTGGCTGCCAGATCGTCGGCGTACAGAATCACCAGCGGGCCACCGGGCACCACCGGCTCGCCGGTGGTGAAACCACCGCACAGGCGCCCATCGTTGAACTCGGTGTAGGCCGGGCCGTAGTCGGTGAATGTCCAGCCGAATACGGTGCCGTAAAACGCCTTGCTGCGGGCGATATCGCCGACGTTGAATTCGATGTTGTCGATGCGGCGGTCGTTGCCGTGTGTATTGCTCATGGAGGGTCTCGTGGTGAAGGAAGGTCCAGCATCGCCGGTCGCAGCGTAGCGGTATTGAACAAAACGGCCAGTCAGTCACGCCACTGGGCGCAGAGCGCGGCCGCCCCGATCCCGGTCAGGGCGCGTACCTCCCGGCTCAAGTGCGACTGGTCGGCGTAGCCGCCCTCCAGCGCCAGCATCGCCAGTCCATCGCGTGGTCGCGCGCGTGCCAGGGCCAGCAGCCGCTGCAGGCGCAGGATGCGTTCCAGCATCTTCGGCCCATAGCCGAACTGCGCGTGGCACAGACGGCGCAGGCTGCGCGTGCTCAGCTGCAGCGTCGTCGCCAAGGCGGACAGATCCGTGCCACCGCCCCGCACCTGCGCGAATACCGCCGCCGCCGTTGCATGGGGAGCGCGCGCGCTGCGCGGCAGCAGCGCCAGTTCCCGTGCAAACAGGGGCTGGCGGGCGTCGGCGTCGCCGACCGCATTCAACCGCGTCGCCATCCGCCGTGCCCGTACGCCCAGCACGGCATCCAGTTCCACCGCCGTTCCCACGATCTCCGACAACGGCAGCCCCAGCCAGGCACATGCGGCGCCCGGCCGGAAGCGTGCGCCCAGCACCTGCGCACCGGGCGTCAGCTGCGGGTGGGCGGCCACCACATCCGGCCCCACCACGTACAGCCGGCCATCGCGCCACAGCACGTCCACGCAGCCGTCGGGCAGCACCGCCACGTCACCGCCGTGATCCACCGGCAGATCGCTGCGCCACAGTTGGCCGAAGTCGCCCTGCAGCCCGGCCGGCGGCGTCCATTCACGGTAGCGGCCAGTGGCGCCGGCAATGCCGGGAGGGTCAGCAGGGTCAGAAGTAAATGGCATGTGCCGACGATAGCGCAGCGGCGCGTGCGGGCCATCGTTCGCCTCGCACAAAAAGAAACGCCGACCTGCGGCCGGCGTTTCGAATGCCCGTGGGAACACCCGCGCGCGGTTACTGCGCCTTGATCGCCATCGCCTGCAGCCCGGTGCCATCCAGCTTCTGCTTGGCCTCGGCCAACTCGCCGGCGCTGCCATACGGCCCCATGCGCACGCGATAGACGGTTTTGCCGTTGATCTGCGCCGATTCCACGCGTGCCGCCAATCCGATCATCGCCAGCTTGGCCTTCGTCGCCTCGGCATCGCCGGAGGCCCCGAACGCGCCCGCCTGCAGGATGTAGCGCACGTTGCTGTTGGCCGGTTCGGCGGCGGCCGTCGCCGGGGCGGTGGCCGTCGGTTTCGGTGCGGCCGGGGTCGTGCTTGCCACTGGCGCGGGCGCGGTGGCCGGCGCGGTGCTGGCCGCCGGACGCTCGCTGACCGGCGCCGGCAGCGGGGCCGGGCTGGTCGTGGCCGGTGCGGTGGTGGCCACGGCAGCCGCTGCAGGAGACGCCGTCGTGGTCGCCGGCGCAGCCGGCACCGGACGGCCTTCCAGCGCCGCCTGTGCGCGCTGCGCTTCAGCCTTCGCGCGGCGCTGGTCTTCGGCGCGCGCGCTGGCAGCCAGCTCCGCATCGGACATTTCCACTTCCTTGCCGGGCAGCAGGGTGTAGAAGTCGTACTGCGTGGCCGGCGGCTTGGCCGGTTCCGCAGGCTTGGCCGCACCCGGCTTGGGCAGTTCGCTGCCCACGTCGGTCTCGGCATCGCTCACCGGCGCCGGCTGCGCCGCCGGGTTGGGCTGCGGGCCCACCCGCAGGAAGCCGTCGCCGTCGCTCTTGAACAGGTTCGGTGCCGCCAGGAACACCACGGCCGCAATAGCCACACCGGCGACCAGCCACACCCATCCCGGCGTGCCCTGATTGCTGTTGCGTCGTGCCTGGCTCTTGCCGCGTCGTGCTGCCATTTACTGCTTCTCCACTGCTTACATTTTTTCCGGGGCGGAAACGCCCAGGATGTTCAGGCCATTGGCCAGGACCTGGCGCGCGGCGCAGGCCAGCGTCAGCTTGGCATTGCGCTCGGCATCGTCGGCTACCAATACCTGCGTGCCGTGATACCACGTGTGGAACGCGTGCGCCAATTCACGCAGATACTGCGCGATCAAGTGCGGTTCCAGTGCCAGACCGGCCGCTTCCACCACTTCCGCGAAGCGCGACATTTCGATCATCAGCCACAGCGACGCGTCGTCGTTGAGCGTGGTCAGCCCGGCCAGTCCCTCGCTCGCCGTGTAGGCCAGACCCTTTTCCTGCGCCTGGCGCAGCAGGCTGCAGACGCGGGCATGCGCGTACTGCACATAGAACACCGGGTTGTCGTTGCTCTGCTGGCGCGCCAGGTCGATATCGAAGGTCAGCTGCGAATCGGGCTTGCGCGCGATCAGGAACCAGCGGGTCGCGTCGCGCCCGGCTTCCTCGATCAGGTCGCGCAGGGTCAGGTAGCTGCCGGCACGCTTGGACAGTTTCACTTCCTCGCCGCCGCGCATCACCGTCACCATCTGGTGCAGCACGTACTCCGGCCAGCCCTTGGGAATGCCCACGTCCAGCGCCTGCAGGCCCGCGCGCACGCGCGCCAGCGAACCGTGGTGGTCTGCGCCCAGCTCGGTGATCGCGCGCTCGTAGCCGCGCTGCCACTTGCTCAGGTGGTAGGCCACGTCCGGCAGGAAGTAGGTGTAGGTGCCGTCGGACTTGCGCATCACGCGGTCCTTGTCGTCACCGAAGTCGGTGGAGCGAAGCCACAGCGCGCCGCCTTCCTCATACGTGTGTCCGGCGGCATTGAGCCGGGCCACGGTCTCTTCGACCTTGCCATCCTTGTACAGCGAGCTTTCCAGGAAGTAGATGTCGAAATCCACCCCGAACGCGGCCAGGTCCTGGTTCTGCTCGTTGCGCAGGTAGGCCACCGCGAAGCGGCGGATCGCGTCCAGGTTGTCCGGGTCGCGCTCGCCCACCACCGAATGGCCTTCCAGCTCCACCGTGGCGCCGGCCAGATAGGCCTTGGCCACGTCTTCGATGTAGTCGCCGCGGTAGCCCGCTTCCGGCCAGCCGGCGTCATCGGGCTTCAGCCCCTTGGCGCGGGCCTGGGTCGACAGCGCCAGGTTCTCGATCTGCCCACCGGCGTCGTTGTAGTAGAACTCGCGCTTGGCGTTCCAGCCGTTCACTTCCAGCAGGCGGGCCAGGCAGTCGCCGATCGCCGCCGCGCGGCCGTGGCCCACATGCAGCGGGCCGGTCGGGTTGGCCGAGACGTATTCCACGCCCACGGTGCGGCCGTTGCCGCTCAGGTTGTGGCCGTAATCGGCCCCTTCCTTCAGCACGCTGGCCGCTTCGCGCTGGTAGGCGCTGGGGGCGAGGTGGAAATTGATGAAGCCCGGGCCGGCGATCTCAACGCGCAGCACATCGGCGCTCTGGGGCAGCGCATCGAGCAGCGCCTGGGCCAGGGCGCGCGGGTTGCTGCGCGCCGGCTTGGCCAGCAGCATCGCGGCATTGGTGGCGAAATCGCCGTGCTCACGGGTCTTCGGGCGTTCCACCACGAATTCCGGGGTCAGGGTATCGGCCGGCAGAGTGCCGTTGGCGCGCAAGGCTTCGATGCCTTGGCTGATCAGGGCGCGGAGGAGATTTTTCACAAGGCCTGCTTTGAGACTGGAGCGGCGGAATCGGTAATTTTAGCCCAGAAGCCGCCCCGATCCATTGAACGGGGACAGAGCAGGGCGGGGAACGTCCCACGCAACCGGTTCGACCGCCTGGCAGGGCGGCCCCGCGCAGCGGTCCGTTCAGCTCCCCCGGCGCCGGCCCGACGTGATCCAGCCGCGCTCGGCCATCGACACCGGCGGCCCGTCCCCCACCACCACATGGTCCAGCAGCCGCACCCCCACCACGCCCAATGCCTGCTGCAGTTCGGCAGTGATGAGCTGGTCGGCCGAGGAGGGCTCGGCATGCCCGGACGGGTGGTTGTGCGCCACGATCACGGCCGCGGCGTTGTGAAGCAGGGCACGGCGGACCACTTCACGGGGGTAGACGGCTGCTGCATCGATGGTGCCGGAGAACAGCTCTTCGTACGCCACTGTCCGGTTGCGCGTGTCCAGGAACAGGACGGCGAACACTTCGTGCGGACGTGAGCGCAGCCGGTGCTGAAAGTAGCGCCCCGCCGACGCCGGGTCGCACAGACTGTCGCCCCGCTCGAGCTGGGCAAGAAGATGGCGGCTCGCCAGCTCAAGCGCGGCGATCAGTCTGCAGGCGCTGGCGGGGCCGAGGGCCGGCAGCTTCTTGAGCGTGTTGGCATCCAGGTCCATCAGGCGCCGCAAGGGGCCGTGTACGTCCAGCAGCAGACGGGCGCTCTCGACCGCGTTCGAGCCCTTCGGGCCCTTGCCGATGAACAGTGCCAGGAGCTCCGAATCCGACAGCGCCGCCGGGCCACGCGTCAGCAGCTTTTCACGGGGCCGATCCTGTTCGAGCCAATCTTTGATTGCCATGTGGGCAGTGTCCGCCCGAACACGGCGGGAGCCCATAAGCGGCGGCCCCGCGCTCGCGTAGGAAATGCCGGCAATCCGCTGCCGCAGCACTGCGTCACTGCCCGTGTACTCGCCCGCTGGGGCCCCGGTCTGTTCCATCCGCAGGCGCGCATCCCGCGCATGGCGTCCTTCATCACCGTGCGCCTTGGCCACGCGCCCCCAGCCAAGGAAGGCCAGCCAGCTGACCACCACGTCAACGTCCTTCCCTCATGACCATAAACACCCCTCTCATGCCCCTGGGGCATGAGCCCCCCACACCCCATCGGGTAAGCTAAACGCCTCAGTTCGACAGGAAATCCGCAGGTGGCTGACTCCCCCCAGGCTTCTCCGGCGTCCGCGCGCCCGCTGCAAGGCCAGAAGCTGTTGTTGTGCGTGGGTGGCGGCATCGCTGCCTACAAGTCGCTTGAGCTGGTGAGACGCCTGCGCGATGCCGGTGCCCTGGTGCAGGTGGCAATGACCGCCGGTGCCCAGCAGTTCGTGACGCCGCTGAGCTTCCAGGCGCTGTCCGGCCAACCCACCCGCACCACGCTGTGGGACAGCGCGGCCGAGCAGGCGATGGGCCACATCGAGCTGGCCCGCTGGGCCGATCGCGTCGTGGTCGCCCCGGCCACCGCCGACCTGCTGGCACGCCTGGCGCACGGGCATGCCGACGATCTGGTCACCACGCTGTGCCTGGCCACCACCGCGCCACTGACCGTGTGCCCGGCGATGAACCACCGGATGTGGCAGCACCCGGCCACCCAGGCCAACATCGGCCTGCTGCGCGAGCGCGGCGCCCAGGTGATCGGCCCGGAAGACGGCCCGCTGGCGGAAGGCGAATCCGGCCCGGGACGGCTGAGCGAAGCGCACGCCATTGTGGCCGCGTTGGCGCAGGTGCAGGCGCCTGCCGCCGCCGATCCGGAAACCGCCGGATTGAAGGGCCTGCGTGTGCTGATCAGCGCCGGCCCGACCTATGAAGATCTGGACCCGGTGCGCTACGTGGGCAACCGCAGCAGCGGCAAGATGGGCTATGCGCTTGCCGCCGCCGCCGCGCGCCTCGGCGCGCAGGTGGTGCTGGTCAGCGGCCCGGTGCACCTGGCCACGCCGCCGGGCGTGCAGCGCGTGGACGTACGCTCGGCCGCGCAGATGCGCGAGGCCGTGCTGGGCGCGCTGCCGGCCGACATCTATATCGGTGCGGCGGCGGTGTCCGATTACACCCCGCGCCAGGTGGCCCCGCAGAAACTGAAGAAGACCGCCGGTACCCAGACGTTGACGCTGGAGCTGGTGCGCACGCCGGACATCCTGGCCGAGGTGGCCGCGCAGACCAATGCACTCAAGCTGGTGGTCGGCTTTGCCGCCGAAACCCACGACGTGGAGAAGTACGCGCGCGGCAAGCTCGTGGACAAGCGCCTGGACCTGGTGATCGCCAACCAGGTGGGCATCAGCAACGGTGGCTTTGAAAGCGATGAAAACGCCGCCACCGCGTACTGGCAGGGTGGGGAGCAGGCGTTCCCCGGTACCTCCAAGGCCCGGCTGGCCGAACAACTGTTGTCCCTGATTGCCCAGAGGTTGCACGCATGACCATCGATTCCACCCTGCAGCCGCTGCAGGTGAAGTTGCTCGACCCGCGCTTCGGCGATACCTGGCCGCTGCCGGCCTACGCCACCGAACACAGCGCCGGCCTGGATCTGCGTGCGGCGCTGGAAACCGAGCTGACCCTGCAACCGGGCGACACGGCGCTGATTCCCAGCGGCATCGCCATCCACATCGCCGATCCGAACCTGGCCGCCGTGGTGCTGCCGCGCTCCGGGCTGGGCCATCGCCACGGCATCGTGCTGGGCAACGGTACCGGGCTGATCGATGCCGATTACCAGGGCCCGCTGCTGATCAGCGCCTGGAACCGGGGACGCGAACCCTTCACCCTGCAGCCGGGCGATCGCATCGCGCAGCTGGTGGTGCTGCCGATTGCACGCGTGGGCCTGCAGGTAGTGGATACTTTCAGCGACAGCGCCAGGGGAACGGGTGGATTCGGCCATACCGGGGTGCGCTGACAGGGGAAAGCATCCATGAGCAAGGCGAAGGCGGAAGGACAGTCACCGTTGGCGATCGGACGCTCGGCACCGTTGCTGGCCGGTGCGCTGGTGCTGCTGGCGATCTGGTTCGGCTACAGCGGTGTGCGGCAGTGGCGGCAGGCCTCGGTGGGCCAGACGCTGGAGGCATCGCGCGATGCCGTGGTGCAGGGCCTGCGGGCAGCACTGACCTCGCAGGCGGCGCAGCTGCAGAAGGTGCTCAAGAGCGAGCGCGTGGGTGCGGCCCTGGCCAGCGGCGATGCCGAGGCCAGCGCCGTGGCCATCCGCGAAGGCTGGCCGGGCGTGGAAGAGGTGCAGGTGCTGGACGCCGGCCTGGATGCGGCCTACGCCGACCCGAAGGCCTTTGGCTACTCGCGCCTGGCGCTGCTTGAAGCGGCCCTTGCCGACGATGATGGCAAGACCGTGCTGCGCGTGGTGCGCGATGCCGGCGGCCAGCGGCTGGGCCTGGCCAGCAGGGTCACGCTGGGCCAGCAGACGCCGGCGGTGGTGTACGTGCGCCAGCCGCTGCTGCGCCTGACCAGCGCCTTCGATGCCGTGCAGGTGCCGTCGGCCGGCTACCTGGCGCTGCGCCAGGGCACCTTCAACGTGATCGAGCAGGGCGCCAGCGAGATGGCGGGCGGTGCCGAAGCGTTGGCACGGCCGATCGGCGCAAGCGGGTTCCGCCTGGCCGCCGCCGTGCCGGATGTGGAGCCGGGCCCGATGGGCCTGGGCCCTATCCCGAGCGGGGTGGTGGCGCTGCTGTTGCTGGCGATGGCCGGCCTGCTGCTGCTCGGCAAGGGCAAGGTGCAGCTGCCGCGACGCCGCGTTGCCGGCACCGATGAGCAGGGCGAGGGCCCCACGCTGCGCGAGAGCCTGGAACAGGCGCCGCTCGTCCCGGCTGCCGGCAGCGGAACGCCGCCGCCGCCGGTGCCGCAGGTACCGGCCGAGGACATTGCCGCGGAGATCTTCCGCGCCTACGACATCCGTGGCGTGGTCGGCCGCGACCTGACACCGAAGGTGGCGGCGCTGATCGGCCAGGCGATCGGCTCGGTGCTGCAGGTGCAGGGGCTGCGCGAGATCGTGATCGGCCGCGATGGCCGTCTGTCCGGACCGGATCTGACCGCCGGGCTGATCGAAGGCCTGCGCCGCGCCGGTTGCGATGTCATCGACATCGGCCTGGCGCCCACGCCGGTGGTGTACTTCGCCAGCTACCACCTGCGCGCCGGCAGCTGCGTGGCGGTTACCGGCAGCCACAACCCGCCGGACTACAACGGGTTCAAGATCGTGGTGGGCGGCGAGACGCTGTCCGGCGATGCGATCACCGAGCTGTACCAGCGCATCCGCGAGGGCCAGCTGCATGTCGCCGCCGAGCCGGGCAGTTTCCAGACCCGCGAGGTCAATGCCGACTATATCCAGCGCATCGCCGACGATGTGCAGCTGGACCGCCCGCTCAAAGTCGTGGCCGATGCCGGCAACGGTGTGGCCGGTGAGCTGGCCCAGCCGCTGCTGGAGGCGATCGGTGCCGACGTCATTCCCCTGTACTGCGATGTGGATGGCACCTTCCCGAATCATCACCCTGATCCGAGCGACCCGCGCAATCTGGATGACCTGATCCAGACCGTGAAGCGGTTTGACGCGGACATCGGCCTGGCCTTCGATGGCGATGGCGACCGCCTGGGCGTGGTCACCCGTGAAGGAAAGATCATCTACGCAGATCGCCTGCTGATGCTGTTCGCCGCCGACGTGCTGATGCGCAACCCGGGTGCGCTGGTGATCTACGACGTGAAGTGCAGCGGCAAGCTGTCCGACTACGTGCTGCGCAATGGCGGCAGCCCGCTGATGTGGAAGACCGGCCATTCGCTGATGAAGGCCAAAATGCGCGAGACCGACGCCGAACTGGCCGGCGAGATGAGCGGGCACTTCTTCTTCAAGGAACGCTGGTTCGGCTTCGATGACGGCCTGTATGCGGCCGCGCGTCTGCTGGAAATCCTGGCCCAGCGCGATGAGTCGCCGTCGGAGGTATTCGAGGAACTGCCCGACAGCGTGTCCACGCCGGAACTGAAGGTGCCGGTCGAATCGGGCACGCCGCATGCGCTGGTGTCGCTGTTCGTATCGGCCGCGCAGGGGGAGGAGTCGCCGTTCATCGGTGCGCGCCTGTCCACCATCGATGGCCTGCGCGCGGACTTCCCGGACGGGTGGGGCCTGGTGCGCGCATCCAACACCACGCCGGTGCTGGTGCTGCGTTTCGAGGCCGACGACGAGGCGGCGCTGGAGCGGATCAAGGCCTTGTTCCGCGCCCAGCTGCAGCCGCTGCTGCCGGGTGTGGAGCTGGGTTTCTAGACGGTGTACCGGCCAGCGGTCGGTACCTGCCGGGTGATGCCCGACCTGTGGTTGGCCATCACCCTTTGAACCGCAGACCCACGCCCGGTTCGGTAAACAGATAGCGCGAGTCCAGTGCGGAATCGCCCAGCTTGTGGCGCAGCTTGCCGACCAGAATGCGCAGGTAGTGCGTGTCGTGCTGGTGGGTGGGTCCCCAGATCTCCGCCAGGATCTGGGGCTGGGTCACCACGCGTCCGGCATTGCGCAGCAGCAGCGACAGCAGCGCGTATTCCTTGCGCGTCAGCGCCACCGGCACGCCGTCCAGGTGCACCTCCCGGCGCGCCAGGTCGATGTGCAGGTGCCCGTCGTCGAAATGCGGGAGGGCGCCGTCGCCGGATACCGTGCGCGAACGCAGCAGTGCCCGCACGCGGGCCATCAGCTCCTGGGTGCCGAACGGCTTGGTCACGTAGTCATTGGCGCCGTTGTCCAGCGCCCGCACCTTCTCCGCCTCACCGGCGCGCACGGTCAGCATGATCACCGGCACCTGGCTCCACTGGCGCAGCTCGGCCAGCACCTCGTGGCCTTCCATGTCCGGCAGGCCGATGTCCAGGATCACCAGGTCGCTGCCGCCGGTGGCCAGCAACGCCAGCCCATCCTGGCCGGTCGCGGCCTGCTGGACCACATACCCTTGAGCGCGCAGGCTGATGTCGAGGAAGCGGCGGATCTGCGCTTCGTCGTCGATCACCAGCACACGTGCGGGCGGCACGCCGGAAGAGGGGTCAGGAGTCGTCGTTGTCATCGGCAGGGTGAGGTTGCAGCAGCGGCAGCGTGATGCGGATCAGGGTACCGCGTCCATCGCGCCCCGGCAGCGCCTGCACGCTCCCACCATGCGCGCCGATCATGCCCTGGCAGATGGTCAGGCCCAGCCCGGTGCCGTGGCGCCCCCGGTCGCCGCGTTCCACGCTGTAGAACATGTCGAAGATGCGCGCGCGTTCCTCGTCGGGAATGCCCGGGCCGGCATCGAGCACATCGATGCGCAGCTCGCCCTCCACCAGCCGTGCCTGCACCTCCACCGCCGCACCGGGCGGGGAGAACTTGGCCGCGTTTTCCATCACGTTGAACACCGCCTGCTCAACCAGCGCCGGATGTACCCAGATCGGCGCGAGCGTGGCGGGAATGTCCAGTTTCAGCTGCACCTCGGGCTGGTAGCGCTGCAGGCGGCGTGCGGCCGAGCCGACCAGTTCATCCACGCCGATCCAGTCGCGATTGATCTTCAGGCCATCGTGGCCGAGCCGGGTCATGTCCAGCAGGTTCTGGATGTACCGGTCCAGCCGCTCGCCTTCGATCAGGATGGTGTCCAGCAGCGCGCGGCGGTCGGTGGCGTCCATCGCGTCGGCATAGCTGGAGAGACTGTCGGCCGAGCCGATCATCGCGGCCAGTGGCGAGCGCAGGTCGTGGGATACCGACGACAGCAGCGCCGAGCGCAGGCGCTCGGTCTCGTTGCTGACATGCGCGGTTTCCAGGTCGGCCACCAGCTGCGTGCGCAGCGCGGCCTGGGCGATGTCGTCCACCATCGCCGCCGCCAGTTGGCGTTGCTCGGGCGCCAGCCGCGCGGTGGTGCGCGGAAAGCGCATGCCGGCCACGCCAATCGCGCGGTCCTCGCCATCCAGCAGCGGCAGGAACCACCACTCCGCGCCGGCCAGGGTATTGGTGAAGCGGCCGCTGGGCTGTCCGTGGCGGAAAGCCCAGTCCGCGGCGGCCAGGTCGGTGTCACCGGGCGCGGCGCTGCCACTGGTGCTGGTGTCCTGGCCGATGCGCAGCCACGCCGGCGCATCCAGGGCCTGCTCCAGCGCTTCCCGGCCGGCCTGGGCAACCTGCTCGTTGCTCGGTGCGCGGGTCAGCTCGCGTCCCAGCGCCTGCCGCGCATGGGCATGCCGGTTGGCCGCGCGCAACGCCACGACCTGCATGCGCAGGCGCGAGGCCAGGCGGCCGGCGACCAGCGCGGCGGCAAGGAACAGGAAGACGGTGATCACGCCCTGTCGCGCGCTGATGGCGAACGTGAAGCGCGGGGCGATGAAGAAGAAGTTGTACGCCAGGAAACACAGCGCCGCGGCGATCACCGCTGCACTGGTGCGGCTGCGCGCGGCCACCATCACCACCGCCACGATGAACACCATCGACAGGTCATACAGGCCCACCCAGCGCTCGGCGAACAGCGCCACCAGGCACGCCAGCGTGGTGGCGCCCACCGCCAGCAGCATGTCCTGGCCGGCGCTGCGGTTGGCGATGGCCAGCCCGGAGCGGCGTGCGCGGGCACGGGCCTGCGGCGTGCCGATGATGGTGATCTCGTAATGCGCGCCGCGCTGGATCAACTGCTGGGTGAGGGTGCGGTTGAGCATCCGTGCCACCGGCCGCTCGCGGGTGCGGCCCAGCACCAGAGTGGACACGCTGTTGTGCGCGGCATGGTCGAGCAGCGCATCGGCAATGCTGTTGCCGTGCAGCAGCTCGGCCTCGCCTCCCAGCCGGCGCGCGAGCGCGAACGCGGCATCGATTTCGCGCCGCGTCTCCTCATCCTGGCGGCGGCCCTGTACGGTCACCACCGTCCAGGGCGCATCGCGGCGCTCGGCGATGCGTCGCCCGACCCGCACCAGGTACTCGCTCTGGCCGCCGCCATCGATTGCCACCAGCACGCGGCGACGCAGCGGCAGGTTGCCTTCGCCGCGCGCGGCGCGGGTCTCGCGCAGGCTGCTGTCGACCCGGTCGGCCGCCTCCTGCATGGCCAGCTCGCGCAATGCGGTCAGGTTGGCCGGAGAGAAGAAAGCCTGCAGTGCCTGCGCCGCCTGTTCGGGCACGTACACCTTGCCCTGCTGCAGGCGCTCGATCAGCTCGCGCGGCGGCAGGTCAACCAGCACGATGTCATGCAGGCGGTCCAGCACCGCATCGGGAACGGTCTCGCCGACCCGCACGCCGGTGATGCGCATGACCACGTCGTTGAGGCTTTCCAGATGCTGGATGTTGACCGTGGTCCAGACGTCGATGCCCGCTTCCAGCAGTTCCATCACGTCCTGCCAGCGCCGTTCGTGGCGGCTGCCCGGCGCGTTGCGGTGGGCAAGCTCGTCCACCAGCACCAGCGCCGGACGGCGCGCGAGGATCGCATCCAGGTCCATCTCCAGCAGCGCGACGTGCTGGTATTCGCACTGCCTCAGCGGCACCTGCGGCAGCCCGTCCAGCAGCGCCGAGGTCTCGGCGCGCCCGTGGGTTTCCACCAGCCCGATCACCACGTCCACGCCGCGACGCAACTGTTCGTGCGCGCGGCTGAGCATGCTGAACGTCTTGCCCACGCCGGGCGCGGCACCCAGGAACACGGTGAGTTTGCCGCCGGCTTCGCGTTGCAGGCCTTCGACCAGGGCATCGGCCTGGCGGGTACGGGAGTCGCTCATGGGTGGCGATTGTGCGCCTGCAACGGTACGCAGCGCATCAAGGCGTGCCGTGCGGCGGCTGCGCATCCAGCGCTGCGTTCAAGGTCATCACGTTGACCCGCGGCTGCCCGAACACGCCCCACTGCGGGCCTTGGGTATGGGCCTTCACCAGCGCCTGCACCTGGTCGAGGGGCAGGCCGCGGCTGCGTGCCACGCGTGCCACCTGTACGGCGGCAGCCGCCGGCGACAGCTCCGGGTCCATGCCCGCGCCGGACTGGGTCACCAGATCGCCTGGCACCTGGGCCACGGTGATGCCTTCGCGCAGGGCGACCGCCTGGGTCGCCTCGTGCACGCGTTCCTCCAGGGTCGGGTTGCTGCGCGCCAGGTTGCTGCCCGCGGCGGCCATCGGGTCGTAGTTGGCTGCCGAGGGGCGCGCCTGGAAGTAGCCGTCGCCCACGAACGGCTGGGCGATCAGCTGCGAGCCGCGCACCTGGCCATCGCGAAGCAGCAGGCTGCCATCGGCCTGCGCCGGGAACAGCAGCCGGCTGGCGCTGGTGGCGACCACCGCGTAGGCCAGCCCGATCAGCAGCAGGCTGCCCAGGCCCAGCACGATCGCCGGACGCCACGCGCCGTCCTGCTGCAGGGTGGAGGTGGCGGTCGCGCGGGACGGCGACGCGGGAGAGAGGGACGAAGCGAGCGAGCGGTTCATACGCCGAATACCGAGACGAGGAGGAGGTCGATCAACTTGATGGCCGCGAACGGCAGCAGCACGCCGCCCAGCCCATACACCAGCATGTTCCGGCGCAGCAGCGTGGTCGCCGTGGCCGGGCGGAAGCGCACGCCGCGCAGGGCCAGCGGAATCAGCGCGGGGATCACCAGCGCGTTGAAGATCAGCGCCGCCAGCACCGCGTTGCGCGGGCTGGACAGGTGCATCACGTTCAACGTGGCCATTGCCGGCAGCGTTGCGGCGAACAGCGCCGGCAGGATCGCGAAGTACTTGGACACATCGTTGGCCAGCGAGAAGGTGGTCAGCGCGCCGCGCGTGATCAGCTGCTGCTTGCCCACTTCCACCACCGCCAGCAGCTTGGCCGGGTCCGAATCCAGGTCGACCATGTTGCCGGCCTCTTTGGCGGCCTGCGTGCCCGAGTTCATCGCCAGGCCGATGTCGGCCTGGGCCAGCGCGGGGGCGTCGTTGGTGCCATCGCCGACCATCGCCACCAGCCGTCCGCCGGCCTGCTCGGCACGGATGCGCGCCAGCTTGTCCTCGGGGCGGGCCTCGGCGATGTAGTCGTCGACGCCGGCTTCGGCCGCAATCGCTGCGGCGGTGAGCGGGTTGTCACCGGTGATCATCACCGTGCGGATGCCCATCGCACGCAGTTGGGCGAATTTTTCGCGCATGCCGTGCTTGACCACGTCCGACAGCTCGATCACGCCCAGCACGTGCCGCCCTTCGCACACCACCAGCGGGGTGGCGCCGTTGCGCGCCACCTGTTCCACGCGTCCGGGCAGTTCAGCCGGCACCGTGCCGCCAAGCTCGCGCACGTAGGCGGTGATCGCATCGGCAGCGCCCTTGCGGATACGCCGGCCGCCGTCCAGGTCCACGCCGGACATGCGGGTCTGCGCGGTGAAGGCCAGGTACTGCGCCTGGGCCGGCTCGGCCGTGGTGCAGCCCTGTTCGCGTGCCAGGCGCACGACCGATTTGCCTTCCGGGGTCGGGTCGGCCAGCGAGGACAGCAACGCGGCCTCGCGCAGTTGGGGCGCATCGATGCCGGCCAGCGCATGGAAGTGGGTGGCCTGGCGGTCGCCGTGGGTGATGGTGCCGGTCTTGTCCAGCAGCAGCACGTCCACGTCACCGGCCACTTCGACCGCCTTGCCGGACTTGGCCAGCACATTGGCCGCCAGCGCACGGTTCATGCCGGCGATGCCGATGGCCGGCAGCAGCCCGCCGATGGTGGTGGGGATCAGGCACACCAGCAGCGCGATCAGCAGCAGCGGGTCGACCTTCACGCCAACGAACGCACCGATCGCCGGCAGGGTCGCCACCACCACCAGGAACGTCAGCGTCATCGCCGCCAGCAGCAGGGTCAGCGCGATCTCGTTGGGGGTCTTCTGGCGGTTGGCGCCTTCGACCAGCGCGATCATGCGGTCCAGGAAGCTGTGGCCGGGCTCGGCGGTGATGCGCACCACGATCTGGTCGGACAGCACCTTGGTGCCGCCGATCACGCCGCTGCGGTCGGTGCCGGCCTCGCGCAGCACCGGCGCCGATTCGCCGGTCACGGCCGCTTCGTTGATGGTGGCCAGCCCCTGCACGATCTCGCCATCGGCCGGCACCAGTTCACCAGAGCTGACGATCACATGGTCGCCGGGACGCAGCTCGGCGGCCGGGACATGCGTTTCGGCCGCACCGGCATGCGCGGCGGCCAGGCGCCGCGCGGTCAGGTCCTGACGGGCACGGCGCAGCGATGCGGCCTGGCCACGGCCGCGCGCCTCGGCGACGGCCTCGGCGAAGTTGCCGAACAGCACGGTCAGCAGCAGGATGCCGGTGACCGCCAGGCCGAAGCCCAGCGGCGCGTTGCCGGTCAGGGTCACCAGCAGGCTGACCACGGTGCCGACCATCACCACGGCCATCACCGGGCTGTGCAGCAGGTGCCGGGGCGAGAGCTTGATGACCGCATCGCGCAGGGCGCGCCGCCAGCCGGCGCCGTCGAGCAGGCGCGGGTGGCGGTGGGTGGAAGCATTCAACGGATAGGTACTCATGGGGTCATGTCTCAGTGCAGCGTCAGCGACAGGTGGTCGGCCACCGGGCCAAGGACCAGCGCCGGCATGAACTGCAGTACGGTCAGGATGGCGATCAGCGCGATCAGGGTCAGCGCGAACGTCGGGGTTTCGATCTGCAACGTGCCGGCCGATTCGGGAGCACGGCGCTTGGCGGCCAGCTGCGCGGCCACGATCAGCGGAATCACCAGCACCGGGTAGCGGCCCAGCAGCAGCACCAGCGTGCAGCTCAGGTTCCACCACACCGTCGCATCGCCCAGCCCCTCGAAGCCCGAACCGTTGTTGGCATATGCCGAGGTGTACTCATAGAACACCTGGCTGATGCCGTGGAAGCCTGGATTGGAGGTGCCGGTGATCGAAGGGATCGCCAGCGTCACCGCGGTCAGGGTCAGCAGCGTGATCGGCTGCAGCAGCACCAGCAGGGCGAGCAGGCGGATCTGCGGCGTTTCCAGCTTGCGTCCGAACAGTTCCGGGGTGCGCCCGGTCATCAGGCCGGCCAGGAACACGCCCAGCAGCAGGTACACCAGGAACTGCTGCAGGCCGCAGCCGATGCCGCCCCAGATGGCGCTGATCAGCATGTTGACCATCGGCACGGCGCCGGCCAGCGGGCTGAGCGAGTCGTGCATGCCGTTGACCGAGCCGTTGGAGACCTGGGTGGTCACTGCGGCCCACAAGGCGGTTCCATCAGCGCCGAAGCGCACTTCTTTGCCTTCCATCAGCAGCGGGCTGGCGGCGGTCGCCGAATGGCCTTCCAGCCACACCGTGGCCGCCACCGACAGGCTGGACATCGCCAGCATGCAACCGAACACCAGCCCGGCCAGGCGCCGGCGCCCGGTGAACGCGCCCAGCATGAAAATCACGCTGATCGGGATCAGCAGGATGCCGATCAGTTCGAGCGCATTGGACAGCGGGGTCGGGTTTTCATACGGCATGCTGCTGTTGGGACCATACCAGCCACCGCCATTGGCACCGAGTTGTTTGGCCGCAACCATCGCCGCGACCGGGCCCAGCGGCAGCTTCTGCGAGTCCATGCCCGACGCTGCATCGATCGGCGTGGCCTGTGGGCCGCCGGCCAGCGTGGACGGTACGCCCTGGCTGGTCAGCAGCACCGCCCAAAGCAGGCACAGCGGCAGCATGAAGCGCACGCATGCACGCACCACGTCGGCGTAGTAGTTGCCCACGTCCACGCGGCGGTCGCCACTGAGCTGGGCCGCCTGTTGCGCATCCACCTCGTCCGGGCGGGCGCCGAACAGCGCACGCAGGGTGGCCACCGCCAGGGCCAGCCCCATCATCGGGGTCACCACCTGCAGGCCGGTGATCGCGGTCATCTGCGCGAAGTAGGACAGCTGCGCCTGGCCCGAATAGTGCTGCTGGTTGGTGTTGGTCAGGAACGACACCATCGTGTGCAGCGCCGTGTCCCAGCGCATGTTGGGAATCTGGTCGGGATTGAACGGCAGCCAGGCCTGGGTCATGAACACGGTCTGCACCAGCGCGGCGATGACCACGTTGCTCAGCAGGAACGCGCCCACGTACCCGCGCCAGGACATGCCGCGCGCGGGGTTCACCCCGAGCAGCCGGTACAGCGGTTTCTCCACCCACGCGAATACGGCGTCGCCGCGCATCGGCGCGCCACGCATCACCCGGGCCAGGTACAGCCCGAGCGGGAAGGCCAGCGCGATGCTGGCCAGCAGGATCAACAGGATCTCGGTCATGATCGGCTCCGGTCAGAACGCTTCGGGCCGAAGCACGACATACAGCAGGTAGGCGGCGGCGACGAGCACCAGCACGCCGCACACCAGGGAAAGCCAGGCAGGCATGGTCGTGGCCTCAGAGGGGGGAAAGGGAGGGCGCGGTGCGGGGTGCACCGGCAGCACGCGCACGCGATCGGCGCCGGTCGGCGCTCGCGGCGGGGAACACAATCGGATACAGGCTCATGGGACGTCCAGGTGGAACCACTCCACGTCAGGCGAGCATGGTGGTCCTCCAAGGCGTAAACGCTCCACGCCCGCCAGGCGGGCAGCGCGTAAAGAGTGCATAAAAAAAGGGCGGATGCCGTCGCATCCGCCCCTTTTGTCCTGGCCTCAGCGCCGGGCGCGGCCCGGTCGCCTACCCGCGAGGATCGCTCGCCGCACCCTTCAACAACCGGTACCGCTGCAGCGTTTCCTCGATCTCCGCATCCAGCGCGATGCGCTGCTGTTCGAACGAGGCCTGCATTCGCTTCTGCGCCAGCAGTTCGGTGTGGCGCTGGCGGATCTCCGCGGCCTGCTTGTCGGCCACCGGCGATCCGGCCAGCTCGCGGTTGCCCGCCGTCGACAGCAGCGTCACCAGCGCATCGCGCAGGCTGGCCACGTTGTAGTGGGCGGTCTGGATGTTGTTGTCCAGGATGCCGGTGCGTTCGACGAACACCCGGCGCAGGTCCGCCTCGTTCTCATACGTGGACAGCATCGCCTGCTCGGTGCGCTGGCGGGTCTGCTCGGCGGCCAGGTCCAGCCGACGCTGGGCGGCCTCCACCGCGGCGCCGGCGCGTTCCTCTTCGGTCATCGCGCGCTGCACCTCACCGCGACGCAGGCCGCTGTTGACGCTGAACTCCTCGCGTGCGGCGTTCACCGCGTCCTGGGGCAGCGCATCGCTGCAGATCCGCTCGTTGCCCTGGTTCCAGCAGAACAGCTTCTTCGGCTTGACGGACACATCGCTGCGCGCCTTCTGGGCCTGCGCCCACGACGCTGGCAATGCCAGCAGCAGGCCGGTCACGACAATGGCGGAAACCCTGGACATGGTGGACAGCCCCCTGCTGTCAGCGCGTAGGACGGCTGCCGTAGCGGGACCGATAGTCCTCCAGCGGCTGCCTGTAGCCGACAAGTTCCGGATTTCCGGAGGCAAAATCAAGCAGGTCTGCCAGCGTGGCCACGGCCACTACCGGAATGCCGGCTTCCTCGGCCACGGCCTGGGCGGCCGATCGCTGGTCGGTCTCCGACGCGATCTCCTGGCGGTCCAGCGCCACCACGATCCCGGCCGGGGTGCCGCCGGCGCCCTTGATGATGGCCAGGGCCTCGCGGATCGCGGTACCGGCAGTGATCACGTCATCGACGATCAGCACGCGCTTGCCGTTCATGTCCGCGCCGATCAGGTTGCCGCCCTCGCCGTGGGCCTTGGCTTCCTTGCGGTTGAAGCTCAGCGGGAGGTCGCGCCCGCGCTGGGCGAACTCGCAGGCGGTCGCGGTGGCCAGCGGGATGCCCTTGTAGGCCGGCCCGAAGACCACGTCGAATTTCAGCCCGGTGGCTTCCACCGCGTCGGCATAGCAGGCCGCCAGCTGGACCATGCGGGCGCCGGAATCGAAACGGCCGGCGTTGAAGAAGTAGGGGCTCAGGCGGCCGGACTTCAGGGTGAACTGGCCGAAGCGCAGGGCATCGGCGGTCAGGGCAAGTTGCAGAAAACGGTGGCGATGGTCGCTCATCTAGACTCTATTCAATTCATTTGGAGCGCAAATCCTAATGCATGGGCGGCAATTCAGGCTCGCGGCAGACGGTCGCGGGGCCTGCAGCGGCCGGATCCGGCCAGCCGGGCCGGGGGTCAACCCGGTATGCTTTGCCGGTTACCGCTCCAGACCCGGGTCAGCATGCGCATCATCAGCTTCAACGCCAACGGCATCCGTTCCGCTGCCACCAAGGGCTTCCTCGACTGGTTCCGCGCCCAGGACGCCGACGTGCTGTGCATCCAGGAGACCAAGGCCCAGGAAGACCAGCTGACCGACCCGATGTTCCGCCCGGACGGCCACCACTGTTTCTACCGCGACGCCATCACCAAGAAGGGCTACAGCGGCGTGGCCATCTACAGCAGGCGCGAGCCCGATCAGGTGATCACCTCGCTGGGCTGGGCGCCGTTTGACGATGAAGGCCGCTACATCGAGGCCCGCTATGGCAACCTCAGCGTGGTCTCGTTCTATATCCCCTCCGGCAGCTCGGGCGACCTGCGCCAAGGCTTCAAGTTCGAGGTGATGGAGTGGCTGCGCCCGATCCTGGCCGAATGGCTGGCCAGCGGCCGCGACTACGTCCTGTGCGGCGACTGGAACATCGTGCGCTCGGCGCTGGACATCAAGAACTGGAAGTCCAACCAGAAGAACTCCGGCTGCCTGCCGCCCGAGCGCGACTGGCTCAACGGCCAGTGCGTGGACGCCGGCCAGGCGCTGGACATCGCCGCCGGCCAGGGCTGGACCGATGCCTACCGCCTGCTCCACCCCGACGGCGAGGACTACACCTGGTGGAGCAACCGCGGCGCGGCCCGCGCCAACAACGTGGGTTGGCGTATCGACTACCAGTTCGTCAGCCCCGGCCTGCGCGAGCGCCTGCGCAGCTGCTCGATCTACCGCGATGAGCGCTTCTCCGACCATGCCCCGTTCACGGTGGACTACGCCCCATGAATGAAGCGGCGGCGGTGTCGGTGCCGCATACCCCCCTGCAGCGGGCACGACGCCTGTTCGTGATCCTGCTGCTGGGCTTCGCCTCCGGCTTGCCGCTGGCGCTGACCGGCGGGGCCATGCAGGCCTGGCTGACCGTGGACGGGCTGGACCTGGTCACGCTCGGTTTCCTGTCGCTGATCGGCATCCCGTACACCTTCAAGTTCCTGTGGGCGCCGCTGATCGACCGTTTCGACATCCCGCTGCTGGGCCGTCGCCGCGGCTGGATCGTGCTGCTGCTGTTCGCGTTGGCCGCCGCTCTGGTGTTGATGAGCAGTCTGTCGCCGTCGCGCAACCTGCCCCTGTTCGCCGGGGTCGCGGTACTGGTGGCCTGCCTGTCGGCCACCCTGGACGTGGTGATCGACGCCTACCGCACCGACCTGCTGGAACCGGCCGAACGCGGCCTGGGCGGCTCGTTCACCGTGCTGGGCTACCGCTTGGCGATGGTCCTGTCCGGTGGCATCACCCTGATCTGGGCCGAGCAGTGGCAGAGTTGGCCGCAGGTGTACCGGGTGATGGCGGGGCTGGCGGTCGGGGTAGGGGTGCTGGCCCTGCTGCTGATGCCGCGCCTGCCCGCGCGCTTCACCGCGCCGGTGTCCCGTGCCGGTGGCGAGCTGCGCGGGTTCGTGGCCCTGGTGGCCGGTGTCGCGGTCGGCGCGTGGGTGGTGCACTACCTGCTGGTGCTGGTCGGCCTGGACCCGGACAGCAGCGACCGCTGGACCCGGCTCACCTTCGTGGTCAGCCAGATCGCCGGCGCAATGACCGTCGGCCTCGGCGTGACCCGCTGGATTCCCTTCCAGACCCTCAACGCCTCGCTGCGCAGCTATTTCGGCATGCGCGGGGCCGGTGCGTTCCTCGCGCTGGTGGTGCTGTACAAGATCGGTGATGCATTCGCCCTCAGCCTGTCCACGCCGTTCCTGCTGAAGGGCATGGGCTTCAGCCAGGCCGAAGTGGGCCTGGCCAACAAGACCATCGGTCTGTTGATGACCATCGTGGGCGCCATCGTGGGCGGCTTCTTCCTGTTGCGCCTGCGCTTGTCGCAGGCCCTGCTGGGCTTTGGCGTACTGCAGCTGGTGTCCAACCTGGGCTTCTACGCGCTGGCCCGCGAAGGTGCCGGGGCATGGGGCTCGGTCACCGTCCCGGCCTTCAACCTGCTGATCGTGCACCTTGAGCACGCCACGCTGATGGACAGCCTGCTGCTGTTTGCCCTCAGCCTGGACAACTTCGCGGGCGGCATGGGCACGGCAGCCTTCGTGGCCCTGCTCAGCGGGTTGTGCGGCACGCGCTTCTCGGCCACCCACTACGCGCTGCTGTCGGCGTTCGCCACGCTGGGGCGGGTGTTCGTGGGGCCGTTCGCTGGCGTGCTGGCCGATGCCTATGGCTGGCAGACCTTCTTCCTGGTCTCGGTGCTGGTCGGCGTTCCCGGCCTGCTGATGGCCTGGTGGCTGCGCCGGGAAGTGGATGCCACCACCCAGACCGCCGCCACCGGCTGACCGCCGGCGGGGGCCGGCCGCCCCGGTTTGCCACCCGCAGTGTGCTGTTGGATGATGGGGACTGTTGTGCCGTGGGGGCGGTGCTTGCCGACGGGGAGAACAATGGTCGATCTGCTGCTGCGGGATCTGGACCCGCTGTTGAACGAGCGTATCCGGCGCGTCGCCGTGGCGCGCGGCTGGACCCGTGAACACACCTGCATGGTGCTGCTCGAACAGGGCCTGTTCACCAGCGAACTGGACGTCCGCAGCGGCTTCCACGACCCCGAAGTGAATGCCCTCGCAGACGCCATCGCCGCCCTCCAGGCCCTCCCCGACGCCCCCCCGTAGAGCCGGGCTCTGCCCGGCTGCGCGCCGCGCCATGCCGCCGGCTGTTCTCCGCACCACGCCCCCGTAGAGCCGGGCTCTGCCCGGCTGCGCGCCGCACCATGCCGCCGGCTGTTCTCCGCACCACGCCCCCGTAGAGCCGGGCTCTGCCCGGCTGCGCGCCGCACCATGCCCCCCGGCCGTTCTCCGCACCATGCCCCCGTAGAGCCGGGCTCTGCCCGGCTGCGCGCCGCGCCATGCCGCCGGCCATTCCCCGCACCATGCCCCCGTAGAGCCGGGCTCTGCCCGGCTGCTCCAGGCGCAATACCCACCTGCCAACCCGAAACCCGGCACTACGCCGGATGGATCGCACCCAGTATCCGCGGCCCGTGTGCGCCGCTTACGCTCGGCAGATTGCCCGGCAGGCCGTCCAGCGTCCGCTGCGCCAGCCACGCAAACCCCATCGCCTCCAGGTAATCCGGGTCCAGCCCATGCACCGCGCTGGATTCGATGACCACGCCCGGCAGGCGCGCCCCCAGTCGCCGCAGCAGCGCCGGATTGCGCACGCCGCCCCCGCACACCAGCAGCCGCGCCGCGCCCGGCAGGTGGGCCAGCAGCGCGTCGGCCACGGTGGCGGCGGTCAGCTCCAGCAGCGTGGCCTGTACATCGGCCGGTGACCGGGCCTCCCTGTCCATCGCCGCCTCGGCCCAGGCCAGGTGGAACTGCTCGCGTCCGGTGCTCTTCGGCGGCGGCAGCGCGAACCAGGGATCGGCCCGCCAGTGCGCCAGCAAGGGTTCGTCCACCTGCCCGCTGGCCGCGAACGCACCATCGGCATCGAACGGCACCCCGCGATGGCGCTGGCACCACGCATCCATCAGCGCGTTGGCGGGCCCGGTATCGAAGCCGCGCGGAACGCCCTCACGGGGAATCAGGGTCAGGTTGGCGATGCCACCCAGGTTGAGGATCGCCCGGTCTTCGCCGGTGGTGCCGAGCATCGCCAGGTGGAACGCCGGCATCAGCGGCGCGCCATGCCCGCCGGCGGCCACGTCGCGTCGGCGGAAATCGGCCACCGTGGTGATCCCGGTCAGCTCGGCGATGCGGTTGGCATCGCCCAGCTGCCAGGTGAAGGCCGGATCGCCCAGCGGGCGGTGGCGCACCGTCTGGCCGTGCGAGCCGATCGCACGGACCTGCGCGCGCTGTACCCCGCTGGCGAGCAGCAGGGCATTGGCGGCGGCGGCGAACTGGATGCCGACCTCGGCGTCGATCCGCCCCAGCGCATCCAGCGAGGTGATGTCGCCGCCTTCGCCCAACGCGATCAGGTCGGCACGCAGCGTCGGGTCCCAGGGATGGGTATGCCCGTGCACAAAGCGGCAGCCGCCCTCGGCGGGAAACTGCACCAGCGCGGCATCGATGCCATCGGCGCTGGTGCCGGACATCAGGCCCAGGTAAAGCGGAGTATGCGGATCGACAGCAGTCATGGCAGGCGCTTGAACGGAGTGCGGCCAGCTTCCGCGCAAGCAGCGGCCGTCGTCAATGCGCGCGTGGTCGCGCGCATCGAACCGGCGGCGCGACGGTCAACCGCGGCTGGGCTTGGCCGGTTTGGCCGCGCTGGCGGTGGCCGTCGCGGCCTTGTCCGCCACCGGTGCCGGCGACGCGTCGGCGTAGATCAGCTTCTCCATGCCCTGGATGCGGGCCAGCGCCGGCGCGGTCTGCGCGCGGAACGCGGCCAACTCGCTGCCCTGCAGCGGCTCCGGCGGCGGCATCGTCACCGACAGCGGATTGCGATGCACGCCGTTGACGCGGAATTCGTAGTGCAGGTGCGGGCCGGTGGCCAGGCCGGTCGAGCCGACATAGCCGATCACCGTGCCCTGCGCCACGCGCTGGCCGGTCTTGATCGCACCGAAGCGCGACATGTGCCCGTACAGCGTGGTGTGGCCGCGGCCGTGGTCCAGGATCACCACATTGCCGTAGCCGCGCTGCGTGCCGGCGAACTGCACGCGGGCATCGCCGGCGGCCATGATCGGCGTGCCGGTGCGCGCGGCGTAGTCCACGCCCTTGTGCATGCGCATCTTGCCCAGCACCGGGTGCTTGCGCGCGCCAAAGCTGGAGCTCAGCCGCGCGAACGGGATCGGCATGCGGATGAAGCTCTTCTTCAGCGGCCGGCCGCTGGCATCGAAATACTCGGACTTGCCGTTGCGGTCGAAGCGGAACCCGCTGTAGGTCTTGCCACCCGAGGTGAAGGTCGCCGCCAGGATCTTGCTGGTGTCCACCTTCTCGCCCTCGCGCCAGGTCTCATCCAGCACCACGCTGAAGCGGTCGCCCGGCTGCAGGTCCTTGGAGAAGTCGATGTCGTACTTGAAGATCTCGTCGGTCATAGTGGCGATCGCCAACGGCGACAGCCCGGCCTTGCGCGCCGCGGCGTACAGCGAACTGGTGATTTCCCCGCTGGCGACCACGCGCCGGGTCGAGAACTCGCGCTTGATCACCTTCTCGGTGATCTGGTTGTCCTTCAATGACAGTTCGACGCGGTTGTCGGCATCGCGGTCGAAGCGGATCGTGCGCAGGTCGCCGGACAGGGGCAGGTCGAAGGCGATCTCCGCGCCGGGACGCAGCTTGGTCAGGGCCTGCCGCGCGCCAGGATGCTCCAGCACCTGGTGCATCACCGTGGCCGGGATGCCGGCCTCGTCGAACAGGTTGCTGAGGGTCTGGCCGCGCCGCACGCGCAGCACCTGCCAGCTGTCGCCCGGCGTCTGCAGGCGGCGTTCCTGCGAGAGCGGCGGCAACGGCAGGGCCAGCGTGGCATGGCCCTCGGAGTAGGGGGATTCGATGGTGTGCGAGAAGCCGGGGACGATGGTGGCCACCAGCGCGCCAATGGTGGCGAACAGACTGGCATGCATCCAGTGGCGGCGGGTCCAGCGCTGGTTGAAGGCTGCGGGCAGATGCTGCTTGAGCTTCCGATGGAGGGCGGTGTCGTGAAGGACGTGAAGGCGTTCCTTGAAGCGCTGCTTGCGCGCGCGGCCTTGATCGGAGTTCAGCATCGTGGGTCTGTTCCTGGCTGGCCCGGGAGCGCGGGCCCAAACGTCGGTAACATAGACAGGTATAAATAGTGCGTCAAACCCTTGTGCCTATTGGCTTTTGTGAAGCGCTTGCGGTTAACTTGTAATTAACGTCATTCATGTAAATAAGGCATTGCCGGGAGTTGTCACGTGTCCTCGATTGAAGAAGCCATTGCCCTGATCGGTCGCGGCGCCGATGAGATCCTCAAGTCCGAGGAGCTGCGTCAGCGTCTGGAAAGCGGCCGTCCCCTGCGGATCAAGGCCGGCTTCGACCCCACCGCGCCGGATCTGCACCTGGGCCACACCGTGCTGTTGAACAAGCTGCGCCAGTTCCAGGACCTTGGCCACCAGGTCATCTTCCTGATCGGCGACTTCACCGGCATGATCGGCGACCCCTCCGGCAAGAACGTCACGCGCAAGCCGCTCAGCAAGGACGACGTGCTGGCCAATGCACGTACCTATGAGGACCAGGTCTTCAAGGTACTGGACCGCGACAGGACCGAAGTCCGCTTCAACTCGGAGTGGTTCGGCAAGATGGGCGCGGCGGACATGATCCGCCTGGCCGGCCAGCACACCGTGGCCCGCATGCTCGAGCGCGACGACTTCGCCAAGCGCTACGCCGCCCAGCAGTCGATCGCCCTGCATGAATTCCTGTACCCGCTGGTGCAGGGCTACGACTCGGTGGCCCTGGAGGCCGACGTCGAACTGGGCGGCACCGACCAGAAGTTCAACCTGCTGATGGGCCGGGGCCTGCAGGAGCACTACGGCCAGAAGCCGCAGATCGTCTTGACCATGCCGCTGCTGGAAGGCCTGGACGGCGTGGCCAAGATGTCCAAGTCGCTCAACAACTACATTGGTATCAGTGAACCGGCCATCGACATCGTCACCAAGACCATGAAGATCGGTGACGACCTCATGTGGCGCTGGATCGAGCTGCTCTCCTTCGATATCAGCGAAGCCGAGGCCAGGAACCTGCGTGCGCAGGTCGAGGCGGGCGGTTTGAACCCGCGCGAGGTGAAGCTGCGTCTCGCCCGGGAGCTGACCACCCGCTTCCATGACGCGGCCGCTGCCGACCAGGCCATCGCCGGCTGGAACGCGGCCGTGACCGGGCAGGGCGATGTGACCCTGCTGCCGCTGCAGGAAGTGACGATTCCGGCCGAAGGCCTGCGGATCGGTGCACTGCTGACCGCCGCCGGGCTCACCCCGAGCAACTCCGAGGCGTCCCGCAAGCTCAAGGAGCGGGCGGTGAAGGTGGATGGCGAGGTCGTGGACGACGCCCAGACGCTGTTCGCGCCCGGTTTTGAAGGCCTGCTGCAGGTCGGCAAGCGCACGTTCGCGCGCGTTCTGCTCGTCGCGGCCTAAGCGTCACAAGGCGTTTCCGGCCGCGGTGACGCGGCCGGACCTGAATCGGAAGAAGAAGACGTCAAAAAAAGTGACGATCCCCCTTCACAAATGCCGCCGATAGGGACATACTTTCCCTCCCCCGACGCAGGGGCCACCGCAAGGCGGCAACCGCACCGGAACAGGACGGCAACCACTTCGAAAGAAGGTGTTGACGGAAACGAAAAGCCTGACATAATAGGCGGCTCGCTTCGACGAAAAGACCTCCGGGTCGCACGGCGAAGCAGCATCGGCAACAACGTCCACTTCGGTGAGACGGCCTTGAAAAAAGGTGTTGACGAGGCGGAAAAGTCGGCTATAATGGGCGGCTCGCAACGACGGAAACGTCGGGGCACACGGAGGAAGGCGCTGAGGCCGACTCCAAGGTTCTTTGACAGTATGCGCAGGTATCTTGTGAAGGCGCCTGCAGGAAGGATGATTTGTC
>NZ_JBMWDO010000013.1:0-122807 GCF_049545475.1 Stenotrophomonas sp. NPDC077461
CCTTGAGCTCGAGCTGGTCATTGACCGCGCCCAGGCGGCTGTGGGTGGAGTCGACCCTGGCCCAGGTGTGCACGCCATCAACGCCGGCGGCGTGGCCGCCGTTGCGGTCGTGCCAGGTATGGCGCAGCAGCTGGGTGAGCGCGAACTGGTTGGCCAGGTAGGCGCCGGTCTCCGGACGCAGGACCGGCGCCGGGGCCGGGGCCGGATCGATCGGATCGACCGGGTCAACCGCATCCACCGGATCGACCGGATCGACCGGATCGACCGGATCAACCGGATCCACCGGATCAACCGGATCAACCGGATTGACCGGATCAACCGGATCAACCGGATCAACCGGATCAACCGGATCGACCGGGTCAACCGGATCGACCGGATCAACCGGATCAACCGGATCCACCGGATCGACCGGATCAACCGGATCAACCGGATCGACCGGATCAACCGGATCCACCGGGTCAACCGGATCGACCGGATCAACCGGATCAACCGGCGTGCAGCCGGGCAGGGCTGGATTGGCCTCGCACGGGTTGGTCGTCGGGATCTCCGAGCGCAGGTACCAGTTGCCGTCCTGGTGTTTGACCAGGAAGTACTCGTACTGCCCACCCACGGCACGACCGATCAGATCGAACTGTGCATTGGACGCACCGCCGACGGTGATCAGCTCGATGCCCAGATCGGTCTTTGCACCGGTCCCGCCGGCGTTGAGCACGCGTACACCGGCCTGGCCGTCGGCATCGCCGGTGATTGCCAGCGTGTCGGTGGCGGAGTGGTCATCGCCCAGCACGGTGTTGAACAGCAGCGTGCCGCCGTTGCCGGCAAACGTATTGACGGCCAGGGTATTGAAGGCAGTGCCGTTGCCCAGTGCGACGGTACCGGTGGGATCGAGCTGCAACCGATCGACGTTGCTGTCGCCGGTCAGCATCCAGGTGCTGCCGCTGCCCACCGTTGCCGACGTGACGTCGGTGAATCGGCCATCGATACGCGCATTGTTGAGCAGCTGAACGTCGAGCGTGCCGGTGACGGTACGCGTGTCGAAGGTGACATCCCCGCTGAGGCGTGAGTCGTCCACCGTGAAGGCCACCGAGGTCCAGCCACGGGACGGCGTCGCGTCAAACGCGCGGACCAGCATCAGATGGTTGTCGCCGCCCACCAGTTGCGCAGCATTGGCAACCCGTACGTCATAAGACGCATCGACATTCCCGTAAGCCGCAACCTGTATCGCGGCGCCGCGCGCCGAACGCACCGTCGATCCATCCACCCGCAGTCTGAGGGTATCGGTGTCCGGAAGGGCGCCCAGGAGCTGGACGCCAACGTTGGCCGCTTCGATGGAGGAGCCATTGACGATATCCACCGTACCGCCGGCCATGCGCACGCCAATGCCGGAGAAGCGGTCCGAAACACCCGGATTGTCGGCGACACGGACCAGGGTGGCATCGAGCAGTGCATGCGCCCTGCCGATCGCCGTGGTCTCGCTGATCAGATCCACGCCCACGCTGGCGCCGGCGAAGCTGCCACTGAGGTCATCCATCAGAATGCTGCTGCCGATCAGATGCACGGTAGCGTCATTCTGCAGATGAAGGCCGCCATCGATGAAGGTCGACCCGATGGCGCGCAGGGAGGCGGCGTCGGTCAGTTCGAGGGTCTTGTTCGGGCTGGACATGCTGCGGCGCGACACGGTGGTGCCAATGAGGTCCACCTGTGAGGTGCTGTCGGCAATGATGTTGAACGTGGCGCCGTTCCTGACCACCAGACGTGCATCATTGCGGAGCGTCCATGTGTCGGCAGCGTCGCCGAAGCCCACGTCGGCCTCCTCGCCATCCAGCACGCGCGCGTCCAGATCGCCGAACGGGAGCGAGGTCAGCGCAAGGATCACAGCACAGGTCAGCAGCCTGACAGGCGGATGACCAGGATGTCGGGTCGTGATGGCGTTCATTGTCGTGGGTCTCTCGATCGGGATAGGCCGGGGAGTTCGTGAGGTGGCCGGGCAGACTGCAGGGGGAACGGTGCAGCGGCGGTACCCTGGCGGTCGCAAATGACACGGACTGTCCAGCAGGGGATGCGCAGTGTCGCGATCGGACCTGCGTCAACCCATACAATTTCTTGCAGATTGTCTGCGTCTATCGCTGGCGATCATCGCCACCGGTGGACCCTCGTTCCGACGGCACGCGCAGGTCATGCCCCGCTGCGCGCTGGCGTCACGACAGCCACTGGCGCCGGGCCCCAGGCGCCGGCGTCCAGGTCATCGTCTTGGGGAGATCCGTCGAGGACGTGCAGGGTCGTGTTGCCAGGTCGGCTGACACACGCAGCAGATCGCCGTGGCGCTGCGGCGATGCACGGCGGCCGTCGGCACGTCAGACGACCGCTGTGCCCTGCTACACCGGCGGCAGCACTTTGCCGGGATTGAGGAGTCCGTCCGGATCCAGCGCCCGCTTGATCGCCCGCATCGCCGCCAGCGTGGCGGGCGTGAAGGCCTGGGCCATGAAGTCGCGCTTGGCCAGGCCGATGCCGTGCTCGCCGGACAGCGTGCCGCCCAGGGCGAGGGTCAGCGCGAAGATCTTCGGCAGGGCGGCGTGCGCGCGTGCGCTCTCGTCCGCGTCGTCGGGGTGGTACAGGATGTTGACGTGCAGGTTGCCGTTGCCGGCATGGCCGAAGGTGACGATGGTCAGCGCGTGTTCCTGCGCCAGCGCCTGCACGCCGGCGACCAGATCGGGAATGCGCGACACCGGCACCACCACGTCTTCGTTGATCTTGCCCGGGGCGATGCTGCGCAGCGCCGGCGACAGCGCCTTGCGCGCTGCCCAGAGCGTCTCGCGGGCGCTGCCTTCCATCGCCACGTCCAGCGCGATCAGGCCGTCGCCTTCGGCGGCGGTGGCCAGCGCCTGCAGCAGATAGGGCAGGGTGTCGTGATCGCCGTCGGCCTCGACCAGCAGCATCGCGCCGGCCTCGGGCACCACGGCACCATTGCGGCGCAGCAGCTCCAGGCTGCGCGCATCCATGAATTCCAGGCGGGTGGGCACCACCGGCTGCGCCATCAGGCGCGACACCGCGGCGGCCGCCGCATTGGCGTCGCGATACAGTACGCGCAACCCGGCCTGGGCCACGGGCAGCGGGGTCAGCTTGAGCGTGGCTTCCACGATCAGCGCCAGCGTACCTTCGCTGCCCACCAGCAGATGGGTCAGGTCGTAGCCGGTCGCATCCTTGGTGTACGCCCCTCCGCACCGGATCACCTCGCCGGCACCGGTCACCGCCACCAGGCCGAGCACGTTGTCGCGGCTGGTGCCGTACTTCACTGCGCGCGGGCCGCCGGCGTTGCAGGCGAGGTTGCCGCCAATACTGCAGATCTCCGCGCTGGACGGGTCCGGTGCCCAGAACAGGCCATGCGGTACCAGCGCGTGCTGCAGGTCGCCGTTGAGCACACCCGGCTCCACCACCGCGCAGCGGTTGCCCGGCTGGATGTCGAGGATGCGGTTCATGCGCGCGAACGAGAGCACGATGCTGCCATTCACCGGTACCGCCGCGCCGGTGGTACCGGTGCCGGCGCCGCGCGCGACCAGCGCGATGCCATGCGCGCGGCATGCACGTACCAGGGCGACAACCTGGTCGCGGTCGCGCGGGAAGGCCACGCCGGCCGGCAGCGCATGCCGCCACGAGTTGTCCTGCGCGTGCGCCTGCAGCGCGCTGTCGTCGGTGCGCCAGCCGTCGTCGCCCAGCAGGGCATGCAGGGTGGCGGCGAAGGCGGCGGGCAGGGCGGTGGTCATGGGGTGTTCCGGGACGAGGCGGGGGCAGGGTGGACCAGCTTCCAGCCGATCACGGCGGTGCAGAGTGGCAGCCACACCCAGCGCAGCTCGGAGAGCAGGGTGGTGATGCCACGTGCGTTGAAGAACTGGCCGGCGAACGGCGAGACGCGGATCGGCCGCCACGGCGCGAACAGCCGCTCGCCGCTCCACGGCCACCACAGCGCCACGCCCAGGCCGCCGGAGGTGAACGCATCCAGCAGCGGGTGCGACAACGTGCTGATGCCGACAAACGCGGCGGCCTGCACGGCCGTGGCGCGCAGACGCCGGTGCAGCAGTGCTGCCAACGTGGCCAGCAGCGCGGCGAACAGAAGCGAGTGGCTCGCACCGCGGTGACCGAAACTGTCGGCGTAGGGAATGTGCAGCGCGAACGCCAGCACGTCCGCGTCCGGCAGCATCGCCGCCACCACGCCGGCGGCCAGCAGCGGCGTGGCGATGCGGCCGCGGTCGGCCGCGCACCACAGCGCCAGCGGAATGGCGGCATGGGTAAGAACGGTGGGCATCAGCAATCCTCCAGCCGGAAGGCATCCCGCAGCCAGCGCAGCTGCGGTGGGTCGCCAGCGGCCTCGACCACATCGAAGCGGCAGGGCCGGTCGGCCAGCGCCGGATGCGCCAGCAGGAACAGCTGCGCGGCCAGCACCAGCTTGCGGCGCTTGCGCAGATCGACCGAGACGGCACCGCCGCCGAACGCGGCCGACGCGCGGTAACGCACCTCCACGAACACCGTGGTGTCGCCGTCGCGCATCACCAGGTCCAGTTCACCACCGCGGTAGCGTGCGTTGGCGGCCAGCGGCTGCAGGCCGGCGCGACGCAGATGCGCCCGAGCCGCCGCTTCCACCGCCGCGCCGCGCTGCGCGCGTCCGGTGGCCATGCCGGACCTAGTTGGCCGACGCGATCGGCGTCGGCCGACCGCCGCTGAAGGTCGACCACACCGGCACACGCAGCACGTTGCCGTTGCTGTCAAGGAACAGTGTGCCGGTGGCGCCGGCCAGTGCGCCCTCGGTGGCGATCTTGTCCAGGTAGGCGCTGATCTTCCACGCATCGAAGCCGAACGCGAACAGGCGGCCGGACGCGCCGCGTGCCGAGGGCAGGATCTGCCCGGCGGTGGAAGCGGCCGGCAGGCCGGCCACGCCGCGCACATTCCAGGCTTCGTTCGGATAGATGATGCCGTCCAGCGCCATGTCTTCCTCGGGCTTGCCGCTGCCGAGGGTCAACTGCGAGGTGCCCACGCGGCTGGCGCCGCCGGCGCCGGCCAGCGCCAACTGCGGCGCCAGCGTGCGGGCCTGCGGCGCCTTCACCGCCAGGAACACGCCATCCACGCTGCCTGCGGCGCGCAGCTGCGCGCCGACATCGCCCACGGTGTCGTTCACGCCGACCGTGGCCGCCACCTGGCCGCCACGCTGGGTGAAGCGCTCGCGGAACGCGGCGGCCGCGCGGCGGCCGGTCTCGTCGTTGCTGTGCACCACCAGCACCTTGCCGCGCTCACGGCCGCGCAGGTACTCGGCGGCGATGATGCCGTCGTCTTCGGGGGCCATCGAGAAGCCGGCGCTGCCGGCCGGCGGGCTGCCCTTGCCACGGTTCAGTGCCAGCACCGGCACCGGCAGCTGCGCACGGCCGAACACCGCATCGACCTCGTCGCGGCCCAGCGGCCCGACGATGAAGTCGGCGCCCGCGCCCACGGCCTTGTCGTAAGCGGCCACGGCACCGGCGGCGGTGCCGGCGGTATCGATGAACTGGATCTCCGGGCGGCGGCGCGACTCACCGTAGTAACCGCTGAGCAGGCCATCGCGGACCGGCTGTGCGGCGGTGGCCAGGCGACCACTGAGCGGCAGCAGCACGGCCATCTTCACCGGCGGGCGGTAGCCATCGGACATCGCCGGCGGGCGCTTGCTGGTGTCGAACTGGCTGGCGCCATCGCGGTCGAACGGACGCGGCAGCGGCAGGCCACGGGCAATCAGCGCGCGACCGGCGAAGTTGTACAGCGGCTCGTTGGCCGGCAGCGCGGCGGCCCTGGCCCGCAGGGTGGCGTCGTCCAGGGTGCCGAGCAGGCTGGCGATGGCCTGCTGGTTGTCACTGCGCGCCTTGCCGGTCAGCGCGGCATGTGCGCGGGCGCGCTCCAGCGCGGCGCCGAGGGTGTCGCCGGTGGCCTGCAGCGCATTGGCGCGGGCCAGCTGCCAGCGCGTGCGCAGCGACGGAGCCACTGCGTCCGAGGATTCCTTCAGTGCGGCCAGCGCCTGTGCCGGCTGTCGGTCGGCCAGTGCCAGCTCGGCACTGGTGAGCTGGTAACGCTGCAGGCTGGCGCCGGTGAGCTGGCGCGGCTGCACCTGGCTCAGCAGGCTGCGGGCGCGGGTGGCATCGCCGGCTTCATGCCAGGCGAAGGCAGCGTCGGCCAGCGCGGCACTGCGGGCACTGCCACGCAGGGTGTTGGCCAATGCTTCGAGCTGCACGGCGGCATCACGCGGCTTGCCCTGCTCGATCAGTGCCAGCGCCTGGCTCTGCGCCGGGGATTCGGGGGCACTGGTGAGGCTGGTCGTGGCGCAGCCGGCGAGCAGCAGCAGCGACAACGAAAGGGCAGAGATCCGTGCGACGGGCTTGTTCATGATCAGGTCCATTCGATGGGGGCAGCGGCCGTGGCCGGGGAACGGTACGATTCTACCCTTGACCCATGAGTGCCGTTGCGATGAGTGCTGTCCCCACGCTGTATGTCGTTGCCACCCCGATCGGAAACCTCGCCGACCTGACGCCGCGCGCGCAGGAGGTGCTGCGCTCGGTGGCCGCGATCTGCGCCGAGGACACCCGCCGCAGCGGCCAGCTGCTGGCCCACTTCGGCATCCAGCAGCCGCTGGTGGCGCTGCACGACCACAATGAAGAAGCGTTGTCGCAGCGGATCGTGGCGCGGCTGCAGGCCGGGGAGTCGTTGGCGCTGGTCAGCGATGCCGGCACGCCGCTGGTGAGCGATCCAGGCTACCGCCTGGTCCGCGCGGCGCGCGAAGCGGGCATCCGGGTCAGCCCGGTGCCGGGCGCGTGCGCGGCGATCGCGGCCTTGAGCGTGGCCGGTCTGCCCAGCGACCGCTTCACCTTCGAAGGCTTCCTGCCGGCCAAGGGAGCGGGCCGCCGCGAGCGGTTGAATGGACTGGCGGGCGAAACCCGCACGCTGGTGTTCTACGAATCCTCGCACCGCATCACCGAATCGCTGGCCGACATGGTGGCCGCGTTCGGGGCCGAGCGACCGGCGGTGATCGCGCGCGAACTGACCAAACTGTTTGAAACGGTGCTCGACGGCACCCTGGGCTCGCTGCTGCAGCAGGTGGAAGCCGACGACAACCAGCGCAAGGGCGAGTTCGTGGTGATGGTGCAGGGCGCCGCCGACGACGCGCAGGCCCAGCTTGCTGCAGGCCGCCGCATGTACGCCAAGCTCAGCGAGCACCTGCCGCCTTCGACCGCCGCCAAGCTGGCGGCGGAACTGACCGGCGCGCCGAGAAAGGCGCTGTACGGGAGTTGAGCTGCGGTCGGGTGGTCGTCAGTGCCTGGGATGCAGCGCCGATGTCGGAACGTAGGGCAGCCGGCCAACGGTCGGCTCCACCGGTGTGCTGTCCCGAGCAACAGCCCCCT
The DNA here is from genome assembly GCF_049545475.1 of Stenotrophomonas sp. NPDC077461. Classification (NCBI taxonomy): domain Bacteria; kingdom Pseudomonadati; phylum Pseudomonadota; class Gammaproteobacteria; order Lysobacterales; family Lysobacteraceae; genus Stenotrophomonas; species Stenotrophomonas sp. NPDC077461. The sequence continues at coordinate 7,410 of NZ_JBMWDO010000013.1, forward strand.
TCAGTACAGGAGGCACGCCGACAGGCGGGGGGATGTGGGGGCTGGTGGCACCCTGGGGGCTTCTTCGCAGAAGGCGAAGAAAGGGCGGAGCCGGCCGATAAGCCGGGTTTTGTCGTGGACAGTCATTCTTCTAGGCGCTGCGTCACCGCAGCGCTCAAGCAACCTACCCGGACCCGACGCGGGCCACGTCATTAGGTCCCTATTTGGTCTTGCTCCAGGTGGGGTTTGCCGTGCCGGTCTGTTGCCAGACTCGCGGTGCGCTCTTACCGCACCATTTCACCCTTACCGGCTCCCCGAAGGGAACGTAGGCGGTATCTTTCTGTTGCACTTTCCGTCGGCTCGCGCCGCCCAGGCGTTACCTGGCACCTTGCCCTGTGGAGCCCGGACTTTCCTCGGCATCCGCAAGGGATGACGCGACTGTCTGGCCGACTCCGCCGCGCGCATTGTCCCACATCCGCTGCGCGGCAGGGACGTGGATGCGGGACTACGGTGCAGGCGTGTCCAACCGGGTCTCGCCGATGCAGCGGCCATCGGCGGCGAAGCGGCGCTCCTGGATGAAGCCGTGGCCGCGTTCGTCCAGGGCGATGACGGTACTGGCACGGGTGCCGTAGTCGGGGCTGCGGATGAATGCCGAGGACAGCCAGCGCTCGCGCTCCAGGCCGATGCCGGTGTCGGGCAGGGCGTCGTCGTCGGCACGGCCCTCATTGGCCAGCGCCTGCCAGAGCGGGTCCAGCGCGACCTCGCCACGGGCGATCCAGTCGCCGAGGGCCTCGACCAGGTTCACGGTTTTCGGCCACGGCGCATCGAGCGGGCCATTGGACATGCCGTGCAGGCCCGGCGACAGCGTCCGTCGCAGCAGGGGATGGTTGCCCAGGAACTGGCAACTGTCGCGGTCGGCCAGCAGCAGGTTGAACGGGGCGAAGGCGGAGGCATCGGGGGCCAAGGCATCGGCGAAGGCGGCGGCCGGGGCGCTGCCACGCAGGAAGTCGGCCACCAGCGCACCGCGCGAGGGGCCGGTCTGGCGGGCCAGCGGGTCGCGCACGTTGGTCACCACCGCCATCCGGCCGTTCTGGCCGATGCCGGCCCAGGTGCCGCCGGAGCGGAGGTCGCGCCCGGCCATCACGCCGGTGTCGGGTGCGGGCCAGGCCGCCAGCGCGGCGGTGGGCCGGGCGTGGAACTCGTCGCGGTTGCCGGCCATGACCAGCTGCCAACGGGGGTGGGCCTTCCAGGCCAGAGCGAGCAGACACATGCGCCGATTGTGCCGGGTTTGCGCACGAACAGGTCGAAGCCGACCCCCGCGCGACTGAATGCGGGCAAGGGTTTCACGCCCTCTGCACAGGCCTGAACTTCCGATCAATCTCAAAAATTGAGACGAAACAGCAACTTGTGGATAAGCCTTGAACAAGTCTCTAAACATTGCTGCAAGCCCTTGATGTTCCAAGTGATTTCGGCTTCGCAAAGTTGTTGACAACCCAATCGGCACTGCTAAGGTGGGCAACAGAGGGAAAACCGGGTTTTTTGTGGTTTTTCGTGGTTCAATGTTTCACCGGGCAAAGGAAAAGGTGCAGGCGTCGTGTTCCAGGGCGAGACGGCCATCACAGTTGATGACAAAGGGCGCATGGCGGTTCCCACCGCTTATCGCGACCTCGTCGCGCGCGCCAGCAACAACCGTCTCGTGCTCACCTACAACCCGTTCGAGTCCGGCTGCCTTTGGCTCTATGCCGAATCGGAGTGGGAGCGGGTGCGGGACGACGTCATGTCCAAGCCCAACACACAGCGTGTCGTGCGTCTGCTGCAACAGAAGCTGGTCGGTTCGGCCGCGCATCTGGAGCTGGACGGCAACGGTCGCATCAGTATTCCCGCCAGCCACCGTGGTGCCGTTGGCATTGAAAAGAAGGCGGTTCTGCTCGGCATGGGCGACAAATTTGAATTGTGGAGCGAGCAGGCACATCGCGCGTTGATCCAGCAGACATTGTCTGACGAGGATCTCGGCGATGGGTTGCTCGACCTGAAGTTGTGAGCCGGGGTGCCCGGGTGCGCGGGGGCGCGCAGGCCGGTCACCTTCCGGTGTCGCAGTCGCCGGCGGGCCATCTGCCGGTGCTGTACACGCAGGTCCTGGAAGGCCTGGCGGTGATCGAAAACGGACGGTATCTCGATGGCACGTTCGGTCGTGGCGGTCATGCCCGCGGCGTGCTCGAGCAACTCGGTCCTGGAGGCCGGCTGCTGGTCATGGACAAGGATCCCGAAGCGATTGCGGTGGCCGAGCGCGATTTCGCGCCGGACCCGCGCGTCTCGATCTTCCGTGGCAGCTTCGCCGACCTGCTGCATTGGGATGCCACCGCCGATGGCCTGGACGGGGTGCTGTTCGACCTCGGCGTGTCGTCGCCGCAGCTGGATGTGGCCGAGCGCGGTTTCAGCTTCGGCAAGGACGGCCCGCTGGACATGCGCATGGACCCGGACAGCGGCGAGAGCGCGGCGCAGTGGCTCAATCGCGTTGAAGAGCGTGAGCTCATGGATGTGCTGTGGACCTACGGCGAGGAGCGCCAGGGCCGCCGCATCGCCCGCGCGATCATTGCGCGCCGCGACAGGCAGCCGTTCGCCCGCACTGCCGAACTGGCCGAGCTGATCGCCTCGGTGATGCCGCGTGGCAAGGACAAGATCCACCCGGCCACGCGCAGCTTCCAGGCCATCCGCATCCACATCAACCGCGAACTGGCTGACCTCGAAGCCGGCCTGGACGCGGCAATGGCGCGGCTCAAGCCCGGTGGCCGGTTGGCGGTGATCAGCTTCCACTCGCTGGAAGACCGCATCGTCAAGCAGTTCATGAACCGTCATGCCAAGGCCCCGCCGACCAACCGCCGGCTGCCGGAACTGACGGCGTTCGTGCCGACGCTAAACCTGATCGGTGGCGCCATCAAGGCCGACGACGACGAGCTGGCGGTCAACCCGCGCTCGCGCAGTGCCGTGCTGCGTGTCGCCGAAAAGCGTGCGGTGGCCGGATGAGCCGCCTGCTGCTCATTGTGCTGCTGGCCTGCACGATCGCCTCGGCGATCGGCGTGGTGTTCATGCGCCACCGCCACCGCCAGACCTTTGTGGAGCTGTCCAAGGTCGAGCGCGCGCGCGATGAGCTCAATATCGAATTCGGCCGCCTGCAGCTGGAGCAGGCCACGCTGGCCGAAGCGACCCGGGTCGATCGCGTTGCCCGCGAACGCCTGGGCATGAAGTTCCCCGAGGCCGCCGACGTCGTGGTGGTGCGCCCATGAGCAAGTCCGGCCGCAACCGTGCCCGCAACAGCTTCAACCTGCGCCAGCGCCTGAAGTGGGTGGGTCTGGCACTGGGCCTGTGCTCGGTGTCGCTGGTTGGCCGCGCCGCCTACGTGCAGATCATCAACAGCGAGTTCTACCAGCGCCAGGGCGAAGCCCGCTACCTGCGCGAGCTGCCGATCAACACCTCGCGCGGCATGATCACCGACCGCAACGGCGAGCCGGTGGCGGTGTCCACCCCGGTCGCCTCGATCTGGGTCAATCCGCAGGAACTGCTGCGCGAACCCGAGCGCATCCCGGAGCTGGCCACCGCGCTCGGCATGCCGCTGGACGAGCTCAACGCCCGCCTGGCGCAGAAGGCCGACAAGGAATTCATGTACCTGCGCCGCCGGATCAACCCCGACGACGCCGAGAAAGTGGTGGCGCTGAAGATCCCCGGCGTCGCCTCGCAGCGCGAGTTCCGCCGCTTCTACCCGCAGGGGGAGGCGATGGCGCACGTGCTGGGCTTCACCAACATCGACGACCGCGGCCAGGAAGGGCTGGAACTGGCCTTCGACGAGTGGCTGCGCGGCAAGCCCGGCGCCAAGCGGGTGATCCGCAACCGCAAGGGCGATACCGTCGAAAGCGACCTGCTGCGCCCGGCCGAACCCGGCAAGGACCTCACCCTCAGCATCGACCGCCGCATCCAGTTCCTGGCCTTCAAGGAGCTGCGCAATGCACTGATCGCCAACAAGGCGGCCGGTGGTTCGATGGTGATCATGGATGTGGCCACCGGCGAAGTGCTGGCGATGGTCAACCTGCCGACCTACAACCCCAATTCGGTCGGCGGTGCCGCGCCGGACACGCGCCGCAACCGCGCGGTCACCGATCTGGTCGAGCCCGGTTCGACCATGAAGCCGTTGACCATCGCCTCGGCGCTGCAGTCCGGCGTGGTCACCAAGGACACCATCGTGGACACCAATCCCGGCTACATGGCCGTGGGCCGGTTCACCATCAAGGACGTGCCGCGCAACAACGGCGTGCTCAACGTCACCGGCGTGATCACCCGCAGCTCGAACATCGGCGCCGCCAAGATCGCCGCCAGGATGCCGGACCAGGTGTTCTACGATCACGTCCACAGCTTCGGTTACGGCGTGGCTCCGCACAGCGGCTTCCCCGGCGAATCGGCCGGTGTGCTGAAGCGCCCCGCCCGGTGGGACGGTGCCACCAAGACCACCATGTCCTACGGCTATGGCCTGAATGTCACGCCGCTGCAGATCGCCACTGCGTACTCGGCGCTCGGCAACGGCGGCAAGCTGATCGCGCCCACCTTCGTGAAGGGACAGCGCAACGAAGGCAAGCAGATCATCGACGAGAACATCGCCAAGGAAGTGGTGGCGATGATGGAAACCGTGGTCACCCAGGGCGGCGCCAAGCAGGCGGCGGTGCTGGGCTACCACGTGGCCGGCAAGACCGGTACCGCGCGCAAGACCGGTCCGGGCGGATACGAGCGCGGGCATTACAACGCGCTGTTCGCCGGGGTCGTGCCGGCCAGCAACCCGCGCTTCGCCACGGTGATCGTGATCAATGACCCGCAGGCGGGCAAATACTACGGCGGCCTGGTGTCGGCACCGGTGTTCCACAACGTCATGGAAGGCGCGCTGCGCCTGATGGACGTGCCGCCGGACGATATCGAGTCCTGGCTGGCCGCGCAGCAGTCCGGAAAGATGGGGCACTCCGCCTCGATCCTGCCGGCGCCGCCGGCCGAGGTGGTCCTGCCGGCCGATGCCGCCGCTGAATTCGATGCCGCGCTGCCCAGCGCGCACGCCACGACGCCCCCCGCGCAGGGAGGCACGCAATGAGCCAGACGATGTTGCTTTCGCAGTTGATTCCCGACGTGGCGCTGCCCCACGACCCGACCATCACCGGGCTGGTGCTGGACAGCCGCGCGGTGCGCCCGGGCAATGCCTTCGTGGCCATCGCCGGCTTCGGCGCGCACGGGCTGGGCTTCGTCGAGCAGGCACGTGCTGCCGGCGCGGGCGCGATCCTGTTCGATCCGCCGGCCCCGGCCGAGCTGCCGGCCCCGGCCGACGCGATCGCGGTGCCGGGCCTGCGCATGCGCATGGGCGCGATGGCCGACCAGTTCCACGGTCACCCCTCGCGCGCGATGACGATGGTGGGAGTGACCGGCACCAACGGCAAAACCTCCACCGTGCAGCTGCTGGCCCAGGCCTGGCACCTGCTTGGCACCCGCAGTGGAAGTATCGGCACGCTGGGGGTCGGACTTTATGGTGATGTGGTGCCGACCGGCTTCACCACCCCGCTGGTGCTGCAGATGCACGCCGTGCTGGCGCAGCTGCGCGATGGCGGCGCGCAGGCAGTGGCGATGGAAGTCAGCTCGCACGCGCTCGACCAGGGGCGGGTGGACGCGGTCCACTACGACGTGGCGGTGTTCACCAACCTCACCCGCGATCATCTCGACTACCACGGCGACATGGCGCAGTACGGTGCGGCCAAGGCCAAGCTGTTCCACCGCGCGGGCCTGAAGGCCGCGGTGGTCAACCTCGACGACCCATTCGGCAGTGAACTGCTGCGCACCCTCGACGCCGGCGTGCAGCCGGTCGGGGTCAGCTCGCGCGGCGCGCAGCAGGCCGCGGTGCGTGCCGATTCGCTGACGCTCGACGGTCGCGGCATCGCCTTCGACCTGGTCGTTGGCGGTGAACGCCACCCGGTGCAGTCACCGCTGCTCGGCCGCTTCAACGTGGACAACCTGCTGGCCGTGGCCGGCGCGCTGCTGGCGCTGGACCATGCCCCGGCCACGATCGCCGCGCTGCTCTCGCAGCTGCAGCCGATCGCCGGCCGCATGAACCGTCTTGGCGGTGCGAACGGCCAGCCCACCGTGGTGATCGACTACGCCCATACCCCCGACGCGCTCGAACAGGCGCTGGCCAGTCTGCAGGGCCACCTGGCCGGGCGGCTGGTGTGCGTGTTCGGCTGCGGTGGCGAACGCGATACCGGCAAGCGCCCGCAGATGGCCGCCATTGCCGAACAGCACGCCGATGTGGTGATCGTCACCGACGACAACCCGCGCGGCGAAGACGGCGATGCCATCGTTGCCGACATCCTGGCCGGGCTGCGCGCGCCTGACGCCGCCATCGTGCAGCGCGACCGCGCCGCCGCGATCACCCGGGCGATCGGCCTGGCGGGCGCCGGCGACATCGTGCTGATCGCCGGCAAGGGTCATGAACCCTACCAGGAGATCGCCGGCGTGCAGCATCCGTTCAATGACACCGAGGTGGCCGCACGCGTCCTGGCGGCATCGCATGGGGAGGCGGCACGATGAAGCGCACGCCGCTGTCACTGATCGCCCACTGGGCCGGTGGCGAGATCCACGGTGAAGACACCGCGATCGACGCCATCAGCAACGATACCCGCACCCTGGCCCCCGGCAGCCTGTACGTGGCGCTGCGTGGCGAGCGCTTCGACGGCCACGACTTCGCCGCCGACGCCGTCGCGCGCGGCGCGTCGGCCATGCTGGTCGAGCGCCTGCTCGATGTGGCGCTGCCGCAGATCGTGGTCGCCGACAGCCAGCACGCGCTGGGTCGGATCGCCGCCGGCATGCAGCGTGACCGCCAGGCCGAGGTGTTCGCCATCACCGGCAGCAACGGCAAGACCAGCGTCAAGACCCTGCTGCTGGCGATCCTGCAGCAGGTTGCGCGCGAAGAAGGGCGCGTGGTGTATGCCAACCCCGGCAACCTCAACAATGAAATCGGCCTGCCGCTGGCGCTGATCGACGCCCCCGAAGACGCGGACTACGCGATCTACGAGATGGGCGCGGGCAAGCCGGGTGACATCGCCTACCTGACCGACATCGTGCGCCCGCGCTATGCGCTGGTGAACAACATCGCGCCGGCGCATCTGGAACGCATGGGCAGCCTGCAGGGCGTGGCGACCACCAAGGGCGCCATCTACGCCGCGCTGCCGGCCGATGGCGTGGCGGTGATCAATGCCGACGACGCCTTCGGTGCCTGGTTCGAACAGCACGTGGTCGGCCAGCCGCCGCGCAGCCGCGTGCTGCGCTACGGCCTGGACCACAGTGCCGACATCACCGCGCTGTCGGTGCGCCTCAGCGTCTCGGGCAGCCGGTTCGTGCTGTCCACTCCGCAGGGCCAGGCCGAAATCGTGCTGGCGTTGCCGGGCCGCCACAACATCGGCAACGCGCTGGCCGCCGCATCGCTGGCGCTGGCGGCCGGCATCACCCTGGCCCAGGTCGCCGCCGGTCTGGCGCGCGCCGAGCCGGTGCCGGGCCGTCAGGTCGCGCACGTGCTGCCGGGTGGCGCGGTGCTGATCGATGACAGCTACAACGCCAACCCCGGTTCGCTGGCCGCCGCCATCGATGCGCTGGCCGCCGCCGGCGACGAAGGCTGGCTGGTGCTCGGCGACATGCGCGAGCTCGGCCCGGACGGCGAAGCGCTGCACGCGCAGGCCGGCCGTCGCGCGCGCGACGCCGGGCTCAAGCGGCTGTACACGCTGGGCACGCTGAGCGCCGCCGCGTCGGCCGCTTTCGGCGACGGTGGCCGCCATTTCAGCGACCACGACACCCTGGCCGCTGCACTGGCCACCGAACTGCATGCTGGCGTGCGCTGCCTGGTCAAGGGCTCGCGCGGCAGTGCGATGGACAAAATTGTCAAAGCGCTGCTGGCGCGAGGAGAGGAAACCCCCAATGTTGCTTGAACTGGCCCGATGGTTGCAGCAGTTGGAGAGCCTGTTCGGGCTGTTCGGCTATCTGACTCTGCGCGGCATCCTCGCGGCGCTGACCGCGTTGTTCCTGTCGCTGTGGCTGGGGCCGGCGATGATCCGCAGGCTGGCCCAGTTCAAGGGTGGCCAGCCGATCCGTACCGACGGTCCGCAGACCCACTTCTCCAAGGCCGGCACGCCCACGATGGGCGGTTCGCTGATCCTGCTGACCATCACCCTGTCAGTGCTGCTGTGGGCCGATCTGCGCAACCGCTATGTCTGGGTGGTGCTGGCGGTGATGCTGTGCTTCGGCGCGATCGGCTGGTACGACGACTGGATCAAGATCGTGCGCCGTGACCCGAACGGTCTGAAGTCGCGCTGGAAGTACCTGCTGCAGTCGATCTTCGGCCTGGCCGCCGGCCTGTTCCTGTTCTATACGGCCGATGTACCGGCCGCGATGACCTTCTATATCCCGATGTTCAAGTCGGTGGCGCTGCCGCTGGCCGGCATCAGCTTTGTGGCCATCGCCTACTTCTGGATCGTCGGCTTCTCCAACGCGGTCAACCTGACCGACGGCCTGGACGGGCTGGCGATCATGCCGACCGTGCTGGTCGCCTGCGCGCTGGGTGTCTTCGCCTACGCCTCGGGCAACGTGGTGTTCTCCAGCTACCTGCAGATCCCGCAGATTCCCGGCGCCGGTGAACTGGTGATCATCTGCGCGGCCATCGCCGGCGCGGGCCTGGGCTTTTTGTGGTTCAACACCTACCCGGCGATGGTGTTCATGGGCGACATCGGCGCGTTGGCGCTGGGCGCGGTGCTGGGCACGATCGCGGTGATCACCCGCCAGGAACTGGTGCTGGTGATCATGGGCGGTGTCTTCGTTGTCGAGACGCTGTCGGTGATGATCCAGGTCGCCTCGTTCAAGCTGACCGGCAAGCGCGTGTTCCGCATGGCTCCGATCCACCACCACTTCGAACTGAAGGGCTGGCCGGAACCGCGCGTGATCGTGCGCTTCTGGATCATTTCGGTGGTGCTGGTCCTGATCGGCCTGGCCACGTTGAAGGTCCGCTGATGAACGATCTGTCGCGCCAGGCAACCCGCCTTGAAGCCATCGGAGGCCACTTCGACAAGTGGCTGCTGGGCGCGATCATCGCGCTCACCGGGCTGGGCGTGGTGATGGTCGCGTCCAGCTCGATCGCGTTGATGAGCAGCCCGTTCTACTACCTCAACCGCCACCTGATCTTCCTGGCGGTCGGCATCGGGCTGGCCATCGTGGCCATGCGTACCGAGCTCAAGAGCATCGAGCAGTACAACCAGATCCTGCTGCTGGGCTGCTTCGCCCTGCTGGTGGTGGTGTTCATCCCCGGCCTGGGCAGCAGCGTCAACGGTGCCCGGCGCTGGATCAACCTGGGCATCTCCAAGTTCCAGACGGTCGAAGCGGTCAAAGTGCTCTACATCGTGTGGCTGTCCAGCTACCTGGTGCGCTTCCGCGACGAGGTCAACGCGACCTGGCCGGCGATGCTCAAGCCGCTCGGCGTGGCCGGCGCGCTGGTGGTACTGCTGCTGCTTCAGCCGGACTTCGGTTCTTCCACCCTGTTGCTGGCGATCACCGCCGGCATGCTGGTGCTGGGCGGGGTGAACATGCCGCGCATGTCCATGCCGGTGGTCATCGGCATGGTCGGCATGAGCGCACTGGCGATCATCGAGCCGTACCGCATGCGCCGCATCACCTCCTTCCTGGCCCCGTGGGCCGACCAGCAGGGCGACGGCTACCAGCTGTCCAACGCGCTGATGGCCGTGGGCCGCGGCGAGTGGACCGGCGTGGGCCTGGGCAACTCGGTGCAGAAGCTGTACTACCTGCCCGAAGCGCATACCGACTTCATCTTCTCGGTGACCGCCGAGGAGCTGGGCTTCCTCGGCACGTGCCTGATCATCGCGCTGTACGCGCTGCTGGTGGGCCGCACCTTCTGGCTGGGCATGCGCTGCGTGGAGATGAAGCGTCACTTCTCCGGCTACATCGCCTTCGGCATCGGCCTGTGGATCAGCATGCAGAGCTTCGTGTCGATCGGGGTCAACCTCGGCATCCTGCCGACCAAGGGCCTGACCCTGCCGCTGATCTCGTCCGGTGGTTCCAGTGTGCTGATGACCTGCGTGGCGATGGGCCTGCTGTTGCGCGTGTCCTATGAGCTGGACCGCGCCGAGCGGCGCCAGGCCGTGCGCATGGGCGCGCCCGAGGGCGACGACGGTGCCGCTGCGGCCGACGCGCCGACCAGCGCCACGGCCGTCGCCGCCGCCCTGCAGGATGCCCCGCGCGACAGCTCGCCGCGCGGCACCAGCCGCATGCAGCAACGCATCGAACCGACCCTGGGGAGGATGGGATGAGCCTGCCCGTTGCCCCTTCCGAACGCCCGGTGATGATCATGGCCGGTGGTACCGGCGGCCACATTTTCCCCGGCCTGGCCGTGGCGCGCGTGCTGCGCGAACGCGGTGTGCCGGTCACCTGGCTCGGCGCCGATGGCGCGATGGAAACCCGCCTGGTGCCGCAGCACGGCATCCACATCGACACGTTGGCCATCAGCGGCCTGCGCGGCAAGGGCACGCTGGCCCTGATCGGTGCGCCGTGGCGCCTGCTGCGCGCGGTGCGTGCCGCCGGCTTCCTGATCCGTGACCGCCAGCCGCGTGCGGTGATCGCCTTCGGTGGCTTCGCCTCCGGTCCGGGTGGACTGGCCGCGCGCCTGCACGGCCTGCCGCTGCTGGTGCACGAACAGAACCGCGCGCCGGGCCTGACCAATCGCGTGCTGTCGCGCGTCGCGCGGCGCATCCTGACCGGTTTCCCGGGCAGCTTCGCCGCGCGCGAGGAAGCGGTGGGCAATCCGGTGCGCGCCGAGATCGCCGCGATCGCCATTCCCGAATCGCGCCTGGCCAACCGCCAGGGGCCGCTGCGCCTGCTGGTGCTTGGCGGCAGCCAGGGTGCGCGCGCGTTGAACAACGCCGTGCCCAAGGCGCTGGCGGCACTGGGCGCGCGCGTTGCCATCGACGTGCGCCACCAGAGCGGCGAGAAGCTGCATGCCGAAGCCGTCACTGCCTACCGCGAGGCTGGCGTAACCGCGCAGGTGGACGCGTTCATCGCCGACATGGCCGAAGCGTACGCCTGGGCCGACCTGGTGGTGTGCCGTTCCGGCGCGTCCACCCTGGCCGAGCTGTGCGCGGTGGGCGTCGGCAGCGTGCTGGTGCCGTTTGCGGCCGCCGTCGACGATCACCAGACCCGCAATGCGGAGTACCTGGTCGAGCGCGGCGCGGCCGTATTGCTGAAGCAGGATGAAACGCTGGCAACGCACCTGCAGGGCGTGCTGCACGAATTGTCCGAAAATTCCGCCCGACGCATGCAGATGGCAAATGCCGCGCGTGCCCTGGCCAAGGTCGATGCCGCTGAGCGCATCGCCGACATCATCCTCGAGGAATCCAAATGAACACCGCACCGCGCCACGGCGCAGGCCCGACGCGAGGCCGCGCATGATCCGCCGCCTGCACGACACCAACGACCTGGTACGCGCCTTCCCGCGCGTGCACTTCGTTGGCATTGGCGGCACCGGCATGAGCGGCATCGCCGAAGTGATGCTGACCCTGGGCTATGAAGTGTCCGGCTCGGACAACGCCGACAACGCCGCGACCCGCCGCTTGGCCGGCCTGGGCGCGCGCGTGATGCGCGGCCATTCCGCCGCCAACGTGCTCGGCACCGACTGCGTGGTGGTCTCCAGCGCGATCCGCGAGGACAACCCGGAACTGATGGAAGCGCGCAGCCAGCGCATTCCGATCATGCCGCGCGCGGCCATGCTGGCCGAACTGATGCGGTTCCGTCGTGGCATCGCCGTCGCCGGTACCCACGGCAAGACCACCACCACCAGCCTGACCGCGGCGGTGCTGAGCGAGGGCGGGCTGGACCCGACCTTCGTGATCGGCGGCCAGCTGCTGGCTGCCGGCGCCAATGCCAAGCTTGGCAGCGGGCAGTGGCTGGTGGCCGAGGCCGACGAAAGCGATGGCAGCTTCCTGCGCCTGAACCCGCTGGTGTCGGTGATCACCAACATCGACGCGGACCATCTGGAGAACTACGGCAACGACTTCTCGCGGGTCCAGGCCGCCTTTGCCGAGTTCCTGCAGCGCCTGCCGTTCTACGGGCTGGCGGTGCTGTGCATCGACGATCCGGAAGTGGCCGCCCTGGCCGCACAGACCCCGCGCCATGTCATGAGCTATGGCATGAGCGGCACCGCCGACGTGCGCGCCGAGGACGTGGTCCAGGACGGCCCGCGCATGCGCTTCACCCTGCGCCTGCCGGAGGGCAGCAGCCACCCGGTGACGCTGGCGCTGCCGGGCAGGCATAACGTGCTCAACGCGCTGGCCGCCGCCGCGGTCGGCTGGCAGCTCGGTGTCGCCCCGGAGGCCATCGCGCGTGCACTGGAAGGCTTCGCCGGCATCGGCCGTCGCTTCAACGACCTGGGCATCGTCACCACCCGCACCGGCGCCAAGGTGCGCGTGATCGACGACTACGGCCACCACCCGCGCGAGCTGGCTGCGGTATTTGCCGCCGCCCGTGGCGGCTGGCCGACCCAGCGCCTGGTGGTGGCGTTCCAGCCGCACCGTTACAGCCGTACCCGCGATCAGTTCGACGCCTTCGCCGCGGTGCTGTCCGAAGTGGACGCGCTCGTGCTGAGCGAGGTCTACCCGGCCGGCGAGGCGCCGATCCCCGGCGCCGATTCGCGCTCGCTGGCCCGTGCGATCCGTGCGCGCGGCCGCAGTGAGCCGGTCGTGGTCGGCCAGGCGGCAGAGCTGGCGCACGTGCTGCCTGACGTGCTGCAGGACGGCGACCTGCTGCTGATGATGGGCGCCGGCGACATCGGCTACGTGGCCCAGCACATCGCGGTGGACGGTTTCCAGGAGGCACCGGCCGAATGAGCGCATTCGTGTTTCCCTCGCTGCGCATCACCGACCCGGCCGCCTTCGGCCGCGTCGCGGTGCTGCTCGGCGGCAGCTCCAGCGAGCGCGAGGTATCGCTCGATTCCGGCCGCAACGTGATCGAGGCGCTGCGCGCCCGTGGTGTCGATGCGACCGCCGTGGACGGCATTCCGGCGCTGGCCCAGGCCCTGGCCGAGCGCCGCTTCGACCGTGTGTTCAACATTCTCCACGGCCACAACGGCGGGGGCGAAGACGGCATCGTGCAGGGGCTGATGGAGGCCTTCGCCGTGCCGTACACCGGCTCGGACGTGCTCGGCTCGGCGCTGAGCATGGACAAGATCCGCACCAAGCAGGTGTGGCTGGCACACGGCCTGCCGACCCCGCGCTTCGTGTCGATCGGCACCGGTGCCGATGTGCATGCGGCCGCGCGCGAGCTCGGTCTGCCGGTGGTGGTCAAGCCGGCCAATGAAGGCTCCAGCGTGGGCATCAGCCGGGTCACCGAGGAATCGGGCCTGGACGAGGCCGTGGCGCTGGCCGTGCGCTACGACGGCCAGCTGCTGATGGAGCAGATGGTGGTCGGCGATGAGCTGACCGTGGCCATCCTCGGTGATGTCGCGCTGCCGTCGATCCGCATCGTGCCCAAGGGCCAGTGGTACGACTACAACGCCAAGTACATCGCCGAAGACACCCAGTACCTGTGCCCGGGTCTGGAGGGTGAGGACGAGATCGAGATCCGGCGCATCGCACTGGCGGCGTTCCGCGCCGCCGGCTGCAGCGGCTGGGGCCGTGTCGACGTGATGCGCGATCGCAGCAGCGGCCGCTTCTACCTGCTCGAGGTCAATACCGCCCCGGGCATGACCAGCCACTCGCTGGTGCCGAAGGCAGCCCGTCAGGCCGGCATCGACTTCGAGGAACTGGTCTGGCGCGTGCTGGAGCAGACCGTGGAGGTGCGCTCCGCATGAACGCCGTGCTGCGCATCTTCGTCTGGTTGCTGGCCCTGTCGCTGGTGGCGCTGCCCGTGGTGGCGGTGCTCAACGGCTGGGTCGGCGCCGAGCGCTGGCCGCTGGCGAAACTGCGGGTGCACGGTGAATTCAAGCGCGTGCCGGCCGAACAGCTGCAGCAGGTGGTCCTGCCCTATGCCAGGGCCGGCTTCTTCGCGGTCAAGCTGCAGGACGCCCAGGACGCGATCGAAGGCCTGCCGTGGGTGGAAAGCGCGCAGGTTCGCAAGCAGTGGCCGGACGTGCTGGAAATCCGCCTGGTCGAACACAAGCCCTTTGCGCACTGGGGCAAGGACCGGCTGCTGTCCGAGCAGGGCAAGCTGTTCGCCACGCCGCGCAAGCTGCAGGACGTCGAGCTGCCCGACCTGGACGGCCCGGACACCCAGACCGCCGAAGTGGTGGCGCTCTACAACGATGCGCGCGCGCTGTTCGCGCCGGCCGGGGTGGACGTCAAGCGGGTCACGATGGACGCGCGCGGCAGCTGGTCGCTGCTGCTGAGCAACGGCACCGAAGTGGTGGTCGGCCGCGACGATGCGCGCTCGCGCCTGCAGCGCTTCGTGCGCGTGCTGCCGCAGCTGGCCAGCCAGCAGGCGCCGATCGAACGCGCCGACCTCCGATATACCAATGGTTTCACGCTGAGCTGGGGCACCCCGGCCCCGGCCGCGCCGGCCGCACCGGCCAATGTGGCGCACAGGACGCAGGACAGGACATGAATCGCAAGGGTGACAAATCGCTGATCGTCGGCTTGGACATCGGCACCTCCAAGGTGGTGGCGCTGGTCGGCGAGTACTCGCCGGGCAATCCGATCGAGGTCATCGGCATCGGTTCGCACGAATCGCGCGGCCTCAAGCGCGGCGTGGTGGTGGATATCGAGTCCACCGTTCAGTCGATCCAGCGTGCGGTCGAAGAGGCCGAGCTGATGGCGGGCTGCGAGATCCGTTCGGTGTATGCCTCGATCTCGGGCAACCACGTGCAGTGCAAGAACTCGCCCGGCATCGTGCCGATCCGCGATGGCGAAGTGACCTGGGGCGACCTGGACCGCGTGCTCGATGCGGCCAAGGCCGTGGCGATCCCGGCCGACCAGAAGATCCTGCATGCCATCCCGCGCGAGTACGTCCTGGACGATTCGCAGGAAGGCATCCGCAACCCGGTCGGCATGACCGGCGTGCGCCTGGAAGTACATGCGCACCTGGTGGTGTGCGCGCAGTCGGCCGCGGCCAACATCTCCAAGTGCGTGCAGCGCTGTGGCCTGCAGGTCGACGACCTGGTGCTGTCCTCGCTGGCCTCCAGCGTGGCGGTGCTGACCGCCGACGAGCGCGAGCTGGGCGTGGTGCTGGTCGACATGGGCGCCGGCACCACCGATCTGGCCGTGTTCGTGCAGGGCGCCATCTGCCACACCGCCTCGCTGCCGATCGCCGGCGACCACGTCACCAACGACATCGCGCATATGCTGCGCACGCCGACCCCGGAAGCGGAGCAGATCAAGGTGCGCTATGCGTGCGCCCTGGCCCAGCTGGCCACCGCCGAGGAAAGCATCCAGGTGCCCAGCGTCGGCGATCGTCCGCCGCGCCGGATGCCGCGCCATGCGCTCGCGCAGGCGGTGCAGGGTCGCTACGAGGAAATCTTCGAGATGGTGCAGGCCGAACTGCGTCGCTCCGGATTCGAGGAACTGGTGCGCGCCGGCATGGTGCTCACCGGCGGTGCCTCGAAGATGGAAGGCGTGGTCGAACTGGCCGAGGAAATGCTGCAGATGCCGGTCCGCGTGGGCATCCCGCAGCATGTCACCGGGCTCGGCGAAGTGGTGGGCAACCCGGTGCACGCCACCGGCGTGGGCCTGCTGCTGATGGGCAGCCAGATCGAACACCCGCGCCGTCCGTCGCTGCCCACCGGGCGCGCGGGCAGCATGTTCAAGAAACTCAAAACCTGGTTCCGGGGCGAGTTCTGACGCCCCCGCGGTACAGCCGACTGTTGGTCGGCTGGTTCAACACCGGCCTTGGCCGGCGCTTCAAACAGCAACACACAACCCACACAGCCGCAACGGCAACATGCAGCGCGAAGGCAGGACGCCTGGACGCCCATGCCACCCAGAAGCGGATACAACGAGGACACGGACATGGCGCATTTCGAACTGATTGAAAAGATGGCACCCAATGCGGTGATCAAGGTGATCGGCGTGGGCGGCGGCGGCGGCAACGCCGTGGCGCACATGGTGAGCACCAGCGTGGACGGCGTGGAGTTCATCACCGCCAACACCGATTCGCAGGCCATCAAGAACTGCGGCGCCAAGCTGCAGCTGCAGCTGGGTACCAACGTCACCAAGGGCCTGGGCGCCGGCGCGAACCCGGAAGTCGGCCGCCAGGCCGCGCTGGAAGACCGCGAGCGCATCATGGACGCCCTGCAGGGTGCGGACATGGTGTTCATCACCGCCGGCATGGGCGGCGGTACCGGCACCGGTGCCGCACCGGTGGTGGCACAGCTGGCCAAGGAGATGGGCATCCTGACCGTCGCCGTGGTCACCAAGCCGTTCCCCTTCGAAGGCCGTCGCCGCATGCAGGTCGCGCTGAAGGGCATCGAGGAGCTGAGCCAGCACTGCGACTCGCTGATCACCATTCCGAACGAAAAGCTGATCACCGTGCTGGGCCGCAATGCCACCATGATCCAGGCCTTCCGTGCCGCCAACGACGTGCTGCAGGGCGCCGTGCAGGGCATCGCCGACCTGATCGTGCGTCCGGGCCTGATCAACGTCGACTTCGCCGACGTGCGCACCGTGATGTCGGAAATGGGTCTGGCGATGATGGGCACGGGCACCGCGCGTGGCGATGACCGCGCCCAGGCCGCTGCTGAAGCCGCCATCCAGAACCCGCTGCTGGACGATGTGAACCTGGCCGGCGCCAACGGCATCCTGGTCAACATCACCGCCGGTGCCGACTTCACGATGGCCGAGTTCGACGAGATCGGCCGCACCATCGATGGCTTCGCGTCCGAAGACGCCACCGTGGTGGTGGGTACCGTGCTCGATCCGGACATGCAGGACGAAGTCCGCGTGACCGTGGTGGCCACCGGCCTGAACCGTGTTGTCAGCGCCAAGACCCAGCGTCCGGGCGAACGCGCGCCGATCAAGCTGGTCCGCAACGCCACCACCGGCCAGCCGGAGTTCGGCGAGTTCGACACCGGTGGCGATGCCGTGTCCAAGGCGGTGGGTGGCATGGGTCTGGGCCTGCGTCGTCCGAGCGCGGATACCGTGGCGCCGTCGTCGTCGTCCTCCTCCTCGGGCCCGGCCGCGGCCGAGCTGCCGAACGATTACCTGGACATCCCGGCGTTCCTGCGCCGCCAGGCGGACTGAGGAACGCCCACCCGGGGTCTTGTCCTCCCCGGTGAGCGCCTCCATGTCCCATGCTGCCGGGCCAGGATCGGCCCGGCAGTCTGCCGCCCCGTCGCCACGACCCTGTGTCATGGCCCCTCGGCGGTGGTATCGATGCACCCCGGTTCAGAAAGGGGTGGCGGTACTGCGTGTTATTCTTGTTTGTCACTTGTCGCGCTGACTGCGCGCTATCCGGCCTGGCCCCATGATTCCGCAACGCACCCTCAAGAACACGATCCGCGCCACCGGCGTTGGCCTTCACAGTGGCGACAAGGTCTACATGACCCTGCGCCCGGCCCCGGTCAATCACGGCATCGTGTTCCGTCGCGTGGACCTGGACCCGGTGGTGGAAGTCCCCGCCCGTGCCGATCTGGTCACCGAAGTGACCCTGTGCACCGGCCTGACCCACCACGACGCCAAGATCCAGACCGTCGAACACCTGATGTCGGCCCTGGCCGGCCTGGGTGTGGACAACATCATCGTGGAGCTGTCCTCGGCCGAACTGCCGATCATGGACGGTTCTTCCGGCCCCTTCGTGTTCCTGCTGCAGTCGGCGGGCATCGCCGAACAGGACGCGCCGAAGCGGTTCATCCGCATCCTCAAGACGGTTGAAGTGACCGACGGCGACAAGGTCGCCCGGTTCGAACCGTATGAAGGCTACAAGCTTGGCTTCACCATCCAGTTTGACCACCCGATGATTCCCGCCAAGCAGTCGCGCGCGGAGATCGAGTTCTCGACCCTGGCCTACACCAAGGAAATCTCCCGCGCGCGCACGTTCGGTTTCATGCGCGACCTGGAGTACATGCGCGAACGCAATCTCGGCCTGGGTGGCTCGATGGACAACGCCATCGTGCTGGACGAGTTCCGCGTGCTCAACGATGACGGCCTGCGCTACGCCGACGAGTTCGTGCGCCACAAGATTCTCGATGCGATCGGCGATCTCTACCTGGCCGGTGGCCAGGTCCTGGGCGCCTATGAAGGGTTCAAGTCGGGGCATGCCCTGAACAACAAGCTGGTGCGCGCGCTGCTGGCCGATGCCTCGGCGTGGGAGTGGGTGAGCTACGAATCGCCGGCCGCTCCGGCCCCGGTGGCGTATGGAATGCCCGCCTACGCGTAAGATGGTTTTTGCAAGCCATTGAAATGAAAGAAAAAACAACGGCGCCGATGGCGCCGTTCGCGTATCCGGACCGGACGCCCGCGCTGGCGTTGACGTGAATGAACCGTGGGGGTGCCTACGTCACGGATTTGTGAACCCGATCAATTTATCGTCGATGTTTAACGCGTTTCTAACAAAACGCTAACGACTGGGCGACCATCCACCGCTACGATGCTGGCCGGCTCCCTGCCAAGTTCACATGCTCGTGACGCGGCGGGGAAGGGGCTGGATGCCCCGATGCAGTCAGGAGGTGGAGGACGAATCCACGTCGTGCAGACAAGCCAAGGCGTCGCGTAGCCCTTTGTGCGTGGCGGCTGAAACTGCGTGGGGGCCATTCCGGTTGTCGAGCGCTGGGGAGCGCGGTGGAGGGGCAGACGCAGTCTTGACGGTCACCTTGGTGACTTTCAGCCCGATGGACCGGGCCGCGTCGATGAGCTGGGCTTCGGCAAGCCGCACCTTGGCATGCCAGACCGGGGACTCGACGAGAAAAACGAGGTGTTCGCCGTTCACATTCGCCAGCCGGCAACGGGTGGCCAGGGTGGGCGGCAAATGGGGGCGCAACTGCCGGTCCAGCGCATCGAGCCACAAGGCTCGGCGCAACGGGTTTCCGGATTTGTCCGCCATGACTGCATCCAGCGCCGGTTTCGGTGTTGAAGCAGGACGGGCACTGGATTTCGGCTCAGACATGAAAACTCACTGATGGCATTCAAAAAGATCGTAATCAAAACGCGTGAAGGACAGGCCAAGACGCCGCTGGCGCGTTTGCGTTTCTACTTCGAGGATCGACCCCGGGCCCTGCTGGGCAGTGTACTGGGGGTGGGCTGCCTGATCGGCTTTGGTGCCGGTATTGGTGGCAGCATGTTCAATGATTCCCGCCTCCACGCCAAGGTCGCCCAGCAGGAGCGCGAGCTGGCACAGGCCCGGAAAGACGCCCAGACCCAGGTCAACGCGCTGGCAGCGCGGATGGGCGAACTGCAGGCGCAGGCCACCCGTCTCAACGCCCTGGGCGAACGACTGACCCAGATGGGCAAACTGGAAGACGGCGAATTCGACTTCAACGAGACCCCCGGCCTCGGTGAAGGTGAAGCCGGCCCGACCCAGGACATCCCGGTCAGCGCGGTCAATGCCGACTTACAGGTGCTGGAGCAGCGCTTCGCTGCTTCAGGCCGCCAGCTGTCGGTGATGGAGTCGCTGATGTTCGACCACCAGCTCGAACAGAACGCCGTTCCGGGTCGCATGCCGATCCGCAACACCTACATCACCTCCAATTTCGGTACCCGCAGCGATCCGTTCGGTCGCGGTGCGGCCACCCACAAGGGCATGGATTTCCACGCCCGCGTTGGCGATCCGGTGATGTCCGTGGCCGACGGCGTGGTCAGCTTCGCCGGGGTCAAGGGCGGTTACGGCAACGTGGTCGACGTGGACCACGGCAATGGCTATGTGACCCGCTACGCGCATAATTCGCGCCTGGTGGTGAAGCCCGGCGATCTGGTCCGGGCCGGTCAGGAAGTGGCCAAGGCCGGTTCCACGGGCCGTTCCACCGGTGCCCACGTGCACTTCGAGGTCTGGGAAAACGGGCAGGTGGTCAATCCCCGCAAGTTCCTGGGCGATGGCGGCAATACCCCGGTCGGGCGCGTTTCGCGCGGCTGATCCACTTGGGCGGGGGTGCTTGAAACGTACGCCCCCCGTCCCAAGCTACAATGGGTGTTGCCATAGACAGGGCGCAGTGCGCCCTGTTTCGTTTGCGGCCGATGGCTCCCCGTGGGGAGCCTCGCCGTTGGGGCGTCTCATTCCAACCGGTTCCTTCAATGATCAACAGCCTGCTTACCCGCGTCTTCGGCAGTCGTAATGAACGACAGCTGCGCCAGCTCAACCGCATCGTCGCCAAGATCAATGCGTTGGAGCCGGACATCGAAAAGCTCTCCGACGAGCAGCTCAAGGCCAAGACGCCGGAATTCAAGCAGCGCATCGCCGACGGTGAAGCCTTGGACAAGGTCCTCCCGGAAGCGTTCGCAGTCTGCCGCGAGGCCAGCCGCCGCGTGCTCGGCATGCGCCACTACGACGTGCAGCTGATCGGCGGCATGGTGCTGCACCTGGGCAAGATTGCCGAAATGCGCACCGGTGAAGGCAAAACCCTGGTGGCGACCCTGCCGGTCTACCTCAATGCGCTGGAAGGCAAGGGCGTTCACGTGGTGACCGTCAATGACTACCTGGCCCGCCGCGACTCGGCCCAGATGGGCAAGCTGTACAACTGGCTGGGCCTGAGCGTGGGCGTGGTCTATCCGGGCATGCCGCACAGCGACAAGCGCGAGGCCTACGGCAGCGACATCACCTACGGCACCAACAACGAATTCGGCTTCGACTACCTGCGCGACAACATGGCGCTGTCGCGCGCGGACCGCTACCAGCGCGGCCTGCACTATGCGATCGTCGACGAGGTCGACTCGATCCTGATCGACGAAGCCCGTACCCCGCTGATCATCTCCGGCCCGGCCGACGACTCCCCGGAGCTGTACATCCGCGTCAACCGCGTCGTGCCGCACCTGATCAAGCAGGAAGCGGAGGACGGCGAGGGTGACTTCTGGGTCGACGAGAAGGGCAAGCAGGTGCACCTGTCCGAAGCGGGCATGGAGCACGCCGAGCAGCTGCTGGTCGAGGCGGGCATCCTCAACGCCGAGACCGAAGGCCTGTACGCCGCGCAGAACCTGACCGTGGTGCACCACCTCAATGCCGCCCTGCGCGCGCATGCGATCTACCAGCGCGACGTCGATTACATCGTGCGCGACGGTGAAGTGGTCATCGTGGACGAATTCACCGGCCGCACCCTGGCCGGCCGCCGCTGGTCCGATGGCCTGCACCAGGCGGTGGAAGCGAAGGAAGGCGTGCCGGTCCAGCGTGAGAACCAGACCCTGGCGAGCATCACCTTCCAGAACCTGTTCCGCATGTACAAGAAGCTGTCCGGCATGACCGGTACGGCCGATACCGAAGCCTACGAATTCCAGAGCATCTACAACCTGGAAGTGGTGGTCATTCCGACCAACCGTCCGACCATCCGCAAGGATGCGCCCGACCAGGTGTTCCTCAACCGCAACGGCAAGTTCAATGCGGTGCTGGCCGACATCCAGGACTGCAACAAGCGGGGCCAGCCGGTGCTGGTGGGCACCACCTCGATCGAAACCTCGGAGATGCTCTCCGAGCACCTGCGCAAGGCCGGCGTGCACCACGAAGTGCTCAACGCCAAGCAGCACGACCGCGAAGCCACCATCATCGCCAATGCCGGCATGCCCGGTGCGGTGACCATCGCCACCAACATGGCCGGTCGCGGTACCGACATCGTGCTGGGCGGGTCGCTGGAAGCGCAGCTGCATGAGCTGGGCGAAGAAGCCACGCCCGAGCAGCGCGCCCAGGTCAAGGCCGCCTGGCAGGAGCGCCACGACCAGGTCAAGGCTGCCGGTGGCCTGCACATCGTGGGCACCGAGCGCCATGAATCGCGTCGTATCGACAACCAGCTGCGTGGCCGTTCGGGCCGCCAGGGCGACCCGGGTTCCTCGCGCTTCTACCTGTCGCTGGAAGACAACCTGATGCGCATCTTCGCCTCGGACTGGGTCCAGAAGGCGATGCGCATGATGGGCATGAAGGAAGACGACGTCATCGAAGATCGTCTGGTCAGCCGCCAGATCGAGAAGGCGCAGCGCAAGGTCGAAGCGCACAACTTCGACATCCGCAAGAACCTGCTCGACTTCGACGACGTCAACAACGACCAGCGCAAGGTGATCTACGCCCAGCGCGACGAGCTGCTCGATGCCGAGTCGGTGAAGGACAATGTGGACGGCATCCGCGGCGACGTGATCTACGACATCGTCGCCCGCTTCGTGCCGCCGAATTCGATCGACGAACAGTGGGACCTGCCGGGTCTGGAGGCTACGCTGGCCGCCGACCTGGGGCTGCAGATGTCGCTGACCGACCTGGTCAAGTCGCACGAGGAGCTGGACGCCGAGGGCATCGCCGAGAAGGTGCAGGCCCGTGTGGACCAGCACTTCGCCGAGAAGGAAGCCGGTGTCGGCGACGAGACCATGCGCGCGCTGGAAAAGCACGTGATGCTGACCGTGCTCGACCAGAGCTGGAAGGAACACCTGGCCCGCATGGACTACCTGCGCCAGGGCATCTACCTGCGCGGTTACGCGCAGAAGCAGCCCAAGCAGGAGTACAAGAAGGAAGCCTTCGAGCTGTTCTCGGACATGCTGGAGAACGTCAAGCGCGAAGTGGTGACCCTGCTGGCGCGCGTGCGCATCCGCAGCGAAGAAGAAGTGGCGGCGCTGGAAGCGGCCGAACGCCAGCAGGCCGAAGCGCGTCTGCTGCAGTCGCAGTTCCAGCACCAGGACGCCGGCGGCTACAGCGCCGACGAAGAGGCGGCGGAGGTGGAGGCGGCGCGCAACGGCGTGGGCCAGGTCACCCGCGAAGAGCCCAAGGTCGGCCGCAACGACCCGTGCCCGTGCGGCAGTGGCAAGAAGTTCAAGCATTGCCACGGTCAGCTGACCTGATGCACACGAAGCCCCGCCTCGAGCGGGGCTTTTTTTTGGGGTGACGTTTTTCCCCAACGTGTCCAGGTCAGTGGCGCCCTGTGGACGCGTTGGCGCCCCACGCCTGCCGGGATGACCGCCTCGCGCGCCTCTGACCGTGCGCCACCAGCCCTGGCCATCCATGCGGTCGGTAGCCATTGCGCCAGCCGGCCGGGATTGGGCATCCTGCCTGTATGCCTTCCCCCAAACGATCGAT
The DNA here is from genome assembly GCF_049545475.1 of Stenotrophomonas sp. NPDC077461. NCBI lineage: Bacteria > Pseudomonadati > Pseudomonadota > Gammaproteobacteria > Lysobacterales > Lysobacteraceae > Stenotrophomonas > Stenotrophomonas sp. NPDC077461. The sequence continues at coordinate 30,630 of NZ_JBMWDO010000013.1, forward strand.
CCATGTCGTGGCCGGCGTCATCACCGACGTCCGTGGCCGCATCCTGCTCAACCGCCGTACCGAGAACAGCGATATGGCCGGCCTGTGGGAGTTCCCTGGCGGCAAGCGCGAGCCGGGCGAGACCTCCGAGCAGGCGCTGGTCCGCGAGCTTCGCGAAGAGCTGGGCATCGAGGCCGAGGTCGGCGCCTGGCTGATGGATGTCCCGCAGGTCTATCCGGACAAGCATCTGCGGCTGGAAGTGCGGCACATCCGCAGTTGGAAGGGCTCCCCGCGCGGCCGTGAAGGCCAGGCCATCACCTGGGTGACCCCGGACAAGCTGTCGCGGTACTCGATGCCCCCGGCCGACCTGCCTGTGGTGGCCGCCCTGCGCCATCCCGACCGCTATCTGGTCACCCCGGAACCCGCTGGCGAGCACGACCATCCGCACTGGCTGCAGCGGCTGGGTGCAGCGTTGGATGCCGGCGTGCGCCGCGTGCATCTGCGCACCCCCGACAGCCCCGCCCGGGCCGCGCTGGCCGAGGCGGCGATCCGGGCCCACGGCAACCGGGCGCAGTGGCTGCTCAACCGCGACATCGCGTTGGCCGGGCGGCTGGGGGTGGGCGTGCACCTGGGCAGCGAGCAGCTCCTGCAGCTGGACGCCCGTCCGCTGCCGGCCGGGCAGCTGGTGGGAGCCTCCTGCCACGACCTGACGCAGCTGCAGGCCGCACAGCGGCTCGGCTGCGACTTCGCGGTGCTGGGGCCGGTGCAGGCCACCCCCAGCCACCCTGGCGCGACACCATTGGGATGGGAGGCCTTCGAGGCCTTGCGGGCGCAGGTCTCGCTGCCGCTGTACGCGCTCGGCGGCCTGGCCCCGGCCGATATCGCCGAGTCGCGTCGCCACGGCGCCCAGGGCATCGCCGCCATCCGCAGCCTGTGGCCTACAGTGTGATCCAGAAACAGCCGTACTGACGCCGTAGCCCGAACACCGTGCGGGCCGGCGTGACCGAGTTGGCCAGGGTCTGCTCCAGGCGCAGGCCGATCGGGCGCGGGCGCGCGACCGGCGCGGGCAGCGGGTCGGTGCTGCCGGGAACCGTGAGGCTGGCCGGCGCTACGTCCACCGCATCGGGGTACACCGGCGCGATATCGATCAACGGGCGCTGCACCACCGTCTCCAGCCGTCCGATGATGTGGTTGGCGGTGGCGTCGGACACGTTGTTCCACAGGTAGATCGAGGACAGCCGGTTGACGTCGCGGGTGCTCACCGCATCGCGGATCTGCCCGGTCAGTTCGCTCAGCCGCCGCGCGCAGCCGGCGCGGAACATGCCGGTGTTGCCGACCTGCGGCACGCGCGCCGGCATTCGTGTGGTGGCACCCAGCGCATCGCAGCTGCGGTCGGTGAACACGGTGTCGCCCTGCGCGGTGGTGCAGCGGTTCACGCGCGACGCCTGTGCCCCGGCCGGCGTGGGGAGGCAGGGCAGGCACGCAAGCAGCAGGAGCACGGTCGTTCGCATCGCTGCAGCGTAGCGGCCGCGCCGTTATCTGCAAGCGATTGAGCGCCGTCGCTCAGCCGCGCAGCAGTTTCAGCACCTGGGTGGTGGGCTTGGCCAGATTGAGGGTGTAGAAGTGCAGGCCCGGCGCGCCGCCGGCCACCAGCCGCTCGCACAGGCTGGCGACCACCTCGGCACCGAAGGCGCGCACCGACTCGGCGTCATCGCCGTAAGCCTGCATGCGCTTGCCGATCCAGCGTGGGATTTCCGCGCCGCACTGTTCGGAGAACCGGCGCAGCTGGCTGAAATTGGAGATCGGCATGATGCCCGGCACGATCGGCACGCTCACCCCCAGCCTGCGTACCGCGTCCACGAAGTGGAAGTAGGCATCGGCATTGAAGAAGTACTGGGTGATCGCCGCATCGGCGCCGGCATCGATCTTGGCCTTGAAGTGCTTCAGGTCCAGCAGCGCGTCGTTGGCCTGCGGGTGCGTTTCGGGGTAGGCGCCGACCTCGATGCGGAACGCGTCGCCATGCTCGGCGCGGATGAAGCTGATCAGCTCGGCGGCATAGCGCAGGTCACCGGGGTGGCCCATGCCCGACGGCAGATCACCGCGCAGTGCGACGATGCGGCGGCAGCCGATGGCACGGTACAGCTTGAGCAGTTCGCGGATCTCCTCGCGGCTGCCGCCGACGCAGGACAGGTGCGGGGCCGCCTCGAAGCCGTGGTGCTGGTTGAGGTGGCGCACCGTCTCGGAGGTATAGCTGAGGGTCGAGCCGCCGGCGCCGAACGTACACGAGACGTACTCGGGCGCGAATGCCTTCAGCCTGCTCGCGGTACGGTCGAGCTGGGCGCGCTGCTCGTCGGTCTTGGGCGGGTAGAACTCGAAGCTGATGGCAGTCATGGGCGGGCGCGGCGACGGGGGTGATGCAATCATATCTCTTCATCGCGATGAAAGTGAAGTGAACGCCATGCGCCTTGCACAGGGTCCGGCTTACAGTGGCGGCACTGTCCAGGAGTACCCGCCATGCAGATTCTCATTACCGGTGGCACCGGCTTCATCGGCCGCCGCCTGTGCGCGCGGCTGCTGGCCGACGGTCACACGCCCATCGTGCTGACCCGCCGGCCCGGCCGCACCCCGCAGCCGGGCATCCACAGCGTCGGCACGCTGGCCGAGGTCGGCCCGGTCCAGGCGGTGGTCAACCTTGCCGGTGAGCCGCTGATGGACGAACGCTGGAGCGAGGCGCGCAAGCAGGCGCTGCATGACTCCCGGATCGGAACCACACAGGCATTGCTGGCCTGGATGGCGGCGCTGCCGGAGCGGCCGCAGGTACTGGTGTCGGGGTCGGCGATCGGCTGGTACGGCCCGCGCGACAGTACGCCGCTGGACGAAACCGCGTCGCCGGGCCACGACTTCGCGGCGATGCTGTGTCGCCAGTGGGAAGCCGAAGCGTTGAAGGCCGAGGCCCTGGGAGTGCGCACCTGCGTGCTGCGGACCGGCATCGTGCTCGAACGCGAGGGCGGGGCGCTGCAGAAAATGCTGCCGCCGTTCCGGATGGGGCTCGGTGGACCGATGGGCGATGGCCGGCAGTGGATGAGCTGGATCCATCGTGAGGACCTGGTCGGCATGATCCTGTGGCTGCTCGCCAACGGGCGGGCACGGGGGGCCTACAACGGCACCGCGCCGGGCACGGTCACCAACCGCACCTTCGCCACCACGCTGGGCGAGGTCCTGCAGCGTCCCGCGCGGCTGACCACCCCGGCGTTCGCGCTGCGGCTGGCCTTCGGCGAACGGGCCGGCCTGCTGCTGACCGGCCAGAACGTACAGCCCGCGCATGCGCTGGCCGAGGGCTTCACCTTCCAGCATCCGTCGCTCGCAGGCGCACTGCAGGCAATCCTGGGTGCGCCGGACGATTGAGCCGTGCCGCGTCATCGGTCCCCCGCGACCGCTCACCCGCCGTCTGCGGCCGCTGCTCATCTCACCGCCCCCGCCCGCGTCGACCCGCGCCACGCTGTGTACTCACCCAGCAGGAGCCTGCCATGTCGACCGAACGCCACCGCCCCCTCCGCTCCCTCGCTCCGTGGATCGCGCTCGCGCTGACGGCGTGGGCCGTCCTGGCCCCCCCGGTCCACCCAGCGCCCGCGCGCTTCCAGGATCTGCAGGTCGAGGTGATCGGCAGCGGCCGCCCGGTGCTGATGATCCCCGGCCTCAACAGTGGGGCCGAGGTGTGGCGCGATACCTGCGCCGCACTGCAGCCGCAGGTGCAGTGCCATCTGGTGCAGCTGCCCGGTTTTGCCGGAGCGCCGCCGGTGGCCAGCGATGACTTTCTCGTGGCGATGCGCGACCGGCTGCTGGCTTATGCCGCCGCACAGCGGCTGGAGCATCCGGCGGTGATCGGCCACAGCCTGGGCGGTGTGGTGGCCCTGCAGATGGCGATCGAGGCGCCGGACCGGGTCGGGCCATTGGTGATCGTCGATGCCTTGCCCTATCTTGACGCCGTCCGCGATCCGGCCGCGACCCCGGCGCTGCGCAGAGCCGCCGCCGCCCAGGAACGCAGCACCCTGATGGCGGTCGAGGACGCCGCGTACCGCGCCAGCACCGACCGCTTCCTGGCCAGCATGACCCGCTCACCCGAGCACCTGGCCACGCTGCAGCAGTGGGGGCGCGACAGCGACCGGGCCACCACCGCCAATGCGATGTACTCAATGAGCATGACCGATCTGCGCGAGCCGATCGCCGCGATCACCGCGCCGGTGCTGGTGCTCGGTGCGTGGGCGGCCTACCAGCCGTACGGCGCCACGCTCGCGTCCACCCGTGCAACCTTCGCCGGGCAGTACGCACGTCTGCCGTCGGCGCGCATCGAGATGAGCGCCGACGGCTACCACTTCCTGATGTGGGATGATCCGCGCTGGCTGCAGGCACAGGTGCGTCGCTTCCTCGACCTGCCTGCACGCCACTGATCGCCCACGCGGAGAGCTCGACCGGCATGCAGGCAACAGGCGACAACGCGTTCTGGTGGCGCAATGCGGCGGTATGGCTGACCTATCTGGCCGTCTGCACGATGCTCGGCATCGGCTATGTCGGCCAGTGGTCGGGCATGCTGCTGATCTCGGCCAGTGTGGGCGTGGGGCTGTTCCTCGCCAGCGCGGCGATCCGGTTCCATGCGCTGCGCGCCGGCTGGCTGCAGCACGACGCGCTGGCCTTGGGCTGGCGCCTGCTGCTGGCAGTGGTGATCGGCAGCACGCTGGTCCAGGTGGGCACTGCCCTGCTGCTGTTGCCTGCACTGCAGCTGGACTGGGTACGCCTGCCCGGTCAGCGGGCCGATTACCGGCCGTTCGCGCTGTTCGGCTACTGGCTCAACAGCGCGGTGATGCTTGCGGCGTGGTGCGCGCTGTGGGCCGGTCGTCGTGCCCTGCTGCGCGCCCGCGACAGCGAAATGGCGCAGCTGCGGGCAGAGGCCCAGCGGGTCACGCTGGAGCACCAGGCACTGCGCGCCCGGCTCAATCCCCATTTCGTCTTCAATGCACTCAACAACCTGCGTGCATTGATCCATGAAGATCCGGTGCGCGCGCGCGACATGGTGACCCACCTGTCGGGCACCTTGCGCCACGCACTGACCCACACCGACGCTGGGTGGGTCGCGTTGGCGGAGGAATGGCGGGTGGTCCAGGACTATCTGGCGGTGGAGGCAATCCATTACGAAGCGCGTCTGCGCGTGCGGGTCGATATCGAGACCGCGGCGCTGGCCGCGCGCCTGCCGCCGATGGCGCTGCAGCTGCTGGTGGAAAACGCGATCAAGCACGGCATCGCGGTGACCTGTGGCGGTGGAGATCTGCAGATTGCCGCGCGCCTGGTCGCTGGACAGCTGCACCTGCAGGTACGCAACCCGGTGGGTACCGCTCCGCCCGGTGAAGGACATGGTGTTGGCCTGGCCTACCTGCGTGCGCAGCTGGGCATTGGCGATGGTCAGGCAACATCGGCACAGGGGCGGTTGCAGCTGCTGCGCGAGGGCGATGCCATGCTGGCGCAGCTGGAGGTACGGCAGTGACCGCGCCGTTGCGGGTGCTGGTGGTGGACGATGCGCGGCTGGCGCGGCTGGAACTGCGCACGCTGCTGGCCGGGATCGAGGGCGTGCAGTGGGTGGGTGACGCGGACGACGTACCCGCCGCGCGCGAGGCGATCGCCCGGCTGCATCCGGACCTGGTGCTGCTGGACGTGCAGATGCCGACCGGCAGCGGGTTCGATGTCCTGGAGGGCATCGAGGCCCTTCCTCTGGTGGTGTTCGTCACCGCGTACGACCACTACGCGGTGCGGGCGTTCGAGCGTGATGCGCTGGATTACCTGGTCAAACCGGTCGACGCGACGCGGCTGCAGTCCGCCGTGGCGCGGGCGCAGGCACGGCTGGCGCGTGTCGATGCAGCGGCCGCCGCACCCCGCGATCGGCTGGGTGTGGACGACCAGGTCTTCCTGCGCGACGGCGAGCGCTGCTGGTTCGTGGCCCTGGGCGAGATCCGCCGGATCGTGGTGGACGGCAACTACGCGCGCCTCTGGTTCCGCGACCAGAACGCCGTGCTGGCGCGCAGCCTCACCACGCTGGAAGCACGCATGGACCCGGCGCTGTTCTTCCGCGCCAATCGCACTACGCTGGTCAACCTGAGGCGCATCCGCGCGGTGGAGCCCAGCATCGGCGATGGCTACGATCTGGTGCTCGACGACGGCAGCCAGGTCGAGGTATCGCGCCGGCAGGCGCGCGAACTGCGTGAGCGGATGGCACTGTAGGGGAGGACGTCGCGCTAACCTAAGCGCAGTTTCTCCGCCGAACACATCATGTCCATCGTCCTCACCGAATTCGCCCGACCCCGCCTGTTCCCGCGCGTGCCGCGGGCCAACACCATCCAGGACTGCAGCGCCGAGCAGTTCCAGGCGCACCTCAACGCGCATGCGCCACTGAAGGTGCTGGACGGCTATGCGCCGTTCTGCAAGCTGCATGTGTACGAGAACTGGACCAGTACGCGCTGTCTCACGGTGCCGATCACCGACGCCAACCGCCACCAGCTGCATAGCGCCTACGAGGCACGCAACCGCGACGAGCTGCCGGTGCTGGTGCGCTGGTTCGAGGGCGTGGAATCGCCCCGCGCCAACTACCTGGTGGTGATCCTGTACAGCGCCGCGCAACTGGCCAGGGAAGGATCGCCCATCGACGCGGACTGGGGCATCGTCGGCTGCATCTACACCGCCGAGCCGGAGGAGGTGCCGATGGCGCCGATCACCATGATGCGCAATGCGCTGGGGGTGGAAGAGGGCGGCTCGGGCGTGCCGCTGGACCGGGAGGCCTATGCACGCGCGGTGGCATTCTGGGACTGCAATGCCAACTGGCGTCCATGAGCTGCCGGGTGTGAAGCAGTGCCTGTCGCCGGGCTGGCTATCATGGCGACAGGCACAGACAGGGAGCGCAGACAATGCAGGCACGGATGACGGGCGCGATCGCGCTGGGAGCAATGGCCGTGGCGATGTGCGTGCCGGTGCAGGCAGCCGGCGTCAACCGCAGTGGCCCGTGCGGCGGATTGACGGACCTGGCGCCCATCCAGGACGCCCAGGTGAACCGCCTGGTCGCGCAGCCGCAGGCCGGGCAGTGTGTCATCCGCATCGAGGCGGACACGGCATCCGCCCTGGAACGCCAGCAACGCATGCTCGAGGCGATCGCACAGATCGCCTGCAAGGGCGCAGTGACGCTGAAGCCGGACCCGCAGGTCGGGCTGGCAGCAGAGGCGACGCTGCCGGCGCGCTGCGCACTGCCTGCCGGCAAGCCGCTGTTGCCGACGGGAGAGCGGTTCTGGGGCCGGCTGCACAACATGTCCTTCCGCTATCCGGCGCAGGCGCAGCGCGATGGACTGCAGGGCCGGACCGTGCTCAGAACACTTGTCGATGGCACCGGACGGGTGAGGGCGGCCGTGCTGGCGACGTCCAGCGGCCATGAGGTTCTCGATGAGGCGGCGGTGGCGCAGACGGCGCCCTGGCGGTTCGAACCGACCCGGCCCGGTCTCGCGGCGCCGGGCATGAGCGTGATGCCCGGTACCGTGACCTACAACCTGGAGTAGCGCCCGCCTACGCAGGTGGACGTGGGGTCCATTCCCACCACGGCGCGTGGTACTCGCGGTCGGTGCAGCGCCATCCCCGCCCGCATACAGTGCAGGTGGCGTCCAGCGTATCGCCCCAGCCGCCGTCGGCCACGCCGGTGGCGAGGGGCAGCACGTGGCCGCTGGCGACTTCGCGGCCGGGCTGATAATGCATCCAGTGCGGATACAGCTGGCACAGGCATCCACTGCCGTCACGCCAGTGGCGCAGCTTGCGCAGCACGAAGTCCAGTTCGTAGTGTTCGCGGATCCACCTGGGGTCTGTGGTGTAGCGCGCCCGGGCGGCCTCCACGTAGGGCAACTGTGCAACCAGGTCGTCCAGCACACCCGCATCGCGGGTGAGGGCGACGGTGGCGGCCGCCGTGCGCAACCGGCCGTAATCGCCACTGCCCAGCGCCTGCAGCAGGGCAGTGCCTGGGCGACCTTCCTGCAGCGTCGGCAGGGACGCCCCCATCAGGCGCTCGAACAGGCGTCCGATCATGCCGATCTGCCGATCGGTGCATACGCGCCGTGGGTGAGCTGCAGCAGGTCGGCCGGGGCCAGGGCCACTTCCAGACCACGGCGTCCGGCGCTGACGTGCACGGTGGGCAGCGCCGCCGCGCTGGCGTCCACGAAGCTGCGCAGCCGCTTCTTCTGCCCCAGCGGGCTGATCCCGCCCACCAGATAGCCAGTGGCGCGCTGCGCCTCGTCGACCTTGGCCATCCCGCACTTGCGGCAACCGGCTGCCTCGGCCAGCGCCTTCAGATCGAGCGTGCCGCTGACAGGCACGATCGCCACCAGCAGTTCGTGTGTGTCGGTACTGGCGAGCAGGGTCTTGAACACCTGGGCGGGGTCCAGCCCGAGCTGCTGTACCGCTTCGCCACCGTAGGAGTCGGCCGTGGGGTCATGCGTGTAGGACAGCACGCGGTGGGCGATGCCAAGCTTCTTGAGCAGGTTGATGGCCGGGGTCATGGCAGTTCCTTGGAGCCGGGTGCCCGTGCATCGTAGCGGTGCTGCGGGGGTGTTGGCTTGACCGAGGCTATCGGGGAAGGCGAGACAAAAAAAACGGGCACCTTGCGGCGCCCGTTTCGTTTCAATGCAACTGGACCGGCAGGCCGATCAGTAGCGGTAATGATCCGGCTTGAACGGACCTTCCACCGGCACGCCGATGTAGTCGGCCTGTTCCTGGGTGAGGGTGGTCAGCTTCACGCCGATCTTCTCCAGGTGCAGGCGGGCCACTTCTTCGTCCAGGTGCTTGGGCAGCAGGTACACCTTCTTCTCGTAGCGGTCCTTGTTCGCCCACAGGTCGATCTGGGCGAGGGTCTGGTTGGCGAACGAGTTGGACATCACAAAGCTCGGGTGGCCGGTGGCGCAGCCCAGGTTCACCAGGCGGCCCTCAGCCAGCAGGAAGATCGCGTTGCCGTTGGGGAACACGTACTTGTCCACCTGCGGCTTGATGTTGATCTGCTGCACGCCCGGGTAGCTGACCAGCGCGTCGACCTGGATCTCGTTGTCGAAGTGGCCGATGTTGCAGACGATGGCCTGGTCCTTCATCGCGCTCAGGTGCTCGATGCGGATGATGTCCTTGTTGCCGGTCGTGGTGACGTACAGATCGGCACGGCCCAGGGTGGATTCGATGGTGTTGACCTCGAAGCCTTCCATCGCGGCCTGCAGGGCGCAGATCGGATCGATCTCGGTGACCACCACGCGGGCGCCGTAGGCGCGCAGCGAGGCGGCACAGCCCTTGCCCACGTCGCCGTAGCCGCACACCACGGCGACCTTGCCGGCCAGCATCACGTCCATCGCGCGCTTGAGCCCGTCGGCCAGCGACTCGCGGCAGCCGTACAGATTGTCGAACTTGCTCTTGGTGACCGAGTCGTTGACGTTGATCGCCGGGATCAGCAGGGTGCCGGCCTGGGCCAGCTGGTACAGGCGGTGCACGCCGGTGGTGGTCTCTTCGGAGACGCCCTTCCAGTCCTTGACCACACGGCCCCAGTAACCCGGGCGCTCCTTGGCCACGCGCTTGAGCAGGTTCTTGATGACCTGTTCTTCGTGCGAGGCGGCCTTCTCGTCGACCCAGGTGCTGCCGTTTTCGAGTTCATACCCCTTGTGGATCAGCAGGGTGACGTCGCCGCCGTCGTCCACCACCAGCTCCGGGCCGGTCAGGGTGCCGTCGGGCAGGGTGAAGGTCAGCGCGTCCAGGGTGCAGTCCCAGTACTCTTCCAGCGACTCGCCCTTCCAGGCGAACACCGGCGTGCCGGACTTGGCGATCGCCGCGGCGGCATGGTCCTGGGTGGAGAAGATGTTGCACGAGGCCCAGCGCACGTCGGCGCCGATGTCCTTCAGCGTTTCGATCAGCACGGCGGTCTGGATGGTCATGTGCAGCGAGCCGGTCACGCGCACGCCCTTCAGCGGCAGGGTGGCGGCGTGCTTGCGGCGGATCGACATCAGGCCCGGCATTTCGTGCTCGGCGATATCCAGTTCCTTGCGGCCCCAATCGGCCAGCGAGATATCGGCGACCTTGTAGTCGCCTTCGGTCGAGAAGGTCTTGGCAACAGCGTTCATTCGTAAGCTCCGGTAGTTGCGGGTCCGAGGGGACTCGCATTCGCCGGGCGCCGTTGGAACCAATCCTGGCCACCGAGCCTGGCCGGCCGGACAGGGTCCGGCACGGTCGCAGCGCCCCTCGGTGGAGGGTCGCCCATTATATCGCGGCAGGGGCGGTCGGCATGAATCGGTCCCGGCCCCCAACCATCGGCAGGGGGGCGATCGGCGCGCGGCTGTTAAGGTCCAAGGTTTGCACCAACATAGGGATCGAAGATGACACGCAATGATCGCCAGCGCCGCGCGCGCTGGGGCAGCCTGATCGTGGGCATGGCACTGCTTGCGGTGGCCCCGTTGGGTCTGGCCGCGCCCGCTGCCCAGACCCACACCCAGCAGGTGGCGGCCGCCAAGGGCGAGCAGGGCTACGAGCTGCCGTCGGCCGCCCTGCAGGCCGTGGTGGACGCACCGCGTGCGCCGACCCTGAGCCTGTCGCCGCGCCGCGACATCGCGGCCATGCTGCAGACCCCGCCGCTGCCCTCGATCAGCGTTGTCGCCCAGCCCGAACTGAAGCTGGCCGGCCTGCGCATCAACCCGGCCACGCATTCGTCCAGCCGCTTCAGCTTCGGCGACAAGCTGTGGCTGCTGAACGTGGCCGATGGCAGGGAGCGCCAGATCAGCGGCCTGCCGCAGCCGTTGTCGATCGCCACGCTGGCGTGGTCGCCGGACCAGAAGTACCTGGCGTTCAACCAGGTGCACGCCCCCACCGGTGCCAATGAACTGTGGATCGTGGATGTCGCGGCCGGGTCGGCGCGACGCCTGCTTGCCGATCTCAACACGGTGATGGGCGATGGTTACAGCTGGCTGCCCGACAGCCGCGGCCTGCTGGTGATGCAGCAGCTCAAGGGCCAGGGCCCCGCACCGGCCGCCGGCGGCATCCCGACCGGCCCGGCGATCCAGCAGACCGATGCGGATGCGGGCGTGCGCTCGATCCGTACCTACCAGGACCTGCTGAAGAACGAGGCCGATGCGCGCCTGTTCGATTACTACGCCAGCGCGCAGCCGGCACGCGTGGCCCTCAACGGCGAGGCCGCACCGCTGTCCACCGCCGGGGTGTACCTGGATGTGAGCGTGTCGCCGGATGGGCGTCACCTGCTCGCCGAGCGCGTGCTGCGCCCGTACTCCTATCTGGTGCCGGCCGACGATTTCGCCCGCCGCATCGAAGTGCTGTCCGCGCAGGACGGCTCGCTGCAGCACACCGTCAGCACCCCGCCGCTGGTGGAAGGCCTGCCGACCGGCAACGACGCCGTGCCGACCGGTGTGCGCAGCATCAGCTGGCGCGCCGACGCACCGGCCACCCTGGTCTGGGCCGAGGCCCAGGACGGCGGCGATCCGGCTCGCGAGGCCAAGGTGCGCGACGCGGTGCTGATGCAGGCCGCGCCGTTCGACAGGCCGCCGGTCACCGTGGCGCAGCTGGGCAGCCGCTATGCCGGCATCCAGTGGGGCCGTGGTGATCTGGCGCTGCTCAATGAATCGTGGTGGAAGAGCCGCGAGGTGAAGCAGTGGCGGATCGCGCCGGACCAGCCGGACAAGGCGCCGGAACTGCTGTCGGCCCGGTCTTCGCAGGACCGCTACAACGACCCGGGTCGCCCGGCGATGGTGCGCGACGTCAACGGGCGCGCGCGCCTGCAGGTCAGTGCCGATGGCCGCAGCATCTTCCTGATCGGGCAGGGCGCATCGCCGGAAGGCGACCGTCCGTTCGTTGATCGTCTGGACCTGGAGAGCCGGCAGACCACCCGTCTGTTCCACTCGCAGGCGCCGTCCTATGCGTTGCCGCAGGCGCTGCTCGACCAGGAAGGCACCTCGCTGCTGCTGACCCGCGAATCGCCTGACGAGCCGTCCAACTTCTACGTGCAGTCGCTGTCCGATGCCAGCGCCGCGCCGCGCGCGTTGACCCGCTTCCAGCACCCGCTGCCGCAGCTGCGTGGGGTGAGCAAGGAGCAGATCCGCTACAAGCGCAACGATGGCGTGGACCTTACCGCGACGCTGATGCTGCCGCCGGGCTACAACGCGAAGAAGGACGGCCCGCTGCCCTTGCTGATGTGGGCCTACCCGGGCGAGTTCAAAACCGCCGCGGCTGCCAGCCAGGTCACCGATTCGCCGTATCGCTTCAACGCGATCAGCTACTGGGGCCCGCAGGCGTTCCTGGCCAAGGGCTATGCGGTGCTGGTCAGCCCGTCGATGCCGATCATCGGCGAAGGTGACAAGGAACCCAACGACACCTACCTGCCGCAGCTGATCGCCAACGCCGAAGCAGCGGTGGATGAAGTGGTGCGCCGTGGCGTGACCGATCGCGATCACATCGCCATCGGCGGCCATTCCTACGGCGCGTTCATGACCGCCAACCTGCTCGCGCACACGCGCCTGTTCAAGGCCGGCATCGCCCGCAGTGGCGCCTACAACCGCACGCTGACCCCGTTCGGTTTCCAGGCCGAGGAGCGCAACTACTGGCAGGCGCAGGACGTCTACCAGAAGATGTCGCCGTTCAACTACGCCGACAGGATCAAGGATCCGATCCTCTTCATCCACGGCGTGGACGACAACAACTCCGGCACGTTCCCGATCCAGAGCGAGCGCATGTTCGCCGCAGTGAAGGGCCTGGGCGGCGACGCACGGTTGGTGATGCTGCCGAACGAATCGCACGCTTACCGCGCGCGCGAATCGATCATGACCATGCTGGCCGAGAGCGAGCGTTGGCTGGAAAAGACCATCGGGCCGGGCAAGCCGATCAAGAAGAAGCGCTGACGCCACGGGCAACGGCCGCCGGCCGGTATGGAGCCCGAGGGCAACGCACCGGCCGGTGAATGAAACACAGGTTCACGGGAGGTGCCGGCCGCTGGCCGGCACTACCAGATGAAACCATTGTTCTGCGGTAGGCTGGATCGGATTCCGTTCCCGAGGCCAGTGCGTCGCAGATGAACGAGTACCGCAGCAGCATCGTATTTGCCACTCCCGATATTCCCCTGCGCGATGACGTACGCCGGCTTGGCGCACTGGTCGGCGACCTGCTCGCCGAGCAGGTCTCCACGCAGTTCTACGAGGACGTGGAACAGGTGCGCACGCGCGCCATCGCCCGGCGCGAGAGCGACGCCCCCCTGTCCGACCTCAACGATGCACTGACCGGCCTGCCGCCAGAGCGCGCCGAAGCGATGGTCCGGGCGTTCAGCACCTACTTCCAGGTGGTCAACATCGCCGAGCGCGTGCACCGCATCCGCCGCCGTCGCGATTACCAGCGCGCCGGCACCGCCGCCCCGCAGCCGGATGGCCTGCAGGACGCGCTGCAGAAACTCAAGGCGCAGGGCGTGACCCTGGCCGAACTGGCGCAGTGGCTGCCACGCATCGACATCGAACCGGTGTTCACCGCGCATCCCACCGAAGCGGTTCGCCGCGCGCTGCTGGAAAAAGAGCAGCTGATGGTCGCCAGCCTGGTCGACAACCTGGATGGCCAACGCACGCCGGGCGAAGCCGCCGCCGATGCCGCACGCTTCCGCATGGCGCTGACCGCCTCGTGGCAGACCACCGATTCCTCGCCAGTACGCCCGACCGTGGAGGACGAGCGCGAGCATGTCGGGTTCTATCTGGTGCAGGTGCTGTACCGGGTCATCCCGGTGCTGTACGAATCGCTGCAGCAGGCGTTGCTCGATACCTACGGCGAGGACCTGCCGCTGCCCCGCCTGCTGCGTTTCGGCACCTGGGTGGGCGGCGACATGGACGGCAACCCGAACGTGGATGCCGGCACCATCCGCGCCACGCTCGATGCGCAGCGCCAGGCGGTGCTGGGGCGCTATCAGAAGGACCTGCTGCAGTTGGCCAGCCTGCTCAGCCAGTCCACCGAACGGGTGGCGGTCAGCGATGCGCTGCAGGCACGGGTGGCGCACTACCGGGAACTGCTGCCGCAGGTCACCTCGCGTCCGCGTCATGCCGACATGCCCTATCGCCTGCTCAATGACCGCATGCGCGCCCGCGTGCAGGCCACCCTCGATGACGCCACAGGTGCGTATGCCTCACCGCAGGCGCTGGAAGACGACCTCACGCTGATCCTGGACAGCCTGCACGCGAACAAGGGCGACCATGCCGGCGGCTTCGCGGTGCGCCGCCTGCTGTGGCGCGTGCGCACCTTCGGCTTCCATCTGGCGCGGCTGGATGTGCGCCAGGAATCGAGCGTGCATGGCCGCGCGCTGGCCAGCGTGCTGGATGGGCAGGAGGCCTGGGACGCCGCCGACGCGGTAGCCCGTGCGGCGCGGCTGGCACCGTTCGCCAGCGGTGAGCAGGCGCTGCCGGCCAGTACCGACGACGGCGGCGCACGCCTGGACGCGGTGTTCGCCGCGTTGGCCGACGCACGCCATCGGCACGGTACCGATGCGCTGGGCAGCTACATCATCTCGATGGCGCACGACCGCAGCGATGTGTTGGCGGTACTGGCGCTGGCGCGGCGCGGCGGTCTGGTGGATGACGCCGGGGCGGTACCGCTCGACATCGCGCCGTTGTTTGAAACGGTCGATGATCTCAAGCGCGGCACCGATACCCTGCGGGACCTGCTGGCCGACCCGGTGTACCGCGCGCACCTGACCGCCCGCGGCGATGTGCAGATGGTGATGCTGGGCTACTCCGACAGCGGCAAGGACGGCGGCATCGCTGCCTCGCGCTGGGGGCTGCAGCGTGCGCAGGTGGAGCTGCTGGAGGTGGCGGCCGACAGCGGCATCCGGCTGACCTTCTTCCACGGTCGCGGCGGGTCGATCAGCCGCGGCGGCGGCAAGACCACCCACGCGGTGGACGCCTCGCCGCGCGGCAGCATCGACGGCCGCCTGCGCGTGACCGAGCAGGGCGAAGTGATCCATCGCAAGTACGGCATCCGCGCGCTGGCGCTGCGTTCGCTGGAGCAGTCCACCGGGGCGGTGCTGCGGTCCAGCCTGCGTCCGCGTGCGCCGGAACCGCGCGAGGCGCAGTGGCGGCCGGTGATGGACCTGGTGGCGGCCAGGAGTGCCGAGGCCTACCGCGCCTTCGTTGGCCAGAAGAATTTCATGCAGTACTTCCGCCAGGCCACGCCGATCGATGTGATCGAACGGATGACGCTGGGCTCGCGCCCGTCGCGGCGGCTGGGCGAGGACGCGGCGCTGTCCAACCTGCGTGCGATTCCGTGGGTCTTCGCCTGGAGCCAGGCGCGGGCGGTGATTCCGGGGTGGTATGGCGTGGGCAGTGGCCTGCAGGCGGCGATCGATGCCGGGCACGAGGCCACGCTGCAGGAGATGGCGCGTGACTGGCCGTTCTTCAGTACCTTCCTGGACGACATCGCGATGGTGCTGTCCAAGGGCGACATCACCATCGCCGAGCAGTTCTCGCGGTTGTCCGGCCCGCTGCACGGGGTGTTCTTCCCGCAGATCCAGCGCGAGCTGGCGCTGACCGGGTCGCTGATCCTGGCGCTGACCGGACAGGACGAACTGCTGCAGCACGACCAGCGCCTGGCGCTGTCGATCCGCCTGCGCAACCCCTACGTTGATCCCATCAGCGTGCTGCAGGTGGACCTGCTGCGTCGCTGGCGCGACAGCGGCGGTGAAGACGACGATGTGCTGCGCGCGCTGGTGGCGTGCGTCAACGGCGTGTCGCAGGGCGTGCAGAACACCGGGTAGGCGAAAGCAGCGCCGGAGGCTACGAATGGCTGGGCGGGTTGGACGCCAGCAGTTCCAGATGGCGCTGTTCCATTTCCTCGCGCAGCTGGCGGCGGATCAGCGCGGCCGCATGGCGACGGCGCTCGTCGCTGGTTTCCAGCTGCAGCGGCGGCACCGGGGTCGGTCTGCCCTCGTCGTCCACCGCCACCATCGTGAAGAAGCAGCTGTTGGCGTGGCGCACGCTGCGCTTGAGGATGTCTTCGGCCACCACTTTCACCCCGATCTCCATCGAGGAGGTGCCCGTGTAGTTCACCGAGGCCAGGAAGGTGACCAGCTCGCCCACCGCGATCGGCTGGCGGAACATCACCTGGTCCACCGACAGGGTCACCACGTAGCGGCCGGCATAGCGGCTGGCGCAGGCGTAGGCGACCTGGTCGAGCAGGCGCAGCACCGCGCCACCGTGGACCTTGCCGGAGAAGTTGGCCATCTCCGGGGACATCAGCACGGTCATCGACAGCTGGTTGGATTTGAATTCGGTGGTCATTGGCCGATTGTAGCCGGCGATCGGACGCCTGAAACGACGATGGGCCGCTTTCGCGGCCCGTCGTTTGAGGGGCAGCCGACCAACGGTCGGCTCCACCCGCAGGAAGTGGGCCGCGTTGGCGGCCCATTTCTTACTTCAGCTTCGCATCCGCGCGCAGGGCGGCGGCGCGATCGGTCTTCTCCCAGGAGAAGGCGGTCGCGTTGACCAGCTCACCGGCACCGTCGGTGTAGCTGAATTCCTTCGGCTTGCGGCCGAAGTGGCCGTAGGCGGCGGTCTGCTGGTACATCGGGTGGATCAGGTCCAGCATCTTGATGATGCCGTACGGGCGCAGATCGAAGTGCTTGCGGATCAGCTTCTCGATCTTGTCGTCGCTGATCTTGCCGGTGCCGAAGGTGGTGACCGAGATCGAGGTCGGCTCGGCCACGCCGATGGCGTAGGAGACCTGCACTTCGCAACGGTCGGCCAGGCCGGCAGCCACGACGTTCTTGGCGACGTAGCGGGCAGCGTAGGCGGCCGAACGGTCAACCTTGGACGGATCCTTGCCCGAGAAGGCGCCACCACCGTGACGGGCCCAGCCGCCGTAGGTGTCGACGATGATCTTGCGGCCGGTCAGGCCGCAGTCGCCCACCGGGCCGCCGATCTCGAACTTGCCGGTCGGGTTGATGTGGAACTTGGTGCCCTTGTGCAGCCACTTGGCCGGCAGCACCGGCTTGATGATCTCTTCGCGGACGGCCTCGATCAGGTCCTTCTGCTTGACGCCCGGGGCGTGCTGGGTCGACAGGACAACCGCGTCGATGGCCGAAACCACGCCGTTTTCATAGCGCAGGGTGACCTGGCTCTTGGCGTCCGGACGCAGCCAGGACAGCGGCGAGTTCTTCTTCTTGCGGACCTTGGCCTGCTGCTCAACCAGACGGTGCGACAGGTGGATCGCGGCCGGCATGTAGCTGTCGGTTTCGTTGGTGGCATAGCCGAACATCAGGCCCTGGTCGCCGGCGCCCATTTCTTCGGGCTTCTTGCGATCCACGCCCTGCGCGATGTGCGGGGACTGCTTGCCGATCAGGTTCAGCACGCCACAGGTGGCGCCGTCGAAGCCCACGTCGGAGCTGTCGTAGCCGATGTCCAGGATCACCTTGCGGGTCAGGGCTTCCAGATCGATCCAGGCGCTGGTGGTGATTTCACCGGCCACGATCGCCACGCCGGTCTTGACCATCGTCTCGCACGCCACGCGGGCGCGCTTGTCCTGGGTCAGGATCGCGTCCAGCACCGCATCGGAGATCTGGTCGGCAATCTTGTCCGGATGGCCTTCGGAGACCGATTCGGAGGTGAACAGGTAGCTGGACATCAGGCGTAATATCCTTTGATTCGGATGGAAAGATGGGCGCGAATGATACACGGCAAGTCGCGCTGATGCATTGTGCGCCAGCCGGAGTTGCCCGAGGTTAAGCCGGTGTGCCCGTCGCAGGGCCCGCTGTGACGCCATTGGGGCCCAGCGTCACCGCCCAGTGTTCCACCAGCGTGACAAATCCACGGCCCTGCACGTGCCGGCCGTCATCGATCTGCCGCCAAACCGCCATCACGCTGCCTTCGTTGCGGGCCACGCTCTCGGCCAATCCGGCCGCCGGGCATGAGTGAGCACGCCATGCAGCAGTTCGAGCAGCGCCTCCAGGAGCGGTATCCACAGTGGTTCCACGGCCCTCGGGCCCGTCTGGCCAGGCCGCTGCTGCGCAGCGTGGGGCGCTGGTCGCAGTTGAACCGGATCGAGGCGTTCCTGCAGCGCAGCGCCGGCCTGCGCGGTTTTGGCTTCGTCAGTGCCGGCCTGGACTTCCTGGGCGGCCGCTATCGGGTTGAGGACGTCGAGCTCGCACGGATTCCCGCCACCGGCCCGCTGCTGATCGTGGCCAACCACCCCTCCGGTGCGCTGGACGCGCTGGCCCTGCTGGACGCGGTCGGGCGCATCCGGCACGACGTACGGATCGTGGCCAACGATCTGCTGGCTGCCATCGAGCCCCTGCAGGACCTGCTGCTGCCGGTCCGCATCCTTGGCGGCACGGCGAAGCGACCGAGCGTGCAGGCGGTGGGGCAGTCGCTGGCGGCGGGCCAGTGCGTGATCGTGTTTCCGGCCGGGGAAGTATCGCGGCTGTCGTTGCGCGGGATCCGCGATGGCCGCTGGCAGCGCGGCTTCGTGCGCTTGGCACGGGACGCGGCGGCCCCGGTGCTGCCGATCCGGGTGGACGCGCGCAATTCGGCCCTGTTCTATGGCGTGTCCACCGTGTTCAAACCGGCTGCAACGCTGCTGCTGGCGCGGGAGATGTTCGCCCATCGCGGCCGGCCGCTGCGCCTGCGCATCGGCACGCCCATGCAGCTGGGGCAGGGCGACACCCGCAGCGAACTGCTGGCGGTGCGACGTGCGTTGTACGCGCTGGGGCGGCAGGCTGAGGCCACGCCGGCCGGTGGTGCCGGCCCCGAGCCGCTCGCCGCACCGGTCGCGCCCTCGCGGGTGGCCGCCGCGATCGCCGCGGCCGAGGTGCTCGGGCAGACCGCCGATGGCAAGCAGATCCTGCTGGCCCGCTGCAGCACCGGGTGCGCGCTGCTGCTGGAGCTGGGACGACTGCGCGAGCTGACGTTCCGCCGGGTCGGCGAAGGCACCGGCCGCAGCAGCGACCTGGATGCCTTCGACCTGGACTACCAGCACATCGTGATCTGGGACGGTGCCGCGCAGCGCATCGCCGGGGCCTACCGGATCATGCGCGGCGCCCAGGCCCTCGCGCAGCGCGGCCTGGCCGGGCTCTACAGCGCGTCGCTGTTCCGCTACTCCGACGACGCCATCCCCCGCATCGCCGAAGGACTCGAACTGGGCCGCAGCTTCGTGGTGCCCGACTACTGGGGCAGCCGCAGCCTGGACTACCTGTGGCAGGGCATCGGCGCGTATCTGCAGCGCCGGCCCGGCATCCGCTACCTGTTCGGCGCGGTCTCGATCAGCGCCGCGCTGCCGCAGGACGCCCGCGAGCAGCTGGTGGCGTACTACCAGCGCTACTTCGGTGGCGAGGCGGGGCTGGTGGCCTCCCACCGGCCGTTCCAGTACTTCGCCGCGCCGCCGTGCTTTGGTGACCTGGATGCGACGGCCGCGTTCGACGTGCTCAAGGCCAATCTGGCTGCGCTCGGCACCGGCGTGCCAACCCTCTACCGCCAGTACACCGAGCTGGCCGAACCCGGCGGCGCGCGCTTCCTGGCCTTCGGCGTCGATCCGGACTTCAGCGATTCGATCGACGGCCTGATCGAAGTGGATCTGCACGCGATCCGCCCGCACAAGCGCAAACGCTACCTGCGCCAGGCGGGGCTGCCGGCATGAAGGCACTGACGCGCCTGCCACCCCACCGGCGCGCGGTATTTCTCTCCGACGTGCACCTGGGCTCGCGCCATTGCCACGCCACCGAGCTGGCGCGGTTCCTGGCCGAGCTGCGCTGCGAGCGGCTGTACCTGGTGGGCGACATCATCGACCTGTGGTGGATGGCGCACCGGCGGGCGAGCTGGCGGCCCGCCCACAGCGACGTGATCCAGGCGCTGCACGCGCTGCGCGGTGCCGGCACGGAGATCATCTACATTCCGGGCAACCACGACGCGTCGCTGCGCCGTGCGTGCGGGCTGATGCTGCCGGCCATGCAGGTCCGCCGGCGGGTGATCCACGTCACCGCCGACGGGCGCCGGCTGCTGGTGGTCCACGGCGACGATTACGATGGCATCACCCACTTCGGCGGTCTGCAGGAACGGTTTGGCGACTGGCTCTACTACCGCATCCTCACCGGCAACCATCTGCTCAATGCCGTCCGGCGGCGGTTGGGACGACGCTACTGGTCGCTGTCGGACTTTCTCAAGAAGCGCAGCGGCGCCGCCGAGCGCTACATCGAACGCTTCGTGCAGGCCGGGTTGGATGACGTGCGCCGGCGCGGGCTGGATGGCATCGTCTGCGGACACATCCACCGCGCCGCGCTGGTCGAGCGCGACGGGCTGGTGTACGCCAACGATGGCGACTGGGTGGAAAGTCTGACCGCGCTGGTCGAGGACCCCGACGGCAGCCTGCGGTTGCTGGACCACCAGGGAAACATGCTGGTGGAGCTGGCCGCCACAGCGCGGTTGCCGAAGGCCGCCTGAGCGCGCGGCATCGCGCGTGTCCGGCTGCTAGCATCGGCCGATGGACTCCTTAAGCCAGATCGTACTGGGCGGCGCCGTCGCCGCCGCCATCGCCCCGGCCGGCCACCGCCGCGCCGCCCTGCTTGCCGGTGCCGCCCTGGGCACCCTGCCGGACCTGGATGCACTGCTGCTGGCGGCGACCGCCGCCGACCCGGTGGCACTGATGACCGAGCACCGCAGCTACAGCCACTCGCTGCTGGTGCTGCCGTGGGTGGCGGCGCTGATATGGTGGGGCTTCAAACGGTTCGGCAAGGGGCGGGTGGCCGAGGCACCGGGACGCTGGTTCTGGGCCATCCTGCTGGCGCTGATCACGCATCCGCTGCTGGATGCGTTCACCGTCTATGGCACCCAGCTGTGGTGGCCGTTCACCCCGCCGCCGACCATGTGGTCCAGCGTTTTCATCATCGATCCCGGCTATACGGTGTGGCTGCTGATCGGCTGTACGGTGGCATGGTTCGCCCGCGCGCGGCCGCTGGCGCAGCGCGCGCTGGTGGCCGGGCTGGTTCTCAGCAGCGGCTATCTGGGCTGGTCGCTGCTGGCCAAGCACACGGTGGACCGCGAGGCCGACCGCGCGCTGGCCGCGATGGGCCTGGCCGACGCCCCCCGGTTCTCGGTGGCGATGCCATTCAACACCCTGCTCTGGCAGGTGGTGGCGATGACCCCCAACGGCTATGTGATCGGCGAGCGTTCGCTGGTCGCCGACCGTGGCCCGATGGTTTTCCACGGCCATCCGTCCAACGTGCAGGCGCTGCGCCAGGCGGCGGCTCTGCCGGCCGTGGCGCGGCTGCAATGGTTCAACCGCGGCTTCATGCGCGCCCGGGTGGTGGACGGCGAACTGCAGCTCAGCGACCTGCGCATGGGCCTGGAGCCGGACTACACGTTCACCTTCGCGGTGGCGCGGACCGAGGGCGACGGCTGGGCGGCAATCACGCCGCGACAGCTGCGGCCGGCGTATGAAGGGAAGGAGGGCAGGGCGAGGGTGGAGCGGCGGTTCGCGTCGATGTGGCAACGCATCTGGCGCACACCGACCGCGACCGGCGTCATCGCCCCGAAGGCAGGCTGGCAGGAGGCACCGTGAGCGAACGTTTCAGCATGGAGATCAACGGCACGCGCTACACCCGGCTGGCCGATGTGCCACCGGAGTACCGCGCGCTGCTGGTGCAGTTGACCCCGGCAGCGTCAACCACGCCGCCGGCGGCACCGCTGCGCGAACTGCTGCAGAAGGCCAGGGCGCAGCCCGATCGCGGGCGCCAGCAGCAGGTGCTGCTGGAGGCGCTGCGCAGCGTCGACCCCGAACGCGCGCAGCGCATGGAACACACGCTGTCCGAGCGCAATCCGCGCCGGGGGACGGGTACGCTGGAGGTGGGCAGCACGCCGACACCGCGCCCGCGTGAAGGCGCGCGCATCCAGAGCGTGGGCACCACCGTGGCGGCCGGCGATCGCGGTGGCATGGCGATCTGGGCGCTGCTGGCGGGGGTGGTGGTGCTCAGCCTGGTCGGCTGGCTGCTGTCCGCGTAGCGGCCGCGGCCGTCAGTACACCGTGGCGCGGGCCTGCACGAAGGAAAAGAAGAACACTGCGTTGGGGTCGTTCTGCACCAGGCTGAACTCGCGGCGCATGCCGTCCACGGTGTCCTGGTCGACCAGGCCGGCCTCCAGCAGCGGGCCGGCTGCCGACAGCAGCAGCTGCTCCCAGAACGCGATCATGGTCTTGCGACGGGCCGGCTCGCGGTTGTCCAGGTGGATGGTCTTGATCTCGGTGTGGACGTCGCGGAAGCCGCCGGCCAGCAGCAGGTTGCCCAGCTTGGCGCCGACAAACGGGTCGCCGCCGTGGTCGTACTGGAAGTCGTTGAAGGCCATCCAGTAACGCCAGATGTGCGGCGAGTACGGATCGAGCAGGAACGAGGCGTTCATCACTTCGGTCACGTACACCGGCGAGCCCGGTACCAGCACGCGGCGCACTTCATTGAGCACCCGCGCCGGCGAGGGGACGTGTTCGAGCACCCAGCACAGGAAGGCGGCGTCGAACTCGCGCGGGCCGAACGGCAGGTTGCCGGCGTCGGCCTGCAGCAGCGCGTAGCGTTCGCTGCACCACGGCGTGCGGGCCAGGTTGGTGGCGGCGGTGGACAGTTGCGCCTCGCTCAGATCCACACCGGTGACGTGCAGCTCCGGGAAACGCCGCAGCAGGATCTCGGTCTGCGCGCCGACGCCGCTGCCCACTTCCAGCAGGCGCCTGGCGCCACCGTAATCGATGCCGCTGAAAATGCTCGATTCAAACAGGCGCGACTGGGTGACCAGCCGCTGCTGTTCGGTGTCGGAGAAGCCGTGGAGGTAGGTCGGTGCGGTGATCGGCGGGGTCATGGCGGCAGGCTCAGGCGGCAGACGACACCGGCTCGCCGGCGGCGAGGGCATCGAAGTAGTCGGTGGTCAGGGCGATCTGGCTGGCGGCATCCTCGGCGCGGTTGACCACCGCGCGGAAGGCGGCGTTCTCCGGCCGGTCCTTGGCGTACCAGCCCAGGTGCTTGCGCGCGATGCGCACGCCCTGCGGCTCGCCATAGAAGTCGTGCAGCGCCTGCAGGTGGCCCAGCAGAATGTCGCGGACTTCGTCCAGGGTCGGTGGCGGCAACAGGGTGCCGGTGGCCAGGAAATGGGCGACCTCGCGGAAGATCCACGGACGGCCCTGGGCGGCGCGGCCGATCATCACCGCGTCCACGCCGGTCTGGGCCAGCACCTGCGCGGCCTTCTGCGGCGAATCGATGTCGCCGTTGGCCAGCACCGGAATGCGCAGCGCGGCCTTGATCGCCGCGATGGTCTCGTACTCGGCGCTGCCGGTGTAGTGCTGGTCGCGGGTGCGCCCGTGCACCGCCAGCGCAGCGATGCCGCTGTCCTCGGCGATGTGTGCGATCAGCGGACCATTGCGGTGGTCGCAGTCCCAGCCGGTGCGGATCTTCAACGTGACCGGTACGTCCACCGCCTCGACCACGGCGGTGAGGATGCGCGCCACCAGCGCCTCATCGCGCATCAGCGCCGAGCCGGCCCAGGCATTGCACACCTTCTTGGCCGGACAGCCCATGTTGATGTCGATGATCTGTGCGCCGTGGTCCACGTTGTAACGCGCCGCGTCGGCCAGCTGCTGCGGCTCGGTGCCGGCGATCTGCACGCTGATCGGGTCCGGCTCGCCGGCGTGGTCCATACGGTGGAGCGACTTGCGGGTGGTCCAGAAACGCGGGTCGGAGATGGTCATTTCCGAGGCGGCCAAGCCCGCACCCAGCCGTTTGCACAGCAGGCGGAACGGCTTGTCGGTGACACCGGCCATCGGCGCCAGCACCACGTTGGGCCGGATGTTGTAGGGGCCAATCTGCATGCACGCATTGTAGTGCCGGCCGCCGGCCGGCAACCACGCACCGGACCGCGATCCGGGCCAGTGTTAAGGCCGATCCGGAAGGCCCTGATGCGCTCCGGTCATGAGCATATGCTTGACGATTGCTTCCGCCGCCCCCAGCGCGGCGGGATGGTGGGCGGTTGGCAGGGGGTTACAGCCGCGTCCAGACCTGCACGCTGCCGGCCAGATGGAGACCGGCCAGCGTCAGGCAGGCCGCCGAGCTGGTGTACCAGAAACGGGCGCCGTTGCAGCCGGGGCGCACCCGTCCGATCAGCAGCCCGGCCAGCCCGCGCACGCCGAGGACCGCGATGATCAGCACCAGGACTTCCTGACGGCCGGGGAGCACCGGCAGCCAGCCCGCGGCCGAGAGGGCGTAGGCCGTCCATAGCGCCAGCACCGCGGTGATGGCGGTGGTGATTGCCGTGGGGAAGGGATGGCCGGCGCGGGACAGCCGCACCATCCGTTCGCCCGCGCCAAAGAACGCGTACCAGCGCGCGCCGAAGATGATGCAGCCGATGTGCAGCAGCACCGCGAGCGCGGTGCCTGCGGCCGCCAGCAGCAGCCAGGGGGTGTCATCCATGCAGACGCGATCCATGAGGCAGGCCACGATGGTCGATCCGGCCTGCCGGACGGTCAATGCGCAGGCCGGCCTTAGGCTGTCAGGATCCGGCCAATGCTGTCGGCGCGCGCGGTGGACCCATGAAAAAGCCGGCGCTGGGCGCCGGCTTGGTCAGTACCGCAGGTTCCGCCAGGCCGCTCAGGCCGTGGCAGCATCCTGTGGGGTGAAGTGCGGCATCGCTGCGGCGGCGCCTTCCTTCTCGGTGGAACGGCCGGCGAACTGGTTGGCGAAGCGCACATGGCGGGCGAACGCGGCGTCCGGGTCCTGGGCGATGGAGGCCACCAGCGCACCGTTGAACGCATCGCCGGCACCGGTGGTGTCCAGCACCTGCACCTGCTCGGCGCCCACCCGGTAGTACGGCTGGGTGTCGCCGCGCAGGTTCTCCTCGGCGTGCGACACGAACACGCCCACCGATCCCAGCGTCACCACCACGGTGCCGTTGCCGACGAGCTTGCGGCACAGCGCATGCAGGCTGGCGCCGTCCAGCGCGGCCACGTCGTTGGCATCCACGCGCTCGCCCACATGGCGGCCGAGCAGGGCGGCGAACTCGGTCTCGTTCGGGGTCAGCACGTCGGCCAGCTTGAGCAGGCCGATGCTGGACGGGGCGTCGGCCGGGGCCACGTTGAGCACGGTGGTGGCACCGGCCTCGCGGGCAATCGCCAGCGCCGCTTCGATGGTCTCCACCGGCGACTCCAGCTGCGCCAGTACCACCTTGGCGCCGCTCAGCAGCGCACGCTGCTGCTCGACGTAGGTGGTGCTCAGGGCGGCATTGGCACCCGGGCCGATCACGATCGTGTTGCGGCCGCGGCTGTCCACGTAGATGCCACCGGTGCCGGTCGGCTCGGTGCTGGCTTCGGCCTGCAGGGTGAAGCCGTCATCAGCGGCCAGGCCACGGGCCATCGCACCGCCGGCATCGTCACCCAGCGCGCACACGAAGGTGGTCGGCGCGCCCGCACGACGTGCGGCGACGGCCTGGTTGAAGCCCTTGCCGCCCGGACCGGTGCTGTAGCGCCCGGCGATGGTCGCGCCCGGGGCCGGGAGCGATTCGCAACGCCACACATGGTCCACATTGAAGGAGCCGACAACGACGACACTGCTACTCATAAAGTCTGTTTCTCAATGAACGGATATCAGCTGAAATGCGTCAGCACGCCGGCGATGGTCGCCGTCATGAAGGTGGCGATGGTACCGCCAAGCACCGCGCGCAGGCCGAACTTCGCCAGATCGTGGCGACGCTCGGGGGCCAGACCACCAATACCACCGATCTGGATTGCGATCGAGCTGAAGTTGGCGAAGCCGCACAGCGCATAGGTGGCGATCAGGCGTCCTTCGGCCGACAGGGTCATCCCCGGCACCTGGCCGTTCACGATCTCCGACAGCTTGGAGTACGCGACGAACTCGTTGATGACCACCTTCTGACCGATCAGCGACCCCACGGTGGTGGCATCGGCCCACGGGGTACCGATCACCCAGGCGATCGGGGCCAGCAGGTAGCCGAAGATGGTCGACAGGTCGGTCGGACGGCCGATCATCGCCTGCAGGCCGGAGATTTCGCCGAACCAGGTCAGCGGCGCATTGAGCAGGGCGATCAGGGCAATGAAGGCCAGCAGCATCGCGCCGATGTTCAGCGCCAGCTTCAGGCCGTCGCCGGCGCCGGCCGCCGCCGCATCGATGATGTTGCTGGAGGTCTTCTCCACTTCCATCTTGACGGTGCCGCGGGTCAGCGGGGTGCCGGTTTCGGGCACCAGCAGCTTGGCCACCACCAGGGTTGCCGGCGCGGCCATGATGCTCGCCGCCAGCAGGTGCTTGGCGTAGAAGGCCTGCTGCACCGGATCGTTGCCGCCGAGCATGCCCACGTACGCAGCCAGCACGCCACCGGCGATGTGCGCCATGCCGCCGATCATCATCGTGATCAGTTCGGACTGG
This sequence comes from Stenotrophomonas sp. NPDC077461, assembly GCF_049545475.1. Taxonomy (NCBI): domain Bacteria; kingdom Pseudomonadati; phylum Pseudomonadota; class Gammaproteobacteria; order Lysobacterales; family Lysobacteraceae; genus Stenotrophomonas; species Stenotrophomonas sp. NPDC077461. Next base: position 57,070 of record NZ_JBMWDO010000013.1, read on the forward strand.
GTCATCTTGGCGATGTAGGGGCGGACCGTCAGCGGCGCCTCGGTCTGGCCGATGAAGACGCTGGCGCAGACGCTGGTGGTTTCCGCACCGGACACGCGCATGATCTTGGTGATCGCCCAGGCCATGCCGCGCACGATCATCTGCATGATGTTGAGGTGGTACATCACGCCCATCAGCGCCGAGAAGAAGATGATGGTCGGCAGCACCTGGAAGGCGAAGATGAAGCCGAACTTGCTGGTGTCCATCAGGCTGCCGAAGATGAAACCGGAGCCTTCGTTGACGAAGCTCAGGATCTTCACGAAGCCCTTGCCCAGCGCATCGAAGACATCGCGGCCGCCGGGCACCAGCAGCACCACCGCCGCAAAGGCGATCTGCAGCGCGATACCGGTGACCACCAGGCGCCAGTCGACGGCGCGCTTGTTGTTCGAGAACAACCAGGCGATGCCGATCAGCACCACCAACCCGAACAGGCCGAAGCCAATCCTGCCCAAACCTTCGACCATGTGACTTCCCTTGGGGCGCCGCGAAAAACGGGAAGCCTAGAGCAGCGGCAGGGGCGGAGCAAGGAAAAGCGGCGTGCGCGGGCCGATCGGCGCCGATCCGGCCAGCATCGACAAGGGTTTGCGGGCCCGCGCCGGCTACACTAGCAGGCATCGATCCGGCCCGGATGCGGGCCTGCAGCAGGAGAATCGCATGCTCTACCGCCGCCTGGGCTCCACCGGCCTGAAGCTCTCCGCCCTGTCCTTCGGGGCCTGGGTGACTTTCGGGGATCAGATCGCCCGCGACGAGGCCCGCAACCTGATCGCGGCCGCCTGGGACAACGGGATCAACTTCTTCGACAACGCCGAGGGCTATGCGCGCGGGCGGGCCGAGCAGGTGATGGGAGACGTGATCGCCGACCTGCGCCTGCCGCGTGACGGCTTCTGCGTGTCCAGCAAGGTCTTCTTCGGTGCCGTGGATGACCCGCGCCCGACCCAGCATGGCCTGTCGCGCAAACATGTGACCGATGCCTGCCATGCCGCGCTCAAGCGCCTGCGGGTTGACTATCTTGACCTTTATTACTGTCACCGTCCCGATCCGGACACCCCGATCGCCGAGACCGTGCAGGCAATGGACACCCTGATCCGGCAGGGCAAGGTCCTGTACTGGGGCACCTCGGAGTGGTCGGCGGCGCAGATCCAGGAAGCGGTGGATATCGCCCGCGCCGGCCATCTGCACGCCCCCTCGATGGAGCAGCCGCAGTACAACCTGCTGCACCGCGACCGGGTCGAACGCGAGTATGCCCCGCTGTACGCCGATGCCGGGCTGGGGACCACCATCTGGTCACCGTTGGCCTCGGGCCTGCTGACCGGCAAGTACAACGCCGGGGTGGACGCGCAGTCGCGGCTCGGTCAGGCCCAGACCGCCTGGCTGAAGGACCTGGTGCTCGGCGATCCGGCCGAACAGCGGCTGGAAAAGGTGCGCCGCTTTACCGCGCTGGCCGCCCAGCTCGGCCAGTCGCCGGCGCAGCTGGCCATCGCCTGGTGCCTGCGCAACCCCAATGTCTCCAGCGTGATCCTCGGCGCCAGCCGGGTGGGGCAGTTGCAGGAAAACCTGGGCGCGCTGCGGCTGTTCGACACGATGGACGAGACCGTCTGGCAGCAGGTGGACGCCGCTTTCGATTGATAAGATCAATCGAACTCACGGGTTCGATCATTAATGCCATCAATCAAAATGAGAATGGTTGTTGATTGTCAACTGAGAATCATTATCATTTGACTCGTCCCTCGCACGAGTCCAGACGATGATGAACACTCAAGCTGCTGTACTGCTGCGCCCCGAAACGCTCACCCTGCGCGACCGCCCGGTACGCGTGGTGCCGCCCGAAGAAGTGATCGACAGCGAAGCCCTGCTCAAGGGCCGCCGCGAAATCCTGATCCAGCACGGCGACCGCTTCTACCGTCTGCGTCATACCAGCAACGACAAGCTGATCCTGACCAAGTAATGCCGGCGCCGTCCACGCGGGCCTGCCCCTCCCCCCGGGCCCGCGCTGCTCCTGCTCTCTCCCCCTCGACACCTCGCCGGCGGCTCCGGTCGATGGCGTGGGTCGGGGGTCTCCTTCTGCACCCCGCCGCTTCCCGCCACCCCATGACGATCCGACCGACTGCCCTGAGCGCCGCCTTGTGGCTGGCGCTGCCGATGGCCGCGCATGCCGATGCCGACGCCGCCCCCTCTTCCGTCAACGACGCGCGCGAGTTCGATCGCGTGCAGGTCACCGCCACGCGCACCGAGCGCGCGCTGAGCGACGTGGCCGCCACCGTCGATGTCATCGACCGCGAGCAGCTGGACAACCACCTGGCGCAGAACATCAAGGATCTGGTCCGCTACGAGCCCGGCGTGTCGGTCACCAGCAGCCCGGCCCGCTTCGGACTGGGCGGCTTCCGGATCCGTGGCCTGGACGGCAACCGCGTGCTGATCCAGACCGATGGCATCGCCATGCCGAAGGCGTTCGACATCGGCAGCTTCGCCGACGCCAACCGCAACTTCACGGATCTGGAAACCCTCAAGCGGGTCGAGATCGTGCGCGGTCCGGCGAGCTCGCTGTATGGCTCCGACGCGCTGGGCGGCGTGGTCGCGTTCGTCACCAAGGACCCGGCCGACTACCTCAAGGACGGCAGGAACAGCTACGTCGGCCTGAAGTTCGGCTATGACGGCGACTGGCAGGGCCTGCTTGGCAGCGCCACCACCGCCTTCGGCGGCGACCACTGGAGCGGCATGGTCAACGTCAATCATCGCCAGGGCCAGGAAACCCAGAGCAACGGCGATGTCCGCAGCAACGACCGCACCCGCACCGCGGCCAACCCGCAGGACCGCGATGGCCGCAGCGTGCTGAGCAAGCTGGTGTATGCCCCCAGCGATACCCAGCGCTTCAAGCTCACGGTGGAAGGCAACGAAGACAGCGTGGACACCAACGTGCTGTCGGCGATCGACCACACCACCACCACCGGCATGAAGGCCCGCGACCACCAGACCCGTGCGCGCGTGTCGTTCCGCCACGAGCTGGACGACGTCGGCATGGGCGTCGCCGACAGCGTGTCGTGGCAGGTGTACCGTCAGGACAGCGAGACCACCCAGCGCACCGATGAGAACCGCGCCAACCGCACCACGCGCCACCGCGAGTTCAACTTCGACCAGCGTGTGTACGGCCTGCAGGCGGTGTTCCACAAGGGCCTGGAAACCGGCGCGGTCGAGCATGCGCTGACCTACGGCTTCGATGGCGCGTGGACCGAAACCCGCCAGAAGCGCGATGGCTATCAGGTCCTCGCCAACGGGGCGATCAGCACCACGATCCTGCCCGACGCCTTCCCGGTGCGTGATTTCCCGATCAGCAGGACCACCGAGCTGGGCCTGTACGCGCAGGATGAAATGCGTTTCGCCGACGGCCGTGTCTCGCTGGTGCCGGGCGTGCGCGTGGACCACTACGAGCTGCGCCCGGAGGTGGACGGCATCTTCGGTGCCGACAACCCCGGCATGGCCGTGTCCGGCCTGACCAAGACCAGCGTGTCGCCGAAGCTGGGCATGGTCTGGCGCTTCGCCGACCAGTGGTCGCTGTTCGCCGGCTATGCGCACGGCTTCCGCTCGCCGCCGTACAACGACGTCAACCTGGGCTTCACCAACGTGATGTTCGGTTACACCGCCATTCCCAATCCGGACCTCAAGCCGGAAACCAGCGATGGACTGGAGCTGGGTGTGCGTTTCATCGCCCCGGCCGCCTACGTGAGCCTGAGCGGGTACTACAACGACTACAAGGACTTCATCGAGTCCCAGCGCCAGGTCGGCATCAACGCCCAGGGCCTGATCGTGTTCCAGTCGCAGAACGTGGCCGATGCGGACATCTACGGGGCAGAGCTGAAGGCTGGCGTCGATTTCGGCGAGCTGAGCACGGCGCTGGCCGGCTGGTCGCTCAACGGGTCGGTGGCCTGGTCGCGTGGCCAGAACAAGACCGAAGATGTGCCGCTGGAATCCATCGACCCGCTGCGCGGCACGCTCGGCATCGCGTTCGACCGCGATACCTGGGGCGTGGAGCTGGCCGGTACCTTCGCCAGGCGCAAGGATCGCCTGCCGCCGGCGGTCGGTACTGTCGCGCCCTTCGCGCCGGCGGGGTATGGCGTGCTCGACCTGATGGCGCACTGGACCGTTGCGCCCGGTGCCAAGCTCAACGTGGGCGTGTTCAATCTGGGCGACCGCACCTACATCGACTACTCGGGTATCACCTCGACGCTGGCGACCAACAGTACAGTGATCGACCGTTTCACCAACCCCGGCCGCACCGTGTCGGCCAGTCTTGCCGTGAGCTGGTAGCCGCCATGAGCCGAGCCCTGTCCGCCTTCCGTCCCCTGGCCCACGCACTGCCCGCCAGGGCCTTGCCCACGCCGGGACAACTCGCGGCACTGGGCACGGTACTGTGCCTGTACCGACCCGACAGCAGCGAACTGGGCGGCTGGAAGCGGGCGGTTTCCGCCCACGCCTGCCAAGGCATGGACAGTGAAGGCATCCGCGAAAGCCTGTGCTTCGTCGATGTCCGCGGCCGCTGCTGCTGGCGTCTGTATCTGCTGCCCGACAGCGACTATCTGGCCTGGGACCGGCTGGTGGGTGCCTTCCCGGCACGGCCGGAGCCGATCAGCGATGGCGGCGTGGCCGAGCGCCTGTGGCGCCGCCTGGCGGTACGTCTTGGCGGCGAGCCGTGGCGCATGTGCGCGCTGCGCCTGCACGCGGCCGAGGAGGGCCTCGGCCTGGCGGCCAGCCTGGCCCCGCTGTCGTCGCTGGGTGCGGGTATCGCCCGCCACATCGCCGATGTCGAAGGCGCCGAAGGCGAGCTGTGGGTCGATGACTGCTGCTGCGCCACCGCCGCCCGCCACGGGCCGCGCGCCGATCCCGCCGATCCGCCGTTGATCCGGTTGTAATCCACCTTGCAAGCCACTCCAGAAGGGACCTCCAGATGAAATTCCAGACAGCCGGTGCGTGGCTGCTGCTTGCCGGCAGCGGTGTCGTCCACGCCCAGCCCTCCGACCTGCAGCGCGACCACGACAGCATCCTGGCGATGAAAGGCGAGTACATCGTCGATTTCGCCTTCGATGAGACCGTGCTGCTCAAGCCCGGCTACGAGCGCGCGCCGGCTGTGCGCAGCGGCGGCAATGAAGTGGTGATCGTGGTTGAGGACTCCCCCCGGCGCATCGTCCTGCAGCATCTGCTGGTGGACGGCAAGAGCGGCCACGTGACCAAGCACTGGCGCCAGGACTGGGTGTACGAAGCGCCGCACCGGTTCGAATTCAGCGCCGACCAGACCTGGCAGGTGCGCACGATTCCGACCGCGGTCAACGCCGGTGCATGGACGCAGTGTGTCTATGAAGTCAGCGATGCGCCGCGTTACTGCGGCACCGGCAGGTGGGCCTACGACAATGGCGTGGCGACCTGGACCAGCGACCTGAGCTGGCGCCCGCTGCCGCGTCGTGAGTACACCCGACGCAGCGACTACAACGCGCTGGCCGTGGTCAACCGCCACACGCTGACCCCGAAGGGCTGGACCCACGAGCAGTTCAACACCAAGATCCTGCGCGGTGCCGATGGCAGCCAGCAGGAGATCGCGCGCGAGTTCGGTTTCAACGACTACAACCGGACCACCGACGTCGATTTCAAACCGGCCTACGACTACTGGACCGCCACCGCCGGCTACTGGGCCAGCGTGCGCCAGCGCTGGGACGGTTTCCTTGTGAAGGCACCGGGCGTGCACCTGAAGACCACGCTGGACGGCATGGCGATGATCATCCCGCTGTTCACCCAGGCCCAGGACATCCAGGACGGCAGGAAGGTCAAGGACGCCGAGATCGACAAGGTGTTCACCCAGTGGGTCGAAACGGCCCCGGCCGAGGCCGCCCGCTGAGCCGTGCGGGGCAGGGGCACGGGCTGCGCGCAAAGCCGACCGCAGCCCTCGTAGAGCCGGGCTCTGCCCGGCTGTTATCCGCTCCGCGGCCGATACCCCAAGGCGCGCTGCGCGCGCAGCCGGCCAACGGTCGGCTTGCAGCCCCCTCGTAGAGCCGAGCTCTGCTCGGCTGCTCTCCGTTCCGCGGCCGATAGTTACCCAGGCGCGCTGCGCGCGCAGCCGGGCAACGGTCGGCTTGCAGCCCCCTCGTAGAGCCGAGCTCTGCTCGGCTGCTCTCCGTTCCGCGGCCGATACCCCCAGGCGCGCTGCGCGCGCAGCCGGGCAGAGCCCGGCTCTACGGGTTGGCGGCCGATAATTACCCAGGCGCGCTGCGCGTAGCAGGCCAACGGTCGGCTTGCAGCCCCCTCGTAGAGCCGAGCTCTGCTCGGCTGCTCTCCTCTCCGCGGCCGATACCCCCAAAGCGCGCTGCGCGCGCAGCCGGGCAGAGCCCGGCGCTACGGGGTGGCGGCCGAGACGGCCCGTCCTATTCCTTGAACATCAGCAGCGCGGCGATCACGATCAGGCAGAACGCCGCATAGTGGTTCCACTTCAACGGCTGCTCCAGGTACACCGCCGAGAACACCGCGAACACCACGAGTGTGATCACCTCCTGCATGCCCTTGAGCTGGGGGGCCGAATACACCGCGCTGCCCAGCCGGTTGCCCGGCACCTGCAGGCAGTACTCGAAGAACGCGATGCCCCAGCTGACCAGAATCACCGTCATCAGCGGCGCGCTTTTGTACTTGAGGTGCCCGTACCAGGCGAAGGTCATGAAGATGTTGCTGCCCAACAGCAGCAACACGGGGTACAGATAGGCGGTGAATGACGTGCCGGGCATCCGGGCGATCTCTGGGAACGGGGGCGCGCAGGATACCGGGCGCGGCGGCAGCAGTGTGTCAGCATGCGGCCGCCGCGCCGGTTGGCCGGTCAGGCCTCCCGCAATGCCAGCGCCGGTGGGGTGCGCAGGATGCGCCGCGTGCCCAGCCAGCCCGACGCCATGCTCAGCAGCACGCCCAGCGCGCCGCCCACCAGCAGCGGCCCCCACGGCGGGCTCAGCTGCAGCTCGAACACCTGGCGCGCCACCACACTGCCCAGCACCGCCGCCGTCGCGACCGCCAGCAGCGCCGACAGCAGCCCCAGCAGCCCGAACTCCACCAGCACCGCCCCACGCAGCTGGGAACGGGTCGCTCCCAGCGTGCGCAGCACGGCGCTGTCATAGCGGCGTTCGCCGGCCGTGGCCTGGAGCGCCGCCAGCAGCACCAGCAGCCCGGCCAGCAGGCTGAAACCCATCACCAGTTGCACCGCCTGGGTCACCCGATCGACCACCTCGCGCACGCGCTCGAGAATGCCATCGATGTCCAGCAGCGAGATGTTGGGATGCTCCCGGGTCAGGCCCGCCAGCGCCGGCGCCTGCGCGCGCGGCAGATGGAACGCGGTGATCAGGTTGTACGGCGCATCGCCCACCGCGCCCTCGTTGAGCAGCAGGAAGAAATTGACCCGGAACGAATCCCAGTCGGCCTTGCGGATGCTGGTGATGGTGAACCGGCGTTCCTGTTCGCCCATCTGCAGCGTCACCGTATCGCCCAGTTTCATGCCATAGCGCTCGGCCCAGCCCTGCTCGATCGATGCCTCCGCCGCCGTGCTCCCGACGGCCCAGAAACGCCCCTCCAGCAGCTGGTTGGCTGGCGGGAAATCGCGCCGCCAGGAGAAGTTGACCGGGCGGTTGGCATCGTCGTCGTCGTTGCTGTTGTCCTCGCGCTGCTGCCGCTGCGGCGCGCGGTCGTTGACGGCCAGCAGGCGGCCGGTGCTGAACGGCTCGATGCCCGGCGCCATCACGCCCAGCTCCTGCAGGGTCGCCAGCACGGCCGCGCGTTGCCCGGGCTGGATGTTCATCAGGAAATAATTGGGCGTATCGCTGGGCAGGCGGTCGCGCCACTGTGCCAGCAGGCCCGGGCCCACCACCGACAGCAGCAGCAACGCGCACAGCGACAGCGACAGCCCCACCAACTGCATCACTGCAAGCCCGCGGCGCCGGGTCAGCGCCGCCACCCCGAGCTTCCAGCGCCCACGCAGGCGGCCCTGCAGGCCACGCAGCAGCCACAGCAGCAGCGCGCCCACGCCGCCCGCGAGCGCGGCCAGCGCCGCCAGTCCGCCAAGCACCCAGGCCGCCAGGCGCACATCACCGGTGGCCTGTACGGTCAGCGCCACCGTGGCGGCCAGCGCCGCCAGGTAGACCAGCAACGAGCTCGGGGGCAGTGCGGCGAAACTGCGGTTGAGCACGCGCATCGGCGGCACCCCGCGCAGCCGCAGCAGCGGCGGCAGGCCGAAGCCGAGCAGCAGCACCAGGCCGATGCCGGCACCGCTCAACGCGGGCGTCGCCTGCGGCAGGGGCAGGCGGTTGGGCACCAGCCCGCCCAGTGCCTGCACCAGCCCGGCCTGCGCGGCCAGCCCCAGACCGATGCCGGCCAGACAGGCCGGGATGGCCAGCATCACCAACTGCAGCGCCATCGCGGCCAGGATGTCGCGCTGGCGCGCGCCGAGGCAGCGCAGGATGGCCACCTGGTCGATCCGGCGCATCGCAAAGCGGTTGGCCGCCAGGGCCGTGGCCACGCCGGCCAGCAGCACCGCCAGCAGGGCGGCCAGCGACAGGAAGCGGCCCGCGAGGTCAAACGCGCCGCGGACGCCACGCTGGGTATCGGCGATGCCGACGATGCGGTAGCCCTTGGCCTGCGGCGCCAGCCATGCACGGAAGTCGGCGATCACCTCGGGCGGCCCGGCGAACATCATGCGGTAGGAGGCGCGGCTGCCGGGACCGAGCAGGCCGGCACGGTCGACATCGACACGGTTGACCAGCAGCGGCGGCGACAACTGCATCAGCTCGCCGGACGTGTCCGGCTCGGCCTGCAGCACGCGGGTGACTGTGAGGGTCCCGGCGCCGAACTCCAGCGCATCGCCGATTTTCAGCCCCAGTGCCTGCATCAGCCGAGGATCGGCGTAGGCCTCTCCCGGTGGCGGCGTGCCGGCGGTTTCGCTGGCGGCATCGTGCAGGGCACGTCCAACGCGCAGCTCGCCGCGCAGCGGATAGCCCGCGCTGACCGCCTTGATGTTGGCCATCTGGCTGTCGTCGCCGTGGAACAGCACGCTGGGGAAACTGACCATGCGGGTGCTCGCCAGCCCGCGCGTGCGCGCGGCGTCGGCAAACCGCGCCGGCACGTCCTCACGTGCGCTCAGCCCGAGGTCGCCCCCGAGCATCTCGGCGGCACTGCTGGTCAGGGCCAGCGTGACCCGGTTGACCAGGGTGCCGACTGCGGTCATGACCGCCACGCCGAGCACCAGCGCGGCGAACACGGTCAGCAGGTCACCGGCGAGAAACTCGCGGCGCAGCGCCCGCGCGGCATGACGGATGACATTCATGCCGGCGTGCCGACGGACGCGTCGACCAGACGGCCGCCATCCAGGCGGTAGATGCGCTCGCACCGCTGGGCCAGGCGCAGATCGTGGGTGACCAGCACCAGCGTGGTGTCGCTGCTGGCGTTGAGCGCGAACAGCAGGTCGCTGATCTGCTGGCCGGTGGCCTGGTCCAGGCTGCCGGTGGGCTCGTCGGCGAACAGGATGCGCGGGCGTGCAACGAACGCGCGCGCCAGCGCCACGCGCTGCTGCTCGCCACCGGAGAGCTGGCGCGGATAGTGGCGCGCACGGTGGCCGAGGCCGACCTGCTCGAGTACTTCGCGCACCCGCGCCGCATCCTCGCGCCCGGCCAGCTCCAGCGGCAGGGCGATGTTCTCTTCGGCGGTCAGCGCCGGCAACAGGTGGAAGCTCTGGAACACGAAGCCGACCTCGCGCGCGCGCAGCTGCGCGCGGGCTTCCTCGTCCAGCGTGTCCAGCGATTCCCCGGCCAGGGTGATGCGGCCACGGCTGGGCAGGTCCAGCCCGGCGAGCAGGCCGAGCAGGGTGGTCTTGCCGGAACCTGAAGCGCCGACGATCGCCACGCTCTCGCCTTCATGGACGGTCATGCCGATGTTGTCCAGTATGTGGACTTCACCCTCCGGGCCACGGGCGGATTTGCCGACATCGTGGGCGGAAATGGCGACGGGCGCGCTGCGGGGGGACAGGCTGTCGATGAGGATTCTCCAATGTACCGAGCGAAGTGGAAGCGGCATCAGGCCGGGTGGATCGTGGTGCTGGCAGCATTGCTGTGGTGGCCGCTGCTGGCGTGTGCCAAAGGTCCGGAACCCCGCCATGCGGTGCTGGTGGTCGGGGACAGCCTCAGTGCCGCCCACAATATCCCGGCGGCCTCGGGCTGGGTGAACCTGCTTCAGCAGCGGGTCAACCAACAGATCAAACCGCCGCCGGCGATCATCAATGCCAGCATCAGCGGTGAAACCTCCTCCGGGGCGCTGACCCGGCTGCCGGGCCTGCTGCAGAAGCACCGGCCCTCGGTGGTGGTGATCGAACTGGGCGGCAACGATGCCCTGCGCGGGCTGACCCCCGCCCAGCTGCGCGGCAATCTGGAGAAGATGATCCTGGCCAGCCAGGCGGCCGGGGCCAACGTGCTGCTGCTGGGCATCGACGTGCCGCCCAACTACGGCCCGGCCTACCGGCAGCGGCTCAAGCAGGTCTATGCCGATCTGGCGCGGCAGCACAAAGTGGCGCTGCTGCCGTTCCTGCTGGAGGGGGTGGCGCTGCAGCCCGGATCGATGCAGGCCGACGGTCTGCATCCCACCGCTGCCGCGCAACCCCGGGTGCTGGACAACGTCTGGCCCCTGCTGAGACCCCTGCTCTGATTGTGTCGTGACCGGCTTCACACGGCGTCCACCGCCCATGCGGCATGTTTCACAAAGCTGAAGAAAGAGGGACTCTCATGCGTCAGACAAAGGAAACCGCCGGCCTGGTGCTGGTGGTCGAAGACAACCGCAACATCTCCGAGATGATCGGTGAATACCTGGAAGGCCGCGGCTTCGAGGTCGACTACGCCCAGGACGGGCTGGACGGCTATCGCCTGGCAGCGGAAAACAGCTATGACGTGGTCGTGCTGGACCTGATGCTGCCGCGTCTGGACGGCATCGAAGTCTGCCGCCGGCTGCGCAACGACGCCCGCAAGTCCACCCCGGTGTTGATGCTCACCGCGCGCGACACGCTCGATGACAAGCTGACCGGTCTGGGCTTTGGCGCCGACGATTACCTGACCAAACCCTTCGCCATCCAGGAACTGGAAGCGCGGTTGCGCGCCCTGATCCGCCGCGAGCGCCGGCAGGTGGGCTCGGAAGTGCTGAAGGTCGCCGACCTGGTGCTCGATCCGGTCAGCATGCGCGCCACGCGTGCGGGCACCGAGCTGCAGCTGTCGCCGATCGGCCTGCGTCTGCTCACGATCCTGATGCGCGAGTCGCCCCGGGTGGTGACGCGCCAGGAAATCGAGCGCGAGATCTGGGGCAACGGTCTGCCGGATTCGGACACCCTGCGCAGCCATCTGTACAACCTGCGCAAGATCATCGACAAGCCGTTCGATCGCCCGCTGCTGCACACGGTGCAGAGTGCGGGCTACCGGATTGCCGATATCGCCCAGCCGATGAGCTGAGCGCATCGCGTGACGACAGTATGACCGAGTGGGCCCTGCGGGGCCCTGGGACCCTCGACGACCTGGCACCTTCCCGGTCGTCCGGGTTCCTTGCACGATGGAATCACGGCGCGCTTTCCTATAATCGCGGCGAACCGCCCTGGACCCCGTAATGCCGCACGGTCTGCCGCGCAAGATACGTATCGTCTTCATCCTCCAAGCCGTGCTGGCCAGTCTGGGCATCCTGCTGGGCGCATGGCTGGTGTCGCTGGTCATCAAGCACAGCCTGGTCAGCAGCGCGTTGCGCGAGGAAGCCGCCTATTTCTGGCAGCTCCACGACGCCTCGCCGGCGCAACCGCCGCCGAACACCCAGAACATCCGCGGTTATCTGCTGGAGGCGGGGCAGTCCAGCCTGAGCCTGCCGGCCAACCTGCGCACGCTGGGGCCGGGGTTCCACGAGCTGAAGGACGACGACCAGCTGGTCCTGGTCGATGCCCGCGAGGAGGGCCAGCTGTACCTGGTGTTCCTGCGCTCGCGCGCGGAGATGCTGGCCTTCTGGTTCGGCATCGTGCCGGTGCTGCTGACCCTGCTGGCGGTGTACGGCGCGTCCTGGATCACCTACCGGGCCTCCAAACGGCTGGTGTCGCCGGTGAACTGGCTGGCGCGGCGGGTCTCGCGCTGGGACCCCGGGCATCCGGAAGCGGCGGACCTGGCGGCGGACAAGCTGCCGGCGGACATGCAGGGTGAAACCCGGCAGCTCGCGGCCGCGCTGCATTCGCTGGCCACGCGGGTCAGTGCGCATGTGGCGCGCGAGCGCAACTTCACCCGCGATGCCAGTCACGAGCTGCGCACGCCGCTGACCGTGATCCGCGTCGCCAGCGACATGGCCCTGGGCGATGCGGAGATGACTCCGCGCCTGCGTCGCGGCCTGCAGCGCATCCAGCGCGCCGGGCGGGACATGGAGGCGGTGATCGACGCGTTCCTGATCCTTGCGCGCGAGGCGGACGTGGAGCCGCAGGTCGAACTGTTCGATGTCAACGACATCGTGCGTTACGAGGTCGACAACGCACGCGAGCTGCTGGCCGGCCGGCCCGTGGAGATCCACATGCACAGCGGAGGCCCGGTGCACCTGCACGCGCCGCCGCGGGTGCTGCAGGTGGTGGTCAGCAATCTGCTGCGCAATGCCTGCAGCTACACCGACGAAGGCAGCATCGAGGTGGACGTCGAGCAGGACCGGGTGGTGGTGCGCGACACCGGCATCGGCATGTCGGCCGACGCCCTGGCCCGCGCCTTCGAGCCGTTCTACCGGGCCGACCCGACCCGCCCGCAGGGCACGGGGCTGGGCCTGTCGATCGTGCGCCGCCTGTGCGACCGGTTCGGCTGGAAGATCACCCTGACCAGCGAACCCGGCGTCGGCACCCAGGCGACGATCGTCTACCGCTGACCTGCGGCAACGCCGGGCGCTGCCGTCATTCGCAGCGTACCTTGGGCGCCAATGCCTCGCGCCAGATCGCATAGCCGTCCGGGGTCATGTGCAGCATGTCCTCGCGGAACAGCGACGCGCGTGGCTGGCCGTCGGCACCCAGCATTGGCGTGTAGATGTCGGTGTAGCCGGTGTTGGGCATCCGGGCCAGCGCCTGCCGGATCAGCCCGTTGGCTTCGATCACCGCCGGCAGCAGCTGCGCGCGCGACGGGCTGGGCTTGATCGAGATCACTTCCACGGTCGTCTTCGGCAGGTCGCGGTGCACGCGCTGCACGAACGCCACCACGTCGTCGCGCACCTGCGCCGGGCTGCGGCCGCTGTTGAGATCGTTGTCACCGGCGTAGAAGAACACCTTGCACGGCGCGTACGGAATCACGATCCGGTCGGCGTACCAGGTGCTGTCGCGCACTTCCGATCCGCCGAAGCCGCGGTTGAACACCTTCTGGCCCGGGAAATCGGCGGCCAGGGTGTCCCACATGCGGATCGAGGAACTGCCGATGAACTCGATTCCGCCGCGCGGCGGCGCCGCCGCCTTGTCGGCGGCGGCGAACTGGTCCATGTCCCCGGCCCAGGCCACGTTGGAGACCTGGGCCGGCACCTGCGGCGCGGCCAGCGCCGGCAGGGCGCAGGCCAGCGCCAGGGCGAGCAGCAGGGGGCGGCGGTACGTCATCGCAATCTCCATTCAGGCAGGGCATTCATCATAGAAGCTCCGCCCGGTTTCCGCCGTGCCCCATCGGGCCATTCCGGGCCTGCGTCCGTGCCGGCAACGGGCTTGTGGCAAAATGACGGATTGACCGCCCATTCAGCGATGCCCATGACTGCCAGCTGTGCGCTGTTACCTCTGTTCCGGCCCACCCCGCGCAGTGGAGTCCGTTGCCGTGGCTGACGAAATGGGGCACATGCCCCGCGGCCCGCGACGCATCTTCAAGGCGGCGGTGTGGTCCTGGCAGGGGCTGCGGGCAGCCTGGCTGCACGAGTCCTCGTTCCGCCTGGAGGTCTACCTGCTGGTGGTGCTCGCACCTCTGGCGCTCTGGCTGGGCCAGACCCCGGTCGAGCGTGCGCTGATGATCGGCTCGATGCTGCTGGTGCTGGCAATGGAGCTGGCCAACTCGGCCATCGAAGCGGTGATCGAACGTTACGGCAGCGAGTTCCATGAGCTGGCCGGGCGCGCCAAGGACATGGGGTCGGCCGCGGTCTTCGTGCTGATGATGAATGTCCTGGTGTGCTGGGGCCTGATCCTGGTACCGCACTTTTTCTGACGCGTCTGCGGCGCGTCATCCCCCCTGTAAGGATGGAAGTCCATGTTCCTTGAGTTGCTGTCCGACCCCAATGTCTGGTTGACCCTGCTGACCCTGAGCGCGCTGGAAATCGTGCTCGGCATCGACAACCTGGTGTTCATCTCGATCGCCGTGAGCAAGCTGCCGGAAGCGCGCCGCCCGTTCGCGCGCAAGCTCGGCATCGCGGTGGCCTGCATCACCCGCATTCTGCTGCTTGTCTCGCTGGCCTACCTGGCACACATGCAGGCCAACCTGTTCACCGTGGCCGGCATGGGCATCTCCATCCGTGACCTGGTCCTGATCGTGGGCGGCCTGTTCCTGATCATCAAGGGCGGCATGGAAATCCGCGAGCTGATCACCGGCGGTGAAGACGAAGATCCCACCACGACCAAGGCCTCGGCCGTGTTCGGCCTGGTGATCGCCCAGATCGCCATCATCGACATCGTGTTCTCGCTGGATTCGGTCATCACCGCCGTCGGCATCGCCGAGCACGTGCCGGTGATGGTCGCCGCGATCCTGCTTTCGGTCGCCGTGATGCTGCTGGCCGCCAACCCGCTGGGCCGCTTCATCGATGCCAACCCGACCGTGAAGATGCTGGCCCTGGCCTTCATCCTGCTGATCGGCGCGGTGCTGATCCTGGATGGCCTGGACGTGCACGTGCCCAAGCCCTACATCTACGCCGCGATGGGCTTCTCGGTGCTGGTGGAATGGCTGAACCTGCTGATGCGCCGCCGCGCCGTGGCCCACAACGTGCCGGGCGCCGGCCAGTGGTGACGGCCGGGTCGGTCCGCCGTGTCGCATCTGGCTGAACACGGCGCACCGACCCCGTTCGTGGCATGCTCCGGACTCCCGTCATCGAGAGCCGGAGCCGGCCATGCGATCGTTCTCCCGACTGTTGTTCCTGGCCGTACTGGCCTCCCTGCTGTCCGGCTGCGGCTACAACGCCATCCAGCAGAAGGATGAGCAGGTCAAGGCCGGCTGGGCCGAAGTGCTCAACCAGTACAAGCGCCGTGCCGACCTGATCCCCAACCTTGTGCAGACCGTGGAAGGCTATGCCAACCAGGAACGCCAGGTGCTGACCGACGTCACCAATGCCCGCGCCCGCGTCGGCCAGGTCAACGTCAACGCCGACGACGCCGACTCGCTCAAGCAGTTCCAGCAGGCGCAGGGCGAACTCAGCGGCGCGTTGTCGCGGCTGCTGGTGGTCACCGAGAACTACCCCAACCTGAAGTCCGACCAGGGCTTCCGCGATCTGCAGGCGCAGCTGGAAGGCACGGAGAACCGCATCACCGTGGCGCGCGGCCGCTACATCCAGATGGTGCAGGACTACAACACCTTCATCCGCCAGTTCCCGCAGGTGATCACGGCCAAGATCTTCGGCTATGCGACCAAGCCGAACTTCACCGTCGAGAACGAGGCGCAGATTTCCCAGCCGCCGGCGGTCAAGTTCGGTTCGCAGGCGCCCGCTCCGGCGCCGGCGCCCGCGCCGCAGACCCCGCAGCCGGCGCACTGAGCCCGTGACCGCGCGCCTGCTGCGCTTCCTGCTGCTGCTCGCCCTGTGCCTGGCGCCGGCGGCGTGGGCCCAGCAGGCGGCGATTCCGCCGTTGACCTCGCCGGTGGTGGACACCACCGGCACCCTGGATGCCGCGCAGACGCAGGCGCTTGAAGCCCAGGCGCTGGCCCTGCAGCAGCGCAAGGGCAGCCAGTTGCAGATCCTGATGGTGCCCAGCACCCAGCCCGAATCGATCGAGCAGTACACCCAGCGCGTGTTCGAGCAGTGGCAGATCGGCCGCAAGGGCGTGGACGACGGCGTGCTGCTGGTAGTGGCCAAAGATGATCGCCGGGTGCGCATCGAACCGGGGTACGGGCTGGAAGGCGCGATTCCCGATGCGATCGCCAATCGCGTGATCCAGGAGTACCTGGCCCCGCAGTTCCGCACCGGCGATTATGCCGGCGGCCTGTCCGCGGCCACCGGCGCGCTGGTCACACTGATCGACGGCGAGGAGCTGCCGGCACCGGTCAGCGACCACCGCGCCACCCGCAACCCGGATGGCGACGGCTGGACCTTTGCCCTGGTGATCGGCTTCTTCGTCGGCAGCGTCCTGCGTGCGCTGTTGAGCGGGGTGCCACGCCCGCTGCGCGGACTGCTGGGCGGTGCCGGCGCGGCAGTCGCCGCGTTCCTGTTCACCTCGCTGTGGCTGGCCAGTGGCCTGGCCGGGCTGGTGGCGCTGTTCATCGGTCTGTCCTCGAGCAAGGCCGGCCGCTTTGCCCGCAGTGGGGGCTGGGGCGGGGGCGGTGGCTTCGGCGGGGGGGGCTGGGGTGGAGGAGGCGGCGGCTTCGGCGGCGGTGGTAGCTGGGGCGGTGGGGGCGGACGTTCAGGAGGCGGTGGCGCCTCGGGAGGCTGGTGATGCGCTGGTGGCGACATCTTTTCTCCCCGTCGGTGCGGCGCGCCTTCCCGCCAGCCCGGCTGCAGGCGATCACCGACGCGATCACGGCCGGCGAACGGCGCCACGGCGGGCAGGTGATGTTTGCCGTGGAAAGCGACCTGCCGCTGATGGCCCTGTGGCACCGGGTCAGCCCGCGCCAGCGCGCCGAAGCCGCCTTTGCCCAGTTGCGCACGTGGGATACCGAGCACAACAACGGCGTGCTGGTGTACCTGCTGCTGGCCGACCACGCGATCGAACTGGTGGCCGACCGTGGCCTGCGCGGGCGGATCGGCCAGGCCCAGTGGCAGGCGATCTGCGCCCACATGCAGGCACGTCTGCGCCAGGGTGAACTGCAGGACGCGGTGCTGCAGGCGATCAACGAAGTGTCCGACCTGCTGGCCGGGCACTATCCGCCCGGCACCGGGTCAAAGGATGACGGTCTGCCCAACACCCCCCAACTGCTCGGTTGAGGTAGCGCGGCCGTACCCCGAGAATAGCCGCTTACCTGCAAGGCATCGCCCATGATCTATTTCCACGACATCGACCCCATCGCCATCTCGCTTGGGCCGGTCAAAGTGCACTGGTACGGCATCATGTACCTGCTCGGCTTCATGGCGGCCTGGTGGCTGGGGCGTCGCCGCATCGCGGCCGGGCGCCTGCCGGGGGTGAATGCCGACGGCTTCTCCGACCTGCTGTTCTACGCCATGCTCGGCGTGGTGGTGGGCGGGCGCGTGGGCTACATGCTGTTCTATGCGCTGGGCGACTTCCTGCACAACCCGCTGCTGCTGTTCAAGGTGTGGGATGGCGGCATGAGCTTCCACGGCGGCCTGCTGGGCGTGCTGTTCGCGGCGTGGTGGTGGTCGCGCAGGCATCGCCTGCACCTGTTCGACACCATCGATTTCATGGCCCCGCTGGTGCCGCTGGGCCTGGGCTTCGGCCGCATCGGCAACTTCATCGGCGCCGAGCTGTGGGGCAAGTACACCGACGGCACCTGGGGTGTGGTGTTCCCCAGCGGTCTGCCGGCGCCATTGAATGCGCTCGATGCCGCCACGCTCAAGGCGCAGTTCGCCACGGGCGCGCTCAATCAGTACGCCCGCCATCCGTCGCAGTTGTATGAAGCCCTGCTGGAAGGCCTGGTGATGTTCGTGGTGCTGTGGGCGGTGTCGGCCAAGCCGCGCCATCGCTATGTGATCGCGGGCCTGTTCGCGCTGATGTACGGCATCTTCCGCTTCGCGGTCGAGTTCGTGCGCATGCCCGACAACGGCGTGTATCTGGCCTTCGACTGGTTCACCCGCGGCCAGCTGCTGAGCCTTCCGCTGGTGGTGTTCGGCCTGGTGCTGCTGGTGCTGTCGCGCCGCGCGCCGGTGCTGCAGCCGCAACTGCCGGCGTCGCCGGCCGGAGCGAAGGCATGAAGCCGTATCTGGATCTGCTGCAGCACGTGCTGGACCACGGCGCGGAGAAATCCGACCGTACCGGCACCGGCACGCGCAGCGTGTTCGGCTGGCAGATGCGCTTCAACCTGGGTGAGGGCTTTCCGCTGGTCACCACCAAGAAGCTGCACCTGCGCTCGATCATCCACGAGCTGCTGTGGTTCCTGAAGGGCGATACCAACATCGGCTACCTCAAGGACAACCAGGTCCGCATCTGGGACGAGTGGGCCGATGCCAACGGCGATCTTGGTCCGGTGTACGGCAGACAGTGGCGCAGCTGGGCCACCGCCGACGGCGGTTCGATCGACCAGATGCAGTGGCTGGTCGAGGAGATCAAGCGCAATCCGGATTCGCGGCGCCTGGTGGTAAGTGCCTGGAACGTGGGCGAACTGTCGCAGATGGCATTGATGCCGTGCCACAACCTGTTCCAGTTCTACGTGATCGACGGCAAGCTCAGCTGCCAGCTCTACCAGCGCAGCGGCGACATTTTCCTAGGCGTGCCGTTCAACATCGCCAGCTACGCGCTGCTCACGCACATGGTCGCCCAAGCCACCGGGCTGGGCGTGGGCGATTTCGTGCATACGCTGGGCGATGCGCACCTGTACTCGAATCACATCGAGCAGGCCCGCGAACAGTTGTCGCGTACGCCACGCGCGCTGCCCACGCTGTGGCTGAATCCGCAGGTCACCGACCTGTTCGGCTTCCAGTTCGACGACATCCGCATCGACGGCTACGACCCGCACCCGGCAATCAAGGCGCCGGTCGCGGTCTGAGCGCAGCCGGGGGCGCCGCCTGAGGCTCGCCCCGGGCGCGCGGGCTGGTGTAGGGTGACCGGCCCTGGAGATGGAGATGGACGGTCAAGGATGCAGGTGACACATCGGAGGTGGCGGGCCGTGGCGGCCCTGGTATGCGGCGCGCTGGCACTGCCTGCGCTGGCCGGGCCTGGCGAGGAAGCGCTGTCGCTGGCGCAACGGCTCAATCACGACGTGCTGGCGATCTACACCCGCGCGCTGCTGGACGACATCGAGGCGTCGATCCTGGACAACTTCACCGGGGACGAACCGGAGGGCCTGCCCGAGGCCTGCCGGCACGCGGCAGAGGCCGCGCTGGCGCCGATCGCGGCGACCTACATCGCGCCGTTGCGCCCGGCCATGCAGGAAGCGGGGCACTTGGCGCAGGTTGACCAGGTGGTCGCCTCGGCGTTCTCGCTGGATCAGCTGCGCAGGCTCAACGGGCGCATTGGTCATGTGCCCCCGCTTGAGCTCGGGGCGGCGATGCTCGACACCCCGGCGCTCGCCGATGTCATCAACGACCGCGTCGACCTGCTGCAGGCGCGCCGCGAGGAAGACGCCGACTACATCGCCGGATTCGACGGCCAGCTCGCCGCAATCCGCGCCGAGCGCGCGCGCTGCGCGGCACGGTAGCGTCGAGCCGGCTGCCCTTCGCTTCGCCGCCGGTGGCCTCGCCGCGCGCCAACAGGCACTTCGTATACTGTGCGCCGCCGTGCCGCCCGGATTCGACCTGCCATGAAGCTCTCCCTGATT
Organism: Stenotrophomonas sp. NPDC077461; assembly: GCF_049545475.1. Classification (NCBI taxonomy): domain Bacteria; kingdom Pseudomonadati; phylum Pseudomonadota; class Gammaproteobacteria; order Lysobacterales; family Lysobacteraceae; genus Stenotrophomonas; species Stenotrophomonas sp. NPDC077461. The sequence goes on from NZ_JBMWDO010000013.1 coordinate 76,743, forward strand.
GCCGCCCTCGACCGCCAGCACGGCATCGGCCACGACAACCAGTTGCCGTGGCAGTTGCCCGACGACCTCAAGCGCTTCAAGGCGTTGACCGTGGGCAAGCCGATCCTGATGGGCCGGCGTACCGCCGAATCGCTGGGCCGCGCGTTGCCGGGCCGCCGCAATCTGGTCCTCACCCGCACCGGCGAGGTGCCGTTCGAGGGCATGCAGGCAGTCGAATCGGTCGAACAGGCGCTGCAGCAGGCCCGCGCCGATGGGGCCGACGAGCTGTGCGTGATCGGGGGCGGGCAGATCTACGCCCTGGTCATGGCGCAGGCCACCGACCTGCACCTGACCTGGGTGGATACCGTCGTCGCCGCCGATACCCACTTCCCGGCCGTTGACCCGGCGCTGTGGGTCGAAGTGGCGCGCGAACACCATCCGGCCGATGCCCGGCACGCGGTGGCGTTCGATTTCGTGGACTACCGCCGTCGCTGAAGCACGGGCCGGTCGCCAGGACCGGCTGTGGCCTCACTCGCTGTCGCTGGTGACGTCCGCGTTCCGGGGATGGGCCTGCGCCTGTACCTGCGGCGTCGGGCGACCCGTGCCGCGGTGGCGGTCACGTTGGCCAGGGCCGCCCTGGCGGGCAGGTCGGCCTTCGGAGGTGCCTTCGCTGGCCGGCCGGCGTGCCGGCGGTCGCGGCGCGGAGACCGGCTTGGGGACATCGCGGCCGGGTACCTGCACCACGCGCAGTTCGTCGGTGTCCAGCTGCAGCGCGGTGAGCTTGCCGCCCCACACCGCACCGGTGTCGATGGCGTGCACGCCCTGAGTGATGGTCAGGCCCAGCGCAGACCAGTGACCGCACACGATCTTGAGGTCGCGCTCCACCCGGCCCGGCACCTCGAACCAGGGGTAGAGCCCCTGTTCCTGGGTGCCCGGCGTGCCCTTGTCCTCGATGCCGATGCGGCCGCGCGGCGTGCAGTAGCGCATGCGCGTGAACAGGTTGATGATCGCGCGCGAGCGGTCGTAGCCGGACAGGCCCGGCGACCACGCCGGCTTGTCGCCATACATGTTGCGGAACAGCTTGCGGTAACCGCTGCCGTGCAGCTGCACTTCCACTTCGCGGGCATGCTTCTCGGCCAGCTGGGTGGTCCACTTCGGCGCCAGCCCGGCATGGATCATCATCCAGCCCAGGTCGCGGTCGACGTGGGCCAGCTTCTGCAGCCGCAGCCAGTCCAGGAGGACGTCGCGGTCCTCGGCCTGCACGATGCGCAGCAGATCCGGGTTGACCTTGCGCTGCTCTTCTTCGGTCCGCGCGCCCACGGCCAGCAGCGACAGATCGTGGTTGCCGAGCACCACCACACTGCTGTCGCGCAGCGAATGCACCAGTCGCAGCGTTTCCAGCGACTGACCGCCGCGGTTGACCAGGTCGCCACAGAACCACAGCGTATCCACCGCCGGATCGAAGCGGATCTTCTCCAGCAGCCGCTGGGTGACGTCGTAGCAGCCCTGCAGGTCGCCGATGGCCCAGACACTCATGCGTGCGCCTCCATCAGTGCAATGTGCGCGGAACGGTCAATACGAACGGCGCGATCGGTGCGGCGAACTCGGTGCCGTCGTCGGCCACCATGTCGTAGTGCCCCTGCATCGTGCCGTGTTCCGTTTCCAGCATGACACCGGAGGTGTAACGGAAGTCTTCACCCGGCCGCAGGCGCGGCTGCTCGCCGATCACGCCATCGCCATCCACATGCTCGATACGGCCGTTGGCATCGGTGATGCGCCAGTGCCGCGCCACCAGCCGCGCCGCGATCCGGCCCTCGTTGTGGATGCGGATCGTGTAGGCGAACGCATAGCGTCCGTCCTCCGGCGTGGACTGGTCGTCGAGAAAGCGCGGAGCGACCTCGACCGAGATCGCATAGTTTGCAGCGTCGTTCATGCAGGCAGTTTAGAGGGTGTTGTGCAGGTTGAGGTGAGCGCAGCGCAGGCTGGCGCGTGGCGTCGCGTTCAACCCTGGGGTACGTCGTCGCCGTCCAGGTGCGGAACGTTGGCCAGCGCGATGAACTGCGCCACCTCGAGCTGTTCGGCGCGGGCATCGCTGCGCACGCCGGCGGTCTCGAACTGTGCGGCGCTGACCACGTTGTTGAGTGCGTTGCGCAGGGTCTTGCGGCGCTGCCCGAAGGCGGCCCGGACCACATCGGCGAAGCGCTTGCGGTCGAGGATGCCGACCGTGGCCGGATCGCGCGGCACCAGCCGCACCACGGCCGAATCCACCTTCGGCGGCGGCCGGAACGCACCCGGCGGCACCACGAACAGCGAGGTCACCCTGCACCAGGCCTGCAGCATCACGCTCAGCCGGCCATAGACCTTGCTGCCGGGTTCGGCCGCCATGCGGTCCACCACTTCCTTCTGCAGCATGAAGTGCATGTCGCGGATCACCGCGGCGTGTTCCATTGCATGGAACAGGATGGGCGAGGAAATGTTGTAGGGCAGGTTGCCGACCAGGCGGATCTGCCCGCCGTCGGCCAGCTCGGTGAAGTCCACCTGCAACACGTCGCGGTGCACGATGGTCAGCTCGCCCAACGGCGCGGCGGCGGCGGTCAGCGGTGCGATCAGGTCGCGGTCGAACTCGATCACGGTCAGGCGCGGATGGCGGCGCAGCAGCGGCAGGGTGATCGCGCCCTGACCCGGGCCGATCTCGACCAGCCGGTCGTCGTCCTTGGGGTTCACGGCCAGCACGATCTTGTCGATGTAGCTGCGATCGGCCAGGAAGTGCTGGCCGAGCTGCTTTTTGGCCGGCGCGGTGAACCCGGCGGCGGAGGGGGAATACGGGGAAGTCATGGCACCAGTTTACGTTGGCGCGCCAGCCGGGCACACAGGGACGTGGCGGCAAGCAGGCTGGAGGGATCGGCGATGCCCCGGCCGGCCAGCTCCAGCGCGGTGCCGTGATCGACCGCCACGCGCGGGTAGGGCAGGCCCAGGGTGATGTTGACGGCCTGTTCGAAGCCGCTGTACTTGAGCACCGGCAGGCCCTGATCGTGGTACATGGCCAGCACGGTGTCGAAGCCGGTCAGTCTGGCCGGCAGGAAGGCGGTGTCGGCCGGCAGCGGGCCAACCAGGTCCATGCCCTGCGCCCGCAGCCGGTCCAGCAGCGGGATGATCAGGTCCAGCTCCTCGCGGCCCAGGTGCCCGTCCTCGCCGGCATGCGGATTCAGCCCGAGCACGGCGATGCGTGGCGTGGCAATGCCGAACTCGCGGCGCAGCGCGGCGTGCACGGTGTGCAGGGTGGCCGTCAGGCCCTCGGCGGTGATCGCATCGGCGACCGCGCGCAGGGGCAGGTGCGTGGTGGCCAGGGCCACGCGCACGATGTCGTTGGCGAGCATCATCACCACCTCCACCCCGGCCTGGCCGGCCAGCAGCTCGGTGGTGCCGCTGTAGGCGATGCCGCCCTGGTTGATCACGGCCTTGTGCACCGGGCCGGTGACCACGCCGTCCAGACGACCGTCCAGGCAGGCCTGGCCGGCCTGGAGGAGGGCGCCGATCACGGCGCCGGCATTGGCCGGATCCGGTTCGCCGAAGCGCGACGGGGTGGTGTTGCGCACCTCGCACAACGGCAGATCGCCCGGCTCGCGGGCGATGGCGTCTTCAGGCAGAAGCTGCAGGGGCAGCGCGAGTGCCGCCGCCGCCGCCCGCAGGGTGTCCGGGTCGGCGAAGGCGAGCAGCCGGCAATCGGTGCGCGGCTGCTGGATGAGGCGGAGGCAGAGTTCCGGACCGATCCCGGCCGGCTCGCCCGGTACCAGCGCGAGCTGCGGGATCATCGATCAGGACTGCGGAGGCGTGGCGGTGTTTTCCGCCCGGTCGCCGCTGCGGAAGCTGACATAGGCTTCGCCGCGCAGTTCCTGCAGGAAGCGGTTGTACTCTTCCTCCAGCTTGCGGCGGCCGATCGTTTCACGGATCTGCGCACGCTGGTTGTCGTTGGTGGCATCGGTCTGGCGGGTCGCCACGCGCTGCACGATGTGCCAGCCAGCGTCGGTGCGGAAGGCCTGGCTCACGCCGCCGTCGGCGACGCTTTCGACCTGGCGGCCGAAGTCCGGACCGAACGCATCGGCCGGGAACCAGCCCAGATCGCCGCCCTGGCCCTTGCTGTTGTTGTCTTCGGAGGCTTCCTTGGCCACGGCCTGGAAGTCCGCGCCGCCAGCGATGCGGGCGCGCAGCGTTTCGATCTTGGCCTTGGCTGCGGCGTTGTCCTGCTGGTCGTTCACGCGCACCAGGATGTGGCGGGCGTGGTACTCGGTGACGGTGTTGCCGGTGCCGGCCGCCGCATTGGCATCACGCACTTCCACCAGCTTCAGCAGCTGGAAGCCGCTCGGGCCGCGCAGCGGACCGATCACGTCGCCAGCCTTCATCTGGCTCATCATCTGCGCGAACGCATTGGGGATTTCATCCAGCGTACGCCAGCCCAGGTCGCCGCCTTCCAGCGCGTTGGGGCTGTCGGAATAGCGCACGGCGGCCGCGTTGAAGTCCAGCTCGCCCTTGTCCAGCAGTGCCTTCACGCCGTCGGCCTTCTTCTGGCCGGTGGCGATCTGGTCGGCATTGGCCCCCTCGGGCAGGCCGATCAGGATGTGGGCGAGGTGATACTGGGTCCCCACCGTTGCCTGCTGCTTCAGCGCGGCATCCACTTCGCCCTCGCTGACGCTGATGCGGCTCTGGGCGAAGCTCTGGCGCAGACGCTGCACGGTGATTTCATCGCGCACCGAGGCACGGAAGTCGTTGAAATCGATCCCGTCCTTGGCCAGGCGCTGGCGAAGGGCGTCCAGGCTGGAGCCGTTCTGCTGGGCAATCGCGTTCAGGGCCTGGTTCAGTTCCTGATCGCTGATCTTGATGCCGCTGCTTTCGGCGCGGGCGACCTGCAGCTTGACCAGGACCAGTCGCTCGAGCACCTGGCGGCTGAGCACGTCATCCGGAGGCAGCTGGCCCTCGCGGCCGGCGTACTGGGCCTTGATGTTCTGGATCGCACGGTCCAGTTCGCTCTGCAGCACGACGTCTTCGTCGACCACGGCAGCGATTCGATCCAGCGGCTGGCTCTGCTGGGCCAGGACCTGCAACGGCACCGATGCGGTGGACACCGCCAGCAGGGAAGCGAGAAGAACGGGAAGGGTCTTGGTCATGGGATCTGGTTCGGATCGTAGTCGTCCCGCGACGCGCCGGTGTTGCTGGGCGGCACGAGATACAGGTCGTCGCGGTAATAACCGAGAATAGCACGGCGCAAGGTGCGGTCCGTGTTCTGGCCGATGGAGCTCAGGCCCTTGAGGACGAACTCGATCTGGAAGGAGTTGTTCAGGTCGCCCTCGCGGTTGCGCACATAGCGTCGGGCCACCGCACGCACGGCCAGGCAGCAGCTGTCCCACTGCACGCCGCCGATGATTTCCAGCGGGGCACTGTCCTTGATGGAGTAGTAGTAGCGGCCGACCAGGCTCCAGCGCTCGTTGATGGGATACAGGAAGGACAGGTCGGCCTGCTCCAGCAGCGTCCGGTCGAAGCGGGTCGTGGTGTTCGACGCCTGCGGATTCAGGCGGCTTCTGTAGCTCAGGTTGATGATGCCGTCGTTGGACATCAGGTAGCGCGCACGCACGCTGGCCAGGTCTTCGCGCTTGTACTTGGGATCCCACTGGTAGGTGGCGCCCAAGGTCCAGCGGTCGTTGATGGCGTAGTTGCCGTCGGCCACCCAGGCCGATTTGCCCTTCTCGACCGGGGTCTCGCTGCTGTTGAGGGTCACCCGCGAATCATCGAAATACAGGATCTGGCCGATGCTGCCGGAGAAGCGTTCCTTGCCGGTCTCCTGATCGATGAAGCGGGTGCTCAGTGCCATCGTCAGCTGGTTGGCATCGTTCTGGCGGTCGGCGCCGGAGTAGCGCGAATCGCGGAACAGCTGGCCCCAGCTGAAGGTGAAATCGCGGGTATCGAAGACCGGCAGGTCGCTCTGGTCGCGGTAGGGCGTACGCAGGTAGAACAGGCGCGGTTCCAGCGTGTGCAGGAAGCGGGTGCCGCCGATGGTGGTCTCGCGGTCGAAGAACAGGCCGGCGTCGATCGTGCCGATCGGCAGGCTGCGGCTGGGCGAGGTGTTGCCGCGCAGCTGCTCGGGGGTGGCAACCGCCAACTGTTCCGGGGTCAGCTGGCTGCGGCGGATGTCGTCGGCCAGCCCGCGTTCCAGGTCGTAGGCGGTGTACCGGTAGGCCAGGGTCGGGGTGACGTACCAGGCCGCGCCGCTGAACGGCATGGAGACGTACGGCTTGAGGTCGATGCGCGAACCGCCGTCCATGCGGGTGGTCACGCCATTGCGGACGTACTCGCCGCTGTCGTCGCGGATCTTCTGGTGGACATCGTCATGGGTGAAGCGCACGGCTTCGGCGTAGACGCCGGTCTCCAGCCACGGCAGCAGCGGCTTGTCCCAGTTGAGGTACAGGCGCGGCTGGCGCGAATACGGCAGGGCCGCTTCGGTCAACGTGTAGTCCGTGAGCTGCCAGTAGTCGGCCATCAGCCCGGCCGACCAGGTTTCGCCGGTACCGTAGATGCCCGCCTGGCTCTGCAGATTGGACGTGGTCACGCCCAGCAGCCGGTTGGAGAAGTCCTCCACGTAGCGCTCGTCGCTGACCCAGGCCAGGCTTGCCCGCGCCTGCCACTGCGCGTTGACGTTGTGATAACCGGTGTATTCGACGCGGCCACGGTCTTTGTCGCGCAGCTTGTCGTTGGGCAGGTAGGCGGTCAGCAGTTCGCCGCGGCCGCCGTCGTACAGATAGCGGAACTCGTTGTCGAGCATGAAACCGCGCTTGCTCATGTAGCGCGGCATCAGGGTGTCGTCGTAGTTCGGGGCCAGGTTCAGGTAGATCGGCTGGGTGTAATCGAAGCCGTTGCGGCCGGACAGGCCCAGCTGGGGGTACAGCAGGCCGGTCTGGCGCCGGTCGTCGATCGGGAACTTGAAGTAGGGCGCCCACAGCACCGGCACCTTGCCGATGCGCAGCACGGCGTTGCGCGCCGTGCCGAAGCCTTCGTCGTTGTCCACTTCGATCTGCGGTGCCGACAGCTTCCACACCGGCTGCGACGGATCGCAGGTGGTATAGGTGGAGCGGTGCATCTGCCCCACGGCGCCCTGCAGGTCGATCGATTCGGCGCCACCATTGCCACGGCGGGACACCAGCTGGTATTGGATGTCGGAAATCTTGTGGGTGTCCGCTTCCTGGTTGCCTTCGGCCCGCTTGGCGACCATGCGGATCGAGGAGTCCTGGTAGCGGACGTTGCCCTCGGCGATGTAATTGCCGCTTTCGGTGTCGAAGCTCAGGTGGTCGGTGCCCAGGAACTGGTCGCCACGCTTGAGCGCGACGTTGCCCTGGTATTGCGGCACCGTCGAGGTGCCGGTCAGCTGGTCGCCCTCGATGTCGGTGGGCTGCTGGTCGCGCGTGGCGGCTGCGGCCTTGTCGGCTTGGGGAGCATCGTTGAAGACGGGCAGCACGTCAGTGGCCGGACACAGGCCCCAGCTCACCGGCTTTTCGTCGGCCAGGGCCGGCAGGCAGATGGCGATGCTGAGGGGGAGGGGCAGCAGGCGGAGGGCTCGGCGCACGCGGTATCGGATTCGGGCGAAAACGGACCGTAGCTTGCCCCATCCCTTGCATAGGGGCAATGAAGGCGATTGGCGACAAGGGGTCCGGGTTCAGCGCCGGCCCGGATTGCGCCGGCTCAGCGCAGCGCGCCGACGTGGGCCACGCTGCATTCGGCCAGCGCCTGGAGGTCGTATCCGCCCTCCAGCATCGACACCACCCGGCCGCCACCGTGGCGGCGCGCCAGGGTACGCAGCTCGGTGGTGATCCAGGCGAAATCTTCGGTTTCCAGCATCAGGTCGGCCTGGGGGTCGCGCATGTGCGCATCGAAGCCGGCCGAGATCAGCAGCAGCTGCGGGCGGAAATCGTCGATCGCCGGCAGCATCTCGTCGGCCCAGGTATTGCGGAAGCGGAAGCCACCGCTGCCTGGCGGCAGCAGGATGTTGAGCAGGTTGCCGGCCCCGCGGTCGCGGCGCAGCCCGGAGTTCGGGAACAGCCCGGCCTGGTGGGTGCTGTAGTAGGCCACCCCCGGGTCGGCGATGAAGATGTCCTGGGTGCCGTTGCCGTGGTGGACGTCGAAATCGATGATCGCGATGCGTTCCAGCCCATACCGGTCGCGCGCATACGCAGCGGCGATGGCGATGTTGTTGAACAGGCAGAAGCCCATCGCGGTGGTCGCGGTGGCGTGGTGGCCCGGCGGACGGACCGCGCAGAAGGCCACCGGGTCCGCGCCCAGCATCACCGCATCGACCGCGGCCACGCCGGCCCCGGCCGCGTGCAGGGCCGCACTGGCCGAGCCTGGCGAGGTCATGGTGTCCATGTCGAGCAGGCGCAGCGGCTCGGTCTGCGGCTGCAGGACCAGGTCGATCAGCGCGCTGTCGTGGACCCGGGCCAGCTCACCCAGCTTCGCCGGCGGGGCCTGGCGCCAGTCGAGCTGGTCGGGGAATGCCGCTTCCAGGGCGTCCAGGACCGTTTGCAGGCGTTGGGGGCTTTCGGGGTGGCCACGGCCGGGATCGTGTTGCAGACAGGCGGGATGGGTGAAAACCAGCATGCGGGCAGGGGTTCCGGTAGGGGCTCAGGCGTGCCGGCGCTCGTGGCGCCACAGCACATCGCCCTGGCCATCGGCGCGCGCCAGCACGCGCGCGAGCACGAACAGCAGGTCCGACAGGCGGTTGAGGTAGCCGATCGCTTCGACGCGCACCGGTTCCAGGGCGGCCAGGGTGACCGTCTCGCGCTCGGCACGGCGCACGATGGTGCGGGCCAGGTGGCAGCGTGCGGCGGCCTCGCCACCGGCGGGCAGAATGAACTCCTTCAGGGCCGGCAGGTCGGCATTGAAGTGGTCCAGCCGGGCCTCCAGCGCCTCGATGTCGGTGGCATGGATGGCGGCATGGCCGGGGATGCACAGCTCGCCGCCGAGGTCGAACAGCTGGTGCTGGATCGTGGTCAGCAACGCGCGTACGTCGTCCGGCAGCGCAACCGCCAGCAGCACGCCCAGCGCCGAGTTGGCCTCGTCCACGGTGCCGTAGGCCTGGACCCGGGCGGCATCCTTGCGCACGCGGCTGCCATCGCCCAGGCCGGTGCTGCCATCGTCACCGGTGCGCGTATAGATGCGGGAAAGGCGATTGCCCACGGTGGCTCCGGCGCTCAGTGCAGGATGTCGCGGCGCGCCTGCAGCAGCTTGGCCACCTGTTCGGTGGCCAGCTGCAGCGCCGCGGCCAGGCCGACGTAGATCGCGGCGGTGCGCAGGTAGGGCAGGTACCACTCGCCGTAGTTGCTGGCCCAACCGGCCAGGGTCGGCTGGGACACGTTGGCGCTGGTCCAGTAGAAACCGCCTTGGGCAAACAGGTGGCAGACCGCCACTGCGGCCACCAGCAGCAGTGCGCCCTTGCCCAGTGCCGCCCAGCTCGCGCCCCGATAGTGCTGGCGCAGCAGCATGCCGCCGGCCCACAGTGCGAAGTAGGCCGGCAGCAGCATCCAGGTGCCCGGCGAGACGCAGTAGTGCTGCAGGTAGGCCATGCCGGCGCTGCGGATCACCAGTACGTCCACCAGCAGGGCCAGCGCCATCAGCAGCGGGAACGCCCAGCGCGTCCAGGCGCGCAGGTAGAACCCGCCGAGGAAGAACACCGCCCATGAGGCATCCGGGGTCGCGGCGAAATGATTGACCCGTGTGGCCGCCATCAGCAGCACGAGCACGGACAGGACGAAGGCGCGTTGAGCGGTGGAGGTCATGGCGGCGACGGGAGGGGATTCAGCATCCATTCTAGCCCCCGCCCGGCCCGGCCGGGCGCACCGGACACGATGGCCGCTACGGCGGGGCGGCGCGGACCGCAGTGGCCGCTTATCATGGCGGCATGAGTGAACGACATGATGTGGTGATCGTAGGCGGTGGGCTGGTCGGTGCCAGTCTGGCCATCGCGCTGGACCGCGCCGGACGCGACGTCGGCCTGGTGGAAGCTACGCCTGCGGGGACGCTGCCGGCCGTGTTCGACCAGCGCAACCTGAGTTTTGCCGCCGCCACGGTCAACGCGTTGACCGCATTGGGCGTGATGCAGCGGCTGGCCACCGGCACCGGCGCGATCACCCGCATCCACGTCAGCCGCGCGGGCGATTTCGGCCGCGTGCAGATGGAGGCGGCGCAGTACCAGCGCCCGTGGTTCGGTCAGGTGGTGGTGGCGCGTGATTTCGGCCAGGCGCTGGAAATCCGCCTGGACGAACTGACCCGCCTGACCCGCTACCGGCCGGCCCGCTTCATCCGCCTTGGCGAAACGGTCGACGGCCACCGCCAGGTCTTCATCGCCGATGACGGCGGCGAGCGCTGCCTGCTGGCGCGGCTGGTGGTCGGCGCCGATGGCACCCGCAGCGGCGTCCGCGACGCGCTGGGCATCGGCGTGGACGATCATGATTTCGAGCAGACCCTGTTCGTCGCACGGGTACGCGCGGCGCGCGCGCCGGACGGCACGGCCTACGAGCGTTTCACCGACACCGGCCCCACGGCGCTGTTGCCGCGCGGCGACCGCCACTACGGTGCGGTGCACGGGGTGGCCCGCGCGCAGGCCGAGGCGGTACTGGCGCTGGACGATGCCGCCTGGCTGCAGCGCCTGCAGGACGCGATCGGCTGGCGGGCCGGACGGCTGCTGGAGAGCGGCCCGCGCAGCGCCTACCCGCTGATCCAGGTACTGGCGCAGTCGCTGGTGGGTGAGCGGGCGGTGCTGCTGGGCAATGCCGCGCAGACCATCCACCCGCTCGGCGCGCAGGGCTTCAATCTGGGCCTGCGCGATGCGCTGACCCTGGCCGAACTGGTGGGCGCTGCCGGTGATCCGGGCAGCGATGCCCTCTTGGCCGCGCACGTGGCCCGCCGCGCGGAAGACCGCGCGCAGACCATCGCCTTCTCCGGTGGGCTGGCCCGGCTGACCAGCAACCCGGCGCCGTTGATGCGGCCGTTGCGCAGCCTCGGCCTGCTGGCCGCGCAGGCCACGCCGATGCAGTCGATGCTGGTCGGCGGCGCGATGGGGTTCCGCGGCGAGGTGCCGGCGCTGTGCCGGGAGGGCGCCGCATGAGCCGGCGTGCGCGCGATGTGATCGTGGTGGGCGGCGGCGTGGTCGGGGCGACCTGCGCGCTGGCGCTGGCCGATGCCGGGCTGGAGGTGACCCTGGTCGAAGGACGCGAGCCGGCACAGTGGCAGCCGCAGCAGCCGGACCTGCGCGTGTACGCGTTTGCGCCCGACAACGCGCAGCTGCTCCAGTCGCTGGGCGTGTGGCCAGCGGTCAGCCGTGCGCGGGCGTGTGCCTATCGGCGCATGCGGGTCTGGGACGCGGCCGGTGGCGACGAGCTGCGGTTCGATGCCGATCGCCTCGGCCGGCCGCAACTGGGCTGGATCGTCGAGAACGATCTGCTGGTCGACCGCCTGTGGGCGGCGCTGCCGGCGGCTGGCGTGGAGGTGTGCTGTCCCGCGCGCGTGGAAGCACTGGAGCAGGACGCACAGGGCGTGCGGCTGCGGCTGGAGGACGGCCGTCGCCTGGAGTCTTCGCTGGCCATCGCCGCCGATGGCGCCGAGTCCACGTTGCGCCGGCTGGCGGGGCTGGAGGTCGCCCGCCAGGACTACGGCCAGCGCGGCGTGGTGGCCTATGTGGACACCGAACACGACAACGAGGCCACGGCCTGGCAGCGTTTCCTGGTGACCGGTCCGCTGGCCGTACTGCCGATCGGTACCCACCGCAGTTCGATCGTCTGGACCTTGCCCGACGCAGAGGCCGAGCGTGTGCTGGCCTTGGACGATGCGGCGTTCGGGCAGGAACTGACTGCGGCCTTCGCCGGTCGACTCGGGCGGATGAAGCCGGCCTCGCGGCGTGTGGCCTTTCCGTTGCGCCGCCAGTTGGCGACCGCCTACATGACCGGCCGCATCCTCGCACTGGGCGATGCGGCACACGTGGTGCATCCGCTGGCCGGGCAGGGGGTGAATCTGGGCCTGCGCGATGTGGCCGCGCTGCGCGCCCTGTTCCGCGATGCGCGGCAGCGCCGCCAGGACGGGATGTCGCCGCACCGGCTGCAGCGGTGGGCACGCGAACGACGCAGCGAGAACACCGTCGCCGCCTATGGCTTCGATGCCATCAACACGGTGTTCTCCAACGATGAGATGCATCTCACCCTGGCGCGCGGCCGCGCGCTGGGGTGTGCCGGCAAGCTGCCGCCACTGGTATCGATGTTCTGGAAGCGCGCGGCCGGGGTGTGACGCCGGCCGCGTGAGCGGGGGCCTAGTCGGCCAGCCAGCCGGCAAGGTCGGCGCGGTCGAGCTTGCCGCGACGCTTTACATCCAGGGCGCTGAATTCATCGGCCAGCGCGGGATTGGCCTGTGCCTCCTCGCGGCTGATGAAACCGTCGCCATCGCTGTCCAGTGCCTGAAAAGCAAACCGGTACTGGCCAATCACGGCCACCGGCTGCACCGACCGCACGGTGATCTCGGCCTCGCCGGCCGGCGCAGGCAGCGTCACCTGATGGGTGACCTTGCCCTGTGCCAGCGGCTGGGTGCGCACGCTGACCGGCACGTCGCGCAGCGGTTCGCTGATGGCCGGCGGCGGAGCAGGGGTCTGGGCAAACACTACGCCTGGCACCCACAGAAACAGGACCAGGCTGGAAAGACGTCGCATCGCGATCTCCAAGAAAAGGGGGCCGCCGCGCGGGTCAGCGCAACGGCGACGCCAGCACCGTGATTTCCTCGCGGTCGTGGTACAGCTGCTTGGCACGCACCACCAGCGGCTTGTCTGCCTGCGCCTGGAACAGCTCCAGACACATGCGGGTCTCGTCCCAGCGCTTCTTCATCGGCAGCTTGAGGTTGAAGATCGCATGCCGGCACCAGCCCTCGCGGAACCAGGTGGCCATGCGTTCGGCGACCCGGCGCGGTTGTTCGACCATGTCGCAGACCATCCAGTCCAGCGGCGTCTCCGGCTGCCAGTGGAAGCCGTCGGCGCGCAGGTGCTCGACCAGGCCGGTCTCCAGCACATGGTCGCGCAGCGGGCCGTTGTCGACGCTGATCACGTGGACGTGCTGGCGGGTCAACACCCAGGTCCAGCCGCCGGGTGCGGCGCCAAGGTCGGCCGCGCGCATGCCCGGCACCACCAGCTTCTCGCGCTCTTCCGGCGTCATCAGGGTGAGCAGCGCCTCATCCAGCTTCAGTGCCGAGCGCGAGGGCGCATCGGGCAGCAGTTTCAGGCGCGGGATGCCCAGCGCCCACGGCGCGCTGTCGCGGGTGTCGGCGACGCAGACAAAGGCATGGCGCCCGTCCACGAACACGATGTGCAGGCGCGGCAGTGCGGTGTTGGCCTTGTCGGTCAACAGGCCGGCCTTGCGCAGTGCGGGGCGCAGCGCATTGCCGAACGCGCGGGCCAGGCCGGCCAAGGGCTTGCCTTCATCGGAATCCGGGTGCTCCACCCACATGTCACCGAACCGCTGCTGGCCCTGCAGCGCGGCCATGATCGGGGTGATGCGGTCGGCCGCGTCCAGCTGCGGCAGCTCGGCCAGCACCACCAGCTTCTGCCGCGCGAAGATGAGCGAACGCCACGGCAACGCCTTGGACAGGGCGGCGCCTTCCCCGGTGGCGAACAGCACGTAGCCATCGTTGCGCTGGGTACGCGCATACCCGGCGATGCCCGCATGGGCGGCGCGCTCGGACAGTTCAGCGGCCAGTTCAGGCTCGAAGCCCTGGCGGCACAGACACAGCAGGCCGGTCATCGAATCGCGCCCGAGGCGCGGCGGTCAGTAATGCGCACCGTTGGTCTCCCCGTACTGGCGCAGCACGGCGCGTGCCGCGTCGCGCTCGATGTCGCGCACAACCTCGATGCCGCGCTGGTTGAGCTCGCCCACCCAGTCTGCCGGCAGTGGACCTTCGTCGAACGCGGTGAGTTCTTCCACATCCTGTGCGCTGGCACCGATCAGCAGGCGGTCAATGCCGGCCCATACGGTCGCGCCATAGCACTGGCAACAGGGCTGGGACGACGTGGCGAGCGTGACCGGGCTCAGTACGTCGTTCAACCGCGGGGTCTGCAGGCGCTGCTGGGCCAGCATGTAGGCCATGTTTTCGGCATGCGCCAGCGAGGTGTTGTGCGGCACCACGCGGTTGACGCCGGCGGCGATGACGCGGTCGTCCGGGCCGAACACCACCGCGCCGAACGGGCCGCCGGTCTGCGCCTCGACATTCAGGCGCGACAGCTCGATCGCCAGCGCGACCTTGTCGGCATCGCCAGGATAGGCGCGGCTGAGATCGATCCGGTCGTGGATCCAGGCGGGCAGGGTGAGGTGGACTTGCGCGTACAGCATCGGGGCGTGGGCCTCTTCTGGGATGGAGCAGCGGCAGTGTATCGGGCCGTGCGTAGGGATGCCGTGTCCGCGCTGAACGCGGCCACGGGCCTGCCGGCGCCGAGGGTGCGCCGGTTGCGGGGATGCCGGGGCGGATGCCCTGCCGGTGCAGGGCGCCGCTGGACGGAGGCCGGTGCCAGGCACCGGCGCGGATGGCTTACGCCGACCAGGTGTCGCGCAGGGTCACGCTGCGGTTGAACACCGGGGTGGCCGCGGTGTGGTCGCGGCGATCAGCAACGAAGTAGCCGGTGCGCTCGAACTGGAAGGACTGCTCCGGAGCGGCGCTGGCCGCGGCCGGTTCGACATAGCCGGCAACGGTGCGGCGCGATGCCGGATTGAGGTGATCGCGGTAGGTCTTGCCGTCGGATTCGTCGTCCGGGTTGGGGACCGAGAACAGGCGGTCGTACAGGCGGATTTCCGCCGGCACCGCGTGCACCGCGCTGACCCAGTGGATGGTGCCCTTGACCTTGCGGTTGGCGCCTTCCATGCCCGGACGCGATTCCGGGTCCAGCCAGCCGCGCAGCTCGATGATGGCGCCGTCGGCATCCTTGATCACCTCGTCGCAGCGGATGATGCCCGCACCGCGCAGGCGCACTTCGCCGCCCGGCACCAGGCGCTTCCAGCCCTTCGGCGGAATCTCGGCGAAGTCCTCGCGCTCGATCCACAGCTCGCGCGCGAACGGCACCTCGCGGGTACCGAAGGCCTCGTCCTTGGGGTGGTTGGAGAAGGTCAGCGTTTCGGTGTGGCCCTCCGGCAGGTTGGTCAGTACCAGCTTGACCGGATCGACCACCGCCATGCGACGCGCGGCGGCGCCGTCGAGGTCTTCACGCAGAGCGCCTTCGAGCACGCTGAAATCGATCAGCGAGTTCTGCTTGCTGATGCCCACCCGTTCGGCGAACAGGCGCATCGCGGCCGGGGTGTAACCGCGGCGACGCAGGCCCTGCAGGGTCGGCATGCGCGGGTCTTCCCAGCCATCGACCAGCTGCTCGGTGACCAGCGCCATCAGCTTGCGCTTGCTCATCACCGTGTAGTTGATGTTCAGGCGCGAGAATTCGATCTGGCGCGGCTTGGCCGCTTCGCGCGGCAGCCCGCGCTCCACCAGCGGCGCGGTCAGCGCGTCGTCGTGCGCGAAGTCCACGTTGTCCACGCACCAGTCGTACAGCGGGCGGTGGTCTTCGAACTCCAGCGTGCACAGCGAGTGGGTGATGCCTTCGAGCGAGTCGCCCAGCGCATGCGCGAAGTCGTACATCGGGTAGATCGGCCAAGCGTTGCCGGTGTTCTGGTGCTCGACGTGCTTGATCCGGTACAGCGCCGGGTCGCGCAGGTTGATGTTGCCGCTGGCCATGTCGATCTTGGCCCGCACGGTGCGCGCACCGTCCGGGAACTCGCCGGCGCGCATGCGCGCGAACAGGTCCAGGTTCTCTTCCACGCTGCGCTCGCGGAACGGCGACGGGCGGCCCGGCTCGGTCAGGGTGCCGCGGTAGGCGCGCACTTCCTCGGCCGACAGGTCGCACACATAGGCCTTGCCGTCGCGGATCAGCTTCTGTGCGGCCAGGTAGTACGCATCGAAGTAGTCCGAGGCGTGGCGCAGCTCGTTCCACTCGAAGCCCAGCCAGCGCACGTCGTCCTGGATCGCCGCCACGTACTCGGGGTCTTCCTTGGCCGGGTTGGTATCGTCGAAACGCAGGTTGCACACGCCGCCGAACTCACCGGCAATGCCGAAGTTCAGGCAGATCGACTTGGCATGGCCGATGTGCAGGTAGCCGTTGGGCTCGGGCGGGAAGCGCGTCTTGATCGCGGCATGCTTGCCGGCGGCCAGGTCCTCGCGGACGATCTGACGGATGAAATCCCGCTTTTCGTGGGTTTCCGGAAGGGCGTCGGTGGGGGCGGCGGTAGGCTCGGACATGATGCGCGGTCGCAGTCTGAAAGGCAGAAAGACCAACAGTTTAGCCTGTCGCACGGCGACAGGCTAAACGGCAGGTGCCGACGGTTGGTCGGCACGGCTTCAGCCCTCGGGGGTATGCTGGGCCGACCCCGCCGGAGCCCGCCCATGCACGTGATCTACCAGGCCGACAACCTGTTCGATGCCCACCTGGTCAAGCATGCCCTGGAGGACGCCGGCATTCCGGCCTTCGTGTTCGGCGAATCGCTGCTGGGCGGCATGGGCGAGCTGCCGCTGTTCGGTGTGCTGCGGGTCTGCGTACCGGACCTGGCCCGCCCGGAGGCCGAGGCGATCGTGGCCGGCCTGGACTTGGGCGGACCGCAGCACGACCCCATATTCGACGATGACGAAAGCGCCGGTCTCTTGCCGGCCTAGGAGACCGCCATGTTGGGAATTGCCAAGGGCCTGTTGGGCATCGGCGCGTTCAAACAGCGCCTGCCGCGCCCGGACGAGGCCCTGCCGGGCCGGGAGCATCCCCTGCCGCTGCACAACCAGCACTACGTCAACAGCCACCCGCTCAAGGACGGCTTTGCCGGCCTGCAGCGCATCCGCGTGGCAATGGGCTGCTTCTGGGGGGCCGAGCGCACGTTCTGGACCTTGCCGGGCGTATACTCCACCTCGGTGGGCTATGCCGGCGGAGTGACCCCGAACCCGACCTACGAAGAGGTCTGTTCCGGCCTGACCGGGCACACGGAGATCGTGGAGGTGGTGTTCGATCCCGCCATCATCAGCCTGCCTGAGCTGCTGCAGGTGTTCTGGGAGAACCACGACCCGACCCAGGGCATGCGCCAGGGCAACGACACCGGCACCCAGTACCGTTCGGCGATCCACGCCACCAGCCAGACCCAGCACGAGGCGGCGCTGGCCAGCCGCGCCGCCTACCAGCAGCGGCTGACCGAGGCCGGGTTTGGCGCGATCACCACCGACATCGTCTTTCCCGCCCCTGCGTATTACTACGCCGAGGACTACCACCAGCAGTATCTGGCCAAGAACCCGAACGGCTACTGCGGCATCGGCGGCACCGGCGTCAGCTGCCCGATCGGGGTGGGGGCGTAAGCCTCCGCAAACGAAAACGGGACGGATGCACGTGCTGCATCCGTCCCGCCCTGGCGCCCAGAGACGCGATGCCGCTTACAGCCGGTCGCGGATCGTCTGGCGCAGTGCCTCCAGGTCCTTGGCGAACGCATCGATGCCGGCGGCCAGCTTCTCGGTGGCCATCGGGTCGGCGGCCAGGTCGGTCGCGAACCGGGTGGCGTCGATCGGCGGCGCGGTGACCGCTTCGACCGCGCCGGCGACGAGCCTGCGCGGCAGGTCGCCGTGGTCGGCGTCCAGCTTCTCCAGCAGGTCCGGCGAAATGGTCAGGCGGTCGCACCCGGCCAGTGCCTCGATCTGCGCCGTCGAACGGAACGACGCGCCCATCACCACCGTCGGCGAGCCGCGGCGCTTGAACTCGGCGTAGACGCCGCGCACGAACACCACGCCCGGATCGTCGTCGATCGTGGCCGGGGTCTGCCCGTTGGCGACGTACCAATCCAGGATGCGGCCGACGAACGGCGAAATCAGGAACGCGCCGGCCTCGCTGCAGGCCAGCGCCTGGGTCGGATTGAAGATCAGCGTCAGGTTGCAGTCGATGCCTTCGCTCTGCAGCTGGCGCGCGGCTTCCACGCCGGCCCAGGTCGCGGCGATCTTGATCAGCACCTTGCTGCGCGGCACGCCGGCGGCCTCGTACATCGCGATGAACTGGCGTGCCTTGGTCACCGTGGCCGCCGTGTCGTGGGCCTGGTCGGCATCGACTTCGGTCGACACCCGGCCCGGCACCAGCGTGCTCAGCAGCGTGCCCACGCCCACGGTGAGACGGTCGGCGACGGCATGCACGATGGTCTCGCGCTCGCCGGTCTGCTCACGGCCCCAGGCCAGCTCGCGTTCGATCAGGTCCGCGTACACCGGCAGGTCCAGCGCCTTCTTCACCAGCGTCGGGTTGGTCGTGCAGTCGACCGGCTTCAAGCGCTTGATCGCCTCGTAGTCGCCGGTATCGGCCACGACGACGGAGAGATCACGCAGCTGGGTGAGTTTGGACGGAGAAACGGTGTTCATTGCCACTCCTGGAGGGGACGGAAGAACCGGCGCGCAACGCAGCGCGGTTCAGGAATTCGGGTTGTGGACGGCGGTGACGCGCAGGCGCAGCTTGCGGCCGCCCGGGGCATCCCAGTCCATGCTCTGGCCGACCGACAGGCCCAGCAGGGCGGTGCCCACCGGCGCAAGGATCGAGACCTTGCCCTGTTCCACGTCGGCTTCGCGGGGGTAGACCAGCGTCAGGACGTGCTTTTCGTTCTGCAGCTCATCTTCGCACTCCACGCGCGAATGCATCATGACGGTGCCTGCGGGCATCGCGTCCGCTGCCACCACCGTGGCACGGTTGAGCTCCTGGGCAAGCGCGAGCGCGGCCGGCGTCTGGCCGACGGCGGGGGAGTCAAGCATGGCTTCCAGGCGATCCATATCGTGGCTGGAAACAATGATCGACGGCGGCAGTCCGCTGGATGTGGACATGGTGAAGCTCCTTGCGTATTTGTGAATGGCCCATGCAAAAGGCGGCGCCTGCTGGCGCCGCCTGGTTCTATTGTGCTGACAATCGCAGGCGGATGCGACCCGTGCCGATCCACCTGCCCGTCGGGTGGTTCAGCCAGCCTCAGGCCGGCCGCTGCGGGACGACGGCCGGCAGCACGCCGCTGTCGCCGGCCTGCAGCGTGAACAGCTCCTGCGGCAACCGCTTGAACTGCTGGGCGAGCTGATCCAGGAAGCCGCTCATGGCCGAGCTGCGGCGCCAGGCCATCGCGATGCGACGGCTGGGGCGGTCGTCGCCGTTGAAATCCAGCAGGCGGATGTTCTCCGACCGCGGTACCGGCGGCTTGACCGACAGCGTCGGCATCAGAGTGATGCCCACATCGGCGGCCACCATCTGGCGCAGGGTCTCCAGGCTGGTGGCACGGAACTCGGATTTTTCGTTGGCACCGAACAGGCGGCACACCGCCAGCGCCTGGTCGCGCAGGCAGTGGCCGTCTTCGAGCAGCAGCAGCTTCTGCGCCGACAGCTCCTGCACATCCAGGTGGTGGCGCCGTGCCAGCGGATGCTTGCCCGATACCGCCAGCAGGAACGGTTCCTCGAACAGGAACTCGGCGTGCAGCTGGTCATCGTCCAGCGGCAGCGCCAGCAGGGCGGCATCCAGCTTGCCTTCGCGCAGGCGGGTCAGCAGCTCGTCGCTTTTCTCTTCCACCAGGAGCAGTTCCAGGTGCGGGAAGCGCTCGCGGATGTTGGGGATGACGTGCGGCAACAGGTACGGGCCAAGGGTCGGGAAGATGCCCAGACGAACGGTGCCCGCTTCAGGGTCGCGGCTGCGTCGTGCAGCCTCTTTCATCTGCTCTACTTCGGCAACGATCGTGCGTGCACGCGCTGCCGCTTCCACGCCGGCCGGGGTCAGCATGACCTTTCGCGGCGCACGCTCGACCAGTGGCAACCCCAGCTCGTCCTCCAGCTTGCGGATCTGGGTGGAAAGCGTGGGTTGGCTGACGAAACAGGCGGCAGCGGCGCGGCCGAAGTGGCGATGGTCGGCCAGGGCCACAAGATACTTCAGATCACGTAGGTTCATCCTTAGACCTCTAGGGGTATGGACCGGGTGATGGCGTGGTTTACCCAGCGGGCAGAAGACGCTCCCGATGCAGCCGGGAGCGACGCAAATCAGGCAGCTTCGGCGACAGCGCCGCTGCTCTTGGGAACGGAGGTGCGGATCAGGTGATCGAAGGCGCTCAGTGCGGCGGTCGAGCCGGCCCCCATCGCGATGACGATCTGCTTGTACGGAACGGTGGTGCAATCTCCTGCTGCGAATACGCCCGGAACGCTGGTCTGGCCACGGTCGTCGATGAGGATTTCGCCGCGCGGAGAGAGCGCCACGGTGTCCTTCAGCCACTCGGTGTTGGGAAGCAGGCCGATCTGCACGAAAATACCTTCCAGTTCGATCCGATGCGCATCGCCGCCGATACGATCCTGATATACCAGACCACTCACCTTCTGCCCATCGCCCAGGACTTCCTGGGTCAGGGCGCTGGTGATGATGGTGACGTTGCCCAGGCTGCGCAGCTTCCGCTGCAGGACCTCATCGGCGCGCAGTTTGTCATCAAATTCCAGAAGGGTCACATGCGACACGATGCCGGCCAGGTCGATGGCCGCCTCGACGCCGGAGTTGCCGCCGCCGATCACCGCCACGCGCTTGCCCTTGAACAGCGGACCGTCGCAGTGCGGGCAATACGCCACGCCCTTGTTGCGGTACTGCTCCTCGCCCGGCACGTTCATCTGGCGCCACCGTGCGCCGGTGGACAGGATCACCGAGCGCGACTTCAGCGACGCGCCGTTCTCCAGCTGGACCTCGACCAGGCCGTCATCACCGGCCGGCACCAGTGCGGTGGCGCGCTGCAGGTTCATGATGTCCACCTCGTACTCGCGCACATGCTGTTCCAGGGCGGCGGCGAGCTTGGGGCCTTCGGTTTCCTTGACCGAGATGAAGTTCTCGATGGCCATCGTATCCAGCACCTGGCCACCGAAACGCTCGGCGGCCACGCCGGTCCGGATGCCCTTGCGCGCGGCGTAGATCGCCGCTGCGGCACCGGCCGGGCCACCGCCGACGACCAGCACGTCGAACGGCGCCTTGGCGGCGATCTTCTCGGCGTCGCGTTTGCCCGAGCCGGTGTCCAGCTTGGCCACGATCTGTTCCAGGCTCATGCGGCCCTGGTCGAACACGTCACCATTGAGATACACGGTGGGCACGGACATGATCTGACGCGCCTCGACCTCGGCCGGGAACAGCGCGCCGTCGATCGCCACATGCTGGATGCGCGGATTGAGCACCGCCGCCAGGTTCAGCGCCTGCACCACGTCCGGGCAGTTCTGGCAGGACAACGAGAAATAGGTTTCAAAGCGGTAGTCGCCGTCCAGGTTGCGCACCTGTTCGATCAGCTCGGCAGTGGCCTTGGACGGGTGTCCGCCCACCTGCAGCAGGGCCAGCACCAGCGAGGTGAACTCGTGCCCCATCGGCAGCCCGGCGAAGGCCAGGTGGATGTCCTGGCCCGGGGTGGTCAGCGCGAAGGAGGGGGTGCGCTCGCTGCCATCGCGGCGCACGTCCAGCTGGATCTGCGCCGACAGGGTGGTCAGGGTGTTGAGCAGCTCCAGCATCTCCTGCGACTTGGCGCCATCGTCCACGTGGGCCGTGATCTGGATCGGACGGGTGACGCGTTCCAGGTAGGTCTTGAGCTGGGACTGGAGGTTGGCATCCAACATCGAAAAAACTCCTTGATTCAGGCAAGGGGACAGCGTCGACGAACCCCGAAGGTGCATCTGCGCAGCAGGGGGGTGAACCGAAGCGGGCGCGTGGCGGCACCGGCTTGGGTTCACCCCCACTCCCGTCGAAGCGGGAATGGGGATGAGGCGTTGCTTAGATCTTGCCGACCAGATCCAGCGACGGGGTCAGGGTCTTCTCGCCTTCCTTCCACTTGGCCGGGCACACCTGGTTCGGGTTGGCGGCGGTGAACTGGGCAGCCTTGAGCTTGCGCAGCGTTTCGGAGACGTCACGGGCGATCTCGTTGGAGTGGATCTCCAGGGTCTTGATCACGCCTTCCGGGTTGATGATGAAGGTGCCGCGCAGGGCCAGGCCTTCTTCCGGGATGTGCACGCCGAAGGCGTTGGTCAGGGCGTGGGTCGGGTCACCCACCAGCGGGAACTGGGCCTTGCCGACGGCCGGCGAGGTTTCGTGCCACACCTTGTGCGAGAAATGGGTGTCGGTGGTGACGATGTACACCTCGGCACCGGCCTTCTGGAACTCGGCGTAATGGTCGGCGGCGTCTTCGATTTCGGTCGGGCAGTTGAAGGTGAACGCGGCCGGCATGAAGATCAGCACGGACCACTGGCCCTTCAGGGTGCTGTCGGAGACCTTGATGAACTCGCCGTTCTGGTAGGCGTTGGCTTCGAACGGCTGGATCTGGGTGTTGATGAGCGACATCGTTGTTCCTCTTGGTGAAGGGGTGGGTGAAGCGACCAGCACAGGTTAGCGGCTCCGTTCCCATAAGGACAATCCATTGATTGCATCTATACGATAGACATAGTCTATCGAAATGAGCTGATCCAGAGATGAACCCTCGGGTCGATATCGCCCGAATGCATTGCAGCGCAATGACATCGCCGCCGCCGCGGCTGATCGGTGCCATAGCCCGCGTGTATCCGCCCAAGGTGAAACCTGAATGAACCGCTCGGTCAGCCCGCCTGTGGCGCACGGGGAGGCGGCGTCGCCACCGGCTGCAGGCGCGCGGTGACGGTGCACTACACTGCGCGCCCGTTCCTGCACGATCCCCGCCATGACTGCCGCCCCGCGCGACGTTCGACAGCTGCTGGCCGAAGCCGCCGCCACCCTGCCCGGCGTGGAGGGGCGGCACGAGGCCGAACTGCTGCTGCTGCATGTGCTCGGGCGGGAGCGCGGCTGGCTGTTCGCGCATGCCACCGATCTGCTCGACGCCGACGCCGTAGCGACCTTCCAGGCCCTGCTGGCCCGCCGCCAGGCCGGCGAGCCGGTTGCCTACCTGCTTGGCCGACGCGGTTTCTGGACGCTGGATCTGGCGGTCAGCCCGGCCACGCTGATTCCGCGCCCGGAAACCGAGCTGCTGGTCGAGCTGGCGTTGGATCGGCTGCCGCGGGAGACCGCCCTGGAGGTGGCCGACCTCGGTACCGGCAGCGGCGCGATCGCCCTGGCGCTGGCCAGCGAACGGCCGCACGCCCGCATCACCGCCACCGACGCCAGCGCCGAGGCCCTTCAGATGGCGCGCCGCAACGCCGCAGCGAACGGCGTGCACAACGTGGTGTTCGTCGCAGGGTCCTGGTATGCACCGTTGGCCGGTCAGCGCTTTGCGCTGATCGCCAGCAACCCGCCGTACATCGCCAGCGGCGACCCGCACCTGCTGCAGGGCGATCTGCGCCATGAACCGGCCAGCGCGCTGGCATCCGGGGCCGATGGTCTGGACGACATCCGCGTGATCGTCGCCGGCGCCGGCGCGCACCTGATGCCCGGCGGCTGGCTGCTCATCGAACATGGCTGGGATCAGGGCGACGCGATCCGCGCGCTGTTCGAACAGGCTGGCTTCGATCACGTGTCCACCGTCCGCGATCTCGAACAGCGCGAGCGCGTGACCTGCGGCTGTCTGCCCGGCGGGGTTTGAACCCGGCGGCAACAATGCCGTGGGTAGAATGGCGTTCCACCCGAAAGGACGCGCCATGCTGCTTCGCAATGCCAAGGTTATGGCCCACCCGTTCCTGCACGACATGCGCCAGGACAGCTATTTTCCCGCGCCCCTGGTTGAACAGGGCCGGCAGATCCTGCTGCGCCTGTGCGAGCGCATCGAGCGCGAGCCGCCCGCCGATGCGGCGGCGCTGTGCGCGCTGACCCACGCCGCCACGCTTGAATTCAACGTGCTCGGCGAAGCATTCGAGGCGCAGGGCAGCGAACTGGAATCCGTGGCACGCGACAACATCGGCAGCGATGTCGATTTCATCGCGCGCAGCTACGGGTTCGATGTGGATGTCGAAGACCTGATCAGCCCGCGCGAGTGGTGAACCCGCCCGTGCGTGCCTGTCCCCAACAACGGAGTTCCGTCATGCGTACGCTGTACCCCGCCATTACCCCCTACGACGTCGGCAGCCTGAAGGTCGATGATCGCCACACGCTGTACTTCGAGCAGTGCGGCAACCCCGACGGCAAGCCGGTGGTGATGCTGCATGGTGGCCCGGGCGGTGGCTGCAGCGAGAAAATGCGCCAGTTCCACGACCCGGCCAAGTACCGCATCATCCTGTTCGACCAGCGCGGTGCCGGCCGTTCCACGCCGCACGCCGACCTGGTGGACAACACCACCTGGGACCTGGTGGCCGATATCGAGACGTTGCGCGAGCACCTCAAGGTGGATCGCTGGCAGGTGTTCGGCGGCAGTTGGGGCTCCACCCTGGCATTGGCCTACGCCCAGACCCACCCGCAGCGCGTGACCGAACTGGTGCTGCGCGGCATCTTCATGCTGCGCCGCTGGGAGCTGGAGTGGTTCTACCAGGAAGGTGCCAACCGCCTGTTCCCGGACGCGTGGGAGCACTACCTCAAGCCGATTCCGGCCGTGGAGCGCCACGACCTGATCTCGGCCTTCCACCGCCGCCTGACCAGTGACGACGAAGCCACCCGCCTGGCCGCCGCCAAGGCGTGGAGCGTGTGGGAAGGGGCAACCAGCTTTCTGCACGTGGACGACGACTTCGTGAACAGCCATGAAGACCCGCAGTTCGCGCTGGCGTTCGCCCGCATCGAGAACCATTACTTCGTCAACGGCGGCTTCTTCGAGGTGGAAGAGCAACTGCTGCGCGACGCGCACCGCATCGCCGATATTCCCGGCGTGATCGTGCACGGGCGCTATGACGTGGTGTGCCCGCTGCAGAATGCCTGGGAGCTGCACAAGGCGTGGCCGGCATCGACGCTGGAAATCAGCCCGGCCTCGGGCCACTCGGCGTTCGAAGCGGAGAATGTGGACGCGCTGGTGCGCGCCACCGACCGTTTCGCCGGCTGATCGGCCGATCCCACCGGTGGGGCATGCGCCTCATCGATGGGGCGGCACGCGCTGCTGCTACCAGTGGCCGGCCAGCAGCGCCTCGGCCAGCACC
The DNA here is from genome assembly GCF_049545475.1 of Stenotrophomonas sp. NPDC077461. NCBI lineage: Bacteria > Pseudomonadati > Pseudomonadota > Gammaproteobacteria > Lysobacterales > Lysobacteraceae > Stenotrophomonas > Stenotrophomonas sp. NPDC077461. Next base: position 101,823 of record NZ_JBMWDO010000013.1, read on the forward strand.
TTCAGCTTCGGTGAGGCCTGCCGCGACGGCGGGTACACCAGTGACAACGCGCGGCTGCGGCCCTCGAAAGGCTGCAGCACGCGCTGCAGGCGGCCGTCAGCCAGGGCATCGGCCACCGCGAAGTCCATCACCTGCACGATCCCGACGCCGGCCAGTGCGCCTTCGACCAGCGGATCACCACTGTCGAACACCATCCGCGCCGGTGGGGTGACGTCACGCAGCCCGTCGCCGTCGCGGAACTGCCAGTCCACCAGCCGCCCGCTGCGCAGGTTGCGCACCGCCAGGCAGCCATGCCCGTGCAGATCGTCCACCGTGGCCGGCGCACCGCACCGGGCCAGGTAAGCCGGCGAGGCCACCGTCACCCAGTGCAACGGCCGCAACGGCCGCGCCACCATGCGCACGTCGCTGATCGGGCCGGTGCGCAGGGCGGCATCGAAGCCTTCCTCGACCAGGTCGACCAGGCGGTCGTTGAGCACCAGGTCGAACTGCAGGTGCGGATGCGCACCCATCAACTGGCCGGCCAGCGGCACCAGCACTTTGCGACCGAACATCGAGGGGGCGGTGACTTTGAGTACGCCCGACGGCGTGCACGGGCGGTCGCCGAGGCGCCGCTCGGCATCCTCCAGGCCACTCAGCAGGGGCGCGCAGTGCGCCACGAACTGCTGCCCGTCGGGGGTCAGGCTGACGTTGCGTGTGTTGCGGTGGAGCAGGCGCACACCGAGCGTGCCTTCCAGCCGACTGATCGCGCGCGACAGCCCCGACTGGCTGACCCCGAGCTGGCCGGCGGCGAGGGTGAAACTGCGCGCCTCGGCGACCTGTACCAGCATGCGCACCGCATTGAGATCCATGTCCGCCCTCGATTGATGCGAAAATGCATGACAGAAATCGAAGTATCCGGGTTTATTTGTCTTGCGTCATCAATGAGACTGCCCGCCTTTCCCCCGTACCGACTGGCATGACCGACGCTCCCCGTTCCTTCCCGCCGCGCTTGGCGCTGACCCTGCTGGCAATGGCCCAGCTGATCATCGCGCTCGACGCGACCATCATCTTTGTGGCCCTGCACGAGATGGGGGTGCAGCTGCGGATCAATGCGCAGCAGCTGCAATGGATCGTGAGCGGTTACACCGTGGCCTTCGGCGGCTGCCTGCTGCTTGGCGGCCGCGCGGCCGATCTGCTCGGGCGCCGCCGGGTCTATCGGCTCGGCATGGCGCTGTTCGCGCTGGCCTCGCTGGTCGGTGGTTTCAGCACCAGTGCGTGGCTGCTGATCGCGGCCCGGGCGGTGCAGGGCATCGGCGCGGCGTTGCTGTTCCCGGCCACGTTGTCGCTGATCAACACGCTGTACGCCGAGGGCGCGCCACGCAACCGTGCGCTGGCGATCTGGTCGATGGCCAGCGCCGGTGGCCTGGCGTTGGGCACGCTGCTCGGCGGAGTGCTCACCCAGAGCTTCGGTTGGGCCTCGGTGCTGCTGGTGATCGTGCCGTTCGCCAGCGCCTGTGCGCTGCTGGGCGGGTGGTGGCTGCCGCGCGACTCCGCGCCGCAGGCCGGGCGCTCGTTCGACCTGGCCGGCTGCCTCACCGTCACCCTGGGCGGCAGCCTGATGGTGACCACCCTGGTGCAGGGGCCGGAGTGGGGCTGGCTGGCGCCGCGCACGCTGGGCTGCCTGGCGCTGTCGGTGGTGCTGCTGGTCGCCTTCGTGCAGATCGAGCAGCGCAGCCGCGATCCGTTGATGCAGTTCGCCCTGCTGCGTCTGCGCAGCCTGCGGGCCGCGATGCTGCTGACGTTCGTGTTCATGAGCAGCTTCGGCGTGCAGTACTACTTTCTGGCGCTGTACTACCAGGATGGCTATGGCTGGAGCGCGCTGCAGGCGGGGCTGGCATTCCTGCCGCCGACGCTGGTGTGCACCGTCGGCATCCGCATCACCGAACGCATGCTCGCCCGTCGCTCGCCCCGCCAGGTGCTGGCACGGGGCATGGCGGCCGGCGCGATCGGTATCGCGGCCGTGGCGGTCGCGCTGCCATATGGCGCGACATACTGGCCGCTGCTGCCGGGCATCGTGGTGTTGAGCCTCGGGCAGGGCATGACCTGGACGGCGATGTGGATTGTGGCCGGGCAGGGCGTGCCGGCTGCGCAGCAGGGCGTGGCCTCCGGCATGGCGGCCACTGCCCAGCAGATCGGTGGCGCGCTGGGCCTGGCGCTGCTGGTGATGCTGGCCAATGCCGGACGCAGCGCATCGGCGGCGGGCACCGGCCCGGACGCACTGCAGGGGCTGGTGAACGCGCAATACGGCGCGGCCGCCTTTGCGCTGCTGGGCGTCGCGGTGGCGCTGTGGCTGCGGCCGCAGGAAGACCCGGCCGATCAACGCGCTACCGCGTAGCCGCAGCTTCCGGGTAGCGCCGACCGTTGGTCGGCTGGCGCGCGAAGCGCGGGGTTGCCGACGCCGGAACGGAGAGCAGCCGGGCAGAGCCCGGCTCTACGGGCGCAATGCGGGGTTTTTCGGTGCCGGAACGGAGAGCAGCCGGGCAGAGCCCGGCTCTACGGGCGCAATGCGGGGTGCTGTCGGAGCGGAGCAGCGCCGGGTGTCAGCGGAAGGCGGGTTCGAGCTGGTTGAAGACGCGTGCCAGACGTTGCGCCCAGGCGAGCTGCCCGGCGCTGTCGGCAATCAGGTCCTGGCGGATTTCCAGTTCCACGTGCGCCAGACCACGCGCTTCGGCATGCACCGGGATCGCATAGTCGGTGGCGTCGCTGACCGCATAGGGCTGGTTGTCACCCACCACCAGATCCCCCTCGGCCTGCAGCGCGTGCAGCAGTGCATGCGCGAAGCGCGCATCGCGCTGGTACAGCACGCCGGCGTGCCACGGCCGCGCCACGCCCTGCATTGCCGGAGTGAAGCTGTGCATGGCAATCAGAATCGTCCGGGTGCCGGCGACAGAGCGCGCATCCAGCTCGGCGCTGATGCGCTGGTGATAGGGGTCGAAAATCTCGCGTACCCGAGCCTCCTGCGCGGCGGCGTCCAGGCGCTGGTTGCCGGGCACCACGGTGTGGTCGCTGACCGGCGCGAACCGGCCCGGCGCGCCGGGCGGGCGGTTGCAGTCGATCACCAGCCGCGAGTACGTCTGCTCGATGGCCCAGGCACCCAGCAGGCCCGCCAGGGCACGGGTGACCCCGGCGATGCCGATGTCCCAGCCGATGTGCCGGTCCAGCTCGGCCTGCGGCAGCCCCAGATCGGCCAGCGCCGCGGGCACCTGCTGGCCGGCATGGTCGGCAATCAACACGAACGGCGAGCGGCCCCGGGCCGGGTGCACCGTGAACGGCGCGGGATCCGAGGGTCCCAGCAGCGTGGCGGCGTGCAGCGGCGGGACAAACGCATCAGCCACGCGGGGTACCGTCCAGGTGGTGCTCGATCATCCACAGCCCGGCCCACAGCTTGGCGTCCAATGCGTAGCCCTGGCCCATTTTCTCGACCAGCCACGCCGCCGCGCGGGCGCGCGGGACTTCGTGCACGGTGATGTCCTCGCTGTCATCGCCACCACCGGCACCGACCCGACGCAGGCCGGTGGCGCGCACGAACGCGATCTGCTCGCTGCTCGCGCCCGACGAGGTCGGGCCGATCATCAGCACCTCGGCATGTGCGGCGGTCCAGCCGGTTTCTTCTTCCAGCTCGCGCACCGCCGAGACTTCGATCGACTCGCCGGCGTCGATGTCGCCGACCAGGCCGGCCGGCATCTCGATGGTGTTGGCCTGCAGCGGCACCCGGAACTGTTCGACGAACAGCACGTTGTCCTCGGGCGTGACGGCGATGATGATCGCGGCCAGGCCGCCGGCGTGGGTGCGCTCGCTGTATTCCCACGTACCGCGCACGACCATGCGCTGGTACTTGCCTTCGTAGACGACCTTGGGGGCTTGCGTGTTGGGGCTCATGCGATCTCGCTGGCTACGGAAGGGGAATCGGACAGGCCGGCGGCGGCGAACAGGCGGCGACGGGTCAGTGGCCCGAACCGCAGCGCATCGCACAGGCCCTGCAGCATCTGCGCATCGGCGCTGACCCGGCTGAAGTCGGCAGGGCCGCCGTCCAGCGGCGCATCCAGCGCGATGGTGGTCAACTGCCGCCACAACAAGGCGTGCTCACGCTGCTCGCGCAGGCGCACCGCCATCTGCGCGGCGCCACGCAGGCGCAGGAACGGCACTTCGTCGATGCGTTCGTACAACGTGTCCAGGCTGCCGAAGTGGGCCAGCAGCACCGCCGCGGACTTGGCGCCCACGCCGGTCACGCCGGGGATGTTGTCGACCGCGTCGCCGCACAACGCCAGGTAATCGGCGATCTGGTGGGCATGGACGCCGTGGCGGGCCTTGACCCCGGCCATGCCCCAACGCTGGTTGCGTGCGTAGTCCCACTGTTCGTCGTGCTCGAACAGCAGCTGCGACAGGTCCTTGTCGGCGGAGACGATCACCCCGCGCATGCCCGCCTCGCGGCGCGCGTGCAGGGCGCTGCCGATCAGGTCGTCGGCTTCGTACTCATGGTGGGCCAGTACCGCCAGCCCAAGCGCCACGCACAGCGCCTTGCAGTGCGCGAACTGGCGGCGCAGCGCATCCGGTGCCGGGTCGCGGTTGGCCTTGTAGGCGGCATACAGGCGGTGCCGGAAACAGCTGTCCAGCGCCTCGTCGAAGGCAATGGCGATATGCCGCGGGCGTTCGCGTTCAAGCAGGTCGAGCAGGAAGCGGGCAAAACCGTGCACGGCATTGGTCGGCCAGCCCTGCTGGTCCTGGAATTCGTCGGGCATCGAGTGCCAGGCGCGGAACACATACAGACTGGCATCCACCAGATACAGCGGCGGGCGCGGTGCCACCACGGGGGACGGAACGCTCATCTCAGCCATTCCAGTCCTGCAGCAGGGCGGCCGGGTCCGGACGGTCGCGCTCGGGCACCTCGGTCTTCGGCGTGCCGATATGGATGAAACCGGCGATGCCCTCGTTGTCGGCCAGCCCCAGGTGGGCATGGACGGCCGGGTCGAAGGCCATCCAGGCCGTCAGCCACTGGGCGCCGAAGCCGAACGCCTGCGCGGCCTGCAGCAGGGCAAAGCAGACGCAGCCGGCGGTCATCAGCTGTTCCTGCGCGGGCACCTTGGGGCTGGGCGTGTGGCGGGTGACCACCACAATGACCAGCGGGGCGTGCGAGAACCGCTGACGGTCTTTCTCCAGCTGGGCCTGGGCCACGTTGGGGTCGCGCTCGCGGCTGCGTTCGGCCAGGAAGGTGCCCAGAGTGTGACGTGCATCGCCAGTGATCCGCAGGAAGCGGAACGGCACCAGCTTGCCGTGATCGGGCACCCGCACCGCCGAGGCGAGCATCCGCGCCAGCGTCTGCGGGTCCGGCCCGGGCTCGCCCAGGTGTCGGGCGGGGACGGAACGGCGCATGTCCAGCGCCTGCAGCGCAGCGGGAAGCAGCATGGGATCTCGATCGGCTTTCACGGGCCTCTCAGTATAGTCGCGGCAGTTTGTGACACGGCTTTGGGCGTTCTCGGTGCAATTTGCGACAAAACGTGATGAACATCACCTAATTAACGGAAGTCGTTCACGTGGCTGTACTCGCTTCCCGCGACCGCTCCCCGTACGATACAAGGCCTGCCGGCGCCCCGGTCATGAGGTATGAAGTGAGGACTGCTTCACTGTCCGCTACCGGCCGGCCGGCCTACGATCCGTATGCGGGTGCATGGGGTGTACCTGCGTCGGCTGTATTCACGCTGCTTAGAGTGCCTGCGAGGGTGGGGAGCCTTTTCGCATGATCGCCACGCCCACTGCTACGGGCCATCCGGGTCGCAACGCCGCGCTGCTGACGCTTGCGCGCGACGCGGCGCTGCCCGCGCTGGCCGAGTCGTTCGCGACCGTACTGGCGCGCTTTGACGATGTGCTGTTCGACCGTGCCGGCACCGCAGGCGCGTCGCAGCTGCTGTTCCTGGACGGCATGCGCGAACTGCGCCGCCGCCGCGACGACATCGTGGTCGGCTTCCGCACCCATCTGGCCCGCGCCTGGTCGGCGCTGGAGCAGGGCGAGCCCCTGTCGGCCGAGGCCACGCTGGCCGGTCAGATCGAGGACGGCCTGAGCCTGGTGCCCGAGCACGTGCTGGAATCGCGGCTGGCCGTGCGCAATTTCGCCACCGTGCTGCTGCGCGACTGGAAGCCGGTGCTGGCCCGTCTGGACCGCCGCCTGGGCATGATTGCCGGGGGCCTGGAGCTGAACGCGGACACCAACCCGATCAGCCCGGAACACATCGGTGTGGCCATCCACGAGGCCTTCGCCGGCTGTGAGCTGGCCCCGGAAGTGCGGCTGGTGCTGATCAAATTGTGCGAGCGCGACCTGCACGCCCCGATCGGCAAGCGCTACGAAAAAGTGGACGAACAACTGGCCGCTGCCGGCGTGATGCCGCAGATGGCCGCGCCGCGTCGCCCGGCCCCGCGCCCGCCGACGCCGCGCGACGAGCTGGACGAACTGGTCGACGCGCTGGACACGGCGCAGCACGGCAATGACGACGCGACCGCGCCGGCCTGGGCCAGGCGGTTTGCCGACCGCTGGGCCGAAAGCCGTGGCCGCATGCAGTCCTCGCACGGCGCCAGCAGCCATGCCGGCGGTGCGGACGGCGCCGAGGGTCTGAGCGGCAACCAGGGCATGTTGCTGGAAGCGCTGCATGAACTGCTGCAGCAGACCCGCCATGTGCGCGAAGACGCCACCTCCGCCGCGAGTGTGGCGGTGGGCCAGCAGCGTCCGCTCAGCCAACGCGAAATGATGTCGGTGCTGTCGCTGCTCCAGGCCACGCCCAGCGCCACCCTGCGCGCGGCGATCGGCGAGGACGGCGAATCGCTGGCCCAGCGCCTGAAGAGCGAAGTGCTGTCCGGTGCCACGCGCCTCGGTGTCGACCCGGGCCAGGCCCGGCTGGACCCGCAGGACGAGGACGCGATCGACCTGGTCGGCATGCTGTTTGATGTGATGCTGGACGAGCGCGACCTGGAAGGTCGCTCGCGCGAGCTGATCGGTCGGCTGGTGGTGCCGTTCGTGAAGGTCGCCATGCTCGACCGCCGCATGTTCGTGCAGAAGACCCACCCGGCGCGCAAGCTGCTCAACTCGCTGGCCGAAGCGTGCGAAGGCAATACCGGCGAAAGCCAGGCCGAGCGCGTGCTGATGGGCAAGGTCGAGGAGATCATCGAGCGGCTGGTGGCCGAGTTCAACGAGAACCTCGCCATCTTCCTTACGCTGGAAGAAGAATTCCGCGATTTCCTGGCCCAGCATCGGCGCCGGATCGAAATCGCCGAGCGGCGTGCGGCCGAGACCCAGCGCGGTCAGGAAAAGCTGGAAATGGCGCGCACCCGGGCGGCCGCCGAACTGGACCGTCGCATTGCCGATGCCACCCTGCCGCAGGCCATCGGCGAGTTCCTGCGCCAGCCGTGGCAGCACCACCTCACCTTGAGTGTGCTGCGCGAAGGAGAAGACGGCGCGTCGGTGGGTGAGGCGCTGGCCCTGGCCGACGGGCTGCTGGAAGAGGTGGCCGAAGCGCGCCGCAAGATCGTCGGCAAGCCCTGGCTGCAGGCCTGGCACCCGGCGCTGCGCAAGGTGTTTGCCAGTGTGGGCGTGCACGCCGATGCCGCCACCAGCGCCATCGACGCGTTGCATGACACGTTGCAGGGCATCGCCGAATCGCGCCCGGAACTGGAGCGCGCGCTGCCGGAACTGCCGCAGGTGGTGCTGCCGGCACCGCCCGCGCAGGAAGCCCCGGCGGTGGAGCTGGGCAGCAAGGTGGATGTCAGCGACTTCGACAACGCCGATGCCGACCGCTTCCGCGGCATGGAGATCGGCAGTTGGCTGGACTTCGTCGACAAGGACGGCAAGGTGCAGGCCGGCAAGCTGTCCTGGGTCAGCCCGATCTCCTCGCGTCTGCTGTTCGTCAACCGCCGCGGCGTGCGCTTCTGCGTGGCCTCGCCGGAAGAACTGGCGGTGATGGTGCGGCTGGGCCGCCTGCGCGCGCATATCGACGATGGCGCCTTCGACAGCGCCATGCAGGGCGTGATCGACCGCCTGGACACCAAGAACGCCACCGTCCACTAGGCCGACCCGGCGCCCACCGATCAGGTTACGATCACGGCACTATCCGCTGAACGACGGGGACAGGCATGGCTGTCGAGGTGTTGGTGGTCAAGGAAGGCGCGCCGGGGGAACGGCGCGTGGCAATGACGCCGGAGACGGCGCGCAAGCTGGCTGCGCTCGGCGCGACCGTTCGTTTTGAGGCCGGTGCCGGACAGGCGGCCGGTTTCCCGGATGCGGCGTATCTGGACGCCGGCGCGCAGGTGGCCGACGCCGGCGGCCTGTCCACGGCCGATATCGTGCTGTGCGTGCAGCCGCCATCCCCGGCCCAGTGGGCCCAGCTCAAGACCGGCGCCACCCTGGTGGGCATGCTTTACCCGCAGGCTGACGCAGGCCGTGCGGCGACCATCCAATCGCGCGCGCTGCATGCCTTTCCGTTGGAGCGTCTGCCGCGCACCACGCGCGCGCAGTCGATGGACGTGCTCAGTTCGCAGGCCGGCATGGCGGGCTACAAGGCCATGTTGATCGCGGCCCAGCGCGCGCCGCGCTTCTTCCCGATGCTGACCACGGCCGCCGGCACCATCCGCCCCTCGCGGGTGCTGGTGGTGGGCGCCGGTGTGGCCGGACTGCAGGCGATCGCCACCGCGCGCCGGCTCGGCGCGCAGGTCGAAGGGTTCGATGTGCGCCCGGAAACCCGCGAGCAGATCGAATCGCTGGGCGGCAAATTCCTTGACCTGGGAGTCAGCGCCGCCGGTGAAGGCGGCTATGCCCGCGCGCTGACCGAGGACGAGCGGGCCGAACAGCAGCGCCGGCTCGGCGACCATCTGCGCCTGGTGGACGTCGTGGTGTGCACGGCGGCCGTGCCGGGTCGCCCTGCACCGCGGATCCTCAGCACCGCGATGGTGCGCGGCATGAAGCCGGGCAGCGTGGTGGTGGACCTGGCCGCCGAGACCGGCGGCAACTGCGAAGCGACCGTGCCGGGGCAGACCATCGACCTGGACGGCATCACCGTCGACGGTCCGCTCAACCTGGCCAGCCAGGGGGCCGTGCACGCCAGCGAGATGTACGCGCGCAACCTGTACAACTTCGTCGCGCTGTTCCTCAAGGACGGTGCAATCGCCTTCGACTGGACCGACGAACTGCAGGCCAGAACCCGCTGGCAGGGCGCGGACGCCGCCGGCTGAGCATGGCCCGGCGGCGCGGCGCTCAGGGCTTTCTGGGCGCGGCGGGCGGCTCGACGATGGGGTTGGCCTTGAGCCAGTCCTGGCGCTGGTCAGGGGTCATGCGCGCCCAGCGGGCGCGCAGTTCGTCGCGCTGGGCCGGGTTCATCGTGCGCATCTGCGCAAACAGCGCGCGGGCCTGCTCGCGCTGCTCGGGCGACATGTTCTCGAAGCGGTGTCGGCCACGGCGCGCCAGATCGCGTTGTTCCGGGGTCATCTCCTGCCAGCGCTGCCCATGCTGGAGCATCCGCTCGCGTTGCGGCGGCGGCGCATCGTTCCACCGGTCACGCACCGGCGCGATCAACGCCTCGCGCTGCTGCGGGGTCAGTTGGTCCCAGTTCGGTAACGGGGACGTCTGTGCCCAGCCGGTCGCCGTCAGCGTCAGCAGTGCCAGTCCCAGCATCAGTCGCGGTTTCATCGATTCACTCCATTGCCAGATCGGTGCCGGCCAGCCACACGTACAGATCGGGATTCTCGTCGAGTACGTCGATGCCGTCATCCAGTGTCGCGGTGACCGGCAGCGCGGCCGGACGCGGCGGGCTGACCGTGAAACTGTAGCCCAGTCCCAGTGCGGCGACCGCCGAGCAGGCCGTGGCCAGCCACCAGCCATGCGCGCGGGTGCGCTGCGGCGCGGCGTGGCGCGCGCCATGCAGCCGCGCCAGGGTGGCCGGGGAAAGCCGCGCAACCGCCTGCGCATGCAACTGCTGCAGGGCCGCGTCGGTGCTGGAAGGAAGAGGCGGGCGGCTCACAGTTCGATCTCCAGGTGCTGCTGCAGGGCTGCGCGTGCGCGCGAAAGATGGGTTTTGACCGCGCCTTCGCTGCAGCCCATCGCCCGGGCGGTGGTGGCGCCGTCGAGCTGCTGCAGCACGCGCAGGGTGAAGGCCTCGCGCTGGCGGGCCGGGAGCTGGCGCAGCGCGGCGACCAGACGCGTGTACTGATCGCGTTGCTCGTGCGCCTGGGCCGGACCGGGCGCGCTGTCGGCCCAGTCGATGTCGTGATCCTCCGCAGGCGCATCGCTGCTGCGCCAGAAGCGCAGGCGGAACCCGCGGCGGCGCTGCAGGTCCACCACCCGGCGGCGCAGGATGCTCCAGAACAGCGGCGCCCACTCGGCGGCGGGTTTGTCACGGTAGGACAGCATCCGCAGCATGCTGTCCTGCACGGCATCGAGGGCGTCGTCGCGCTGGCGCAGGCCGGCTTCGGCGAAGCGGAACGCGCGCGGGCCGATACCGGCCAGAAACGCGTCCAGCGATACCGGCAGCGGCGCATCGGCCTCGGTGGGCAGCGTCGGTAGGGAGGGGCTCACCAGCACAGGGTAGCGCTCGCGCAGGGGGACAACGTGAGAACGCACCAGTGCGCCATCGGTTGACCGGCCTGCAGAACGGTTCAGCGCATGGTTATGATGGGCGGGACGGGATCACCGCCTGGGAGACAGACTGCAATGAGCGACGGGTTCGTGGCGTTGTACATCTTCATGCTGGCCGCCATCGCCGGCCATGTGATCATTTCACGGGTGCCGGTGATCCTGCATACCCCCCTGATGTCCGGGTCCAACTTCATCCACGGCATCGTGCTGATCGGTGCGATGGTGGTGCTGGGCCACGCGCAGACACCGCTGGAGAAGATCATCGGCTTCGTCGCGGTGGTGCTCGGCGCCGGCAATGCGGCCGGTGGCTATGTGGTCACCGAGCGGATGCTCGACATGTTCAAGCCCAGCGCCAAGCGCGACGCGGGGGAGAAGGCGCCTTGAACGTGAGCACCGCACACCTGCTGCAGTGGCTGGTCCAGGTCAGCTACCTGGTCGCCGCCACGCTGTTCCTGCTGGGCCTGCAGCGCATGGCCTCGCCCATGACCGCGCGCAGCGGCATCCGCTGGGCCGGGCTGGGCATGTTGATTGCCACGGTGGCAACCTTCTTCCTGCCCGAGCTGCACAACGTGCCGTTGATCCTGGCGGCGGTGGCGATCGGCACCGGCGTGGCCTGGTGGTCGGCCAAGCGCGTGGCGATCACCGACATGCCGCAGATGGTGGCCCTCTACAACGGCATGGGCGGTGGCTCGGCCGCGGCGATCGGTGCGGTGGAGCTGCTGCGCTTCTCCTTCCTGGCCAATCGCGATACCGCGCACTGGAGCGAACAGGCCATTGCTGAACTGGCCGCGCGCCAGCCCTCGGCCACGGTGCTGGCGCTGGCGATCATCGGCTCGGCGATCGGTGCGGTGTCACTGTCCGGTTCGATCATCGCCTGGGCCAAGCTGGACGGACGGCTGGACCGACGCGTGACCTTCCCCGGGCAGCAGGCCTTCAACCTGGCGGTTGCCGTGGCGATGGTCGGGCTGGGCATCTGGGCCGGCGTCAGCCTGAGCCCGGTGGCGATCATCGCCTTCTTCGTGGTCGCGCTCGCCCTGGGCGTTCTGATGACCCTGCCGATCGGCGGCGCCGACATGCCCGTGGTGATCTCGCTCTACAACGCCTTTACCGGCCTGGCGGTGGCGTTCGAGGGCTATGTGCTGGGCAACGAGGCGCTGATCATCGCCGGCATGATGGTCGGCGCGGCCGGCATCCTGCTGACCCGCCTGATGGCCAAGGCGATGAACCGGCCGATCAGCGGCGTGCTGTTTTCCAACTTTGGCGGCGGCGGTACCGCGCAGGAGATCAGTGGCGCGCAGAAACCGATCGAGGCCAGCGACGTGGCGGCGATGCTCGCCTTCGCCGAACGCGTGGTGATCGTGCCGGGCTACGGCATGGCCGTGGCCCAGGCCCAGCACAAGGTGTGGGAACTGGCGCAGCGGTTGATCGAACGCGGCATCAAGGTGAAGTTCGCGATCCATCCCGTCGCCGGGCGCATGCCCGGGCACATGAATGTCCTGCTGGCCGAAGCCGGCGTGCCCTACGACCTGATCGCCGACATGGACGACATCAATCCCGAATTCCCCAACACCGATGTGGTGCTGGTGATCGGTGCCAATGACGTGGTCAACCCGGTCGCGCGCACCGACCCGGCGAGCCCGATCTACGGCATGCCGATCCTGGATGTGGTCAACGCGCGCAACGTGGTGGTGATCAAGCGTGGCAAGGGCACCGGCTTTGCCGGCATCGAGAACGCGCTCTTCTATGCCGACAATGCGCGCATGCTGTACGGCGATGGTGCCGGTGCCGCCAGTGCGCTGGTCAGCGAACTGAAGGCGCTCGACGGCGGCCATTGACCGCCACCGGGCCCGACCGGTGGTGCCGCCCAGCGGCCGGCATCACCGCGCCAGCCACCCGCCAACCACCAGCGCGACGGCCAGCCAGATCGCTTCGAGCGGCCCGTTGGCCAGCTGGATCAGCGTGCTGGCCATGAATGGGCCCATGCGCAACGCAGATTCCCACGGGTTGAGCCCCATCGAGCCGCCCAGGTAGGCCGAGGCGATGAACCAGTTGGCCGCCAGTGCCACCACTGCCGTGGCCAGCACGGTCACCACGACCCGGGTTGCCCCCGGGCGGAAGGTGCCCAGCCGCAGCATCAGCACCACGTCCAGGGCTCCCAGAACGGCCATCCAGCCGGCCTGCTGGCCGCTGAGGAGGGCGATGAACAACCAGGCCAGCGTGGCCGTGGCGATACCAAGCAGCAACAGCGGGGGCCAGAGCCAGTGACGGGGCCGGGCAGACACGGACGTGGGCGACATTCGATCTTCCTGTAAGTCCCCACAGGATACCGGCTTGCGTGGTGACCGGCGCGTGGCCGGCGGCTGGGCTAAAATGGCGGCCTTGCGGGAATTGGCCGCGACCCCATATCCATCCACATGTATTCCCGTAGCAGTGAACCTGTCCACTTCGAACGCGACTGCGAGGCCGTCATGGTCCCGCAGGGCGAAACGGTGACGCTGCCGGCCGGCAGCTATGGCTATATCACCCAGGCGCTGGGTGGCAGCTATACCGTGTTTGTCGAAGGCAATCTGTTCCGCATCGCCGGCAAGGACGGCGACGCTATCGGCAAGGAACCGCCGCCCGCGCTGGAACTCCCCGAAAACGCCTCCGACGAGGAAGTGGAAAAACTGGTGTGGCAGCAGCTGCGCACCTGTTTCGATCCCGAGATTCCGTTCAACATCGTCGATCTGGGCCTGGTCTATGAAGTGGATCTCAAGCACCTGGACGATGGCCGGCGCGAGGTGGACATCAAGATGACGCTCACCGCGCCGGGCTGCGGCATGGGCGAGATCCTGGTCGACGACGTGCGCAGCAAGCTGGAAATGATCCCGACGGTGGCCGAGGCCGACGTCGAGCTGGTGTTCGATCCGCCGTGGGGCCGCCACATGATGTCCGAGGCCGCCCGGCTTGAAACCGGCATGTTGTAACCGCTCCACCGCGCGTTTGGTGGTGGTGGCGTTCCCCGTAACCAGAACAGGAAATATCCGGTGTCCCAGTCTTCCGTGAGCTTCAGCACCACCCGTTCGGCCCACCCGCGCAGCAGCGAGGAGCGCGATCGCATTCTGGCCGCGCCCGGTTTCGGCCTGCACTTCACCGACCACATGGTGGAAGTGCGCTGGGACAAGGACACCGGCTGGCACGATGCCAGCGTGCGCCCGTATGGCCCGCTGCAGCTGGACCCGGCCGCCGCGGTGCTGCACTACGGCCAGGAGATCTTCGAAGGCATCAAGGCCTACCGCCACGCCGATGGCTCGATCTGGACCTTCCGCCCGGATGCCAACGGCCGGCGCCTGCAGCGTTCGGCGCAGCGCCTGGCGCTGCCGGAACTGCCGGTGGACATCTTCGTCGAGTCGCTCAGGCAGATGATCGCCGTGGACGCCAGCTGGGTGCCGTCGGCCGACGAATCCAGCCTGTACTTCCGTCCGTTCATGATCGGCGATGAAGCCTTCCTCGGCGTGCGCGGCGCACACAAGGCCGGTTACTACGTGATCGCCAGCCCGGCGGGTCCGTACTTCGCCAAGGGCGTGGCGCCGGTGTCCATCTGGCTGTCCACCGAATACGCCCGCGCCGCCAAGGGCGGCACCGGCGCGGCCAAGTGCGGCGGCAACTACGCCGCCTCGCTGCTGCCGCAGCAGAAGGCGCAGGCCCAGGGCTGCTCGCAGGTATTGTTCCTGGATCCGGTGGAAGGCAAGTACCTGGAAGAACTGGGCGGCATGAACGTGTTCCTGGTCTACAAGGACGGCACGCTGGTGACGCCGGAACTGTCCGGCAGCATCCTTGAGGGCATCACCCGCGAGAGCATCCTGCAGCTGGCCCGCGACCGCGGCATGAAGGTTGAAGAGCGCAAGGTGAGCATCGACGAGTGGAAGCAGGGCGTGGCCTCCGGCGACATCGCCGAAGTGTTCGCCTGCGGTACCGCCGCCGTGGTGACCCCGATCGGCCAGCTCAAGGGCGACGGCTTCGCGGTGGGCGACATCAACGCGCCGGCCGGTGAAGTGACGATGTCCCTGCGCAAGGAACTGACCGACATCCAGTACGGCCGCCTGCCGGACCGCCACGGCTGGCTGGTGCGCCTGGACGCCTGATCCGGTTGGCGCCCTGATCGCGCGTTTCCCAAGGCCCGCCTGGCAACAGGCGGGCCTTTGTGTGGATGGCCCCACGCAAGTCGTTGTTGCGCAACGGGATGTCCGGTTTTTGTCGGGCAAGACAGAGGATGGACTTGAAAAAGCCGTTCATGTGGCGGTTTCTGTCGTGAAAGTTCCTTCACATTCACAAACCGTTGACCCGAAAAGTCTCAGATCGGAATGTTCACAAGACTGAAAAGGCATTGACACGTTGTTGCGTGGCGGCGAAACCAATAGCGTCCGTCGTCGGGCGGTTTTTGTTAGGGGAAACCGATCCAACAACCGGTCGCGATCACTGCCATAGATCCGTAGCCACGGATCGCGCCGGATTTTCGCCGCATAGACGGCATCCTTCAGTCTGAAAGGGAAATCCGATGTCTCATGATTCGCAACACCGTTTGCGTCAGCGTGCATTGGTTGTACTGGGCGCGTCCGTACTCACCTCGCTGCTGCTGGCCTCGCCGGCGTTGGCAGGTGACGTACAGCTGAGCGGCCTGTCCTCGGCGCCGACCCACCAGCGCTTCATCGTGAAGTACAAGGACGGCAGCAGCGCGATCGCCACGCCCACCGCACTGGCCAGCTCGCTCAAGGCGGCCGCCAGCGCCGTGCCCGCCTCCCAAGGGCGCGCGCTGGGCCTGCAGAAACTGCGTCAGCTCGCCATCGGTCCGACCGTGGTCAAGACCGATCGTCCGCTCGATCAGGCCGAATCCGAACTGCTGATGCGCCGCCTTGCGGCCGACCCGAACGTGGAATATGTCGAGGTCGACCAGCTGATGCAGGCCACCCTGGTGCCCAACGATACGCGTCTGTCCGAGCAGTGGGGCTTCGGCACCAGCAACGCGTCCATCAACGTGCGCCCGGCCTGGGACAAGGCCACCGGCGCCGGCGTGGTCGTGGCGGTGATCGATACCGGCATCACCAGCCATCCCGACCTCAACGCGAACATCCTGCCGGGCTACGACTTCATCAGCGACGCCGCGATGGCGCGCGATGGCGGCGGGCGCGACAATAACGCCAACGATGAAGGCGACTGGTACGGCGCCAACGAGTGCGGCTCCGGCATCCCGGCATCCAACTCGAGCTGGCATGGCACCCATGTGGCCGGCACCATCGCCGCAGTGACCAACAACAGCACCGGCGTGGCCGGTACCGCCTTCAATGCCAAGGTCGTGCCGGTGCGCGTGCTCGGCAAGTGCGGCGGTTACACCTCCGACATCGCCGATGCGATCGTGTGGGCCTCAGGCGGCACCGTCAGCGGCGTTCCGGCCAATGCCAACCCGGCCGAAGTGATCAACATGTCGCTGGGGGGCGGTGGCAGCTGCTCGACCACCTACCAGAACGCGATCAATGGCGCGGTGTCGCGCGGCACCACCGTCGTGGTGGCCGCGGGCAACAGCAACACCAACGTGTCCTCGTCGGTGCCGGCCAACTGCGCCAACGTGATCGCGGTGGCCGCCACCACCTCGGCCGGTGCCCGCGCCAGCTTCTCCAACTATGGCGCCGGCATCGACATCTCGGCACCGGGCCAGGCGATTCTGTCCACCCTCAACAGCGGCACCACGGTGCCGGGCGCAGCCTCCTACGCGTCCTACAACGGCACCTCGATGGCGGCGCCGCACGTGGCGGGCGTGGTCGCGCTGGTGCAGTCGGTGGCACCGACGGCGCTGTCGCCGGCCGCGGTCGAGACCCTGCTCAAGAACACCGCGCGTGCACTGCCGGGTGCCTGCACCGGCGGGTGCGGCGCGGGCATCGTCGATGCCGATGCCGCGGTCACCGCAGCGCTCAACGGGACCGGCCCCGGCCCGGGCACCGGCACGGTGCTGCAGAACAACGTTCCGGTCACCGGCCTCGGCGCCGCCAGCGGCGCATCGCTGGCCTACACCGTGAATGTGCCCTCGGGCAGCGCGCAGCTGAAGGTCACCATTGCCGGCGGCAGCGGCGATGCGGACCTGTACGTGCGCTCGGGCAGCGCTCCGACCGACACCGTGTACAACTGCCGCCCGTACCTGAGCGGCAACAATGAAACCTGCACCATCAATGCCCCGGCTGCGGGCACCTGGCACGTGCGGGTGAAGGCCTACACGACCTTCTCCGGCCTGAGCCTGACCGCGCAGTACTGATCGGGAGCTGCAACAAAGACGCCCCGGCCTGCCGGGGCGTCTTCATGTCCGCCAGGCGGTGGCGCGTCAGGCTTCTTCGAACCGGTTGGCCGCCACGTTCTTGCGCACCTGCTCGGGATTCCAGATGCGGCCGTTCATGGCGATGTACACGCCGCTGGCGAGCGACTGCACCGCACCGATCGCACAGCCGATGTTGAACTCCGCATCCGAGCCGCGGAAGCGCGCCGGGCTCAGCGCGCCGGTCATGACGATGGTCTTGTCGGCAATCGACTTGAGCACCTTGCCGGTCTGCACCATCGAGTCCGTACCGTGGGTGACCAGCACGTGGCGGGTCGGTTGGGCGGCGATGGTCGCGCGGATCAGTTCGCGGTCGTCATCGGTGATGTGCAACGAATCCTTGCGCAGGATCGGAATCACGTTGAAACGGAAGGTCACGCCCAGTTCGCGCAGGATCATCCCGATCTGGGGATCGCCGATCTGGTAGTCCGACTTGTCGTCGAAGTAGATCTTGTCGATCGTCCCGCCGGTGGTGATGATCAGTAGTTCGTCCATTGCAGCAATCCTGGGTTGACGGTGAGCTGGGCGGCGTCGCCGCGCCCTGGCGCCATGATACCGCGCGATCCCGGAGAGCCGTGCGTCGCCCGTCTGCCGTCAGCGCTTCTTCCCGAACCGCCGGCGCAGGCCCGGCGCGCTGGCCACGGCAATCACCGCCAGCGCCAGCACCAGCTCGGTCCAGGCCCACACCGCGATCTCCGGATGGCTCCAGGCGCTCATCACCCCGTGGCTGAACCAGAACAACGCCAGTACGCCGGCCCAGAACGCGGCCTTGCCCCGGCGCACCAGCACGCCCACGGCCAGCAGCAGCGGCGGTGCGGTGAACACCAGTTGCGTGGCCAGCCAGTGCCTGTCATGCGCGAACCACAGCGCATACAGCGCGGCCAGCGCCGCCAGCAGCAGCGCGAGAACGACCTCGGTCGCGCGCGTGCTCATGCCAGCCGCCGTGCGATGTCGGCCACGCGCCGGCCCAGCGCACGGGCCAGGATCGCTTCGTCCTCGCTGGGCGTCGGGTCATCGTTGGCGCCGGCCACATGGCTGGCGCCATAAGGCGTGCCACCGGTGGTGGTGTGGCTCAAGGCCGGTTCGGTGAAGGGAATGCCGACGATCAGGCAGCCGTGGTGGAGCAGCGGCACCTGCATCGACAGCAGCGTCGACTCCTGGCCGCCGTGCAGCGACGCGGTCGAGGTGAACACTGCCGCCGGCTTGCCCGCGAGTGTGCCGTTGACCCACTCGGCGCCCAGCCCATCCAGGAAGTGCTTCACCGGAGCGGCCATGTTGCCGAAGCGGGTCGGGCTGCCCAGGATCAGGCCGTCGCACTCGGCCAGATCCTCCACGCTCACGTACGGCGCGCCTTCCTCGGGCACCGGCGGCCGCGCGGTCTGGGTGATCGCCGCCACTGGCGGCACCGTGCGCAGACGCGCGCCCATGCCGGGCACTTCGCCGATGCCCCGCGCAATCTGGCGGGCAAGCCGGGCCACCGAACCGCCGCGGCTGTAGTACAGCACCAGAATCTCCGCCATCGCGCCTTCATCTCATCTTGGGGCCAGGGGCCAGTATGGCGATGCGGCGGGCGCAGGGCGAGCGCGGCCGATGCGTGCACGTTTCGCCGCATCGGGTACCCTTGCGCCGATGGAACCTCTGGACACCCTCAACCTGTGGATGGAACGTGTGCGGGATCGCGCGCGCGCCGCCAGTTTCGGCCGCTTCCTGTGGCACCGCTTCCTCGACGACCGTCTGTTCCAGGCGGCCGCGTCGCTGGCTTACACGACCGTGTTCGCGCTGGTGCCACTGGCGATCGTGGTGTTCGGGGTGCTCTCGGCATTCCCGGTGTTCGACCGCTGGAGCGACCAGCTCAGCGACTACGTGTTCTCCAACTTCGTGCCCAACGCGGCGCGCGCGGCCGAAGGCTACCTGCGCCAGTTCTCGGCCAGTGCCGGCCAGCTCACCGCCGCCGGCTTCATCGCGCTGGTGGTGTCGCTGCTGATCACGCTCAACAGCGTCGAGCAGACCTTCAACCAGATCTGGCGGGTCAGCTCGGCGCGACCCAAGCTGACCCGTTTCCTGGTCTACTGGACGGTGCTGACCCTGGGCGCGATGCTGGCGGCCGCCTCGCTCGCGGTCTCGGCGCGGGTGTTCGCGTTGCCGCTGTTCGGCACCAGCGAAGGCCGATGGCTGGCCAATCTGTCGCTGGGGCTGGCACCGGTACTGATCGAATTCGTCTGCATCATGCTGGTCTACCGCGTGGTTCCGCACCACACCGTCAAATGGCGGCATGCCATCCCCGGCGCGATCCTGGCCGCGGTGATGCTGGAGCTGGTGAAGTGGGGCATGGGCGCCTACCTGGGCAGCTTCCAGTCCTACCAGAAGCTGTACGGCACCGTGGCCTTCGTGCCGATCCTGCTGCTGTGGATCTACCTGTGCTGGGTGTCGGTGCTGCTGGGCGCGTCGCTGGCGTCCTCGATCGCCGCCTTCCGCTACCAGCCGGCGGACCTGCGCCTGCCCACCGGCTACGAGCTCTACGGCCTGCTGCGATTGATCGGGCGGTTCCAGCAGGCGCGGCAGAGCGGACGCAGTCTGGATGACGACGAGATCCTCAGGCTGGAGCCGATGCTGACCGACTCGCTCCTGCAGACCATGCTGTGCGACCTGGAAGCGATCCGCGTGGTGCGGCGCGACGAACAGGGCGAATGGCTGCTGGCGCGCGACCTGGACAAGCTGACGCTGTCGGATCTGTACGAAACCACCCAGATGCGCATCCCGGTCAAGGAAGCGTACCTGCCTTACCGCGACGACAGCCTGGGCGATGCCTCGGTGGCCGCGCTGGACGCGCTGCGCCTGCCGCTGCGCGAACTGCTCAAGCGACGCGTCAGCGACATCTATACAAACCTCGGAGACAAACCATGACTGCCAAGCCCCTGCTGCTTGCGCTGGGCCTGCTGGCGCTGGCTGCGTGCAACAAGCCCGCCCCGACCGCGCAGCCTGAGCCCGCCGCCACGCCGTCGCCAGCCCCTGCGGCCCCTGCGGCCCCCGCGCCTGCGGCCGCGCCCGATACGGACCGGCGTACCGTGGAGCGCCCCACGCTCAAACTCAAGGCGCTGGACGGCAGCGACTACGATCTGGCCGCGCATCGTGGCAAATGGGTGGTAGTGAACTTCTGGGCGACCTGGTGTGCGCCGTGCCGCAAGGAAATGCCGGAACTGTCCGCGCTGCATGCCATGCGCGACGAAATCGAGGTGGTGGGCCTGGCCTATGAAGACATCGAACCGGCCGAGATGAAGGCGTTCCTGGAGAAGCGACCGGTAACCTATCCGATCGTCATCGTCGATACGTACAACCCGCCGGAAGACTTCGCGATT
The DNA here is from genome assembly GCF_049545475.1 of Stenotrophomonas sp. NPDC077461. Lineage (NCBI taxonomy): Bacteria > Pseudomonadati > Pseudomonadota > Gammaproteobacteria > Lysobacterales > Lysobacteraceae > Stenotrophomonas > Stenotrophomonas sp. NPDC077461. The sequence goes on from NZ_JBMWDO010000013.1 coordinate 122,167, forward strand.
CCGCGTGGCCTGCCGTTGACCTACCTGATCGCACCCGATGGCACGGTCGCCAAGGAGTACCTCGGCCCGGTCACCGCCGCCGACATCGAACAGCGCATTGCCGCCAAATAGCCGCGCGCGCGGCACCGCGCCAGCGCCTGTTGCCGGGCAGAGCCCGGCACTACGTGTCGGTCACCGCATCGCGGTGGACCGGCGTTGATGACCATGTCATGTCACGCAGGTCCCGTAGAGCCGGGCTCTGCCCGGCTGCTCGCCGATCCGCCCCCGTACCTCCCGCCCGCGCACGCGGCCTGTACCGCGCAAGCGCCCGTTGCCGGGCAGAGCCCGGCACTACGTGTCGGTCACCGCATCGCGTTGGACATGCGTTGATCATCGCACCGCACCTTGTAGAGCCGGGCTCTGCCCGGCTGCTCGCCGATCCGACCCCGCACCTCCCGCCCGCGCGCGCGGCCTGTACCGCGCCAGCGCCTGTTGCCGGGCAGAGCCCGGCACTACGTGCCGGTCACCGCATCGCGTTGGACATGCGTCGATCATCGCACCGCACCTCGTAGAGCCGGGCTCTGCCCGGCTGCTCGCCGATCCGCCCCCGTACCTCCCGCCCGCGCACGCGGCCTGTACCGCGCAAGCGCCCGTTGCCGGGC
>NZ_JBMWDO010000013.1:122905-154756 GCF_049545475.1 Stenotrophomonas sp. NPDC077461
CCAGAGCCCGGCACTACGTGTCGGTCACCGCATCGCGTTGGACATGCGTCGATCAACACCGCATCGCGGTGGACCGGCGTTGATGACCATGTCACGCAGGTCCCGTAGAGCCGGGCTCTGCCCGGCTGCTCGCCGATCCGCCCCCGCACCTCCCGCCCGCGCGCGCGGCCTGTACCGCGCCAGCGCCTGTTGCCGGGCAGAGCCCGGCACTACGTGTCGGTTACCGCATCGCGTTGGACATGCGTCGATCATCGCACCGCACCTTGTAGAGCCGGGCTCTGCCCGGCTGCTCGCCGATCCGCCCCCGTAGCTCCCGCCCGCGCACGCGGCCTGTACCGCGCAAGCGCCCGTTGCCGGGCAGAGCCCGGCACTACGGGGTGTCGATGTCTTCGATCGGTTTCAGAACGCCGAAATGCTCTGTGTGCAGCTTGCCTTTCAGCGGTGGCAGTGCCAGCACGGGCTCGTCCACGCGGGTGTCGGGCAGGCGGTCCAGCAGATTGCGGATCAATCCCAGCCGCCCGCGCTTCTGGTCATTGAAATCAACCAGCGTCCAGGGCGCTGCTTCGCGGTGGGTGGCGCGCAGCATCGCTTCGCGCGCTTCGGTGTAGGCGCTGTACTTGCTGCGCGACTTCAGGTCCACCGGTGACAGTTTCCAGCCCTTGAGCGGATCGAGGTGGCGCTCGGCGAAACGCTTCTCCTGCTGCGCCTGGTCCACCGTCAGCCAGTACTTGAACAGCAGGATGCCGTCGTCCACCAGCAGCGTTTCGAACACCGGCGTCTGCGCCAGAAACGCGCGGTACTGCGCTTCGGTGCAGTAGCCCATCACATGCTCGACGCCGGCGCGGTTGTACCAGCTGCGATCCATCAGCACGATCTCGCCAGCGGCCGGCAGATGCGACACGTAGCGCTGGAAATACCATTGGGTGCTTTCGCGGTCGGTGGGCTTGGGCAGTGCCACTACCCTGCATTGGCGGGGATTGAGGTGTTCGGCGATCGCCTGGATCGCGCCGCCCTTCCCGGCGGTGTCGCGGCCTTCGAACAGCACGAGCACGCGCTGGCCGGTGTGCTGCACCCAGCGCGCCATTGCCGCGAGTTCCAACTGCATCGGTTCCAGCTGTTCCTGGTATGCCTTGCGCTTGAGCTTGCCCATCCGCCGCCCCGGTTCTGTCGTGGAGGCTCGAGCCTAGCGCATGGCCGGATCAGGGCGTGTGTGCGCCCTGCCAGCCGCGCTCGTGCGCCATGCCCTCGACCGCAGCAGTGAAATCGACGGCGAACGCCGCCATGTCGAACAGCCCGCTGCGCGTCCGTTGCACGGCCAGTTCGGCGCGCAGCGCCTGCAGCGCCGGGGCATCGTTGCCGAGCCGGATTGCCGTGGCGATGAAGGCACGGTCATCGGCAGCATTCATCCGGGTGAGTCCCAGATGGTGATTGAGGCTGCCGGCCACGCGCGCGGCAAACGTGGTGCCCGGGCAGGTCAGTACGGGGCAGCCGGCCCACAGCGCGTCGGAGGCGGTGGTGTGGGCGTTGTAGGGGTGTGTATCAAGGAACAGATCAGCGTGCTGGTACCGGGCCAGGTACTCGGCGTGGGGCAGGCGCGGCATGAACACCAGGCGCGCCGGCTCCAGCCCTGCCTGGCGGGCCGCCGCACGGAGCCGCGCATCGGCGTTGCCCGGGCCGGACAACAGCCACAGCACGCTGCCCGGTACGCCCTGCAGGACCGCGAACAGGCGCTGCATGCTGCGCGGGGTGAGCTTGTAGCTGTTGTTGAAACAGCACAGCACCACCCCCTGCGCCGGCAGGCCGCAGGCGACGCGCGACGGTGGCGTCGCAACCTCGCGCGTGTTGTCCGACGGCTGGAACGCGCGTGGCAGGCGCCAGATGCGCTCGCTGAAGGCCGATGCCAGCGCATCTGGCAGCACGAAGGCATCGGCCAGCACGTGGTCGATCCACGGCGCCCCGGACGTGCCCGGATACGCCAGCCAATTCACCTGTATCGGTGCCGGACGCATCGCCAGCACCTGCGGCGTGCCGCCGCCGCCCCAGCCGCGCAGGTCGAACAGCACATCGATGCCGGCGTCGCGGATGCGCGCGGCAACACGGTCGTGCGGCTGTCCGCCCACCTCGTGCAGCACGCTGGCCGCCGCCTGGAGGCGGACGCGGATGTCGCTGCCGTCATCGCCGTTGAGCGCGAACAGATGCAGGTCCAGCCGATCGGCGAGGGCCAGCTGCTCGAACAGGGCCACCGTCAGCAGCCCGGTCGGATGCGCGCCGAAGCCATTGGAGAGAAAGCCGACGCGGAGTCTTCCGTGGTCCCGCACGGTTGTCGGGGGCAGGGCGGGCAGATCCGTCCCGATCGCTGCCGCGCGTTGCCGCGCACAGGTCAGCTGCTCGGTGGCGCTGGCATCTTCACTGAGGAAGGCGAACGGCTCGACCACCGCCTGGCCTTGCGCCACGGCCCGACGGACCAGCGCCGACAGCCGGTCCAGATCGCGCCAGTCGCACAGGCGGCGCTGCCAGTTGAGCAGTTGCGCGGTGATGTAGGGCTCACCCGGCAGCAGCCGGTGCGCATGGCGATAGGCATCGGCGGCGGCCTCGGGCTGGCCGGCATCCTCCAGCGCATGGCCGAGCCACAGGGCGATGCCGGGATGCTGCGGTACCTGCTCAGCCGCACGGCGCAGCAGGACGGCTGCGTCGCCGGGCTGGCCCTGCATCCAGCGGGCACGCCCGAGCCGGGCCAGGGCTTCGGGATGATCGTCGCGCAACTGCAGCGCCTGCGTGGCGGCGGCCGCGCCACGGGCGACGTCGCCGGCTTCCAGTTCGGCGTCTGCCAGCATGACCCACGCGATGAAGTCGCTCGGCTGGCGCTGCACGGCCTCGCGCAGCTGCCGGCGTTCCTGGTCCGGTGCGCCCACGCTCAGGGTCCGGCAGCCAGCTGCGCCAGTTCGTCGGCCTGATGTTCGTGTATCAGCCGTTCGACCAGCGGATCGAGCTCGCCGGCAATGATGTTGGGCAGGTCGTACAGCGTCAGTCCTTCCACGCGGTGGTCGGTGATCCGGCCCTGCGGGAAGCTGTAGGTGCGGATGCGCTGGCTGCGGTCGCCGCTGCCCACCTGCAGGCGGCGGCTCTCGGCGGTGGCGGCGGCCTGCCGGCTGCGTTCGGCGTCGAGCAGCTGCGCCTTCAGGCGCTTCATGGCCTTGTCGCGGTTGGCATGCTGGCTGCGCTCGGTCTGGCACTCCACCACCACGCCGGTCGGCAGGTGGGTGATGCGGATCGCCGATTCGGTCTTGTTGACGTGCTGGCCGCCGGCGCCGGACGAGCGGAACGTATCCACCCGCAGGTCGGCCGGGTTGATCGTCACTTCGTCCACATCGTCGGCTTCGGGAATGATCGCCACCGTGGCCGCCGAGGTGTGGATGCGTCCCTGCGATTCGGTCGCCGGCACGCGCTGCACGCGGTGCGTGCCCGATTCGAACTTCAGCTTCGAGTAGGCACCGCGACCGACCACCCGGGCCACGATTTCCTTGTAGCCGCCATGTTCGCCGGGGCTGTCCGATTCGACCTCCACCTTCCAGCCCTGGCGCTCGGCATAACGCGCGTACATCCGGAACAGGTCGCCGGCGAAGATCGCCGCCTCGTCGCCGCCGGTGCCGGCGCGTACTTCCAGGAACAGGTTGCCGTCGTCGCGCGGGTCGCGCGGCACCAGCAGCAGCGCCAGGTCCTGGTCAAGCTGTTCCAGGCGTTGCTGGGCCGCAGTGATTTCCTCTTCGGCCAGCTCGCGCAGGTCCGGCTCGGCGCGCATCGCCTCGGCGGCGGCCAGGTCGGCCTTGGCCCGAGCTTCGTCGGCCAGTGCGGTGGCGATCGGCTGCAGCTGCGAGAACTCGCGCGAGAACGCGCGGAAGCGTTCGTTGTCGCCGACCACACCCGGATCGGCAAGCAGGCGTTCAAGTTCTTCGCGGCGCTCGGCCAGCGCTTCCAGCTTACGGCGCAGGGTCGGCGTCATCATTCCTCACAACAGGGTGCTGGTAGCCGGGCTTGGCCGGGAACAGGCGCTCGGCGGCGCGGGTCAGTTCAGTATCGCCGCTCAACGCCGCCGCGCGCAGCGCGGCCGTTGGCGGGTGCAGCAGGCGGTTGGTCAAGCCGTGCGCGAGCAGTTCCAGTACGTCCTCGGCCGGCTTGCCGTTGGCCAGCTGCTGTCGGGCTTTTTCCAGCATCTCCGTCCGCGTCGCATCGCCGTAGGCGCGCAGCTGCAGCAGCGGCGCCTGGTGCGCGCCGGCGTGGAGGGTCTCCACGAACCGGGCAACCTGCAGGTCGATGATCGCCTCGGCCTCGGCGGCGGCTTCGCGGCGGCTGCGGCGATTGTCCTCGACCGCCCGCTCAAGATCGTCCACGGTGTACAGGAAGGCATCGCTGAGGTCGCCCACGCCCGATTCGATATCGCGCGGCACAGCCAGGTCGAACAGCAGCATCGGCTTGTGCCGGCGCGCCCGCAGCGCGGCGGCGACATGTGCCTTGGCGATCACCGGCTCGCGCGCGGCGGTGGCCGAAAACACCACGTCGGCCTCGCCGAGGTGGCGCTCCAGCTCGGTCAGGGGCAGGGCGACGCCGCCGTGGCGGCTGGCCAGGTCCTGGGCGTGGGCGAGGGTGCGGTTGGCGATCAGCAGCCGGCGCACGCGCCCCTCGCTGAGATGCCGCGCCGCCAGCTCGATGGTCTCGCCGGCGCCAACCAGCAGCACGGTGGAATCTTCCAGCCGGGCGAACGAGTTCTGCGCCAGGCGCACCGCCGTGGAGGCCACCGACACCGGATTGGCGCCGACGCGGGTATCGGTACGGGCCCGCTTGGCCACCGAGAAGGTCTGCTGGAACAGGCGGTCCAGGCGCTGGCCGAGCAGCCCGTGATCGCGCGAGGTGGCCCAGGCGTCCTTCACCTGGCCCAAGATCTGCGGTTCGCCCAGCACCATGGAGTCCAACCCGGTCGCGACCCGGAACAGGTGGCGTACGGCGTCCGCATCGGCATGCTGGTACAGGTAACCCTGGAGCTGGCCGGCGTGCGCCTCCAGCCAGTCGGCCAGGGCCTGTCCGGACTCGGCGATGGCATACAGCTCGGTGCGGTTGCAGGTGGACAGCAGCACCGCTTCGGCCACCTGCGGGGTGTCACGCAGCGAGGCGAGCGCCCGCGGCAGCGCATCGCCGCCAAAGGACGCGCGTTCGCGCAGTTCCACTGGCGCGGTCTGGTGGTTCAGTCCGAGCACCCACAGGGTCATTGTTCAGTTGCTTGCGATAAGCTGCTGGCCATTCAAGTCGTCATTTTAAGGCTCAGATGCCCCCGATGCCCGCATTGATTCGCATCTCCAGCGTTCTGCTGCTGTCTTTGTTCACCGCCAACGCCCTGGCAGCCCGTCCTGCCACGGTTCCGGCGGGCAGGGACCGCGCCGCCGAGCCTGCCTCGCTGACCCCGGTCCTGGCCGGCGAATTCGCCCTCCAGGCCGGCAAACTGGAGGACGCCGCGCGCTGGTATCTGGATGCAGCCGAGGCCGGCCGTGACGACGCCGGGCTGGCCGAGCGCGCCACGCGCATCGCCATGCTGGCCAACGATGATGTCCGTGCCGCCCGGGCGCTGAAGCTGTGGGAGGCGCGCGCGCCGCGCTCGCTGGCCATGCGCAGCAGTGCTGCGGCCCTGGCCATGCGCCAGAACCAGGTGAAGACCGCCCAGGCCGAACTGGTGGCGATACTGCGCGATCCGGATCCGCAGGGCTGGAAGTTCGCCATCGCCGCCCTGGTGGGGGGCGGCCGCGATCCGGCCGTGCCGGCCCAGGTGCTGGACGGGCTGGTGGACGCCAACGCGATCCCCGACACCCTGGAGGCCTGGCAGGAGTTTGGTCGCCTGGCCCTGCGCATGGACAAGCCCGAATTGGCCCGACGCATGGTCGATGAAGTGGTCCGCCGCTTCCCCGATGAGCCGCGCGTGGCCCTGCTGCATGCCAGCCAGTTGAGCCAGTCCGGCAAGACCGACGAGGCGCTGGCGCTGTTGCGCGGCGTGGAGCCCAGGACCACACAGGACCCGGAACTGCGCAACGCGGTGGCGATCACCTACGACGCGATGGGCGAATCCAGGGCCGCCGAGCGCGTGCTGTCAGTGGGCCCGCAGGACGTGCAGACCTACGGCATGCGCGCCTCGCTGCTGGCCAAGCAGAACGACACCGCAGCGCTGCTGGCGCTGTACACCGAACTGTCCGGCAAGGCGACCAAGCCCGATCCGGCCCAGCGCCTGCTGCTCGGCAAGATTGCCGAGTACCTCAAGCGTCCGGCCGAAGCGGTGGAGTGGTACCACGGTGTGCCTGGTGGTCCGGAACGCGACGAAGCCCGCCTGCGCGCCGCCAACGCCCAGTACGAACTGGGCCGCACCGACAAGGCGCTGGCTGAAGTACATGCGATCCAGTCCGACGCGACCGTCGATGACGAAGCGCGTCGCGACGCCTACCTGCTCGAAGCGGAGCTGCGCCAGCGCGGCAACGACGATGCCGGCGAACTGGATGCACTCGGCCGCGGCCTGGCCGCCTATCCCGACGAGAACGCCTTGCTGTATGCCCGCGCGCTGGCCTGGGAGCGCCGCGACGACATCGCGCGCGCCGAGGCCGACCTGCGCAAGGTGCTGGTGACCGATCCGGAAAACGTGGCCGCGCTCAATGCGCTGGGCTACACCCTGGCCGATCGCACCCAGCGCTACCAGGAGGCCTTGGAACTGATCGACCGCGCCCGCGTGGCCGAGCCGGACAACGCCGCCATCGTCGACAGCTACGGCTGGGTGCTCTACCGCCTGGGGCGCAACGAGCAGGCGCTGGTGCAGCTGCGCCGCGCCTGGAGCCTGGCCAAGGATGCCGAGATCGCCGCCCATGTCGGCGAAGTGCTGTGGGTGCTCGGCCGCAAGGACGAGGCCCGTCAGTTCTTCGACGAAGCCCGCAAGCTGGACCCTGACAACCGCGCCCTGCAGCGCGTGATCGAGAAATACGGCGTATGAACCTGAAGTTCCTGAAATCTGCCGCGGCCCTTGTCGCGGCCCTCTCGCTGTCGGCGTGCGTGTCGCTGGACGAGCGCAAGGCCCCGTCGGCGCCGGCGGTGGTGACCACGGTGTCGGTCGAAGCGCAGCAGGCAGAAAGCGATCGCGTCGCCGCTGTCCGGGCGCAGCCGCAGTGGGCGTTCCAGGGCCGGGTAGCCATCAACAAGGGCCGCAACGGCGGCAATGGCCGCATCGACTGGCAGCAGCAGGCCCGCCAGTACGTGGTCGAGCTGAGCGCGCCGGTGACCCGCCAGAGCTGGAAACTGACCGGCGATACCCGGCACGCCGGCGGGCGGCTGGAAGGGCTGGACGGCGGACCGCGCCAGGGTGACGACGCCCAGCAGGTGCTGCTGGAGGCGACGGGCTGGGACATTCCGGTCAACCAGCTGCCCGACTGGGTGCGTGGCCTGGTGGCCGACGCGGCGGGCCCGGCCGAGCAGGTCGAGCGCGATGGCGACGGCCGCCCGCGTCGCGTGCAGCAGATGGGCTGGCAGATCCAGTACCTGGACTGGTACCCGGCCGAGGGCGATCGCCCGGTGCTGCCGCGGCGCATCGAAGCGGTCAACGGCGACGCCAAAGTGCGCCTGGTGGTCGACAGCTGGGTGGTCGGCACCCCATGAGCGCGCCGGACCTGAACGCAGGCTGGTCGCACTGGCCGGCCCCGGCCAAGCTGAACCTGTTCCTGCACATCACCGGTCGTCGTGCTGACGGTTATCACCAGCTGCAGACCGTGTTCCGCCTGCTCGACTGGGGCGACCGGCTGCGCCTGCGGGTACGCGAGGATGGCCAGGTGCGTCGTGACGGGCCATCGGTGGCGGGCGTGGCCGAGACCGACGACCTTGCCGTGCGCGCGGCGTTGTTGCTCAAACGTGCGACCAACAGCTCTCAAGGTGCGGATATCGGCATCGAAAAGCGCATTCCGGCAGGCGGTGGCTTCGGCGGCGGTTCGTCCGATGCGGCCACCGTGCTGGTGGCCCTGAACCGCTTGTGGAGGGCGGGTCTGGACGTGGATGCGCTGGCCGCGCTGGGCCTGCAGCTTGGTGCGGATGTGCCGGTGTTTGTGCGCGGCCACAATGCCTGGGCGGAGGGAGTGGGGGAGCAGTTGACCCCGATGGACCTGCCGCCGGCCTGGTATGTGCTTGCCGATCCGGGCGTTCACGTCCCGACGGCTGCGCTTTTTGCATCACCCGATTTGACGCGCGATGCCCCAGTGGCGAAAATAGAGGACTTCGCTTCCGGGTCTTTGCTCGGGAATGCGTTCGAGCCGGTCCTGCGCCGTCACGAGCCTGCCGTAGAGGCGGCGCTGGTGGCGTTGAGCAGTATCGGCCGGGCACGACTCACCGGGTCGGGAAGCGGTTGTTTCGTCGAGTTCACCACGCGCGCTGCCGCCGAGCAGGCGTTGGCGGAGTTGCCGGAAGGACTGCGGGCATGGGTGGCTGCGGGCGTGGAGCGCTCGCCACTGCTTGATGTACTCGAGCGTTATTGATTTTTGATGCAGGGGCGTCGCCAAGAGGCCCAAGGCACCAGGTTTTGATCCTGGCATTCGGAGGTTCGAATCCTCCCGCCCCTGCCACTTGCGGATGTTTTGCCGCGAACCCTTGCGCACGCGATCTGCGCGGGCGCGGTCGAACCTCCGCAGTGTCGTCACCGCCGACGCCTCCGGGTGCCTGCGGCAGAGTTCTCCGCCAATCGCTCCCGCCCGAGACCGTCCCATGATGCAAGAATCCCCCAACCTGCTGGTATTTTCCGGCAACGCCAACAAGCGCCTTGCGCAGAGCATCTGCAAGGAACTGGGGGTGCGACCGGGCAAGGCACTGGTCTCGCGCTTCTCCGATGGTGAAGTGCAGGTGGAAATCGAAGAGAACGTCCGCAAGCAGGACGTCTTCGTGATCCAGCCGACCTGTGCCCCCAGCGCCGAGAACCTGATGGAGCTGCTGGTCCTGATCGATGCGCTCAAGCGCGCCTCGGTCAACAGCGTCACTGCGGTGGTGCCGTACTTCGGCTACTCGCGCCAGGATCGCCGCATGCGCTCCTCGCGCGTGCCGATCACGGCCAAGGTCGCCGCCAAGATGTTCAGCGCCGTGGGGGCCGACCGGGTCCTGACGGTGGACCTGCATGCCGACCAGATCCAGGGTTTCTTCGACATGCCGGTCGACAACGTGTATGCCTCGCCGCTGCTGCTCGCCGATATCTGGCGTGCCTACGGCACTGAAAACCTGATCGTGGTGTCCCCGGACGTGGGCGGTGTGGTGCGTGCGCGCGCCGTCGCCAAGCGCCTGGACGATGCCGACCTGGCGATCATCGACAAGCGCCGTCCGCGCGCCAACGTCTCCACCGTGATGAACATCATCGGTGACGTCGAAGGCAAGACCTGCGTGATGGTCGATGACATCGTCGATACCGCCGGCACCCTGTGTGCGGCCGCTGCTGCCCTGAAGGCGCGCGGCGCCCTCAAGGTCGCCGCGTACTGCACCCACGCCGTGCTTTCGGGCCCGGCGGTGGACAACATCAACAACTCCCAGCTCGATGAGCTGGTGGTGACCGACACCATTCCGCTCAATGAAGCGGCGCGGGTGTGCAGCAAGATCCGTCAGCTCAGCGTGGCGGAGATGCTGGCCGAAACGATGCGCCGCATCGCCTTCGGCGAGTCCGTCAGCTCGCTGTACGTGGATTGATGCTGTCGCAATGAAATCTCCGGCTGCCGGCAACGGCAGTCGGGTCCTGGGTACGTCTGGTCGCGGACGTACCTTCAACCGCCACGCCTTCGGGCAAGGCAACTACTGGTAGTGCAAACATGTCGAAGACTCATGAAATCAAGGTCACCGCTCGTGACGTGCAGGGCAAGGGTGCGAGCCGCCGCCTGCGTCACGCCGGCGTGATCCCGGCCGTTGTGTACGGCGGCGGCGCCGCTCCGATCAACATCAACCTGGACCACAACCAGATCTGGCTGGCCCAGCAGAACGAGTGGTTCTACTCCTCGATCCTGGACCTGAACCTGGACGGCCAGGTCACCAAGGTGCTGCTGCGTGACATGCAGCGCCACCCGTTCAAGCAGCTGATCATCCACCTGGATTTCCTGCGCGTGAACGAGAACGAGGCCCTGACCGCCAACGTCCCGCTGCACTTCATCAACGAAGACACCTCGCCGGCTGGCAAGGCTGCCGACGTCGTGGTCACCCACGAACTGAAGGAAGTGACCATCTCCTGCCTGCCGAAGGACCTGCCGGAATCGATCGACGTCGACCTGGCCGACCTGAAGGCCGGTGACGTGATCTACCTGTCGGACATCAAGCTGCCGAAGGGCGTCGAGATCCCGGCCCTGGCCCAGGGCAAGGACCACGACGACGCGATCGTCACCGCCAAGCACGGCAAGGAAGACGTTGCCGACGAAGCGCCGGCCGCAGAGTAAGTGGTTGCGGCGCCTGTCCTTCGGGGCAGGCGCCGTTTCTGTATGTGCCGGCACAGGGTCGGTACCGACGAAGAAGAGTGATGACAGGATTGCGATTGATCGTTGGTCTGGGCAACCCCGGACCCGAGCACGCCCAGACCCGGCACAACGCCGGGTTTCGTTTCATTGACGCCCTGGTCGAACAGGCCGGCGCGCGCTGGAGCGTGGACAGCAAGCTGTTCGGCGAGACCGCCAAGGTCGACATCGCCGGGCAACCGGTGTGGCTGCTCAAGCCCGCCACCTTCATGAACCTCAGCGGCAAGTCGGTTACCGCTGCGCAGCGCTTCTGGAAGATCGAGCCCGAAGAAACCCTGCTGGCGCACGATGAGCTGGACCTCCCGCCCGGCGTGGCACGGCTCAAGTTCGATGGCGGTCACGGCGGCCAGAACGGACTGCGCGACACCATCCGTCTGCTGGGGCATGGCAGATTCCACCGCCTGCGTATCGGCATCGGCCATCCCGGTCACAAGGACCGCGTGGTTCCGTGGGTGCTCGGCCGCGCCGGCAAGGATGACGACGTGTTGATCGGCCATGCCATCAACGACGCCATCGACGTGCTGCCGCTGGCCGTAAAGGGCGACTACAGCGAGGCCATGAAACGCCTGCATACCCCGAAATGATCGCCCGGTAGGCACGCAGCAATCCGGTAGGTACCGACCGTTGGTCGGTACGGAAAATGATCGGTAAAACGGTGCCCGGCAGCGCGCCCTTTTACCAATCACTTTCACCCCAGAGGTTGTCAAAGATGGGTATCAAATGCGGCATCGTCGGTCTGCCCAACGTCGGCAAATCGACCCTGTTCAATGCGCTGACCAAGGCGGGCATCGCGGCGGCCAACTTCCCGTTCTGCACGATCGAACCGAACGTCGGCATCGTGCCGGTACCGGATCCGCGCCTGAACGAATTGGCGGCGATCATCAACCCGCAGAAGGTCATCCCGACCGCCGTGGAGTTCGTCGACATCGCCGGCTTGGTCGCCGGTGCCGCCAGTGGTGAAGGCCTGGGCAACAAGTTCCTGGCCCACATCCGCGAAGTGGATGCGATCACCCACGTCGTGCGCTGCTTCGAGAACGCCGACGTCATCCACGTCAACAACAAGGTCGACCCGATCTCGGACATCGACACCATCGACACCGAGCTGGCCCTGGCCGATCTGGACAGCGTCGAGAAGGCGTTGAACCGTGCCGAGCGCGCGGCCAAGGGCGGCGACAAGGACGCGGCTGCCCGCAAGCCGGTGCTGGCCAAGCTGCAGGCCGCGCTGTCCGACGGCAAGGCCGGCCGCACTGCCGGCCTGGACGAGGAAGAGAAGGCGCTGGTCCGCGATCTGTTCCTGCTCACCCTCAAGCCGGTGATGTACATCGCCAACGTGCTGGAAGACGGCTTCGAGAACAACCCGCACCTGGACGCCGTGCGCGCCCGCGCTGCCGAAGAAGGCGCACAGGTGGTGCCGGTCTCGGCCGCCATCGAAGAAGAGCTGTCCCAGCTCGACGACGACGACCGCGACACCTTCCTGGCCGACCTGGGCCTGTCCGAGCCGGGCTTGAACCGCGTCATCAACGCCGCCTACAACCTGCTCGGCCTGCAGACCTATTTCACCGCAGGCGTGAAGGAAGTCCGCGCGTGGACCGTGCGCAAGGGCGCCACCGCACCGCAGGCGGCCGCCGTCATCCACACCGACTTCGAGAAGGGCTTCATCCGCGCCGAAACCATCGCGTATGACGACTTCATCAAGTACAAGGGCGAGGCCGGTGCGAAGGAAGCCGGCCGCCTGCGTCTGGAAGGCAAGGAATACCGCGTCCAGGAAGGCGACATCCTGCACTTCCGCTTCAACGTCTGATCGCATCTGCGTTGTACGCCCGCAAACGCCCCGCCTTGTGCGGGGCGTTTGCGTTTGCGGGTGGTGCCGGAGCAGCATGTGCCGACCATTGGCCGGCACGCTTTCTGTGCTGGACAATAATTGACCATCCGTGGAAACGCCTGCGGCGCAACGCTCGCACCAGCTTGTCCACAGCAAACCCCCACGGCTTTCCACGTGCCATGTGGAGAACCCCGTTCGGTGATGCGCTGGACGTGGCAAACCGGCGGGCGCCGGCCGCTGGTCGGCACGGAGCCCGGCCTGGACAATAATTGATCACCCTCCAGAACCGCTGCGCTGCAACGCTCACACAGGGTTGTCCACAACAAACTCCCACGGCTTTCCACGCCGCGTGTGGAAAACGTGTTCGACTGGACGGCGATCACGTCGCGCCAGCGCTGGACAATAATTGACCACACGTGGAAACGCCTGCGGCGCAACGCTCGCACCGGCTTGTCCACAGCAAACCCCCACGGCTCTCCACGTGTCATGTGGAAAACCCGCGCACGTTCTCCACTCGGGCCAGCGCCCCCAAAAAAAAGGACGGAGGCAGTGCCTCCGTCCTTCCTGCTGCGTCCCCTGGCAGGCGCCTTACAGCGGCGTACCGCCGAACTTGTGGGTGTACTGCAGGTTGATCGTGCGGCCGACGGTGTCGAACCAGGACACGTCGTAATACGGGTACGGGGTGTAGGTCGCGTCCTTGGGCGGCATCTTGTTGCCCACGTTGACCACCGACAGCGACAGGCGTGCGTGGTCGTCGAAGCGGTACTGCACCGACACGTTGTAGCGGTAGGTCGCGCCGATCCACGGGCTGTCGCCGCTGTCCGGATCGAAGCTCTGATCGTAGCTGTCGTAGGTGGGCAGCCTGCCCAGGCGCGAGCCGTACACGGTGGCCGACCAGGCGTCCTTTTCCCAGGTGATGCTGGCGCTGGTCTTGGTGCGCGGGATGTCGAAGCCGCTGTTGACCGCGAACTGGTCTTCGACCACGTCGCCGTCGAACTGCTGGAAATCGTGCGTCTTCACCCAGGTGTGGTTGCCACTGAGGGTGAAGTCGCCGATGGACGTCGGCAGGCGGTAGCGCAGGCCCACATCGATGCCGCGGGTGGTTTCGCGGGCGATGTTGATCGGGTTGACGTGCACGCCGTACAGGCGGCCGTCGCTGGTGCGGGTGACCCGGGCGATCGCATCCACGCAGGTCGGCGAGGTCGGGTCCGCGCCGCCCAGACGGCAGGCCGCCTCGTCGCGCAGGATGGTGCCCACGTCCATGTCCTGCACCTGGTCGCGCATATCGATGTCAAACCAGTCCACCGACAGATCCAGCCCGATGGCCGGCGACCACACGAAGCCGGCACTCCACGACGTGCTGGTTTCCGGGTCGAGCCTGCGATTGCCCTCGCGCGTGCGGATCAGGTCTTCCTCGTAGTCCGAGCAGTCGTCGGCCTGGTCCAGCTGGCAGGTGTAGTAGTCGTTGTTGCTGGTCTCGTCGTTGCCCGGCCCGGCGTACACGTAGTGCAGGTCCGGCGCGCGGAACGCCGTGCCGTAGGAGCCGCGCACCAGCAGCGTATCGATCGGGCGCCACTCGATGCCGCCACTCCAGGTCGCCTTGCCGATGCTGTTGCCCGAGTAGCGGTACTGGTCGTAGCGACCGGCCACGCTCACATTGAGCGTGTCGTGCAGCGGCAGGCGCAGTTCGGCGGCGGTGGCCCAGCGGTTGCGGCTGCCGTGGCCGTCGGAGTCCTTCCAGCTGTAGTAGTAGTACTGCGTGGCCAGCGGATCGGGGTTGAGGGCGTAGGACTGGTTGCCGAACTCCGCGGTGGCCGCAAAACCGGCCTTGCCGCCCGGCAGCTCGAACAGTTCGCCGTTGGTCAGCGTCAGGGCGGCGGTGTCGGTGCGCGACTTCGGCGTATAGGTCGTGCGCGCGGCAATCGAATCGTATTCGGCGCGGCTCAGCGGGCGGTAAAGACGTGCCGGGTCGGCGTTGAAGATCGGAAAGACGTTGTCGTCATCGTCGGTGTACTCGCCGAGCTGCTCGCCAAGGAACAGCGCGTTGGCCTTGGCCGCAACGATCTGCGGCCAGCGGATCGACGACTGGTACTGCGAATGGCTCAACGAGGCCTCGTAGTCCCACGCCCCGTTCAGGCTGCCTTTGAAGCCGGTGGTGACGCTGAAGGTCTTCTGCGTGCTGCGGATCATGCCGTTGCGCAGCCCGCCCATTTCTTCGGGCGAGAACTGGCGCTGCCAGAACTCGACCTGGTCGGTGGCCTGGTTGTAGAAGTAGCCGTCCTCATTGCCGTCGGCGGCCATGCGGCCCCACTGGGTCACATCGCGCATCAGCGCGATGTCGTGGTAGCCCATCTGCACGTCGGCAAACCAGCTGGCGCCATTGTCGAAGGCGTAGTTCAGCGACGCGTAGCCATTGGCGCCGCGACGCTTGCTCAGGATCGTGCCGTAGCCGATCGAGCGGTCGCTGCCGCAGTAGAAGCCGTAGCGCGCGCGTTCGGCGTAGTGGGTGCTGCCGTTGTTCTGGCCGGCCAGTGCATCGCAGGTGGCCTGGCCCGGGTCCAGGTAGTCGTCGTTCCAGTCGGTGCGCAGGTAGGCACGGCGCGCGGCGCGGGCGCTGTCGGTCGGCGCGTCCAGGGTGGAGTCCTGCTGCTCGCGCTCATAGGCCCACAGCGGTGTCTGCGACTGCAGTTCCAGGCTGTACACCGCGCTGAAGCGACCGGCGTCGAAGCCGCTGGCAATGCTCATGTCGAACGACTCGCCGCCGCCTTCGCTGGTCGTGCCCATGCGCACGTCCACCGTGGTGCCATCCACCCGCTTCTTGAGGATGAAGTTGACCACGCCGGCGATCGCGTCCGACCCGTAGATCGCCGAGGCGCTGCCGGTCAGTACTTCGATCCGCTCGATCATCCCGATCGGAATGTTGGAGACGTCGGTGAAGTTGCTGCGGCCCTGGAAGGGCATCGGGAAGTCGGCGATGCGGCGGCCGTTGACCAGCACCAGGGTGTGGTTGGGGCCGAGGCCGCGCAGATCGACCTGCTGCGCGCCGGGCGAAAAGTCCGCGCCGCTGGAGGACTGCTGGCTCTGGGTCTCACCGCCGTTCTGGGTCATGGAACGGAGCACGTCCGGCACGCTGGTGAAGCCGCTGGCCTGGATCTGCTCGGCGGTGATCACCGTGACCGGTGCGGGTCCTTCCACCTGCGCGCGCGGAATGCGCGAGCCGGTGACCTGCACCGTGTCCAGTTGCTGCACTCCGGGGGCGGCCGACTGGGCCGCCGCAGTCGCGGCCACACCCATCAACGCCAGCTGGATCGACCACGCCATCGCCTGTTTACGCATGAGAATTCTCGAGAAGAAAGTGTCGGCCTCGAGGGAGGCCTGTCCCCCATTCACATTTCGCGAATGGACGGCGCGCATTTAACGCCTTTTTCATGGGGTTGACCACTGCCATGTTCTCTGGCAAAGAGTGAAAGCGCTTACACCCCCGATCTGTTCAGGGAGATCAACGTGCACAAGGCTTTCCGCCGTTTCAGACCGCTCCTCTGGCTGCTGCTGGCTGTCCTGGCGCTGCCGGCCCAGGGCCAGTCGTCGCGCAGCCTGCAGGAGCCGGGCTACCGCTACTACGAGATCGGTGACCTGGACGCGCCGCGGGCCGCCCGGACCGAGCCGGCGATGATGCTCATGGGCGGCGGCGAGTGGGTGCCGGCCGCCTTCGCGTGGTGGCTGGAGCGCGCCGGCCACGGTCGGGTGGTGATCCTGCGCGCGTCGGGCGGCGATGAGCTCCAGGAGCGCCTCTACCGCGACATCGGCGGTGTGAGCACCGTCCAGACCCTGGTCTTCGACAGCCGCCGCGCCGCCGATGACCCCAATGTCCTGCAGGTGGTGGCCGCGGCCGATGCGATCTTCATCGCCGGTGGCGACCAGTCGCGCTACATCCGCTTCTGGAAGGGCACCGCCCTCAATGACGCCCTCAACGCCCATGTGCGCGCCGGCCGTCCCATCGCCGGCACCAGTGCCGGTCTGGCCATTCTCGGCGGCTACAGCTACGGAGCACTGGATGGCGGCAGCATCACTTCGGACCGGGCGCTGCAGGACCCGATGGGCAGTGCGGTGACGCTGGACAACGATTTCCTGACCATGCCGTACCTGTCGAACGTGGTCACCGACACCCATTTCGGCAAGCGTGACCGGCTCGGTCGCCTGATCGTCTTCGTCGCTCGTGCCGCGCGGGAGAGCGGGCGGCCGGACATGGTCGGCATCGGCGTGGACGAAGACACCGCCCTGTGCGTCGAGGCCGATGGTCGCGGCCGTGTGTTCAGCAACGACGACGGGTACGCCTGGCTGGTCATGCCGCGCCACACCGCCGACCGCCTGCGCGATGGCGAGCCGCTGGACTTCCACGCGATCCCCGTCACCGGTGTGGGCAGTGCCAGCCGTCTGCACCTGGACGGGTTCCGGGTCGACGATCCGGCGTTCCAGATCACCGCCGATATCCGCGACGGGGCCTTGGAACTGCAGCCCCGCTGACGCCATGATGGGGGTCTTGCCTGCCGGAGACCCTGTCATGACCCGCCGAACCGCGTTGCTGCTGTCGTTGTGCCTGTCGAGCCCGCTTGCATCGGCGGCCGAGCCTGTCCTGGTGATCCACGGTGGGGCAGGGGTCGAGCGCGGGGATCTGTCGCCCACCGAGGAAGCGGCGGCGCGCACGGCGCTGCGCCAGGCGCTTGTGAAGGGACACCAGGCACTCGCGGCGGGTCGCCCGGCGCTGGAGGCGGTCACCGCCGCGATCACGGTGCTGGAGGATGACCCCACCTTCAATGCCGGCAAGGGCGCCGTGTTCACCCATGACGGGCGCAACGAGCTGGACGCCTCGCTGATGGACGGCGCCACCCTCAAGGCCGGCGCCGTCGCGGGCGTGCACCGGGTACGCAATCCGATCCTGCTGGCCAACGCGGTGATGCAGCATTCCCCGCACGTGATGATGGTGGGCGAGGGCGCCGAGACCTTCGCCGCCACCCAGCACATCGCGCTGGTCGATCCGTCGTACTTCCGCACTGAAAAACGCTGGCAGCAGCTGCAGAAGGCACTCCGCGAGGACGCGGCCGGCCAGGCGCATGCCGATCTGGAGACCGCACGTCACTTCGGTACCGTCGGCGCCGTGGCGCTGGACGCCCAGGGCAGTCTGGCGGCGGGCACGTCCACCGGCGGCATGACCAACAAGCGCTATGGCCGGGTCGGCGATTCGCCGATCATCGGTGCCGGCACATACGCCAACGCGACCTGCGCGGTGTCGGGTACGGGCTGGGGCGAGTTCTACATCCGTACGGCGGCGGCCCACGACATCTGTGCGCGCATGCAGTACCTAAAGCAGGGCCCGGACGAGGCAGGGCGCGCGGTGATCAATGAGCGCATTCCCGCGCTCGGCGGCGATGGTGGCGCGATCGTGCTCTCGGCCGACGGTCGTGCCGCGACGCCGTTCAATACGCAGGGCATGTACCGGGGCTGGATCGGCGCCGACGGCGTGCCGCACGTGGCGATCTTTGCCGACGAACCACTGCCGCTGCCAGGCCAATAGCCTGCAATCGCAGGGCAATTCGAAATTCGTGTGAAAAAATTCAAAAAGGTTGTTGACAGAACCCTCGTTCACCCCCAAAATTCACGGCTCTTCCACCCCACACCGAAAACGCTTCGGCGCAACGGGACAGGGTGGTAAGGAGGGATACCCAAGCGGCCAACGGGGGCAGACTGTAAATCTGCTGGCTTACGCCTTCGGTGGTTCGAATCCACCTCCCTCCACCAGTTTCATGTTGTGGCAAGAGCTTCCGATGCGGGAGTAGTTCAATGGTAGAACCTCAGCCTTCCAAGCTGATGGTGCGGGTTCGATCCCCGTCTCCCGCTCCATTGAATGAGTTTGAATATATTCAAATTCGTGCCATAATACAAAACTCGCTCACGTAGCTCAGTCGGTAGAGCACCTCCTTGGTAAGGAGGAGGTCGAAGGTTCGATTCCTTTCGTGAGCACCATCTAGTGCACCACACTTCAGACGATTCGAGATAAGCAGCCATGGCCAAGGGTAAGTTCGAGCGCACCAAGCCGCACGTCAACGTCGGCACCATCGGTCACGTCGACCACGGCAAGACCACGCTGACCGCCGCACTGACCAAGATCGGCGCCGAGCGCTTCGGTGGCGAGTTCAAGGATTACTCCGCGATCGACGCCGCGCCGGAAGAAAAGGCACGTGGCATCACGATCTCGACCGCGCACGTCGAATATGAATCCACCGAGCGTCATTACGCCCACGTGGATTGCCCGGGCCACGCCGACTACGTCAAGAACATGATTACCGGTGCTGCCCAGATGGACGGCGCGATCCTGGTGTGCTCGGCCGCTGACGGCCCGATGCCGCAGACCCGCGAGCACATCCTGCTGTCGCGTCAGGTCGGCGTGCCGTACATCGTCGTGTTCCTGAACAAGGCCGACATGGTGGACGACGCCGAGCTGCTGGAGCTGGTCGAAATGGAAGTCCGCGAGCTGCTGAGCAAGTACGACTTCCCGGGCGACGACACCCCGATCATCGCCGGTTCGGCCCGTCTGGCGCTGGAAGGCGACCAGAGCGACATCGGCGTGCCGGCCGTGATCAAGCTGGTCGAGGCGCTCGACAGCTGGATTCCGACCCCGGAACGCGACATCGACAAGCCGTTCCTGATGCCGGTGGAAGACGTGTTCTCGATCTCGGGCCGAGGCACCGTGGTGACCGGTCGTATCGAGCGCGGCGTGATCAAGGTCGGCGAAGAAATCGAAATCGTCGGTATCCGTCCGGTCCAGAAGACCACCGTCACCGGCGTGGAAATGTTCCGCAAGCTGCTCGACCAGGGTCAGGCAGGCGACAACGCCGGTCTGCTGCTGCGCGGCACCAAGCGTGACGACGTCGAGCGTGGCCAGGTCCTGGCCAAGCCGGGTTCGATCAAGCCGCACACCAAGTTCGACGCCGAAGTCTACGTCCTGTCCAAGGATGAAGGCGGCCGCCACACCCCGTTCTTCAAGGGCTACCGTCCGCAGTTCTACTTCCGTACCACCGACATCACCGGTGCGGTCGAGCTGCCGGAAGGCGTGGAAATGGTCATGCCGGGCGACAACATCAAGATGGTCGTCACCCTGATCAACCCGGTCGCAATGGACGACGGTCTGCGCTTCGCGATCCGCGAAGGCGGCCGCACCGTCGGCGCCGGCGTGGTCTCCAAGATCATCGAGTAAGTTTGCACTACCGGCGGTTGCATAGCGCTGCCGGTCTCGCGAATGGCGGGCCGGGAACCTCGGTCCGCCTTCGCTGTCTTAGGGAAGGCAAGTTTTTTCAGTACGCCAGTAGCTCAATTGGCAGAGCAGCGGTCTCCAAAACCGCAGGTTGGGGGTTCGAGTCCCTCCTGGCGTGCCACTTCTCCCTTCCAGCGGCCATGCCGCCACTGCAGCCAGAGCCGGATGAACAGCAAGATCGAGCATTCCAAAGACAACGCCTCCAGCGGGGGTGATATCGTCAAGTACGCCGTTGCAGCCATTCTGGTTGTTGCGGGTCTTTTTGCTTGGTTCTGGTTCGGTGCTCCCGAGCATGCTTCCCAGAGTGCATGGGCCGGTCCGCTTCGCGGTCTGGCCGTTGTGGTTGGCCTGGTGGCCGGCCTTGGCGTGTTCCTGCTGACCGGCAAGGGTCGCGACACGCGTGAATTCCTTTCCGAATCGCGTTTCGAACTGCGCAAGGTGGTCTGGCCGACCCGCCAGGAAGCCATCCGCATGACCTGGGTGGTGGTCGTTGTTGTGATCATCCTCAGCCTGGTCCTGGGCGGATTTGATTTCCTGATTCAGAAAGCGACCCAGTGGTTCCTGGGTCGATAAGGAGAAACCAGTGAAGCGTTGGTACGTCGTTCACGCCTATTCGGGCTTCGAAAAGTCGGTGGCGCAGGCTCTGCGCGATCGCATCGTGCGTGACGAGATGCAGGAGCGCTTCGGTGACGTCCTGGTCCCGACCGAGGAAGTGGTTGAAATGCGCTCCGGCCAGAAGCGCCGTTCCGAGCGCAAGTTCTTCCCGGGCTACGTGCTGGTCCAGATCGAGACCCACGAAGAAAACGGTATCCCGCGCATCGACAACGAAAGCTGGCACCTGGTGAAAGACACCTCCAAGGTGATGGGTTTCATCGGCGGCACCGCCGATCGCCCGCTGCCGATCCGTGACGAAGAGGCTGCCGCCATCCTGGATCGTGTTCAGGAAGGTGTGGAAAAGCCCCGTCCGAAGGTGCTGTTCGAACCGGGCCAGATGGTCCGCGTCACCGAAGGTCCGTTCAACGACTTCAATGGCGTTGTCGAAGAGGTCAACTACGAGAAGAGCCGTCTGCGCGTCTCGGTGCTGATCTTCGGGCGTGCCACCCCGGTCGAACTCGAGTTCGGCCAGGTCGAAAAGGCCGTCTGACCCACGAGTTGACTGGCGGGATCCGCGGATCCCGCGACAGTCGCGCCGAGCGCTGCCCGGCCGCATTCACGCACCACTCCAAAAACCTGATATAGTGCGCGGCTTCCTGCCAGGAAGCTGGCAAAAGCAAGGGCCGCCGCGAGGTGGCCTTCTGCGTGAATTTTCAAAACGCGATGCCGGGACGCGTGATTCCCGGTCCGATGGGGAGCCTGTTGTCGCAAGGCGCTAGCACCCGGAGAGTACTCACATGGCAAAGAAAGTTGTCGGTTATATCAAGCTGCAGGTGAAGGCCGGTCAGGCCAACCCCTCGCCGCCGGTCGGTCCTGCGCTGGGTCAGCGCGGCCTGAACATCATGGAATTCTGCAAGGCCTTCAATGCTGCCACGCAGAAGCTGGAGCCGGGTCTGCCGGTCCCGGTGATCATCACGGCCTACTCGGACCGTACCTTCACCTTCATCACCAAGAGCACCCCGGCTGCCGTGCTGCTCAAGAAGGCTGCTGGCATCTCCTCGGGCTCCAAGCGCCCGAACACCGACAAGGTGGGCAAGGTGACCCGTAAGCAGCTGGAAGAAATCGCCAAGACCAAGGAAGCCGACCTGACGGCCGCCGACCTGGACGCCGCGGTGCGCACGATTGCCGGTTCTGCCCGTTCCATGGGCCTCGTGGTGGAGGGTTAAGAAGATGGCACAGACCAAGCGTGAGAAGGCCATCAAGGCCGCCGTCGTCCCGGGCAAGGCATATGCCTTCGAGGACGCGATCAAGATCCTGAAGACCGCTACCAAGGCCAAGTTCGTCGAGTCCTTCGACGTTGCCGTGCGCCTGGGCGTGGACGCCAAGAAGTCCGACCAGCAGGTGCGCGGTTCCACCGTGCTGCCGGCCGGTACCGGCAAGAGCGTGCGCGTTGCCGTCTTCGCCCCGGCCGGTGCCAAGGCTGACGAAGCCCTGGCCGCTGGCGCGGAAGCCGTCGGCATGGACGACCTGGCCGAGAAGATGCAGGCCGGCGATCTGAACTACGACGTCGTGATCGCGACCCCGGACGCCATGCGCGTCGTGGGTAAGCTGGGCACCGTGCTCGGCCCGCGCGGCCTGATGCCGAACCCGAAGGTCGGCACCGTCTCGGCCAACCCGGGCGAAGCCGTCAAGAATGCCAAGTCGGGTCAGGTGCGTTACCGCACCGACAAGGCCGGCATCATCCACTGCACCATCGGCAAGGCCGACTTCGCCGAAGACGCGCTGAAGTCGAACCTGCAGGCGCTGCTGATGGACCTGATCAAGGCCAAGCCGGCTACCTCGAAGGGCACCTACCTGCAGAAGGTTTCGGTCAGCTCGACGATGGGCCCGGGCGTCACCGTCGACCAGTCGTCGCTGACCCTGAAGTAATCGTTTCAAGCGGGTACGCGGCTCCGGTCGCGTACCCGTGACATTTGAAGGCAATCCGAGCGGGCATGCCCGCGACGATAGCCGTCAAAGACCGCAGGCGCGGTCGTTGCACACCGGCGACGGGCACGGATGCTCGCATTGGCAGGGAGTCGCCGCCGGCGCAGTACCGATCGCTTAATCGATTCCCCCGGGAATCACCCTGCGTAGATGGTGCCCTTCTGGAGTTTTTCTGGTTTACGCACGTCTGGGTTCTCCCAGGTTGGCCATCCAGGTCTAGAACGGCCCACCCTTGGAACATCGTCCCGATGTTCCCGGTGTCCAGGACGGATGCCGCCCAGGACCGCACACGGCAGGAGCCGTAAGCGGAGTTCAATTGGAGGAGTGCAATGGCTCTCAATCTGTCCCAGAAGCAAGAAGTAGTCGCCGAGCTGGCAGACGGCGCCGCCAAGGCCCACTCCTTGATCGCAGCCGAATACGCTGGCACCACGGTCGCCCAGATGACCGCGATGCGCAAGCAGGCTCGCGAAACCGGCGTTTTCTTGAAAGTTGTCAAGAACACCCTGGCTTCGCGTGCCGTTGAAGGCACCGAGTTCGCAGTCGCACAGGACAAGCTGGTTGGTCCGCTGCTGTATGCGTTCTCGCTCGAGGAGCCCGGCGCTGCCGGTCGCCTGATCAAGGAAGCTGCCAAGACCAACGACAAGCTCAAGGCCAAGGTCGTTTCGATTGGTGGTGAAGTGTTCCCGGCCAGCCACGTTGACGTGCTGGCATCGCTGCCGACCCGCGATCAGGCCCTGGCCATGCTGGCCCGCGTCCTGACCGAGCCGGTCACGATGTTCGCCCGCGCCATCAAGGCCATCGGTGACAAGCAGAATGGCGGTGAAACCGCTGACGCTGCTGAACCGGTCGCCGAGACCGCCTGAGTCGACGTTTCCGTGGTTCCGAACGGAACCTCAACCCAGAAAATTATCCAAAGGTAATCAAAATGTCCCTTACCAACGAACAGATCGTCGACGCCATCGCCGAGAAGTCCCTGATGGAAGTGATGGAGCTGGTCAAGGCCATCGAAGAGAAGTTCGGCGTCTCCGCCGCTGCTCCGGTCGCCGTGGCTGCTGCCGCTGGCCCGGCTGCTGCCGTCGAAGAGCAGACCGAGTTCGACGTCATCCTGAAGTCGGCCGGCGACAAGAAGGTCGAAGTCATCAAGGCTGTCCGCGCCATCACCGGCCTGGGCCTGAAGGAAGCGAAGGACCTGGCTGAAGCCGGCGGCATGATCAAGGAAGGCGCTTCGAAGGACGACGCTGCCAAGTTCAAGAAGGACCTGGAAGCTGCTGGCGCGACTGTCGAAGTCAAGTAAGCACTTCCTTGCCTCGCCATCGAATCACGGCGATGCAGCCAAGGCTGGGGGCGTAAGCCCCCGGCCTTTGGTCGTTTCATGCAGTACCTGATGTAACTAGCCCAACACGGGCTGCGGTCATGCCCCGCCACAGCAGCGCCCCGGCGCGCGGGCAGGGTAGTGGATGCAGACGAGTTGGCAGTTGGAAGTAGCGGGAGAAGGCGTGCTGGTGCCGGCAATACCAGCGACTTCCAACTGACAATTTCAGTTTCCCTTCGGGTCGTGGACGCACGATCCGCACAGCCAAGGTGATACCTCATGACGTCTTATTCGTTCACCGAAAAGAAGCGTATCCGCAAGGATTTCGGCAAGCAGCGCTCGATCCTCGAAGTGCCGTTCCTGCTCGCCATCCAGGTGGATTCCTACCGTGAATTCCTGCAGGAAAACGTCGATCCGGCCAAGCGCACGGACCACGGTCTGCACGCGGCCCTGAAGTCGGTGTTCCCGATTTCCAGCTACAGCGGCAACGCTGCCCTGGAGTACGTCGGCTACAAGCTCGGCGATCCCGTGTTCGACGAGCGCGAGTGCCGCCAGCGTGGCATGAGCTACGGCGCGCCGCTGCGCGTGACCGTGCGCCTGGTGATCTACGACCGTGAGTCGTCCACCAAGGCCATCAAGTACGTGAAGGAGCAGGAGGTCTATCTCGGCGAGATCCCGCTGATGACCGAGAACGGCACCTTCATCGTCAACGGTACCGAGCGCGTCATCGTGTCGCAGCTGCACCGTTCGCCGGGCGTGTTCTTCGACCACGACCGTGGCAAGACCCACAGCTCGGGCAAGCTGCTGTACAGCGCCCGCATCATTCCCTACCGCGGCTCCTGGCTGGACTTCGAGTTCGACCCGAAGGACGCGCTGTTCACCCGTATCGACCGTCGCCGCAAGCTGCCGGTGTCGATCCTGCTGCGTGCGCTGGGCTACAGCAACGAAGAAATGCTGGCCGAGTTCTTCGAGATCAACACGTTCCACATCAACCCCGATGAAGGCGTGCAGCTCGAACTGGTCTCCGAGCGCCTGCGCGGCGAGACCCTGAACTTCGACCTGGCCGATGGCGACAAGGTCATCGTGGAAGCCGGCAAGCGCATCACCGCGCGTCACGTCAAGCAGCTGGAAGCCTCGGGCATTGCCGCCCTGGCCGTGCCGGACGACTACATCGTCGGCCGCATCCTGTCGCACGACGTGGTCGACGCCAACACCGGTGAGCTGCTGGCCCAGGCCAACGACGAAATCACCGACGAGCAGCTGCAGGCCTTCCGCAAGGCCGGCGTGGATGCCGTGGGCACCCTGTGGGTGAACGATCTCGATCGTGGTCCGTACCTGTCCAACACCCTGCGCATCGATCCGACCAAGACCCAGCTGGAAGCCCTGGTCGAAATCTACCGCATGATGCGTCCGGGCGAGCCGCCGACCAAGGACGCCGCGCAGAACCTGTTCCACAACCTGTTCTTCACCTTCGAGCGCTACGACCTGTCCACGGTCGGCCGCATGAAGTTCAACCGTCGTGTCGGCCGCAAGGAAGTCACCGGCGAAGCCGTGCTGTACGACCGCAAGTATTTCGGCGAGCGCAACGACGAAGAGTCCAAGCGCCTGGTCGCCGAGCATGGCGAGAGCTCCGACATCCTGGACGTGATCAAGGTGCTGACCGAGATCCGCAACGGTCGTGGCGTGGTCGATGACATCGATCACCTGGGCAACCGTCGCGTCCGTTCGGTCGGCGAAATGGCCGAGAACGTGTTCCGCGTGGGCCTGGTCCGCGTCGAGCGCGCGGTCAAGGAGCGCCTGTCGATGGCCGAGTCCGAAGGCCTGACCCCGCAGGAGCTGATCAACGCCAAGCCGGTCGCCGCTGCCATCAAGGAGTTCTTCGGCTCCTCGCAGCTGTCCCAGTTCATGGATCAGAACAACCCGCTGTCGGAAGTGACGCACAAGCGCCGCGTGTCCGCACTGGGCCCGGGCGGTCTGACCCGCGAACGCGCCGGCTTCGAAGTGCGCGACGTGCACCCGACCCATTACGGCCGCGTCTGCACCATCGAAACCCCGGAAGGCCCGAACATCGGCCTGATCAACTCGCTGGCCGTGTACGCCCGCACCAACCAGTACGGCTTCCTCGAGACCCCGTACCGCAAGGTGTCCGACGGCAAGGTCTCCGACGAGATCGAGTTCCTGTCGGCGATCGAAGAGAACGAATACGTCATCGCACAGGCCAACGCCCTGACCGACGCCAAGAGCATGCTCACCGAGCAGTTCGTGCCGTGCCGTTATCAGGGTGAGTCGCTGCTGAAGCCGCCGGCGGAAGTCCACTTCATGGACGTCTCGCCGATGCAGACCGTGTCGATCGCTGCCGCGCTGGTTCCGTTCCTGGAGCACGATGACGCCAACCGTGCACTGATGGGCGCCAACATGCAGCGCCAGGCCGTGCCGACCCTGCGTGCGCAGAAGCCGCTGGTGGGTACCGGTATCGAACGCGCCGTGGCCCGCGACTCGGGTGTGACCGTGAACGCCCGTCGTGGCGGCGAGATCGTGCAGATCGACGCCGGCCGCATCGTGGTCAAGGTCAACGAGTCGGAGATCACCGACGCGACCGACGCCGGCGTGGACATCTACAACCTGATCAAGTACACCCGCTCCAACCAGAACACCTGCATCAACCAGCGTCCGCTGGTCGAAGTGGGCAACGTGGTGGCGCGCGGCGACGTGCTGGCCGACGGTCCGTCCACCGACATCGGCGAACTGGCCCTGGGCCAGAACATGCTGATCGCCTTCATGCCGTGGAACGGCTACAACTTCGAAGACTCCATCCTGCTCTCCGAGCGCGTGGTGGAAGAGGATCGTTACACCACGATCCACATCGAAGAGCTGACCTGCGTTGCGCGTGACACCAAGCTGGGGCCGGAGGAAATCTCCGCCGACATCCCGAACGTCTCCGAGCAGGCGCTGAACCGCCTCGACGAGTCGGGCGTGGTGTACATCGGTGCGGAAGTCCGCGCCGGCGACATCATGGTCGGCAAGGTCACGCCGAAGGGCGAAAGCCAGCTGACCCCGGAAGAGAAGCTGCTGCGCGCGATCTTCGGCGAGAAGGCCTCCGACGTTAAGGACAGCTCGCTGCGCGTGCCGCCGGGCATGGACGGCACCGTCATCGACGTGCAGGTCTTCACCCGCGACGGCATCGAGAAGGACAAGCGTGCGCGCCAGATCGAGGAAAACGAGATCAAGCGCGTCAAGAAGGACTTCGACGACCAGTTCCGCATCCTGGAAGGCGCCATCTACGCCCGTCTGCGTTCGCAGATCGTGGGCAAGGTGGTCAACGGCGGCGCCGGCCTGAAGAAGGGCGACAGCGTCACCGACGCCTACCTGGACGGCCTGAAGAAGGCTGACTGGTTCGCGCTGCGCATGAAGGACGAGGACGCCTCCGAAGCCATCGAGCGCGCGCAGAAGCAGATCCAGGCGCACGAGAAGGAGTTCGAGCGTCGCTTCGCCGACAAGCGCGGCAAGATCACCGCGGGCGACGACCTGGCTCCGGGCGTGCTGAAGATGGTCAAGGTGTTCCTGGCCGTGAAGCGCCGCATCCAGCCGGGCGACAAGATGGCAGGCCGCCACGGCAACAAGGGTGTGGTTTCCAACGTGGTGCCGGTCGAAGACATGCCGTACATGGCTTCGGGCGAAACCGTGGACATCGTGCTGAACCCGCTGGGCGTGCCGTCCCGTATGAACATCGGGCAGATCCTGGAAGTGCATCTGGGCTGGGCCGCCAAGGGCCTGGGCCGCAAGATCCAGGGCATGCTCGAGGCGCAGGCCGCGATCACCCAGCTGCGCAGCTTCCTGGACGACATCTACAACCACGACAAGACCCAGGTGGCCAACCACGTGGACCTGTCGCAGTTCAGCGATGAGGAACTGCTGCGTCTGGCCAACAACCTGACCGATGGCGTGCCGATGGCCACCCCGGTGTTCGACGGTGCGACCGAGGCCGAGATCAAGCGCATGCTCGAACTCGCCGACCTGCCGCTGAGCGGCCAGACCCAGCTGTATGACGGCCGCACCGGTGAAGCGTTCGATCGCCACACCACCGTCGGCTACATGCACTACCTGAAGCTGAACCACCTGGTCGACGACAAGATGCACGCCCGTTCGACCGGCCCGTACTCGCTCGTTACCCAGCAGCCGCTGGGCGGCAAGGCGCAGTTTGGCGGCCAGCGCTTCGGTGAAATGGAAGTCTGGGCGCTGGAAGCCTACGGCGCGGCCTACACCCTGCAGGAAATGCTGACGGTGAAGTCCGATGACGTGCAGGGTCGTAACCAGATGTACAAGAACATCGTCGACGGTGAGCACGAGATGGTCGCGGGCATGCCGGAATCCTTCAACGTGCTCGTGAAGGAAATCCGCTCGCTGGCCATCAACATGGAACTGGACGGCAACTGATCGTGCAGGCGCGGCTGCCCCGGCAGCCGCGCCGCCGGATGTGACCTGACAGCCCCATCGACACGAGATTTCCTCCTTTCGGAGAAACACCATGAAAGACTTGCTGAACCTCTTCAACCAGCAGCGCCAGACGCTGGACTTCGACGCGATCAAGATCGCGCTGGCCTCGCCGGATCTGATCCGTTCGTGGTCCTTCGGCGAAGTGAAGAAGCCGGAAACCATCAACTACCGTACCTTCAAGCCGGAGCGTGACGGCCTGTTCTGCGCCGCCATCTTCGGGCCGGTCAAGGACTACGAGTGCCTGTGCGGCAAGTACAAGCGCATGAAGCACCGCGGCGTGGTCTGCGAAAAGTGCGGCACCGAAGTCACCTTGGCCAAGGTGCGCCGCGAGCGCATGGGCCACATCGACCTGGCGTCCCCGGTCGCGCACATCTGGTTCCTCAAGTCGCTGCCGTCGCGCATCGGCCTGATGCTGGACATGACCCTGCGTGACATCGAGCGCGTGCTGTACTTCGAAGCCTATGTGGTGACCGAGCCGGGCCTGACCGCCCTGGAGCGTCGCCAGCTGCTGACCGAAGAGCAGTACCTGCAGGCACGCCAGGAGCACGGTGACGACTTCGACGCCGCAATGGGCGCCGAGGCCGTGTACGAGCTGCTGCGCACCATCGACCTGCAGTCGGAAATGACCCGCCTGCGCGAAGAAATCGCCAGCACCGGTTCGGAAACCAAGCTGAAGCGACTGACCAAGCGCATCAAGCTGGTCGAGGCCTTCCTCGAGTCGGGCAACCGCCCCGAGTGGATGGTCATGACCGTGCTGCCGGTGCTGCCGCCGGACCTGCGTCCGCTGGTGCCGCTGGACGGTGGTCGCTTCGCGACCTCCGACCTGAACGACCTGTACCGCCGCGTCATCAACCGCAACAACCGCCTGCGCCGCCTACTCGAGCTGAACGCGCCGGACATCATCGTGCGCAATGAAAAGCGCATGCTGCAGGAATCGGTCGATGCGCTGCTGGACAACGGCCGTCGTGGCCGTGCCATCACCGGCACCAACAAGCGCCCGCTGAAGTCGCTGGCCGACATGATCAAGGGCAAGCAGGGGCGCTTCCGTCAGAACCTGCTGGGCAAGCGCGTGGACTACTCGGGCCGTTCGGTCATCGTGGTCGGTCCGTACCTGCGCCTGCACCAGTGCGGCCTGCCGAAGAAGATGGCGCTGGAACTGTTCAAGCCGTTCGTGTTCGCCAAGCTGCAGCGTCGTGGCCTGGCCACCACCATCAAGGCCGCCAAGAAGCTGGTCGAGCGCGAAGAAGCCGAAGTCTGGGACATCCTGGAAGAGGTCATCCGCGAGCACCCGGTGATGCTGAACCGTGCGCCGACCCTGCACCGTCTGGGCATCCAGGCGTTCGAGCCGGTGCTGATCGAGGGCAAGGCCATCCAGCTGCACCCGCTGGTCTGCACCGCGTTCAACGCCGACTTCGACGGTGACCAGATGGCCGTCCACGTGCCGCTCTCGCTGGAAGCCCAGCTGGAAGCGCGTGCGCTGATGATGTCGACCAACAACATCCTGTCGCCGGCCAACGGCGAGCCGATCATCGTGCCGTCGCAGGACGTGGTGCTGGGTCTGTACTACATGACCCGCGCCCTGGAAAACAAGAAGGGCGAGGGCATGGCCTTCGCCAACATCGCCGAAGTCAAGCGCGCCTATGACAACCGCGTGGTGGAACTGCACGCCAAGGTCAAGGTCCGCATCACCGAGGTGGTGACCGACGAGAACGGCGACAAGCAGAACAAGACCTCGATCGTGGATACCACGATCGGTCGTGCCCTGCTGGCCGAAATCCTGCCGGAAGGCCTGCCGTTCGCCCTGGCCAACGTCGAGCTGACCAAGAAGAACATCAGCCGCCTGATCAACTCCAGCTACCGTCAGCTGGGCTTGAAGGACACGGTCGTGTTCGCCGACAAGCTGATGTACACCGGCTTCGCCTACGCAACCCGCGCCGGCGTGTCGATCGGCATCGACGACATGCTGATCCCGGACGAAAAGCGCGGCATCCTCACCGAGGCCGAGGCTGAAGTGCTGGAAATCCAGGAGCAGTACCAGTCGGGCCTGGTCACCGCCGGCGAGCGCTACAACAAGGTGGTCGACATCTGGTCGCGCACCAACGAACGCATCGCCAAGGCGATGATGGACACCATCGGTACCGAGAAGGTGGTCAACGCCAAGGGCGAGACCATCGACCAGAAGTCGATGAACTCGCTGTACATCATGGCCGACTCCGGTGCCCGTGGTTCGCAGGCGCAGATTCGTCAGCTGGCCGGTATGCGTGGCTTGATGGCCCGTCCGGATGGCTCGATCATCGAAACGCCCATCAAGGCGAACTTCCGTGAAGGCCTGAACGTGCAGGAGTACTTCAACTCCACCCACGGTGCCCGTAAGGGTCTGGCCGATACCGCGCTGAAGACGGCGAACTCGGGTTACCTGACCCGTCGTCTGGTCGACGTCGCGCAGGACGTGGTCATCACCGAGGTGGATTGCGGTACCACCGAAGGCCTGACCATGACCCCGATCGTGGAAGGCGGCGACGTCGTGGAGCCGTTGAAGGAGCGCGTGCTGGGTCGCGTCGTGGCCGAGGACGTGTTCCTGCCGGGCAACGATGAAGATCCGATCGTGACCCGCAACACCCTGCTGGACGAACAGTGGGTGGCCAAGCTGGAAGACGCCGGCGTGCAGAGCATCAAGGTGCGCTCGACGATTTCGTGCGCCTCGGCGTTCGGCGTCTGCGGCCGCTGCTACGGCCGCGATCTGGCCCGTGGCCACATCGTCAACATCGGTGAAGCGGTGGGCGTCATCGCCGCACAGTCGATCGGTGAGCCGGGTACCCAGCTCACCATGCGTACGTTCCACATCGGTGGTGCGGCATCGCGTGCGGCTGCGGTGGACAACATCACCGTGAAGACCACCGGTTCGGTGAAGTTCAACAACCTGAAGTCCGTCGAGCATGCCAATGGCTCGCTGGTGGCGGTGTCGCGTTCGGGCGAAATCTCGGTGCTGGATGCGCACGGCCGTGAGCGCGAGCGTTACAAGCTGCCCTACGGCTCGATGATCGCGTCCAAGGACGGTGATGCAGTGAAGGCTGGCCAGACCGTGGCCAACTGGGATCCGCATAACCACCCGATCGTGTCCGAAGTGGCCGGCTTCATCCGCTTCATCGACTTCATCGACGGCGTCACCGTCATCGAGAAGACCGACGAACTGACCGGCCTGGCCTCGCGTGAAATCACCGACCCGAAGCGTCGCGGTTCGCAGGCCAAGGACCTGCGTCCGATCGTGCGTATCGTGGATGCCAAGGGCAATGACCTGACCATCCCGAACACCGATCTGCCGGCCCAGTACCTGTTGCCGCCGCGCTCCATCGTCAACCTGCAGGACGGCGCTGCCGTCGGCGTGGGCGACGTGGTCGCCAAGATCCCGCAGGAAGCGTCCAAGACCCGCGACATCACCGGTGGTCTGCCGCGTGTTGCCGACCTGTTCGAAGCGCGTCGTCCGAAGGAGCCGTCCATCCTGGCGGAAATCAGCGGTACGATTTCCTTCGGTAAGGAAACCAAGGGCAAGCGTCGTCTGGTCATCACTCCGACCGACGGCAGTGATCCGTACGAGGAGCTGATTCCGAAGTGGCGTCACCTCAACGTCTTCGAAGGCGAACAGGTGAACAAGGGTGAAGTAATCTCCGACGGTCCGAGCAACCCGCACGACATCCTGCGTCTGCTGGGCGTCAGTGCGCTGGCACGCTACATCGTCAACGAGATCCAGGACGTTTACCGCCTGCAGGGCGTGAAGATCAACGACAAGCACATCGAG
>NZ_JBMWDO010000014.1:0-8430 GCF_049545475.1 Stenotrophomonas sp. NPDC077461
CCGTAGGCTTCCTGCAGGTCTTTGAGCTGGCGCTCGTACTGCTCGCGCACGTCCTCCGGCTTGGCCCGCAGCGCGTTCTCCATGCCGCGCTTGCCGTCTTCAACCCAGCTCTCGATCTCGGCAGGCGTCAGGTCGAACTGGCGGCTGGCCGCAGCCACGGTGGTCTTACCCTGGATGATCTCAAGGACCAGTGCCGACTTGCGACGGCGGTCCAACGCTTGATCTCTTCTTCCATCACTTCGCTCATCGGTGTCTCTTTCGGGGAAAGTAACACCTGAGCAGGAAATCAGTGGGTCATTACACACCTACATGCTGGAGGAGTCAAATTTTGATAGAAAAATTGGTAGCGACGAAAGCAGCGCGGTTACTACAGCGCGGAGCTCGGGCTCAGCATCCTTCGGAAACGATCTAAAGTTGTGGAAGATGTAGTTCCTGAGCGGGTAGAGATACTCGGAAATGCTTTCTCCTGCATCCAGCCCAAGCTTGACCTTGAGCTTGTTACATTCCAACTTGAGGTCACGCAGATCTCCGGCGACGCGGGAATACTTTTCAACAACCAGGTTCAGCCTGGACCTTTCCGAGTTTAGCTCTCCGATCTTTTCAAGTGCACCCCTGATTAGCGACGAGCTGTCTCCTGCCTTCAATATTGATTCTGCTATTTCTTTCTGATGGATTGAAATTACTCGCTCCATCAACAGTTCAACTATCTGATAGAGGTAGAAGAACTGCAAGGCAGCAGATCGAGTTGAGGATACGAATCCATTCAACATCGCCACAACCATGTCATGGTCGTCAGGCATTTTTGTCGAAAGTGTGATCTTGATATGGCCTTGATGACCCGCGACCTCGACCCATGCTCCGCTCACATCCACCTCTGGCGCACAGATGGCATAACCCTGACTGACTAGCGAGGGTAAGGCACGCCTTAGCTCAAAATCATGCCCCTCCTTCAAAGTCGCCCGAGAGATCACAAGAATAACCGAGTTCTCCCCGAGCATATTCAAGATGTCAAGTTCTGACAGCTCCGAGACCTCCAGCTCTGTAGTAGCCTGAACCATCTCCACAGCCTTCATCATCGCAACATAGGCGTAGTTCAAAAAGTGGGGGTCTGCTGCAGAATCATGCTCGTCTGAAACCAGACTTAGGACTGGGATTGCCCAGCCGATCCTGGCTCTGTCTCCAGCAATCTTACTAAAGACTTGCTTTACGTCATTCTCCCTGACGTCCGGGCGTGTCAGCAAGTATGTATCGAAATCATCCGGGCGAGATGTCGCGCCCAATTTTAGCGGCGTAGCCACCCGAACTCGCACTTTGCCATCGATCTGGACGCCAATTGAGCTCCCGTCAAAATTGACAATATACGGGTAAGGCTTTCCTTCAAATGTAAATGAAGCCGGCATAGTTCACTCCTGTGCTACATATTCTGTCCCTGATACTTACGGAGTGCCGCCTTACTTGACGCAATGATATCAAGATGGGCATCCCCTTCCTTATTGAATATTTCTCGGAAGAAGTAGCTAAAGTACGAGCGCTGAGCGTTGCCGATCTTCTTTGCGTTATCCTTCAACCACGCCATCGCGGAATTCACCTCTTCGAGTGCTTCCGTCGCATCGGCAATTGATAGCTTTCCGATACTCTCTACAATCTCATCAAAATCTTTTACTAATTTAAAGTCAATCAATCTACCGATTGCCGCACCAAAGCCAGACATTACTTGTGGCTTCTTGAAAACCTGAACAAACGTGCGGCCAAAGGGACTACTATTCTTGTCCAGGTATTCCTGTCCAAGTTCAACATCCCCCGAGATTGCATGAAGCCTATTGATGAATGCCGAGAATCCCTTCAAGTACTCCTCAAAAAGTTCGGTAGATTGATTCTCTTTTGAAAGCTTCTCGAGACTCCCGATATTTTCCAGAAGATCCGATTTATCGATGGGAAGCTCATCTCTATCTAGGTAGGAATTGAAGCCTTCCACTATATCTTTGAAGTTGTATTGATTAAGCCCCGATGCAGACCTCCCGTCCGCCTCTCGGATCAGCTCGATTCCATCACGAACCTTGTCAAGATAGTCGAGGTACAAGATCTCTATCTGCTGCCGAAGGGACATCGGAGTCTGCCCCGTGTTTAACGTCAGCATTCTATATAGGATCCCCAGCCTATTGATCCCGAAGTAAACCTCCATACGAATCTTCGATTGGAGTAGCTCCTGCAACTCGGATTCGTTGCCTTCGAGCCTCAGTTCAGCCAGGACATCGAGAATGGTGTAGGTTCGCTGCAGCCCATCAAGAATGACCAAGCTTTCCTTGTGTGCATCAAGAAACCTTTCGAACGACGAAAGATCATCTTCGGCAATTTGGTCTTCAGCGGTCGCGGTGAGCGCTAGCACGACAGGGGGAATCACGCATTGCTTGCGAAGGTCATGGCGAAGCAGTGAGTAGACTGTCTTTGACGAGCTAACGCGCTTTCTTTGAAACTCGTTCTTCTTCAGAACTGGCTCGACAAGTCGCGAATACTCTCCAATCTCCACTTCGAAAAGAACATTAAAGGCATCGATCCGTGAATCCTTAAGGCAAAGAACTGCTCTCACTTGCGCCTCCTTTTTGGCGTGACTTTAACTTGACGTTTCGTGCATGCTAATTATTAGGTTGATTGGACCGACTGTCTACAAGAAAAAAGGCGGCCGTTGGCCGCCTTCTTCCTACAAGTACATGCACCTATCCAAAATCAAACCCCAACAGGATTAGCCTTCTCAGGATCAATCTTGTACTGCTTGATCGCCCGAGCCACATCCTTTCCGGTCATCTTCCCTTCCTTGGCCAGCGCTGCAATCGCGGCGTGCGCGATGTAGTACCGGTCAACCTCGAAGAAGCGGCGCAGGTTGGCGCGGGTGTCCGAGCGGCCGAAGCCGTCGGTGCCCAGGGCGGTGTAGGACATCGGCATGAAGGCGCGGATCTGGTCGGCGTAGGCGCGCACGTAGTCGGTGGCGGCAATGGCCGGGCCCTGGCGGCCTTCCAGCAGCTGCGTCACGAACGGCACGCGCTGGTCGGCTTCCGGGTGCAGGCGGTTCCAACGCTCGGCGTCGAAACCATCGCGGCGCAGTTCGTTGAAGCTCGGGCAGCTCCAGATGTCGGCGGTGACGCCAAAATCCTTCTCCAGCAGTGCGGCCGCTTCAATGGCTTCGCGCAGGATGGTGCCCGACCCCAGCAGCTGCACGCGCAGCTCGCCCTTCTTCGGCTTGCCGGCGTCGGTGAGCAGGTACATGCCCTTGACGATGGACTCCGCTGCACCTTCCGGCATTTCCGGGTGGGTGTAGTTTTCGTTCATCAGGGTGATGTAGTAGTACTCATCGATCTGGTCTTCCATCATGGCCTTGGTGCCGTGCTGGAGGATCACCGTCACTTCGTAACCGAAGGTCGGGTCGTAGCTGCGAACGTTGGGAATGCCGCCGGCGAACAGGTGGCTGTGGCCGTCTTCGTGCTGCAGGCCTTCACCGTTCAGGGTGGTGCGGCCGGCAGTGCCGCCGAGCAGGAAGCCGCGGGTACGCATGTCCGCTGCCTGCCAGGCGATGTCGCCCACGCGCTGGAAGCCGAACATCGAGTAGTAGATGTAGAACGGCAGCATCGGCACGTTGGAGACCGAGTAGCTGGTGCCGGCCGCCATCCAGGAGCTGATGGCGCCCGGCTCGCTGATGCCCTGCTGCAGCACCTGGCCGCTCTGGTCTTCGCGGTAGAACATGAGCTGGTCGGCGTCGACCGGCTTGTACTTCTGGCCGAACGGGGCGTAGATGCCGATCTGGCGGAACAGGCCTTCCATACCGAAGGTACGGGCTTCGTCGGCCACGATCGGCACGATGTGCGGGCCCAGTTCCTTGTCGCGCAGGGTGATGTTCAGGCTCTGCACGAAGGCCATCGTGGTGGAGTAGCTGCGCTCGCCGCTGCTCTTGAGCAGGCGCTCGTAGGTTTCCAGCTTCGGAGCGTTGAAGCTCTTGGTGGCCTTGCGGCGACGCTGCGGCAGGTAGCCGCCAAGCGCGGCGCGACGCTCCTGCAGGTACTGCACTTCCGGCGAATCCGGGCCCGGGTGGTAGAACGGCACCTGGCCATCGGCCAGCTGTGCGTCGGTGACCGGGATGTTGAAGCGGTCGCGGAAGTGCTTGACGGCTTCGTCGTCCAGCTTCTTGGTCTGGTGGGTGGGGTTGAGCGCCTCGCCGGCGCTGCCCATGCCGTAGCCCTTGACCGTCTTGGCCAGGATCACGGTCGGCATGCCCTTGGTGTTCACGGCCTGGTGGTAGGCGGCGTACACCTTGTGCGGGTCGTGGCCACCCCGGTTGAGGCGCCAGATGTCGTCGTCGGACAGGCCGGCCACCATCGCAGCGGTTTCCGGGTACTTGCCGAAGAAATGCTCGCGCGTGTACGCGCCGCCGAAGGCCTTGCAGTTCTGGTATTCGCCGTCGACGGTTTCCATCATCAGCTTGCGCAGGACGCCGTTGGTGTCCTTGGCCAGCAGGGCATCCCAGTAACCGCCCCACAGCAGCTTGATGACATTCCAGCCGCCGCCACGGAACACGCCTTCCAGTTCCTGGATGATCTTGCCGTTGCCGCGCACCGGGCCGTCGAGGCGCTGCAGGTTGCAGTTGACGACGAAGATCAGGTTGTCCAGGCCTTCACGGCCAGCCAGCGCGATGGCGCCGAGGGTTTCCGGCTCGTCGCTCTCGCCGTCGCCGATGAAGCACCACACCTTGCGGTCGGACTTCTCGATCAGGCCACGGTTTTCCAGGTAGCGCATGAACTGCGCCTGGTAGATGGCGGCCAGCGGGCCCAGGCCCATCGACACGGTGGGGGTCTGCCAGAAGTCCGGCATCAGCCACGGGTGCGGGTAGCTGGAGAGGCCACCGCCGTCCACTTCCATACGGAACTTGTCGAGCTGCTGCTCGTCGATGCGGCCTTCCAGGAACGCGCGGGCGTAGATGCCCGGGGCGCTGTGGCCCTGGATGAAGAGCAGGTCGCCCGGGTGGTTGTCGCTCGGGGCGCGCCAGAAGTGGTTGAAGCCCACGTCGTACAGCGTGGCGCCGGAGGCGAAGCTGGCGATGTGGCCGCCCAGGTCGCCCGGCTTGCGGTTGGCACGCACCACGGTGGCCATTGCGTTCCAGCGGATGATGGAACGAATGCGCCATTCCAGTTCGGCGTTGCCCGGGCTCTTGGCCTCCAGGGTCGGCGCGATGGTGTTCACGTATTCGGTGGTGGGAGAGAACGGCAGGTAGGCGCCCGAACGACGGGTCAGTTCCACCATGCCTTCCAACAGTTGATGCGCGCGCTCGGGGCCCTCGACATCAATAACGGCCTTCAGCGACTCGATCCATTCCTGGGTTTCCACAGGATTCGGGTCGTTGTTCAGCACCTCGTTCAACCAGTTCATTTGCGCTCCCATGACCGCACGCACGCGCGCGACTGTTTTAGATTTCTAGCCGCAAAGTGTAGCGCACGATAGGCTTTGCGCACTTCGCTACGCCTGCGTATGGAAGGGCGCGGGGCTGTCCTGGCGGACAGTGCGCGACAGCGCGCGGAGGGCGGCAAGCAGGTTCCACACGCACGCTGAGCATCGGCGAAGGCGATGACACGGCGGCGACGGGAGGACACCGCTGGACAGGCCGCACGCGGGGAATGGCTGTTTTTCAGGCACGCGGCGGGGGTGGGTGGGCCGGACCCGTGGCCGGTGGGGCGTTGGCGGCCGCCGTGGAACCTGGCGCGTGATGGGTTGCCCGCGTCCACTGTTCCATCAGACACACGCACCGTCGCACGGCCGAATGAGCTGAACGCATCCCTGCCGCGCGTGCGCCACTGCTGGCTTGCCGAAGGTTTTCGATATATCGTTACGTCACTTCATTCGATATATCGAAATGACCTCTGCCCGCGATCTCGACCGACCTGCCCGCCCGCTGACCGCCCGGCCCCTCAGCCGTGGCGACCTGCGGCTGCTGGTGCTGTCACTGCTGGCGGAGCAGCCGCGCCACGGGTACGAGCTGATCCAGCTGATCAGTGACATGTTCGTGCGGGCCTATACGCCGAGCGCAGGCTCGATCTACCCGGTGCTGGCGCAGTTCGAGACGGCCGGCTGGGTGAACGCGGTGGAGGATGGCGGGCGCCGGCGGTATCGCCTGAGCGCGCTGGGCCAGACTCACCTGGCCGCCGAGCGCGAGGAGGTGGACGCGGCGTTGCAGCGCGTGCGCCACAGCGCGCGGGCGATCACCAAGGCCAACCTGCCGCCGGTGGTGCGCGAGGCGCTGCGCGAGCTCAAGCATGCGCTCGGCCTGTGCCACGGGCGCTGGCAGGACGACAGCGCCGCCGAGGTGGCGCAGGCCCTGCGCGAGGCCGCCGCGCGGGTGCGCGAGCAGGCGCGTTGATCCCCCTTCTTCTTTCACGACCCAGCCAGCCTCCGCCCGCCAGGTCCACCCTCCCCTTCGCCGCCGCTGCGGCACCGAAACAGGATTGCTCCGATGGCTCTGCATGAACACCGACTGCTCCGTCATACCGTGAAGTTCCGCCCGCTGCAGGTGCTGCGCACCGAGGAAATCAGCCCGTGCATGCGCCGGGTGATCGTGGGCGGCGAGGCGCTGGCCGGCTTCGATTCGCCCTCGCCGGATGACCACGTGAAGCTGTTCTTCCCCAATGCGGAAGGCCAGTTCGTGGTGCCGACGATGACGCCGGAAGGCCCGCGCTACCCCGAAGGCCAGGTGCCGTCGCCGGCACGCGACTACACGCCGCGCTGGTGGGACCTGGAGGCCGGGGAACTGGCGCTGGACTTTGTGATGCACGGGCATGGGGTGGCGTCGAGCTGGGCCGCCAATGCGCAGCCAGGCGATGCGATTGCGGTGGGCGGGCCGCGGGGTTCGCATATGACCGCGCAGGATTTCGACACCTATGTGCTGATTGGCGATGAGACGGCGCTGCCGGCGATTGGTCGCTGGCTGGAGACGCTGCCGGTGACGGCGCAGGCCGATGTGTATATCGAGATTCCCGAATCGGCCGACCGCCAGGCACTGCCGGAGGACGACCGCATCCGGGTGTCGTGGCTGGAGCGCAATGGCTTCGATGCGGTCAGCAGTACGCTGCTGGAGGACGTGCTGACCGATTTCGAGACGCCCGACGGCGACACGTTCTACTGGATCGCGGCCGAATCGCGCCGGGCCCGGATGATGCGCAAGTACATCGAGGGCCATCTGGGGGTGCCGAAGGCGTGGATCCGCTCGACCGGTTACTGGAAGGCCCACGCCGACGAGCACGACGGCGACTGAGCCGCGACGGGCAACGGCCGCGGATGCGACAATCGCATTTTGGGCCGGTGCCTTTCCATGCAAGCAGTTTCTCCTTCGGCACTGGCCGACCTGATCGACCGTGCCGAGCGCGCCGACGCCCCGCTGGATGCCGCGCTGGTGGCGCTGGCACCGTCGGTGGGCGGCAATGTGGCGCCGCTGCGTGCGGCGCTGGTGCCGCTGGCGCAGTCGCAGTTGGCGCTGGTGAAGGCCAATGCCGATATCGCGCTGGTAGCCGATGAGCTGCGCCGCTACCAGAAGTACGCGCTTCCCGGAAAGCCGAGCCTGCAGATCGTGCAGTTGCGCAAGCAGCAGGCAACGGTGAAGCAGGCGGCGCTGATCGCGCGGCAGAATTACGCGCAGGCCACCCATGCATTCCTGCGCGACAGCGGGCTGACGGCCCCGGCACGGCGCACCCCGACCGATTTCACCACGCTGTGGCTGGGCAAGGTCGCTGCCGCGCTCGCATAAAGCACGGCCGCGCCGGGGTGTCGGGCGTAGCGCGATGATGGGCTATCGGTGCCGGAACGGACGGCAGCCGAGCAGAGCTCGGCTCTACGGGGCTGGCGGGCGTAGCGCGATGATGGTGCCTGCCGCACCTGTAGAGCCGGGCTCTGCCCGGCTGTCGCGCGCAGCGCGATGGTGGGCTATCGGTGCCGGAACGGACGGCAGCCGAGCAGAGCTCGGCTCTACGGGGCTGGCGGGCGCAGCGCGGTGGTGTCGGTGCCGCATCTGTAGAGCCGGGCTCTGCCCGGCTGGCGCGCGCAGCGCGATGATGGGCTATCGGTGCCGGAACGGACGGCAGCCGAGCAGAGCTCGGCTCTACGGAGCTGGGGCGCGTAGCGCGATGATGGTGCCTGCCGCACCTGTAGAGCCGGGCTCTGCCCGGCTGTCGCGCGTAGCGCGATGAAGGGTTAGCGGTGCCGGAACGGACGGCAGCCGAGCAGAGCTCGGCTCTACGGGGCTGGCGGGCGTAGCGCGATGGTGTCAGTGCCGCATCTGTAGAGCCGGGCTCTGCCCGGCTGTCGCGCGCAGCGCGATGATGGGCTATCGGTGCCGGAACGGACGGCAGCCGAGCAGAGCTCGGCTCTACGGAGCTGGGGCGCGTAGCGCGATGATGGTGC
>NZ_JBMWDO010000014.1:8526-8609 GCF_049545475.1 Stenotrophomonas sp. NPDC077461
GTGCCTGCCGCACCTGTAGAGCCGGGCTCTGCCCGGCTGTCGCGCGCAGCGCGATGGTGGGCTATCGGTGTCGGAACGGACGG
>NZ_JBMWDO010000014.1:8708-75296 GCF_049545475.1 Stenotrophomonas sp. NPDC077461
CTGTAGAGCCGGGCTCTGCCCGGCTGTCGCGCGCAGCGCGATGGTGGGCTATCGGTGTCGGAACGGACGGCAGCCGAGCAGAGCTCGGCTCTACGGGGCTGGCGGGCGCAGCGCGGTGGTGGGTTATCGGTGCCGGAACGGACGGCAGCCGAGCAGAGCTCGGCTCTACGGGGCTGGCGGGCGCTCCGCGATGATGGGTTATCGGTGCCGGAACGGACGGCAGCCGAGCAGAGCTCGGCGCTACGGGGCTGGCGGGCGCTCCGCGATGATGGGCTATCGGTGCCGGAGCGGACGGCAGCCGAGCAGTGCTCGGCGCTACGGGGCTGGCGGGCGCTCCGCGATGATGGGCTATCGGTGCCGGAACGGACGGCAGCCGAGCAGTGCTCGGCGCTACGGGGCTGGCGGGGTGCGGCGCCAGTTGAAGCGGTGGGCCAGCCATATTTCGAGCAGCACCAGCACCATGACGATGAGCAGCGGGAGCAGCAGGCCCAGGTACAGGCCGGGCATCATGGAGCTGAGCTGTGCTTTGAGCAGGCGGATCACGCCTTGGGTGTGCAGCAGTTCGTTCATGCGCATGCCGAGGGCTTCGCGGAAGACGGCCTTGTCCACGCCGGTACGGCCGGCCTGCTTGGCCAGGCTGTCTTCGACCCATTCGGACATCAGTGCGCCGCGCAGGCGCTGCAGGCCGCCGCGCGTCCAGCGCATCACCCAGCCTTCGCCCTGCAGGTACTCGGCACCCGGCAACGGGTGGTCGGTGAGGTAGGCATCCACGGCATCGCGGGCAACCTCATGCACGGTGGCATCGCTGCGCATGAGGGCGGCCAAGGACTGGTCGTCGAGCGAGCGCTCGAACTCCTGCTGCCAGTCGCCGACCAGCGTCTGCAGGTGGGGCTGGAAGTGGTCGATCTGTTTGTAGAGGGCGCGCTGCGCGCCTGCGGCGAAGCCGAGCTGCAGGCCGGTGAAGGCGAAGAACAGGGGCAGTACGACGACGTAACTGGCGATCAACCAGTGATGCCAACGGCGCTGGCGTGCGAGCCAGCGGCGGCGGCGCAGGGCGAACCAGGTGGCGATGCCGAGCAGCAGGCCGATCAGTGTGCCGATGACCGCGCCGCCGATCAGGTCGAGCAGGCTGAGGCCGGTCCAGAATTCCATCATCCAGTACTGTGCGTCTTGCACGTAGGCGTCCTTGATTGCGAAATGCAGCGCTCATTGTAGAGCCGGGCTCTGCCCGGCTGTCGTGCATGGCGCGATGCGAGGTACCGGTTTTGATACGGACAGCAGCCGGGCAAAGCGCGGCTCCAGGCGGCTGTCGCGGGTAGCGCGATGGGGTGCGGAAGGGAGAGCAGCCGGGCAGAGCGCGGCGCTACGGGGCTGTCGCGGGTGGCGCATGGGGTGCGGAACGGAGGGCAGCCAGGCAGAGCCCGGCGCTACGAGGCGGTCGCGGTAGCGCGATGCGATTCGGTGTCGTTTTCAGCAAAAAGCCCGCCGTGCGGCGGGCTTTCTGCATCTCACGACGCGTGGGGAGGGATCACGCGGCCGGCTTTTCGCCGGTGGCTTCGGTGGTGATGCGAATGGTCACTTCATCGCTGACGTTCGGGGCGTATGCGCCCACGCCGAAATCGCTGCGCTTGATGGTGGTGGTGGCATCGAAGCCGGCCGCCGGCACCTTGGCCATCGGGTGTTCGCCGCCGCCGTTGATGGTGACGTCCAGGGTCACCGGCTTGGTGATGTCCTTGATGGTCAGGTCGCCCGTGACGGTCAGCTTGTTGGTGCCGGCAGCTTCCACCTTGGTGCTCTTGAAGGTGGCGGCCGGGAACTTGGCGGCGTCGAAGAAGTCGGCGCTCTTCAGGTGCTCGTCGAACTTGGCGGTGAAGCTGTTGAGGCCGGTCAGCGGCAGCTTCACTTCCACGGTCGACTTGGTGACGTCGGCGGCGTCATACACCAGGGTGCCTTCAGCAGCGCCGAAGTGGGCGCTCGGGTGCGAGAAGCCGAAGTGGCTCCACTGGGCCAGCACGTCGGTGTGGGTCGGGTCGAGCTTGTAGGTGCCCGAGGCGATCTGGATCGCTTCGGCAGCCGGTGCGGCAGCAGCGGCATCGGCAGCCGGGGTGGTGGTTTCGGCAGCAGCAGCGGCCGGCGCCGCGTCGGCGGCCGGGGCGGCGGCGTCGTCGGCCGGCTTGGAGCAGGCGGCGATGGCCAGGGTCAGGGCCAGCGGCAGGAGCAGTTTGCGGGTCACGGTCATGTCAGGTCTCTCTCTCGGATGCGAAGGGAAGGAAGCATTGCAACCACCCGTCCGCGCGGACGGGCAGGATCCAGCGGAAACGCTTACTCGATGCGGGCCGCTTCGTCGAAGGACAGGCGCGGCAGGCGCGGGAACAGGCCCGACGGGTCACCGTACCCCAGATTGACGAGGAAGTTCGACTTGATGGACGTGCCCTTGAAGAAGGCTTCGTCGACCTTGGCCGGGTCGAAACCGGACATCGGGCCGGCATCCAGACCCAGCGCGCGGGCGGCCAGGATCAGGTAGGCGCCCTGCAGGCTGCCGTTGCGGAACGCGGACTCGGTGCGGCCTTCGCGCGGGCCGTCGAACCAGGCCTTGGCGTCGGTGTGCGGGAACAGGTAGGGCAGCTTCTCGTGGAAATCTTCGTCGAAGGCGATGATGACGGTGACCGGCGCGGCCAGGGTCTTGTCATGGTTGCCTTCGGACAGCGCGGGGGCGAGCTTGGCCTTGGCCTCGGGCGACTTCACGAACACAAAGCGCGCCGGGCTCGAGTTGGCGGCCGTGGGGCCCCACTTCAGCAGCTCGTACAGGGCCTGCAGCTGGCTGTCTTCGACGGGCGTGTCGAGGAAGGCATTCTGGGTGCGGGCGGTACGGAACAACTGGTCGAGCGCAGCATCGTTGAGTACGTGGGACATGAAGCCTCCAGAAAAGGGAATCGGGGCGGATCGGCGAAGGCTGGCAGTGTAGAGTGTCGTGACAGTTGCAACACCCAGCCTGACTGAAACGAATTAATGCCATACGTGAAACGATGGAGTCCTCCCTGGACGATCACTGACGGCCGTGCCGGCAATGTGCGGCAGGCGGTGGCCCTAGCCTCGGCCTTGAAGCTGGGGGCGCATCGTCCGCTGGTACTCAGCCCGCGCGCACCGTGGCGATGGCTGGCGCCGCGCTGGCTGCCCGGCATGGCACAGGGCTACGGCGAGGCCTTCACGGCGCTGGCCGCCGCGCCGCCGGCACTGGCGATCGGCTGTGGCCGGCAGGCAGCCGGCGCGCTGCGGGAACTGCGGCGGCACGGCAGCAAAGTGGTGCAGATCCTCGATCCGCGTATCGGCGCGCGCCACTGGGATCTGGTGGTGGTGCCCGAGCACGACACCCTGCGCGGCGGCAACGTGCTGACCCTGCTGGGCAGCCTCAATCCGGTCAACGACGACTGGCTGGCCTGTGGCCGTGCCGCGTTCGCCTCTTTCAGTGAACTGCCCGGCCCCCGCACGGCGCTGCTGGTGGGCGGCCCTACCCCGCATGCGCCCTGGCATGAGCCTGACATGGTGCAGGTATTCCAGCAGGTGGCGGCGCAGGTTCGTGCCGACGGCGGCAGCCTGCTGGCAACCACGTCGCGACGCACACCGGCCGCGTTGGTGGGT
This sequence comes from Stenotrophomonas sp. NPDC077461, assembly GCF_049545475.1. Lineage (NCBI taxonomy): Bacteria > Pseudomonadati > Pseudomonadota > Gammaproteobacteria > Lysobacterales > Lysobacteraceae > Stenotrophomonas > Stenotrophomonas sp. NPDC077461. Next base: position 12,348 of record NZ_JBMWDO010000014.1, read on the forward strand.
GCGCTGCGCAGTGCCTTCGCCGATCTGCCGCATGTGATCTGGGGCGACGGCGGCGATGGCGTCAATCCGTATGCCGGGCTGCTGGGCTGGGCCAACCGGGTGGTGGTGTCGCCCGATTCGGTGAACCTGTTGTCCGAAGCGTGCGCCACGCGCATGCCGGTAAGCGTGGCGTTGGCCACGCAGGCGCAGGGCCGCATGGCGCGCTTCCAGCGGGCCTTGCACGAGCGCGGGCGGTTGCAGACGCGCTGGCTGGACTGGCACACCGATGGCCGCATTGAACCGCTGCGCGAGACGGCGCGGATTGCCGCTCAGGTGCGGGAACGGTTGCTGCCGGTATGATGCCGCGGCGGCACGGTGCCGCTGGAGAACACGCCACATGGATGACGCCCGACCCGCGATGACCGCGCGCCTGCACCGTGCACTGCTGTGCGCGATGCTGATGGGTGCCGCCGCCATCGCGCAGGCCGAACCAGCGTGCGTGGAACGCTATCCCACCCCGGCCGCGCTGGCGTCGATGTTCGATGTGGCGCTGACGACCACCGAACAGCTCGATGCGCTTGACGGCGTGGACGTCGTGCTTGTCGCGCGCGGCGGGCAGGATCTGAGCCGGTACGGGCTGCGCCACAGCCACGTGGCCTTCCTGGTACGCGAAGACGACGGCCAGTGGCGTGCGGTGCACCTGCTCAATCCATGCAAGACCGCCCAATCGCATCTGTTCCGCGAGGGGGTGGCCACCTTCATCGGTGAAACCTCCAGCCATACCGACCTGCGTATCGGCGTGCCGACGCCGGCGTTGCGCGATGCGCTCAAGGCGATGCTGACCCAGCCGGCGATCCAGGCGCGTGCCCTGCACGAAGCGCGCTACAGCGTGGTGGCCTACCCGTTCCGTACCGAGTACCAGAACTCCAACCAGTGGGTGCTGGAAGTGCTGGGCGCGGCGATGGCGCAGGTGGACGAAGGCACCCTGATCGTCAACCGCACCCAGGCGCAGGCATGGTTGCAGCGGCACAGGTATACGCCCAGCACATTGCACATCGGCGTGGCCAAGCGTCTGGGTGCGCGCTTTTTCGTGCCCAACGCGGCGGTCACCGACCACCCCGCCAGCGAGCGCATCTCCGGCAACTATTCAGTGGTGACGGTGGAGTCGATCTTCGATTTCCTGCAGCAGCGCAGCAGCCTGCAGCAGGAACTGTCGGTGGCGCATGTTCCCGTTGCCGGCATCACGGCACCCAGGCCGTAACCCCCTTCGTTTCATCGTGCCAAGGAGTTCTGTCATGCATCTGTTGAGCAAATCCGCCCTCGCCCTCGCCGTGCTCGGGATGCACGTGTCGGCGGTGCTGCCGGCGCAGGCCGGCAACCTGACGGGCAATCAGCAGTCGGCGGTGAGCGCGGTGGTGAGTGTGTATGCGATTTCGTTCATCGCGGTGTCGCCGGTGCTGCTGGTGGCTGGCGGCTCGAAGGCCGTGGGCGAGAGCACGCGCCGCGAGAAGCCGGCCAAGGCCGCCGCATTGCCGCCAATGGCGGTGCAGGCTGTGGAGCGTCAGCCCGATGGTGGTTATCACGTGGCGCTGCAGCGCCCCGAAGCGCCCGAGCAGAACGCGCTGGTGAATTGGCCGGCGCGCCCGGACAACCCGGCCGCACAATTGAAGGTGGGCGATGTCCTCACCTTTGCGCCAACCGATGCCGGGGCGGGATGGATGGTGCAGGCCGACGACGGTGCTGCCCTCGCCTTCCTGCCGACGCCGGAGGCCGCGGCAACGCAGGCCAGTGAGCGCTGGTGAGCCGCATGCAGCGGATCACCCGCTTGGCCGTTGTGCCGTTGCTCGTGCCGGGGCTGATTGCCGGCGCGCCGATGGCCTCAGCGCAGAACTTCGCCCATGCCTCGCCCGTCACCAGCAGTGTGTTGACCACCTCGGTGGTAAGCCTGGCGGTGATTACCGCGCCGGTGTGGCTGAGCGCGCTGGGGGTGAGCGAGGTGCATGACGCCGCTGCACGCCACCACCGCGCCGGACGCGAGGCGAGGCGTGCCGGCCCGTTGCCGCCGCTGACCGTGGAGCGGGTGCAGCAGCAGGCCGACGGCAGCTACGAGGTGGCGCTGCAGAATCCGCAGGCGCCTCAGGACCTGGCCGTGGTGGCCTGGCCGGCGCGCGCCGATAACCCGGCCGCCGGTGTGAAGGTGGGTGACGTGCTGGAGTTCAGGCCGACGCCGCTTGGTGCGGGCTGGACGGTGGCCGCGGCCGACGGCACGGCGCTGGCGTTCCTGCCGACCAGCGATGCGGCCGCCCAGCGCATGAGCGAGCGCTTCTAGCTGAACCGACGGCACCGGCGCGGGGTGGCCCCGCGCTGCGTCAGGCGGGATAATCCGCCGCTTCCCCGCCTGCCCCCGGTGCGCCATGCCTGTGCGTTCTGCCATTGCCTTTGCCCCGTTGACCGTGCGCTCGCTGCTGCTGGCGGTGCTGGCAATGGGCACGGTGGTGCTGGGGTCGAACGTGCTGGTGCAGTACCCGATCAACGATTGGCTGACCTGGGGGGCCTTCAGTTATCCGGTGGCGTTCCTGGTCAGCAATCTGATCAACCGCCGGTTCGGCCCGCAGGCCGCGCGCAAGGTGGCCTGGGCGGGTTTCGCGCTGGCGGTACTGCTGTCGATCTGGATCGCGACGCCGCGCATTGCGGTGGCGTCGTGCCTGGCCTTCATCGCCGCGCAGCTGCTGGACATCACCGTCTTCGACCGTCTGCGTCGCGGCCACTGGTGGCGCGCACCGATGGTGGCCACCACCTGCAGTGCGACGTTGGACACGACGATTTTCTGGAGCATCGCGTTTGCGGGGTCCGGCCTGCCGTGGGTGAGCTGGGCGGCGGGCGATCTGGCGGTGAAGCTGGCGATCGGTGTGTTCCTGCTGGCGCCGTTCCGCGCGCTGCTGTGGCGCATGGCGCCGCGTACGGCGTAGCGCCGGGTTCTACCCGGCTGCCTTTGTATTGCGCCGGGATCTGCCGGGCTGGGGGGGGCCGCGAAAAGCAGCCGGGTAGAACCCGGCTCTACGAGGGCGCGTGTTGTCCGCCCGTCCCGTGCGCGTCCGCGTTGCGCATCCGTGTTGTCCGCGTGTCCCGCGCGCATCGGTGTTGCGCATCCGTGTTGTCCGCCCGTTCCGTGCGCGTCCGCGTTGCGCATCCGTGTTGTCCGCCCGTTCCGTGCGCGTCCGCGTTGCGCATCCGTGTTGTCCGCGTGTCCCGCGCGCATCGGTGTTGCGCATCCGGTTTGCCCGCCCGTCCCGTCCGCGCATTGGGGCCCTCGTCCGTCCGCGCGTCAGCCGGCGGCGTTTACCGCTGCCTGGAAGGGAAGCCCGGCTGCATCGCAGGCGGCGCTGATGATGATCCGCGCGTCTTCCAGCGCCGGGGTGGGCGCGGCCAGCCGTGGGCGGCGATCCAGGGTGCAGGCCAGGCCGACATCCAGCAGGGCGGCGTGGGCGGCGTGCAGGCCCTGGCGGGTGCCGCCCGGCAGCCAGGCGATGTCGGCCAGGGCGTCGATGAGGCGGGGGGTGTCGCGCGGCTGCAGCACCTGCGGGTGGCTGGCGGCGCTGTCGAGCACGCCGGTCTGCAGCAGGAACTCCAGATCGACGATGCCGCCGGCGCCCTGCTTCAGGTCCAGCCGCGCGGCGTCGCTGCGGTCCAGTTCGGTGCGCATGCGGCCGCGCATTTTCACCACATCGGCATACAGCACGTCGCGGTCGCGCGCGCGGCCCAGCGTCTGCGCACGCACGGTGTCGAAATCGGCCAGCAGGCCCGCATCGCCGGCGATGCCGCGCGCGCGTACCAGGGCCTGGTGTTCCCACGTCCATGCGCGCTCGCGCTGGTACTCGGTGTAGCTGGCCAGCGACGACACCAGCGTGCCCTTGCCGCCATCCGGGCGCAGGCGCACGTCGATGTCGTACAGGCGGCCGGCGGCGGTGACGGCGCCGAGCAGCGCCATCACCTTCTGCGCCAGCCGCGCGTACCAGCGACCGGGATCGAGCGGGCGCGCGCCATCGCTGGCGTCCACGCCGGCCGGATGGTCGTGCAGGAACACCAGGTCCAGGTCCGAGCCGAAGCCCAGCTCCAGTCCGCCGAGGCTGCCGTAGCCGATGATCGCAAAGCGGCCGCCGGGAATGGCGCCGTGGACGTGGCGCAGGTCGGCCTCGGCCATCGCCAGCACGGTCACCACCACCGCCTGGGCCAGTTCGGCCAACTGGCGGGTGGTGTCGACCGCACGCTGGCGGCCGTCGAGGGTGGCCATCGCCATGCGGAAGCTGAGCGCCAGGCGGGTTTCATTGAGCAGGCGCAGGGCGGCTTCGGGATCGTCCACGGCCAGCGCGGCGTCGCACTCGGCCTGCATTGCCGCAGCATCGGGCATCGGCCCGGACACGCGCACGTCGAGCAGTTCGTCGAGCAGCAACGGATAGGCCGCCAGCCGCTCGGACAGCAGCGCGCTGCGCGCGAGCACGTCCACCAGCCGCGCCAGGGCGCTGGGCTGCTCGTCGAGCAGTGCCAGGTAGCTGGTGCGCCGCAGGATGGCCTGGAGCAGACCGAGTACGCGCTTGAGCGCGGCATCGGGGTGCGGCGAGCCGGTGGCGGCATGCAGCAGCGCGGGCAGTACGCGGTCCAGGCGCGCACGCGCCCCATCGGACAGCGAACGCACGCCCAGGGACTGGGCAAAGTCGCGCAGCGATTGGTCGGCCCCCCCGGCATCGTGGAAGCCGGCGCTGGCCAGCACCTCGGCGCTGCCGGCGTCGGGCAGGCCACGCCAGTAATTGGCGAGCGCATCGGGCGCGGCCTGCCCGGCACGCGGGGCCAGCAGCGCGCCGAACTCGGTGGCCACGCGCTGGCGCTGCACCTCCAGCGCGGCAACCAGGGCATCCCAGTCCGCATGACCCAGGCCGACGGCGATGCGCAGGCGGTCGGTGGGATCGGCCGGGAGCGCGTGGGTCTGGGCATCGCGCAGCATCTGCAGACGGTTTTCCAGGCGGCGCAGGAAGGCGTACGCCTGCAGCAGGTCGGCGCCGTCCTGGGCGGCCATCTGGCCGCAGGCGACCAGCGCCGGCAGTGCGTGCAGCAGGCGGCGCTCGCGCAGCGAGGCGTCGCGGCCACCGCGGATCAACTGCAGCGCCTGCGCCAGGAATTCGATCTCGCGGATGCCACCGGGGCCACGCTTGATGTCATCGAACATCTCGCGGCGCGCCACTTCGGCGGTGATCGCCGCCTTCATCTCGCGCAGGCCGTCGAGCGCGGTGAAGTCGAGGTAACGGCGGTAGACGAACGGTCGCAGGGTCTGCAGCCAGGCTTCGCCGGCGGCGATGTCGCCGGCCACCGCGCGCGCCTTCAGCCAGGCGTAGCGCTCCCAGTCACGGCCTTCGCGCTGGAAGTACTGGTCCATGCCGGCGAACGACAGGGCCACCCGGCCGGCGCTGCCGAACGGGCGCAGGCGCAGATCCACGCGGTGGCTGAAGCCGTCCACGGTGGTGTCGTCGAGCAGTTTGGCCAGCCGTTGGCCGAGCCGGGCGAAATACTCTTCGGCGGCCAGCGGACGGGCGCCGTCGGACTCGCCGCCCTGGGGGTAGGCGTAGACCAGGTCGACATCGGAACTGAAATTGAGTTCGCCCCCACCGAGCTTGCCCAGCCCGAACACGACCAGTTGCTGGGCGCTGCCGTCGGCGGCGCGCACCACGCCGTGGCGGCCGGCAAACTCCTGCTCCAGCGCGGCCAGGCCGAGGCCCAGGCAGTCTTCGGCCAGGGTGGTGGCGCCGGCCAGGGTGGCGGGCACGTCGTCGAGGCCGGCCAGGTCACGCCAGATCAGCCGGGTGGAGGCGGCGGTACGGTAGCGGCGCAGGCGCTGCGGCCAGTCGCTGGGATGCTGGGGGTCGAGCGCGGGAAGCGGCAACGGCGGGCAACCGGGCTGGGCCAGGTGCGACAGCAGCGCCGGCTGCCGGCACAGGGTGTCGATGGCGAAGTCGCTGGTGATGGCCAGCAGGCGGACCTGGTCGAGCACGTCGGCCGAAGGAGGCCAGTGGCCGCCGTCGGTGAGCGAGAGCGCCAGGCGCGCGAGGGCGCGGTCGACGAGGGGAACGAGGGTGGCGGGGACGGCGTCGGCGGGCATCGGCATGCGGGGATTATGCCGGGCGCGTGCACACGCAGCGCAGCGGCGGGACCGTCGATCCCGAACGGCGGGCATAAAAAAGCCCGCTTGCAGCGAACTGCCAGCGGGCTCTGCTCCCTCCCCCACGTCGGGATGCAGGTCGATCTTCTAGGGTCGGCGGAGAACTTGCACGCTGCACTGCAAAACAATACTTGCGGGTACAGAAGTGCCGATAAACCTGAACAGGGAGCGCTCTGCCTGGATTGCCATCCCACCTTGGTCGCACACCCGGGGGGGATCGGATCGCCGATAATGTGAATCCCCCCAGAAACGTTGTCGTCATGTCTGTCGATCGCATTGCCAACGCGCGTCTGCGTGACCGCGTTGTATCCGCCGAAGCCGCCGCCGCCCTGATCCAGCCGGGCGAAACTGTCGCCATGAGTGGCTTCACCGGTTCGGGCTATCCCAAGGCTGTGCCGATCGCGCTTGCCCAGCGCATCGAGGCCGTCCATGCCCAGGGCCAACCGTTCCAGATCAGCCTGATGACCGGCGCGTCCACCGCCCCGGAGTTGGATGGTGCGCTGGCCAAGGCCGACGGCATCGCCATGCGCATGCCGTTCCAGAGCGACCCGGACGCGCGCAACCGCATCAACGCTGGCAAGCTGGACTACATCGACATCCATCTCAGCCACGTCGCCCAGCACGTCTGGTTCGGCTTCTACGGCGAGATCGACACGGCGGTGATCGAGGTCTCGGCGATCCGCGAAGACGGGTCGCTGGTGCCCTCCACGTCGGTGGGCAACAACAAGACCTGGCTGGACCTGGCCAAGAAGGTGATCATCGAGGTCAACGAGTGGCAGCCGGCCGGCGTGGACGGCATGCATGACATCTACTACGGCACGGCATTGCCGCCGCACCGCAAGCCGATCCCGCTGGTGCATGCCAACGACCGCATCGGCGAGACGGCGCTGCGCTGCGACCCGGACAAGATCGTGGCGGTGGTGCGTACCAACGGACCGGACCGCAACAGCCCGTTCAGCCCCATCGACAGCACCAGCGAGCAGATCGCCGCGTACCTGATCGAGTTCCTGAAGCACGAAGTGGCGCGTGGCCGCCTGCCGGCCAACCTGCTGCCGCTGCAGTCGGGCGTGGGCAACATTCCCAATGCCGTGCTGGCCGGGCTGGGCAAAAGCGGCTTCCGCGACCTGAGTGCGTTCACCGAAGTGATCCAGGACGGCATGCTCGACCTGCTGCGCGACGGCGTGCTGAGCTATGCCTCGTGCACCGGGTTCGCGCTGAGCCCGCAGGCCAATGAAACGTTCAAGGCGAACATCGACTTCTACCGCGAGCGCATCATCATGCGGACGCAGGAGATCTCCAACCATCCCGAGCTGGTGCGCCGACTGGGCTGCATCGGCATGAACGGAATGATCGAGGTGGATCTGTACGGCAACGTCAATTCCACCCACGTGATGGGCAGCCGGATCATGAACGGCATCGGCGGTTCGGGCGACTTTGCGCGCAACGGGTTCCTGTCGGCCTTCCTGAGCCCGTCCACGGCCAAGAACGGCACGATCTCGGCGATCGTGCCGATGGTGAGCCACGTCGACCATACCGAGCACGATGTGTCGGTGATCGTGACCGAACAGGGCCTGGCCGATCTGCGCGGGCTGACCCCGCGCAAGCGCGCGCGGGTGGTGATCGACAACTGCGCGCACCCGGACTTCCGCGACCAGCTCAACGACTACGTCGAGCGCGCCAGCCGCGACAGCTACGGCAAGCACACGCCGCACCTGCTGCCCGAAGCGTTGTCGTGGCACCAGCGGTGGCTGGATACGGGAACGATGAAGGTGTGAGGGAGTGCCGGCCAGCGGCCGGCACTACCGGGCGTGGAGGGTGGCCAGCGACTCGGCCTGGAGGCGCTCGTAGATGGCGAACTCGTCTTCGACCTTCATGCCCAGCGCGTGCTCGAAGGCGTCGCGGTTGGCGTGGGCGGCGTAGGCGCGCTGTTCTTCGCCGCCGAGATTGGACTGGAAGATGCCCGCAGCGCTGACCGGCAGGAAATCCTCGTAGACGATCGGATCGGCGCTGGCCAGCCCGGCGGCGATCAGTGCCTCGGCCGGAAGATCGCCAACGGCGTCGGGGGCGGCACGGCCGGCGTCGGTAAGCGCGTAGCGGTAATACCCCAGCCCTTCGCGGCGCAGGGTGTCGTGATCGTCCGGGAACGCACGGAAGGCCGCCGCCAGGCGGGTCGGATAGTCCTGGCCGGTGCTGCCGGCGCCGTCACTGTCGCGCGCCTGGGCCAGCAACTGGTCGTACAGCGCGCGCCCCTTGGGCGTGAGCGCCAGGCCGCGCTGCTCGATTTCGCCGAATCGCGCGGTATGGGTGCCGGCATCGGCGCTGTCGCCCGACGGGAAGTGCACCGGCTCCTCCAGCGCCTTGAAGCTGGTCTGGCGCAGCAGGATCGGGCAACGCCTCGGCGGCGGGCCTTCGATCACCGCCTTGGCGGCCAGGCCGCGCGCGAGCATGCCGGCCTGGGCGGCATCGATGTCCAGCGTGCGCGGGGTGAGGTGGTTGATGTGCGGGCCACGGAAGCTGACCACGTCGGCAATCAGCCGATGGGCGTCGTGCAGGGCATGGTAGGTGGCCAGCGACACGGTGGCATCGCCATGCCAGCGGAAGGTCTCCAGCGCGGCAATGACGAAACGCCGGCTGTCGGCCTGATCCAGCCCACCATCGCGCTCGGCCTGCGCGATCAGCGCCAGCGCCTCGTCGGTGAAGATGCGGCGGCGTGCCAGGATCTGCGCGGACTGCTCGCGCAGCGCGGCGTCTTCGATGAGCTCCAGCCGCAGCAGCGAGGTGAACACGCGGAACGGGTTGTGCGCGAGCGCCTTGGCCGTGCGCGGGCGGAACGCGGTGGAGTGCACCGGCACGCCGGCCACGGACAGGTCGTAGTAGCCCACCGGGTACATGCCCATCAGTGCGAACAGGCGCCCCAGCGTGGCCAGTTCCTCGGCGGTGCCGACGCGGATGGCGCCGTGGCGCTCCTGCGCCAGGCGCGCGCGCTCATCGGTGCGGTCCATCTGCCCGGCCAGCGCCGGATCGGCGGTGAGCACGGCATCGTTGATCTCGGCCACCAGGTCCACCAGCGTGCCGTACAACGGCACTTCGGTGCGGTACATGCTGGACATGGCCTGGGCGAACAGGCTGCGGATATCGTCGGGTGAAACGAAACGGTCGGCGCTCATTACGTACTCGGCAACGGATCACGGGGGGGAACAGGCAAGCGCGTATTGTCGCCGAGCGGGCCGGCGGCGGCGATCTGCATAGCAGCACGAATCCACCGATGCCGCGAACGGCCGCCGCTTCAGGGCGTGGACGTTGAACTGCGCGCGGCACGCTGGCGCTGGGCGTGGTCGCCGAGCTGGCGCTGCAGGGTGGCGTCGAGGGTGACCGGACGGTCCCAGTGGTCGTGGCTGGCCACGATGGCGTGGCGCAGCGCGCGCCAGTGCAGGTTCTGCGGCGCGACCGGCAGGTCCTGCACCACGTCCTGCCACTGGCGCGGTTGCCCCTCGGCCGGCACGGCACGGCTCCAAGCCTGCACGCTGTCGCGGCACGACCGGCCGATGGCATGGGCCCAGAAGCACGCGAAGTAGATGTCGCCGGCCTGCCAGCCGTGGGTGTACATCAGCGCGGCGATATAGCCGCGTGGGACGCCGGCATAGCGCGAGACCTCGTCCAGGAAACTGTCGGGGTAGCGCTCGGCGTAGTGGTTGATGTCTCGCAGCTGCGCATCCACCCAGTCATCGCCGGTGGCCACGGCATAGGCCGCGGACTTCTCCGGTGTCTGCTGTGCCGGTGCGGCCAGAGGCAGCACCAGCAGCAACAGGGCAAGCAGCGTGCGCAGGGTCATGGGACGATTCTGCCGCAGCGCTGCATGCGTGTCAGGCCTGCACAGCCTTGGCTTCGATGGCGCGCAGTGCCTGCGGCCAATCGAAGGCGGTGGGGGCATCGACCATGCGCGGCTCGTCGTCCGCCACCCCGTGCTGGGTTTCATGCGCCCAGGTCACGGCGTACGGGGTATGGATGCCCCAGCCGCCCAGCGTGATCACCGGCTCGATATCCGAGCGCAGCGAGTTGCCCACCATGCAGAAGCGCGCGATCGGCAGGTCGAACTCTTCGAGCACGCGTGCGTAGGTTTCCGGGTCCTTCTCCGACACGATCTCGATGCGCGGGAACAGATCGCGCAGGTTGGCCACCTTGATCTTGGCTTCCTGGTGGAACAGGTCGCCCTTGGTGATCAGCACGACCGGGTACTCGCGGGCAATCTCGGTGACCGACTCGCGCACCCCGTCAATCAGTTCCACCGGGTGACGCAGGGTGTCATGACCGATGTCGAGGATCTGCTGCAGGTCACGCGCGCTGATCATCTGCCGGGTGATCTCGATGGCCGCTTCAACCATCGACAGGGTCATGCCCTTGACGCCGTAACCGAACACGCCGAGGTTGCGCTGCTGCACTTCCAGCAGGTGGCGCGCAGTCCGGGTGTCGTGGACGTCGATGTAGCGCGACAGGATGTCGAGGTAGTCCTGTTCGGCCTTGCGGTAATAGTCTTCGCTCTTCCACAGCGTGTCGTCACCGTCAAAACCGACCAGGCCGATAGCGCCTTGCGGCGTGGGCATGGAGGTCATCATCGGCCAAGGATAGCAACACCGGGCATCGCGCCCAATGACGGAAACAGGCAAAAAGAAGGGCGGCCGAAGCCGCCCTTCCCCCTCACTGCCGTTCACCGGTGTCCAGCGGTGTCGGGCCCTGCCTGTGCGGGATCGCGTTACTTGCCCGGTTGTGCGCCGTTGCCGGCAGCCGCGCCCTGCTGGGCGGCGACATACGCCTTGTATTCATCCGGGCTGAGTTCGCCATCCTTGTTGGTGTCGGCCTGGTCGAAAACCTGGGCCAGGCCGGCGTTGACCTGGGATTCGGCCTTGCTGATGGTGCCGTTGCCGTCGGTGTCGACGCTGGCCCAGGTCTGGCCGCCGCCACCGTTGGCCTGGGCCGAGGCCTGTGCCGCGGCACCGGACGCTGCATCGGCAGCGTCACCGGCCTGCGCTGCCGCCTGCTGCGCCTGCGCCGCCTGGGTCTGGGCCTGCGCGGCGCTCTGCTGGGCCGACTGGGCCATCGCCGGAATGGCCAACACACTGCCGGCGGCGACGATCAGGGCGATCAGGGGCTTGCGGTTGCGAATAGTCATTGGGGTGGTCTCCTTGGGTGGATGTTGCGCGGCCGTTGTTTCCGCACGGCCTCCACCCTGCCAGCCCTTTTGTGAATCGATATTGCGTCGCGATCAACGCCCGCACACGGTCTTAACCACCCGGCCCAGGGCGTGGATTACCGCCCTGGTTACGCGCAGGTGAGCAGACAGTAAGACATGCATTCAACCGGCCCGGATTTAACCGGATGCGAACGGAAACTCAGTGGTGGGTGGCGTTTTTTTCGCCTGAGCGCGAACTGAATATCATCCAGCCCAGGGCGACACCGCCCAACGCGCCGGCCACTTCCAGCACGACGCGCGAGCCCAGTTCGTTCGGATCGTGGATGCTGGCCAGGAACAACCGCGCATACAACGGCGATTCGAGCCGCATCATGCCCATGTAGAACAGCTTCCAGGCATCGATGCCGGCCGAGACGATCACCGCAATGACGCACGACCAGCCGATGGCGTGGCCCATCGACCACTGCGCCCAACGGCACAGCCGGTGCCACAGGGTGTACACCAGCAGCCCGACCAGCAACGCGATCAGGCCCGCTTCCAGCGTTCCCAGCAGTCCAAAGTGCAGTGGCAGGTTCATCGCGGTCCGGTCGGCAGGTCAGCGCACAGTGTAGCGGTGCGCCGGGGCGACCCGGCCCTGCGGCTCAGCGCACCGGGATGTCGTAGGCGGTGGTGGGGCTGGGCTCGGGCTGCAGGGTGTAGTGCCACCACTCCAGCGGGTAGTTGGCAAAGCCGTGGCGCTGCATCGCGCGCAGCAGCTGCTGGCGGTGGGCGCGCTGTGCGGCGCTGATGTCCGGCGCATCGGTGTGGGCGCGCGCGCCGAAAAAGTCGAAACCGGTGCCCATGTCCAGGGCGGTGCAGGGGCCGGCGCGGCAGTCGAGCAGGGTCAGGTCCACGGTGGCGGCGCGGCTGTGGCCGGAGGTCCCGGCGATGTAGCCATCCAGCAGGTCCGGCTTGTCCACCTGCGGATACTGCAGCGCTTTGCGCGACTGCTCGGACGGATCGTGCGCCCAGGCGACGAACGCCTGCACCGCCCGCACCGGCCGGTAACAGTCGTAAATGCGCAGAGCGAAGCCGTCGCGCCGGAGATCGGCCTGCACCCGGGCCAGCGCCGCAGCGACCGGTGCGAGCAGGTAGCACCTGGGTGCCTCGTAGCCGGGAACCGGCGCGGCGGTGAAGTTGTCCGGGCCGGCATAGCGGATATCCAGGTCCAGGCCGGGAATGGCCCGGCCCACGTCCACCAGCCCGGCCTCGGCCAGATCGCGCGCCGACGAGACGGTCACCGTGGCTGCGCCTGCGGGCTGCACGGGCAGCGCCAGCGCGACGGCCAGCAGGCTATGGGCAATCGCCGATGCGGGTGAAATGCAGGTCCTGGTAGTCATAACTGAAGTCGATCCCCGGGTCGATCGCGGCGAGGGCGATGCCAGGCGGCGTGCCGTCATCGGGCTGCAGCCAGGCCTCGGCATCGGCACCGAGCGTATCCCACTGCACCAGCCAGCGGTTGCCAAGCTGCATCACGCGGCCACGCAGCCGCGGCGACTTGTCCACCTGCAGCCGCAGCACGCCCCGTTCGGGGCACACCGACGCCTCGCCCAGCCAGGGATCGCGGTAGCGCCCCTGCCAGCGCACGGTGGTGGCCAGCGGCGCGGGTCGGCGCGCGCGGGTATCGGGCCGCACGTGGCCGGCGCTGCGGCGCGCGGCACGCTCGTCATCAAGCTGCCGCAGATAGCCCGCCACTGTCTCTCCCGCCGCCGGTGCGGTGTAGTGCTTCAAGGCGGCCTGCATCAGCGCGGTGCGCGCGTCCTCGGCATCGCTGTTGATCAGGATCACCACGCCGACACGGCGGTCGGGCAGCAGCGCCAGCGAGGAGTACATGCCCGACAGGGTCCCGGTATGCGCCACTTTCCACTGCCCATCCATGTCCGACAGTCGCCAGCCGTAGCCATAGGCGAACACATGCGCGTTGTCCCAGTGACGCTGGCGCTCGCCCAGCGGCATCGGCATGTGCGCGGTCCACAGTGCCTGCCGCTGCGCACTGCCCAGCCAGTCCGGCACCAGGGTGGGATCGAGCAGCACCTGCATCCAGCGGGTCATGTCGCGCAGGCTGCAGCGGATGCCGCCGGCCGCCATCGAAGGCAGGTCGGAGCTGGTGTCGCCATCGGCGCCCTCGACCACCGGCCGGCCGTGCGCATGCCGGTGCGGCTGGGCCACATTGCCCACCTGCGCCACCGACCACGCGCCCACCTGGCAGCGCGTCATCCCCAGCGGCACGAACACCTCCTCGCGCAGCAGCTCGTCGTAGGGCTTGCCACCGGCAGCGGCAGCGACCTCGCCAGCCACGACATACAGGAGGTTGTCGTAGGCATAGCCACTGCGGAAACTGGTCACCGGCTTGAGGTGGGCCAGGCCGGCAATGATGTCCTGGCGGGTAAAGTGGTTGGGCTCGGGCCACAGCATCAGGTCGCCCGCGCCCAGCCCCAGCCCGCTGTTGTGAACAAGCAGATCGCGCACCTGCATGTTCCCGGTGACCCACGGATCGTGCATGCGGAACTGCGGCAGATAGCGGATGACCGGGTCATCCCAGCGCAGCCGTCCACGCTCCACCAGCCGTGCCAGCAGCGCAGCGGTCATCGCCTTGCTGTTGGAGGCGATCTTGAACAGGGTATCCGCATCGACCTGTGTATCGGCGGCGTCGCCGCGCGGTCCTTCGGCACGCTCGTAGACGAGCTGGCCCTGATCGACCACGGCCACCGCCATGCCGGCCACGTCCCGCTGACGGGCCTGGTCGTACATCGGGTCGAACACCGCCGCCGCCGGGCCGGTGCCGGCGGCAGGGGCGCTCCCCGCCACCAGCAGGCCCAACATGGCACACCACCTGCTGCGCATCGCATTCTCCGCGGCGGCCCGCGGGACGGGCCGCCCTGGGGACTCAGTAGTTCCAGGTCACCGTCAACTGCGCGTAGCGCGGCGACTGGAACCCGGTGCCGAAACCGTACAGCGGATTGGGCGTGCCGATGCTGTCCTGCGGCTCGTAATCCTGGTCCACCGACACGGTGCGCTGCTGGTTGAGCACGTTGTACACCGCCAGCTTGACGCGCAGATCCAGCGGCACCGGAACCTTGTAGGCCACGCTCAGGTCCAGATCGTAGGTCCACGGGGTGCGGCCATCGCCACCGCGCGGCGAATGCACGAATACGCGCTCGGACGGCGGCACCGACGCCTGGCAGTTGGCCACGCACACGTAGTAGCTGTGGAAGTCGGTGTCGTCGAACGGGTTGCCGGCGCCGAAGCGGGTGATCGGGCTGCCCGACTGAACGCCCAGGGTGGCGGCCACGGTCAGGTTCCCGGTCACCGCGTAGCTGCCGCGGAACTTGAACTGGTGGCGGCGGTCGTTGGCCAGGTAGCCGTAGCCGCGGTAGTTCACCCACGGGTTGTCGAAGTTCTCGGTACGCCCCGAATCGGCGAAGTCGGTATCGGAGTTGACCGGACCTTCGGCGTTGCCGCGGCCGTAGGCCAGGGTGTAGGACGCATTGAAGCCCCACACGCCATCCCAGGCGCGGTCGACCTGCAGTTCCAGCGCCTTGTAGTCGCGCTTGGGCTTGACCCAGCCGCGCTGCCCTACATAGTTGCCATCGTCGTCGTACAGCGCCCAGCCTTCGCGCGAGGTGTCGATGTCGATCCATGCATCGTTGCTGCCGTCGCAGTCGCTGTCGCCCCACACGGTGTTGGTGCGGCCGGGATTGCCCATGATCCACACGCTGTCCACCGCACCGCACTGGGCGGTGGCGGTGATGTTCATGTCATCGATGGCGTTGTGCAGGCGGCGGTAGGTGACGCTGGCGGCCACCGACCAGGATTCGCTGAGCATGTGCTGGAAGCCCAGGATCGCCTCGTCCTGGTACACCGGGTCCATGTCGCGGTTCACCTCGGCGCGCAGGTCCGGAACGCTGCCATCGCCCTGCGAGTTGTCGACGGGGCCGATCTGCCCCCCCAGGTAGGGCACGTTATTGGAGGCACCGCTGTAGCCGAGGAACTCGTACCAGGTGCGCTCGTCGAGGAAGCCGCCGGCCTGTTTGATGTTGATGACATTGGCCACCGGCAGGAAGTAGCGCCCAAGGTTGCCGAACACCTTGGTGGTGCCGTCGCCGCGCATGTCCCAGGAGAAGCCCAGGCGTGGGGCGATCATGTCGTCGATTTTGATGTAGCTGTCGCCGTCGCCGCCCTTGTTGTCGAAGCCTTCCATGCGCGCGCCGATGTTGAGCAGGAAATTCGGCGTGACCTGCCAGTTGTCTTCGAGGTAGTAAGCCGAGTTGATGGTCTCGAACGAGCCGGCCACTTCATAGCGGCGGGTACGCACGACCAGGCCGCTGGCCGGCACCACGCCGCCATTGAGCGAGCTGCCGGGGGTGCGGTAGTACACGTCGTAGCGCAGACCGCCCGGGCCGGGGTAGGCGCGCTCGTAATCGGAGGTGTTCTCCTCGCGGTCCAGGCCGAAGCGCAGCAGGTGGTTGCCGATGGACCATTCGAAGTCGGCGCGGCCGGCCTTGCGGGTGTCCAGTGCCGACTCCAGCTGCGAGCTGCTGGTGCAGCTGCGGTCGCCCTGCAGATCGGTGGGCACGCCCTGGCTGGCGGTGCGGTTGTCGAACACGCGGTTGCAGTTCTCGTCCATCAGACTGCTCTGCGAGCGGTTGCGCTTGTTCTCGCCGTACATCAGCTTCATGGTCAGCGTGTCGTTGACCTGCCAGCTGTAGGTGCCCGACCAGTTGGTGCCGCCCACGGTGTTGTAGATCTGGTTGGTGCGGTCGCCCTCGGCCAGGCCGGTGTCGTAGTTGTAGCGGTAGACGTCGGTGACAGTGTCGCTCTTGTCGGAGAAGCCGAACAGCGACAGCATCTGGTTGTCGGTGATCTGCCAGTCGAGCTTGCCGCCCCAGAACGGGTCGTCTGCGGTGCCGCGGTTGAGCACGGTGCCGGCATCGTTGGTGGAGTTGGGCCTGTAGTCGCGCGCTTCGTACATGCCGAAGAAGAACAGCTTGTCCTGCACCAGCGCACCGGACGCGAATACGTTCAGCGCACTGCGCGAATAGTCATCGCGGCTGGCGGTGATGTAGCGGCTGCCGTCGGCGTCGTAGCGGTCGCGCGCCTGCGACTGCCAGGCGCGCGGTTCCAGCACCAGTTCGGCACCGGCCTTGAAGTCGTTGCTGCCCGAACGGGTCACGGCGTTGATCACACCGCCGGTGCTGCGCCCGAACTCCACCGAATAGCCGCCGGTCTTGACCTGGAATTCCTGGTAAAACGCAAACGGCACCGAGGAGAAGCCGACACGGTTATAGAAGTCGGTGACATTCAGGCCGTTGATGTAGACGGTGTTCTCGGCCACCGAGGAGCCACCGAAGGAAATGCCCTGCCCGCCCAGCGAGCCCTTGCCCTTCACCGCGCCGGGCGCCAGCAGCGCTACGGCGGTGATATCGCGGTCCACCGGCAGGCGCGAGAGTTCTTCGCGGGTGATATTGGTGGCCGATTCGGTGGACTTCACGTCCACCATCGACACCACCTGCGGTGCGCGCACTTCCACCGTGCCCAGCGTGTTCACGCCACTGACCGGTACGTTGACCGTGGTGGTGTTGCCCAGGCCGACATCCACCTGGCCGACGCGTGTGGCAGCGCCACCGCCAACCGACACCTCAAGATCGTAGGTACCCACCGGCAGCAGCGGGATGCGATAGCCGCCATTGGCATCCGCCTTCACCGAGCGCACAAAGCCGGTGGCCGGATTGCGTACGGTCACCGTGGCGTTGTCCAGCGCCTGCCCGCCATCGGTGACGAGCTTGCCTACCACCGCACCGTCCTGCGCCAGCGCCATCGGCGCCACGCTGCCCAGACACGCCCCCAGTGCGACGCACAGCGCCGCCCGCTTCAATCGATTCACCTTCATTGCCTGCTCTCTCCTGCAGATGTTGAATCAGGGATACCGCCGATTACCGCGCGGCCTCCAGCGGCACCACGTGCGACTGGAAGTCGTAGTTCCATTGATCGAAATACAGATTGCCGCCGGACCACTCCGCTTCGCCGCGCTGGGAATCCACGGTCTCCGATCGGGCGTGCTGCTTGGCCGGCACCAGCGGTTGGGCATAGTCGTCGTTGAAGGCGATGCGGTAGGCATCCAGGCCACCGAGGTAGAAGTCGCGCAGCGCGGGCTCGGGACTGTCCAGGCGGCCGGTGGTCACGTCCATCGGCACCCAGCCGTATGGCGCCAGGTACACCGCACCCCAGTCATGCAGGTTGTTGTAGCCCACGGCGTCATCGGAATAGACCATGCCGGACTGCCAGCGCGACGGGATGCCGTTGAGACGCAGCAGGGTCATCAGCAGCAGCGTCTGCTGGCCGCAATCGGCGTGGCCGGCATGCAGGGCGTAGTCGCTGATGTTGGAAATCGTGGAGTATTCCCGTGCGCCCGCCCACGGGATCCGGTCGACCGCGTCGAACAGCCGCTGCACGATGCGATAGGGGTTGGTTTCGGCGCCCACCACGCGCTGCGAGAACGCGCGCAGCGCAGGTGTGAACACCATGTGCGGCGCGCGTTCGGCCAGGTAGGGCTGCAACGCCGGATCGTCCGGGGTGGGCAGCACCTTGGCCGGGTCGATCGGGACATGCCGCGCGTACACAGTGACCGCGTAGCGGATCTGGAAGGCGGTGGGCGTGCCGGCCACGGCGGTTTGCTCCAGGTAGGCGGTGCGCTGCAGCGTCGCCTCCGGGGCGATGCGCGCGCCGGCCGGCGTGCTGGCGATCCACTGGATGTCCTGCTGCTGACCGGGGATCGCACGCGGATACGGAATCCACGCCCGCACGGTCTCGCCGGCAGGTACGGCATCGGCCTTGACCACCAGCGACTGGGTGACCTCGACCCGGCGCGGCACCAGGCTGGTGGCGCCGCTGGCGCGCGCGGCCGCGACAATCTCGTGGTGGTGCGGGCCGAGGTGTTCGTAGGGGCCATCGACCGGGTCCGGTACCGAGGGCGCCCGCCGCGCGCGTGCCTCCGCGCTGACCCGGAACAGATTGGACGGTGCGCGCTTGAAGTAGCGCCGCTGTCCATCGATATCGAGGTGCTCGATCAGCCCGGCCGCGTCCCAGCGCGCGAACTCGTCGTCGCGCAGGTCCGGAATCTGCCGGCGCACCTGCGTCTTGGCGGCCTCGGCATCCAGAGTGAAGTCGAGCCGGATGCGCGCCATGCGTTCGCGCTGGAAGGCGTAGTCCTCACGCGCGGCCGTGCCCAGCGTGGCGTCCTGCAGCGCAGCGGCAATGGCGGTATCGGCTTCGGCGAACGCGCCACGGTCGATCTGCGCGATCACCTGCGGCAACGGCACGGCCGCCGCGGCCCACAGCGGGGGCAGCGCCAGCAGCAGGCAGGCAACGGTGCGCCAGACGGCACGACGGCATGAAGACGGTTTGCGCGAAGCAGGATCCACAGCGACACTTCCCAAGGTGCGGGTGGTAATCGCTGTGTAACACGAGGTGGGAAGTCGGTCAATAATTTATTCTTGCTTTCCATGAAAAAAGGAATAAATATTCCTGACGCTTCCGAGGAGGGTGACCGCTCCATGATCCTGGCTTCCCCCTGCCGCCCCGTGCGGACCCCGTGGCTGGCCCGCGCGTTGCTGCTGACGCTGTTGGCCGGCGGCACGGCCGGTGCCGCCGATGCCCCGCCGCCTGCCGCCTCGGCCGCCGACACCCTGGGTGTGATCGGCCTGCGCGAGGCGTACCTGGACCCGGCGTTCTGGGCCGCTCGCCTGCCTGACCCGGACCGCGTAATCCTCGACCGTGCCGGCATCGCCGCGCAGAACGCGCGCATGCGCGCCACCGACCCGTCCATTCACGACCTGCGCGCCCTGCCGGCGCAGCTGCCGCGCGCGCGGGTGCTGGCCGACATCCAGGCGCTGTCGCGCTGGCCGACCAAGCCGCTGTATGGCGTGGAGGGGAAGCCCATCAGCGAGGCACAACGCCGCGCCGCACTGGCCAACCTCGGTCTGGAGGCGGTGCCGGCCCAGCGCCCGCTGCAGTACGGCCTGGTGACCCATCGCGCCGCGCTGCGCGCCTTCCCGACCACGTTGCGGGTGTTCACCACGCAGGGCGACACCGATATCGACCGCTTCCAGGAGTCGGCCCTGTTCCCCGGCGATGCGGTGGCGGTACTGCATGAAAGCGCCGACGGGCAGTGGCTGTTCATCACCAGCGAGCGCTACTCGGCCTGGATCGAGCGGCGCTACGTTGGCATCGGCGATGCCGAGACGGTGCTCGGCTACGGCCAGCACGGCCCGTACCGGGTGATTACCGGTGCCACCGCGTTCACCGCCTACACGCCCGAAGAACCGCGCGTGTCGCGTCTGCAGCTGGACATGGGCGTGCGCCTGCCGGTGTTGGCCGACTGGCCGGCCAATACGCCGGTCAACGGCCAGCAGGCACATGCCGCGCACGTGGTGCAGATGCCGGTGCGCGACCCCGATGGCCGCCTGGCGCTGGTACCGGCGCTGCTGCCGCGTTCGCAGGACAGCGCGGCCGATTACCTGCCGCTGACCCCGCGCACGCTGTTGCAGCAGGCCTTCAAGTTCCTCGGCGAGCGCTACGGCTGGGGCCACGACTACGACACCCGCGACTGCAGCGGCTTCGTTTCGGAGATCTACCGCAGCGTCGGCGTGCTCGTGCCGCGCAACACCAGCGCGCAGGCCGTCAGCCCGGCACTGGACCGCATCGCCTTCGACGCGAAGGATGGCAAGGGTCGTCGCGAGGCGGCGGTACAGCAGCTGCAGGTCGGCGACCTGGTCTACATCCCCGGCCACGTGATGGTCACCATCGGCCACCTCGACGGCCGCACCTGGGTGATCCACGACACCGCCGGCGGCAGCTGGTCCGGCGCCGACGGCACGCGGGTGCAGGCACATCTTAACGGGGTGTCGGTGACACCGCTGGAGCCGATGATGGCCAGCGACACCGCCAGCTACATCGACCGCATCACCAACATCCAGCGCATTCGAGCCAAGACCCCTGAATGAAGATCACCGACATCGAACTCGGCATGCTGCGCGTGCCGCTGAAAACCCCGTTCAAGACCGCGCTGCGCACCGTGGATACCGTGGAAGATGTGGTGGTGCTGGTACGTACCGACAGTGGCCACACCGGCTACGGCGAGGCGCCGGCCACCGCGGTGATCACCGGCGACACCCACGGCTCGATCATCGAGGCCATCACCACCTTCATCAAGCCGCGCCTGATCGGCCAGGACGTGGCCAACCTCAACCATCTGTGTGGCCTGGTCCAGTCCTCGCTGGAGCGCAACACCAGCGCCAAGGCGGCGGTGGAGATCGCGCTCTACGACCTGTGGGCGCAGCTGCACAACGCCCCGCTGTACCGCATGCTCGGCGGTGGCGATCCGGTGATCACCACCGACATCACCATCAGCGTGGACTACATCGACAAGATGGTGGCCGATTCGCTGTCGGCCATCGACCGCGGTTTCGAGTCGCTGAAGATCAAGGTCGGCAAGGACATCGGCCTGGATATCGAACGGGTCAAGGCGATCCACGCCGCCGTGCAGGGCCGCGCCCTGCTGCGCCTGGACGCCAACCAGGGCTGGACCGCCAAGCAGGCCGTGTATGCGATGCGCACGCTGGAAGAGGCCGGGGTAGTGCTGGAGCTGCTGGAACAGCCGGTCAAGGCGGCCGACATCAGCGGGCTGAAGTACGTGACCGACCGCGTCAACACGCCGGTGATGGCCGACGAAAGCGTGTTCAATCCCGGCCAGGTGGTGGACCTGATCCAGCAGCGCGCGGCGGACATCATCAACATCAAGCTGATGAAGACCGGCGGGCTCTCCAACGCGATCCGCATCGCCGACATCGCCGCCATCTACGGCGTGCCGTGCATGATCGGCTGCATGATCGAGTCGAGCATCAGCGTGGCGGCCGCCGTGCACCTGGCGGTGGCCAAGAGCGAGGTGATCACCAAGGTGGACCTGGACGGTCCCTCGCTGGGGCAGTTCAACCCGGTCACCGGCGGGGTCAATTTCAACGAATCGGAGATCACCATCAGCGATGCGCCCGGGCTGGGGATCACCGAAGTGCGCGGACTGGAGATGATCACGCCGCCGCGCTGGTAGGCCGCAGCCGGGCGCTACCACCGTCCGTTGATCCCGCTTACCCTTTCTGCAACCGGACCCACGCTGAGCCCCATGCCGCCCCTGGTGAAAATCCGCTCCGAGCGTGACCACATGTCGGCGATCGAGCGCCGCATCGCCGACTTCATCCTCGACAATGCCCACCTGCTGCGCGACTACTCGTCCCAGCAGCTGGCCAGTGCGCTGGGGATCAGCCAGTCCAGCGTGGTCAAATTCAGCCAGAAGCTGGGCTTCAAGGGCTACCCGGACCTGAAATACTCCATCGGCGAAGCGGTGGCGCGCGCCGGCCACGATCCACAGGCCCGCCCGCCGTCGCCAAGCGCCGACGACGACTACGCCGGCATCGCCGCACGCCTGCGCCTGAGCAAGGCAGCCGCCGAGGAAGAGACCGGCCTAGCCAATCCACAGGCCGATGTCGAGGCCATCGTGCGGCTGCTCGATGGCGCGCCCAAGGTATTCGTCTATGGCCTGGGCGACGACGGCCTGTACGCGCGCGAATTCGCCATGCGGCTGTCGCTGCTGGGCATGCTGACGGTGCACCATGCCGACCCGATCCTGATGATGGCCAACCTGTCGGCGGCACGGGCCGGTGATGCGATGCTGGTGTTCTCCGAGTTCGGCAAGCTGCCGCAGCTGTTCCAGCTGTCGCGGCAGTTCCAGGACATGGGTGGCAAGGTGGTGTCGATCACCCGCCACAGCGCCAATCCGCTGCGCGCGCATGCCGACCGGTCACTGGTGGTCTGCGCGCACGACCCTGCGCCGCACGTCGCCCAGCTGCTGTACCGTGCTTCGCTGCAGTCCCTGCTCGACTTCGTCTTCGTCCTGTTGTGCCACGCCAACCCGGACCGCCACCGCCAGCTCGGGGTGAACCTGGAACGGATCGAACACCTGATCGACACCTGATCGACCCCTGGTTTACCGGAGTCCACGATGCTGCCGCTGCTGCGTACCGCCCTCGCCGTCACCGCTCTCGCCACCGCGCTGCCGGCTGGCGCACTCACCCCGTTGCCGCCGCTGTCGCACAGCCGGCAGGCCATCGTGGTGGTCACCGACAGCTGGGACGCCACCCAGGGCCGGCTGCAGGCCTATGAACGCCGGAGCAGCAGTGGCCCGTGGCGCAGGCACGGCCCCGCCTTCACCGTGGCCGTGGGGCGGAACGGCAGTGCCTGGGGCGTGGGCCGTGCGTCGCTGCACAATCAGGGGCCGCAGAAGCAGGAAGGCGACGGGCGCAGCCCCGCCGGCATCTTCGAGATCGGCCCTGCGTTCGGGTATGCGTCGAAGATCGCCAGTGCGATGCCGTACCAGCCGATGACGGCCAGCCACTACTGCATGGATGTGCCCACCTCGCCCCACTACAACCGCATCGTCGATGCGAAGGACGTCGGTGCCGCCGCAGTGGAAGGATCCACCGAACCGATGCGGCTGGACCTGCACAACAAGGGCGATGTGCGCTATCGCGAGGGCTTTGTGATCGAGCACAACAGCAGCCGTACGCCTGGCAGGGGCAGCTGCATCTTCGCCCACCTCTGGCGCACGCCGGGCGAGGCCACGGCCGGCTGTACGGCAATGGAGCCGCGTCACATGAAGGCCCTGCTGGCCTGGCTGAAGCCGGATACGCGCGCGGCATTCATCCTGCTGCCGAAGACGGAGTACGACAACCTGCAGGTGCCGTGGCAGTTGCCGGTCCTGACCGGAGCGATGCATTGAGCGCCCCGTCCGAACCGCAGCTGGAACGCGCGGTCAGCCGCTGGCAGATCGTCGGGCTGTCGATCAACGATGTGATCGGCAGCGGTATCTACCTCCTGCCGGCCGCCACGGTGGCGCTGCTCGGGCCCTTCAGCCTGTGGGGCGTGGTGGCTGCGGGCATCGTGGTGGCGCTGCTGGTGCTGTGCTACGCCCAGGCGGCCAGTTATTTCGATGAGCCCGGCGGCAGCTATCTGTATGCACGCGAGGCCTTCGGGCGCTTCGCCGGATTCGAGATCGGCTGGATGATCTGGCTGACCCGGATCAGCTCGGCGGCCGCATTGAGCAATGCGCTGGCCGATGCGGTGGCGCGCTTCTGGCCGTGGGCCGGGCATGACATCGGCCGCATTGCGATCATCGTGGTGTCGCTGGGCTTTCTTACCGCGGTGAACGTGGCCGGCGTTCGGTCGGCCGCACGCACCGGGGTAATCCTGGTGATCGGCAAGCTGCTGCCGCTGCTGCTGTTCGTGGCAATCGGCGCGTTCTACGTTGACATGGACCTGGCCTTCTCCGGCGTCCGCCCGGACCCGCACGACCTGCAACGGATGGGCGAGGCGGCGCTGCTGCTGCTGTACGCCTACGCCGGCTTCGAGAATATTCCGGCCGCCGCAGGCGAGTACAGGAACCCTCGCCGTGACATCCCGTTCGCGCTGATCACCATGATCGTCAGCGTCACCATCATCTATGGCGCGGTTCAGCTGGTGGCGCAGGGCACGCTGGCCAACCTGGCCACCTCGCCGACGCCGCTGGCCGATGCCGCGTCCAGTTTCGGGGGAGAAGCGCTGGCGCTGATCCTGACGGTGGGTGCCACCATCTCCATTCTTGGCACCAACAGCAACACCATGATGATGGGCCCGCGGTTCCTGTTCGCGCTGGCCCGCGACGGCTACGGGCCGAAGGTGCTGGCCAACGTGCATCCGCGCTTCCGCACACCGGCGGCGGCCATTGTCACCCAGGGCGTGATCGCGCTGGCGCTGGCGTTGTCCGGGTCGTTCGTGCAGCTGGCGCTGCTGTCGATGACCACGCGTCTGTTCGCCTACATCGGTACAGCGGCGGCGGTACTGGTATTGGCACGGCGTTTCGCCGACCGCCCCGGGGCGCTGAAACTGCCGGGCGGCCCGCTGATTCCGGTGCTGGCGCTGGTGCTGTGCCTGGCATTGTTCGCCAGTGCGAGCTGGCAGAACATTGCGGCGGCACTGGTCGCCTTCGCGGTGGGCGCGGTGATTTACAGACTGCCGCGCAAGGCGACGTGACGACGCGTTGACACGCGGGAATGCGGGCTGATGTGCCGCGCGGCGCTTGATGCGGCATTCACTCCGCTGGCCCATGACGTTAACCGGTGCTCCGCTACGGTGATGCCTCACCCCACCGGAGCTACCAGATGAGCCCTGACTACCAGATTCCCGGCCGGGTGCCGGAAGACGGCGTGCCGCGCCAGGCCGTGTCGGACTACTGGCGCGAGCGGTTCTCCAGCGAACCGTACTATGACCAGAGCCAGTTCTTCGACGATTACGAGCCGGCCTACCAGCTCGGCCACTACTCCCGCGCCGACGACATCATCCGTGCGTACGAAGAAGTTGAAGCCGAGCTGGAAACGCGCTGGGCGCAGGAGCGTGGCAAGAGCAGGCTGACCTGGGCGCAGGCGCGCAATGCGGTGCGCCGTGGCTGGGACGAATCCACTGCCCTGCGCCAGGCGCACCTGGACAAGGGCGTGCCGCGCGGGACCTGACCGGCCCGCGCAGCCACCCGGCGTCGCCCTCAGTCCAGCGAGGGCGGCGTGACCGGCCGGGCCGGCAGCGGCGGCAGCGTTGCGCCGTTGGCGGCCATCAGGTCGCGGGTGTTCTTCTGCACGGCCACGGCGCCGAACAGCGCCAGCGCGAAGGCCATGCCATAGAAGCCCTTCTCGCTCAGCAGCAGGGTGGCGTTCCACAAGCCCACCAGCAGCAACAGCAGCGAAGCCAGCAGGGCGAACCAGCACAGCGCGTAGTACAGGCCGCTGACGGGAATGGCCTCGGCCTTGTCGCGCACGCTCTTCTGCAGCGACACCGCCGCAAACAGACCGAACAGCAGCAGGGTGAGGTAGTAGCCCTTCTCGTTGAGCGCCATCTCGGCGTTGAACAGGCCCACCAGATAAGCAGCAGCGCCCAGCAGCAGCGCGCTCCACGAGGCGGCGATGAACGCGGCGGACGGTTTGTGTACCTGTTGCTTCATGATTCCAACTCCCTTGGAAGACAGTGCTGCGGGGCCGCCCCACGGGCGGCTGGCGCCAACGGTAGCCGATCCACGCACTGGCGCATACGGGGAATGACGTATGGTGCACGCGGCGAGGACAGGCATGGTGTACAACGCCTATCTGGCCATCGCATCCCCTCCGGAGATACTCCATGACCCGCAAGCTGCTGCTCTCGCTCGCCATCAGCCTTACCCCCGCCCTGTTCACCACCGCCTGCGTGGCCGCCGATACGGCCACCGCGCCTGCGGTCGAAAAGGCGAACTGGCCGTTCGCCGCTACCGCCGTCGGCACCTTCAACGAGCCGTGGGCGATGAGCTTCCTGCCTGACGGCAGCCTGCTGGTCAGCGAGAAGCGCGGCGCGCTCAAGCACGTCAACCCCACCACCGGCACCAGCGCCACCATCAGCGGCGTGCCCGCGGTGGCCTACGGCGGCCAGGGCGGCTTCGGCGATGTCCTGCCGCATCCGGATTTCGCCCGCAATCAACTGCTGTACGTCAGCTATGCCGAGGCCGGTCAAGGCGACACCCGTGGCGCGGCCGTGGCGCGTGCGCGACTGGTGCTGCAGCCCGACGGCAGCGGCGCGCTGCAGGATCTGAAGGTGATCTGGCGGCAGACCCCCAAGGTCGAGGGCAAGGGACACTACGGCCACCGCCTGGCGTTCGGGCCGGACGGCAAGCTGTGGATCACCTCCAGCGAGCGCCAGAAGTTCGATCCGGCGCAGGACATGGGCGGCAATCTCGGCAAGATCGTACGGCTGAACGACGACGGCAGCGTGCCGGCCGACAATCCCTTCGCCTCGCAGGGTGGCGTGGCCGCGCAGGTGTGGTCGCTCGGCCATCGCAACGCGCTGGGCATCGCCTTTGACGCGCGCGGCAAGCTATGGGTGCACGAGATGGGCCCGGCCGGCGGCGACGAGCTGAACCTGATCGAGCGCGGCGCGAACTACGGCTACCCGGTGGTCTCCAACGGCAACCACTACGACGGCCGCGAGATTCCCGACCACAGCACCCGGCCCGAGTTCGCCGCGCCGAAGGTGACCTGGACGCCGGTGATTTCGCCGGCCGGTTTCATCATCTACTCCGGGACGCTGTTCCCGCAGTGGAAGGGCAGCGGCTTCATCGGCGGGCTGTCGTCGACCTCGCTGGTGCGGGTGGCCTTCGACGGCGACAACGCACGCGAAGCCGAACGCTTCCTCATGGGTGAGCGCATCCGCGAAGTGGAGCAAGGGCCCGACGGCGCGATCTGGCTGCTGGAAGACGGCAGCAACGGCAAGCTGCTGAAGCTGACCCCGAAAGCTTGATCCTGCAGCGCCGGCACCGCGCCGGCACTGGCCTGGCGCCCTCGCCGTCTGGCGGGGGCGCGGCCGCGCACTGCCCTACTGGATGGTGACGACCTTGACCTCGGTACGGCTGCAGGCCGTGTCCAGGCAGGCGCCGTTGAGCCAGACCTGGCCGTCGCCGATCATCACCCCCTGCTGGTTGACCATCACTGTGTCGAAGGTCTGCGCGGCAATGGCCTTTCGCACGGCCGGGGTCAGGATGCGCTCGTAGTTGCGCTGGAACTCGCCCGGGCCGGCGATCGTGGCGCCGTTGGCGATCTTCAACGGGAAGCGGACTTCCTCGACCACCGCGGCACGGTCGCCGCCATTGACCGCCTTCTGGAAGGCGATGAAGACCGCTTCGTACTGCGCGGCATCACCGAGAACACGGTCGATCCGCTGGCGCACGTCGTCGTCGGCGGCGGCAGGCGCGGGGGCGGCGGGCGGCGGCGCCGCATCGGCGGCCGGTTCCACTGCATCCGGCGACAGGCCGGCCGCTGGCGCCTCGTCGGGTGGCGCGGTGCTGGCCACCGGTGGCGACGTGGCGGCCGTCTCTGCCGGTGGCGATGCCGGCTGCGAACAGGCAGCCAGCAACAGCGTGGGGACCAGGAATGGGATCAGGCGCATCGGACGCTCCATCGGTTCAGCCGGGTTGCCAGCCTAGCGCCGGCGCCGTCAGCCAAGGATGACGAGCGCGGTGCCGGCCAGCCGCCGGCACCGCCGATCAACCGGCGAGCAGTTCGAAGATCACCGGCTCGCCGCTGGCCGAAGAGGCGCACACCCACAGGTCGAACTGCCCCGGTTCGGCGCCGAACACGCCGTCGCGGCCGGTGAACCCGAGCGCATGGCGATCCAGGGTGAACTGCACCTGCGTGCTCTGCCCCGGCTGCAGGGCCACCTTGCGGAAGTCTTTCAGCTCGCGCACCGGACGCACGCGGCTGGCGACGCGGTCGTGGATGTACAACTGCACCACTTCCTCGCCGGCCACCGCGCCGGTGTTGGTCAGCGTGGTGGTGATGGTCAGCGTGTCGTCCCAGCCCAGCATCTCGCTGCTCAGCTGCGGCACACCGTAGTCGAAGGTGGTGTAGCCCAGGCCGTGGCCGAACGGGTACAGCGCCGCGTTGGGGATCTCGCGCCAGCGCGCCTTGAACTCCGACATGGTCGGCAGTTCCGGGCGACCGGTGCGCGGATGGTTGTAGAAGAAGGGCTGCTGGCCGGACACCTGCGGGAAGCTCACCGGCAGACGGCCGGACGGGTTGTAGTCGCCGAACAGCACATCGGCCACGGCCGGCCCGGTCTGGGTGCCCAGGTACCAGGTCACCGCCACCGCCTGCGCGTTGCGGACCGCCCCCTGCAGCGCCAGCGCACGGCCATTGCGCAGCAGCACCACCAGCGGCTTGCCGGTCATCGCCACCGCTTCGGCGAGCGCCTGCTGCGCCGGCGGCAGGGTGATCTCCACCCGCGACTGCGCCTCACCGCTGTAGCGCTGCGGTTCGCCCAGCGCCAGCACCACCACATCGGCGCGCAGCGCAGCGGCCACGGCCTGTTCGATGCCGTCCTGCAGGGGCGCTTCCAGCGCGCAGCCCGGGACGATTTCCAGCAGGGCCTCATCGCTGATGGCCGCGCGTACGCCGGCTTCCAGCGTGACATAGCGCGACTTGTCGCCGAACAGCGTCCAGCAGCCTTCGATGTTGTCGCGGTCCTGCACGAACGGACCGATCAGCGCGATCTTCTGCCCGGCCTTCTTCAGCGGCAGCACGTCGCCGTCGTTCTTCAGGAGCACGATCGAGCGGCGCGCGGCATCGCGCGACAGCGCGTCGTGCGCGGCGATGTGCGCGGTATCGGCTTCACGCGCCAGATCGAGCGAGCGGTAGGGATCGTCGAACAGGCCAATCGCTTCCTTCAGCCTGAGGATGCGGCGCACCGATTCATCCAGCGTGGCCATCGGCACCTCGCCACTGGCGACCAGGCCCGGCAGGTGTTCGGCGTAGAAGCCGCTCTGCATGCTCAGGTCCAACCCGGCGGTGAACGCCTTGGCGGTGGCATCACGGTCGTCGGCGGCATAACCGTGGGCGACCAGTTCCATGTCGGCGGTGTAATCGGAGATCACCACGCCCGGGAACTGCCATTCGCCGCGCAGGATGTCGGTCAGCAGTTCGGCATTGGCGCTGGCGGGCACGCCGTTGATGTCGTTGAAGGACGACATCACGGTGAGCGCGCCGGCCTCGAAGGCCGCCTTGAACGGCGGCAGGTGGACATCGCGCAGAGTCTGCGGGGAGATGTCGACCATGTTGTATTCCATGCCGGCCATCACCGCGCCATAGGCGGCAAAGTGCTTCGGCGTGGCCAGCAGCGCATCGGCCGCACGCAGGTCCGGGCCCTGGAAGCCGCGCACGCGGGCGGCGGCGAACGCACAGCCCAGCACCACGTCTTCACCGGCACCCTCGGCGCCACGGCCCCAGCGCTGGTCGCGGGCAATGTCCACCGCCGGCGCATACGTCCAGTGCAGGCCCGCGGCAGTGGCTTCCACCGCCGTGGCGCGCGCGGTGCGCTCGGCCAGCTCCGGCTCGAAGCTCGCGGCCTCGCCCAGCGGGATCGGGAACACGGTGCGCATGCCGTGGATGACATCGGCTGCCAGGATCACCGGGATGCCCAGGCGGCTCTCTTCCAGCGCCACCTGCTGGATGCGGCGGCCGGCTTCCACGCCCACGCCGTTGAACAGCGACCCCACCTTGCCTTCGCGGACCTGTTGCAGCACCTGGTCGGCGTTGCTGACGTTCGCTTCCGGATTCACATCCGGCGCGAACGGCCGGACCATGTCCGCGAACACACCCAGCTGGCCGACTTTTTCTTCGACGGTCATCTGGGCAATGAGGGTTTCGATGCGATCGGCGGCCACCGGCTGTCCTTATGAAAACGTTTACAAGGCCGGGATTCTAGCGTTCCCGAGCCCGTTGTGAATGATTTTGGCGTTCATTTTTCTTCCCCGTGGGGAAATTCCGGCGTCGCAGGGGCGCCGCCGGGGGCAGAGGAGCTTACTCCGCGAAGGCGCGCTGCTGCTGCGCAGCCATCAACATGGCATCGCTCGACGCCTGGAATACCCGCAGCCCAAAGGCCGGCAGGATCGCCAGAAGGTGGTCGAACACATCCGACTGCACGCCTTCGTAGTCGGCCCAGGCGGTGGTCCGGGTGAAGCAGTAGATCTCCAGCGGCAGGCCTTCCGTGGTGGGCTGCAGCTGCCGTACCAGCAACGTCATGTCCGTATGGATGCCCGGGTGCTGGCGCAGATAGCGTTCAACATACGCGCGGAAGGTGCCCAGGTTGGTCACCCGGCGCGCGTTGATCGCGTCCATGCCCTTGGCACGCAGGTCGGCGTTCCACTGCTCCAGCTCGGCCTGCTTGTCGCGCAGGTACTCGCGCAGGACCGCGAACTGCTCCAGCCGGGCCAGCGCCGTCGCATCCAGAAAATCCACGCTGTGCTGGTCCAGGTACAGCGCGCGCTTGATCCGGCGTCCGCCGGCCTCCTGCATGCCGCGCCAGTTCTTGAACGACTCGGTGACCAGCTTCTTGGTCGGGATGGTGGTGATGGTCTTGTCGAAGTTCTGCACGGTGATGGTGTGCAGGGCGATGTCGATCACATCGCCATCGGCGTTCTGGCTGGGCATCTCGATCCAGTCGCCGAGCCGCACCCGGCCATCGCCGCTGATCTGCACGCTGGCCACCAGCGACAGGATGGTGTCCTGGAAGATCAGCATCAGCACGGCGGTGGCCGCGCCCAGACCGGTGACCAGCGGGCCGAGTTTCACGCCGAGCAGGGTCGCCACGATCGACAGGCCGGCGATCACGAACACCACGATCTTCACGACCTGCAGGTAGCCCTTGATCGGCTTGTTGCGCGCGTCCGGGCGGCGCTCGTATAGATCGTTGGCCGCATCCAGTGCGTGCGAGACGGCCAGCGCCACGGTCAGCACCGCCCATGCCCGGCAGGCCCCCATCACGAACTCCACCAGCTGGGGCGGCAGGCCCGGCACCACCTGGACGCCGGCGGCGATGACCATGCTGGGCACCACGTTGGCCAGGCGCGAGATCACCCGCAGGTTGTTGCGGCCTTCATTGCCCGCTCCATTGCCGGGCAGCCGGTTGACCAGCTTGCGCAGGCCGCGCAGCAGGATCCGCTTGGTGACAAAGTTGGCCAGCCAGGCGGCCAGCGCCACGGCTGCCACCACCACCAGAGTGTAGGCCCAGGGCCAGGGTTCGAGGGTGCGCTGCAGGTCCTGCAGCCATTGGGGTGCCACTACCGCATCAAGCATGGTGGGGGGTCTCCAAATGCGTGCGTTGCCGGGCAGAGCCCGGCACTACGGGTTTGCGTTGCCGGGCAGAGCCCGGCACTACGGGTTTGCGTTGCCGGGCGGAGCCTGGCATTACGGGTGTGCGTTGCCGGGCGGAGCCTGGCACTACGGGTGTGCGTTGCCGGGCAGAGCCTGGCACTACGGGTGTGCGTTGCCGGGCAGAGCCTGGCACTACGGGGTTGCGTTGCCGGGCAGAGCCCGGCATTACGGGTGCTGGGTGGCGGTGCGTTCGATGATCACGCCGACCGCGCGGGCGCCGCGTACCGCGCCCGGCTTGCTCAGCTTCAGCCGCAGCCACTCCACGTTGAACTCGCGCAGCACGATCTCGGCGATGCGTTCGGCCAGTGTCTCCACCAGGCCGAAGTCGGACTCGCGCACGAACTGCTCGATGCGCTTGCTGACGGCTTTGTAATTGAGGGTATCGGCGATGTCGTCGCTGGCGGCCGGGCGGCGGTTGTCGAAGCCCATTTCCAGGTCGAAACGCAGGGTCTGGCGGATCCGCCGTTCCCAGTCGTAGATCCCGATCAGGGCGTCGATCTCGAGCCCTTCGATGAATACCTTGTCCATAGGAATGCCACGTGGAAGATGGCGAACATGGTAACGGGCCGGTCCGGAACGTGCCGGGAACCCGGAACGAAGCGCCATCGCCGATGCACTCGCGCTGCAGTACGGTCCGCAGTGGCCGTGGCGCCCAAATGCGCAGAGTTCGACCACTGGATGCAACGCGAGAAGACCGTGACCCAGCGCCTGCATCAACGGCCGGTCTGATGCGGCCGCTGAGGCGTCCTACACCGCCGGCAGCGTAGCCATGTCCCAGCGCGGGGTGACCTGCACCTGCGGCGGGGTGTGCTGCCCCGCTTCCAGCCGCAGCGCGCCGGCGAAGGCAATCATCGCGCCGTTGTCGGTGCACAGCGCCGGGCGCGGGAAGCAGACGCGGCCGCCACGGCGGCGGGCCATCTCGTCCAGGCGGGCGCGCAGGCGCCGGTTGGCCCCCACGCCACCGGCCACCACCAGCACGTCGCAGCCGGCGGCATCCAGCGCGCGGTCGCACTTGATCGCCAGGGTTTCCACCACGGCATCTTCAAAGCCACGGGCGATATCGGCGCGGGTCTGCTCGCTCTGGTCGCTGTCGCGCCAAGCCAGCAGCACCTGGGTCTTCAGGCCGGAGAAGCTGAAATCCAGCCCGGGGCGATCGGTCATCGGCCGGGTGAAACGGTACTTGCCCGGTGTTCCACGCTCGGCCAGCGCAGCCAGCTGCGGCCCCCCCGGATACGGCAGGCCCATCAGCTTGGCGGTCTTGTCGAAGGCCTCGCCGGCCGCATCGTCCAGGGTCTCGCCCAGCAGGCGGTACTGGCCGATCCGGTCCACCGCCACCAGCTGGGTATGGCCTCCGGACACCAGCAGGGCCACGAACGGGGCCTCCGGCGGGTCGTCTTCCATCAGCGGGGCCAGCAGATGACCCTCCATATGGTGGACACCCACCGCCGGCACCTCCAGCGCCCAGGCCAGCGAACGGGCTACGCCGGCGCCGACCAGCAGGGCACCGACCAGCCCCGGACCGGCGGTATAGGCCACCCCGTCGATGTCCGAGACCTGCATGCCGGCCTCGGCCAGGGTCTGCCGGATCAGCGGCAGCAGCTTGCGCACATGGTCGCGGCTGGCCAGTTCGGGCACCACCCCACCGTATTCAGCGTGGAGGGCGATCTGGCTGTAGACCGCATGGGCGCGCAGGGCGTCGACACCGGACAGCGCGGTGTCGTACACCGCCACGCCGGTCTCATCGCAGGAAGATTCGATACCAAGGACTCGCATAACGCGTATTATGGACCTCTTGAGGCCCGGCAGATGCACCGCCAGCCCATCTGACACCACCTGTGGCCAAGAAGTTTGCCGGGGTGGGTTGCAACTTCTTTTGTCGCCGCTATAATGTGCGGCTCTCACCGGGCGTGACCCGGTTCTACTGTGTCCCGGAGATTCCATGCCCAGCGTCAAAGTCCGCGAGAACGAGCCCTTCGAGTTTGCGCTCCGTCGCTTCAAGCGCACCTGCGAAAAGGCCGGCGTGCTGGCCGAAACCCGCAAGCGCGAGTTCTACGAAAAGCCGACCCAGGAGCGCAAGCGTAAGGCTGCTGCTGCTGTGAAGCGTCAGCTGCGCCGCTCGTCGCGCGACGTTACCAAGCGTCAGCGCCTGTACTGATCGGACGCAACTTCGATGCGGCAGGCCTGTCCTGTCGCGGCGGAGCCGAAGCCGGAACGCGCAAGCGTTACCGGCTTTTTGCGTTCCCGTCCCCAGCTATCGATTGCCCCCTCTTCCACCGATACGAGGTGTTCCATGAGCCTGAAGCAGCAGCTCACCGATGACATGAAGGCCGCCATGAAGAGCGGCGAGAAGCACCGCCTGGGCGTGATCCGCCTGATCAACGCGGCGATCAAGCAGAAGGAAGTGGACGAGCGCATCGAGCTGGACGACGCCGCCGTTGTTGCCGTGCTGGACAAGATGGTCAAGCAGCGCAAGGACTCGGTCACCCAGTACGAAGCGGCCAATCGTGACGACCTGGCGCAGATCGAG
This sequence comes from Stenotrophomonas sp. NPDC077461, assembly GCF_049545475.1. Lineage (NCBI taxonomy): Bacteria > Pseudomonadati > Pseudomonadota > Gammaproteobacteria > Lysobacterales > Lysobacteraceae > Stenotrophomonas > Stenotrophomonas sp. NPDC077461. Next base: position 46,094 of record NZ_JBMWDO010000014.1, read on the forward strand.
CGCGATGAGCTGGTGGTCATCGACCAGTATCTGCCCGCCAAGATGGGCGAAGCCGAGATCGTGGCCGCCATCCAGGCCGCCATCGCCGAAACCGGCGCGACCGGCGCAGCGGACATGGGCAAGCTGATGGGCGCATTGAAGCCCAAGCTGGCGGGCCAGGCCGACATGGGCCTGGTGTCCAAGCTGGTCAAGGCGCAGTTGGCCGGCTGAGCGCCCGCATGCAGCGCCCGTCCCGTGGCGGGCGCCGATCATCGACGCGCGTGGTGCAGCACTGCGCGCGTTTCACCCGGTCTTCGAACCGGGGCTGCTAGAAATCCCGGCATGTCTTCGCTGCCCCCTTCTCCGGCGCCCGACCCGGCGCACGACCCCTCCCGCGTTCCGCACCGCCTGCGCAAGTATGTGGACCGGCTTGAACGCAGCTTTCCGGTTGCCGTGGGCAAGCGCTTTGTCGAGGTGGACGTACTGACCCAGGCCGCTTCATTGTCCTTCTATGCGCTGCTGTCGATGGCGCCGCTGCTGGTCCTGCTGCTGTGGCTGACCGCCTCGCTGTATCCGCCGGCCCAACAGGCGCTGATCGCACAGATCCACGACGTCGCCGGCAGCAGTGCCGCCACCGTGGCCGACACCGTGCTCAAGAACGCCGACAACCAGCCCGATGTCGGCTCGCTCGCCGGCGTGTGGAGCACGCTGCTGTTGTTCATCGGCGCCACGGCCGTGTTCGCGCAGCTGCAGAACGCCCTCAACCTGATCTTCAACACCAGCGGCGAGCGCTTGGACGGCATCGTGGCGTGGCTGCGCAAGCGGGTGTTCTCGTTCGGCGTGGTGCTCGCCCTGGGTTTCCTGCTGATCCTGTCGATGACCGCCACCACCATGCTGCAGGTGGCCTTCGCGCAGTTGCCCTCGGTGCTGCCGGCCGTGGGCTACCTGACCAGCCTGGCCCTGTACACGGTGGGCTTCGCCTTTCTCTACCACTACCTGCCGGACCGCCGCGTGGCGTGGCGCCAGGCCTTCATCGGCGGCGCGATCACCTCGGCGCTGTTCGCGCTGGGCCGCTATGCCATCGGCCTGTACATCGCTACGGTCGCCCCTGGCAGCGCCTACGGCTCGATGGGCGCGCTGGTGATCTCGCTGGTGTGGATCTACTACGCCACTGTGGTGTTCTTCGTGGGCGCGCTGATGACCGCGGTGGTCGATGAGCGGCTGCGCGCCCGGTTCCACCTGGCGCGGGCCGGGATCGCCGCGCCCAAACCGGGCGAAGTGGCCGGCAGCTAGTAGACTAGTCCGGTCCCCCGCTGCCCTGCGTGGCCGTTCTCCGGCCGCGCCATCTGCCTGCTGCCTATGGCCCGTATCCCCGACGCATTCATCGATGACCTGCTGGCCCGCTCCGACATTGTCGAGGTGGTGGGCAGCCGCGTGCCGTTGAAACGCCAGGGCAAGGAGTATGCGGCGCGTTGCCCGTTCCACGACGAGCGCTCGGCCTCGTTCACCGTTTCCCCGACCAAGCAGTTCTATCACTGCTTCGGCTGCGGCGCGCATGGCACCGCGATCAGCTTCCTGATGAACTACGACCGCCTGGAATTCCTCGACGCAGTCGACGAACTGGCCAAGCGCGTCGGCATGGAAGTACCGCGCGATACGCAGCCGCGCACGGCGCAGCAGCAGGATGACAGCCGCGATCTGTACTCCGCGCTGGATGCGGCCACGCGCTTCTTCCAGAAGTCGCTGGAGGGCAGCGACAAGGCCCGTGCCTACCTGGACCAGCGTGGCGTGGACGAAGAGAACCGCGCGCGCTTTGCGATCGGCTATGCGCCCGATGGCTACAGCGCGCTGAAGGATGCGCTGGGCAAGGACGAGCGGCGCATGAAGCTGCTCGACCGCGCCGGCCTGTTCTCCAAGAACGACCGCGGGCACGTCTACGACAAGTTCCGCGACCGGGTGATGTTCCCGATTTTCGATCGCCGTGGCCGCGTGATCGCCTATGGCGGCCGGGTCATGGAAAAGGACGATGGGCCCAAGTACCTCAATTCGCCCGAGACCGCCCTGTTCCACAAGGGCCGCGAGCTGTACGGCCTGTGGCAGGTGCGCCAGGCCAACCAGAAGATCGAGCGGCTGATCGTGGTCGAGGGCTACATGGACGTGGTCTCGCTGTTCCAGTTCGGCGTTACCCAGGCGGTGGCCACGCTGGGCACGGCGACCACGCCGGACCATGCCGAGCTGCTGTTCCGCAACGCGCCGGACGTGTTCTTCTGCTTCGACGGCGATGCCGCCGGTCGCCGCGCCGGCTGGCGTGCGCTGGAATCGGTGCTGCCGCGCATGAAGGATGGCCGTCAGGCCTTCTTCCTGTTCCTGCCCGATGGCGAGGACCCGGACACCATCGTGCGCAAGGAAGGCCGCGAAGGCTTCGATGCCCGCCTGCAGCAGGCCACGCCGCTGTCGCAGTTCTTCTTCGACGAGCTCACCCGCGAGGTCAACATGGCCACGCTGGACGGCAAGGCACGGCTGGCCGAGCGCGCCAAACCGATGCTGGCGCAGATTCCCGACGGCGCCTTCGGCGACCTGATGAAGCAGCAGCTGACCGCGCTGACCGGGCTGGGCGCCAAGCCGGGTACGGCCACGCCGGTCGCGCGCCCGCCATCGCGCGCGGTCGCTCCGGCGCAGCGCCGCAGCCTGGTGCGCGCGGCCATCGCCATCCTGCTGCAGCAGCCGTCGCTGGCGATGACCCTGGAGGGGCATCACTTCAACGGCCTGCGCCTGCCCGGCGTGGACCTGCTGCTGGAACTGCTGACCCTGGTCGAGCAGCGGCCCGATATCAGCACCGGTGCCCTGCTGCAGCACTTCGACGGCCGCGAGGAACAGGAGGCGCTGCACAGACTCGCCGCGCAGACATTGCCCGGCGACGAGGCGATGTGGACCCAGGAACTGCACGATGCGGTCGCCCAGCTGGAAAAGCAGCTGTTGATGCAACGTCTGGACGAGCTTCAGGCAAAGCAGAGCCAGCAGGGTCTGGACGATACTGACAAGTACGAGCTGCGCGAACTGCTCAAAGCGCGCAGCACCATCCGCTTCTGACCGACGGAGCTGCCGTGGCACCCCACATCGCGCGTCCCGCTGCATCGATCGTCCACTGGCGCCGTGCCGGCCTGATCGCCGCGCTGCTCGCGCTGGCCCTGCCCGCCTGGGCCGCGACGCTGCCGTTCGCTCAGCCACGGCCGCAGCTCTACACCGCCGGCCAACCCAGCGCCGCCGAACTGCAGCAGGCCGCCGCTGCGGGGATCACCACCCTGATCGACCTGCGCCAGCCCGACGAGGAGCGCGGGTTCGACGAAACCGCCGCTGCCGAACGCCTGGGCCTGCGCTATGTCCGCATCCCGGTTGCCGGCGCTGCCGGCCTCACCGACGCCAATGTGCAGGCCCTGCGCACCGCGCTGGCACAGAGCCAGGGCCCGGTCCTGCTGCACTGCGCCTCCGGCAACCGCGTCGGCGCCCTGCTGGCGCTGATGAAGGCCCGGCAGGGCGCGTCCGTCGAAGACGCACTGCAGTTCGGCCGCGATGCCGGCATGACCTCGCTGGACGCCAGGACCCGCGTCCTGCTCGAACAGGACACCGCGCGTTGATCCAGTACGCGTGTCCGTCCCCCCTTCCCCCCACGACAGGAGCATGCCGCGCATGACGCCCTGGTGGTCGCGCCTGCGGCCGGACAACTTCACCCTCGCCCTGCTCTGCACCGTGCTGCTGGCCTCGCTGCTGCCCATGCACGGCGCCGCGGCAATGGTGCTCGACGATGTCACCGACGTCGCCATCGCCGCCCTGTTCTTCCTGCACGGCGCGCGCCTGCCGCGCGAGTCGATCGTCGCCGGCATGCTGCATTGGCGGCTGCACCTGACCATCCTCGGCTGCACCTTCGTGCTGTTCCCCCTGCTGGGGCTGCTGTTCAAACCGCTGGACGGCTGGCTGCTGACGCCGGAGCTGTACATCGGCGTGCTGTTCCTGTGCGCGCTGCCCTCGACCGTGCAGTCGTCGATCGCCTTTACCTCGATGGCACGCGGCAACGTGCCGGCCGCCGTCTGCAGTGCCTCGTTGTCGAGCATCCTCGGCGTGTTCCTGACCCCCCTGCTGCTGACGGTGCTGGCCGGTACCGAAGGCGGCATGCAGAACCCCGTGCATGCCATCGTGAGCATCATGCTGCAGCTGCTGGTGCCGTTCGTGGCCGGCCACCTGCTGCGGCCGTGGATCGCCCGCTGGGTGGAGCGGCAGCGCGCGCTGCTGCGCTACACCGACCAGGGCACCATCCTGCTGGTGGTGTACTCGGCCTTCGGTGAAGCGGTCAGCGAAGGGCTGTGGAGCAAGACGCCGCTGCTGTCCCTGCTCACGGTAGCTATCGTGGCGGCGGTACTGCTCGGCATCGCCATGCCGACGATCCGCTTCATCGCACGGCGGCTGGGCTTCAACCGCGAAGACGAGATCACCATCCTGTTCTGCGGCTCCAAAAAGAGCCTGGCCACCGGCGTGCCGATCGCCAAGGTGTTGTTCACCGGCGGCAGCCTCGGCGCGATCGTGCTGCCGATCATGATCTACCATCAGATCCAGCTGATCGTCTGCGCGATGATCGCGCAGCGGTATGCGCGGGATCCAGTGAAGCCGGTGAAAGGTGGTGGAGGGCAGTGAGCCCGTTCCAACGTGTACGCCCTGTCGCCAGCCCGTTCAATCGACCAGACGGCCAACACTGAGCTGCGGCATCCACACCACCAGATCGTAGCTGCGCCGTGGATGCGTATCGACGCGCGGCGCGCGTGCCGGCTGTTCGACCAGCGATCGCGGGCCGCAGCGGTCCAGGCAGGCCCACGCCTCTCCGCGCAGCGCGTCCAGGCGTACGCTGTACAGCGGCAGATCGCGCAGTTGCGCTGACATCGGCTGCTGCTGCATCTCCGCCGGTGCGCCCTGCGGGCGCGCGCGCAGCGCATGCGCGTTACCGGTGAGCACCAGCATCCGCGCATCGGCAGGCAGCGCGCTGAACTGCTGCCGCAGGTGGGTTGCCATCGCCGTATCGCGCGTCTGGTTGTCCTTTGAGGTGCCGGTTTCCACGTCATAGCCGGCAATGCCCACATCGCGGCCCTGGGCGCGCAGCGCGCGCACCGCGTCGATGAGGTCCAGCATGTCGCGGCTGCGGCGCCCGTCATGCTGATCGTCCTTGACCGCCCAGAACGGCGAAGTGCGCAGCGCGTCGCGCGCGTCGGCACCGCCGTCCGAGCGCAGATAGCGTGCCAGGGCCGCGTTCTCGCTCATCGGCAGTTCCAGCGCCAGCCGCACGGCGGCATTGTCGCGGCTGTAACGCTCCGTCAGGTCGGCCACCAGCAGCGGCGTTTCGGCGGTGCCGTGGTACTCGCCGAGCACGACCAGGCGGTGGTCGCCGGCGTGCGCCATGATCTGCGTGGCCGTGTCATCGGGCGCAGGCGCGGCCATCGCCGCGCTGCACAGCAGCGTCATGGCCAGCACTGCGCTTGGCATCCATCGTTTCATGCCGTCACGTCCTGTTGGGTCATGAAAGCAATGGCGACAGTTGCCGGAGATTCAAGGCGCGCGTCGCAGCGCGCCCGCGTCCTACAACCAGGGCAGCATCCAGTGGTCCACCATCAGGAAGGCGAACAGCGCCATCAGGTAGACGATGGAGTAGCCGAACATCTTCATCGAGAACAGTTCATCCGGCGGGTTGAGCATGCGCCAGGCGTACCAGAGGAAGACCGCGTTGAGCACCACTGCCCCGCCGAGGTAGAACATGCCGCTCATGCCGAACACGACCGGCAGGATGCTCACAACGGCCAGTGCGATCGAATACGCCATGATCGACTTGCGGGTGTACACCACCCCGTGGGTCACCGGCAGCATCGGGATCTCTGCCTTGGCGTAATCCTCGCGACGGAAGATCGCCAGCGCCCAGAAGTGCGGAGGCGTCCAGATGAAGATGATCAGCACCAGCAACGACGCATAGGCCCAGTCCCACGGCCCCTGCATGCCGGTGATCGCGGCCCAGCCCAGCATCGGCGGGGTGGCGCCGGCCAGACCGCCGATCACGATGTTCTGCGAGGTCGCACGCTTGAGGTACACGGTATAGATCACCGCGTAGCCGATCAGCGAGGCGAAGGTCAGCACCGCAGTGATGACGTTGACCCACACGATCAGGATGGTCATCGACAGCGCGATCAGCAGGCCGGCGAAGACCAGCACCTGCCACGGCTTGACCTTGCCCACCACCAGCGGGCGCCACGAGGTGCGCGCCATCTGCGCATCGATGTGCGCATCCAGCAGCTGGTTGATCGCCGCGGCCGCCGAGGCGGCCAGCCAGATGCCGAGGAACCCGAGCGCGCCGTCGAGCGCCTGCTGCGCGGTGGGCAGCCCGGGAATGGCCAGGAACATGCCCACCAGCGCGGTGAACACGATCAGGGCGACGACCTTGGGCTTGGTCAGGTCCCAGTATTGGCGGTAGTTGCTCAGCATGTCGTCAGCCCACCGTACCGGAGGCCACGGCCGAGGGCCGGCTGGCCGCATCCGGCGACCGCAGGCGCGCCAGCAGCGTCACCAGCACGAACAGCAGCGCAACCGCGCCGCCGCTGTGTGCGACGGCCACTTCCAGCGGCACGGCCAGCTTCACATTGAGAACGCCCAGCGTGATCTGCAGGGCGACCAGCAGACCCAGCGCCGTCGCCCAGCCGCGCATGCTCGGCAGGCGGAACAGGCGCACCGACAGCCACAGCAGGTACAGGCCCACCACGATGGCCATCAGGCGGTGCGCCATCTGGATGGCGATGCGCGACGCACCGTCGAGCACCCCCCCTTCGTAATCCACGCCGATGCCGCGCCAGAGGGTGAAGCCTTCACTGAAGTTGTGCGGTGGCCACCACTGGCTCACGCAGCGCGGGAAGTTGTCCAGCGAAGCGCTGCCGCCGCCGCAGGCGAGCGCGGCATAGTTGGCGCTGACCCAGCCACCCAGGGCGATCTGCAGCACCAGCAGGGCCACACCGGCGCGGATCAGCCACCGCAGCTTCGGTGCCTCGGCCAGGGTGATCGGCATGTGCGTGGCGCGCCACGCCATCCACACCAGCAGCCCGAACATCAGCATCCCACCCAGCAGGTGACCCATCACCACGATGGGCTTGAGCAGCCAGGTCACCGTCCACATGCCCAGCAGTGCCTGGAAGATCACCACGGCCAGGGTCAGCAGCGCGACGCGGGCCAGATCGCTGTTGGTCCAGCGCCACGCGGCGACCAGCAGTATCACCTCGCCGATCAGCGCGATGATGCTCGCTGGGACATGCATGCCCATCATGTATAGCGGTATGCCGGTGGCCACCAGGACGCAGGCGGTCACCACCGCCGTGCTTCCCCAGCGGCGGCGGCGCGTGGCCAGCAGGGCCAGGGTCAGGATCTCGATGCCCAACGCGCCGGCGAGGAAACGGTGGACCTGCTCGCGCCATGCCTTGTGGGTTTCCAGCGGCCGGATCTTCGCCGCCTCGTGGCCGATGACTTCTTCGGCATGCTGCGGCCAGGTGACACGGCCATAGCAGGTTGGCCAATCCGGGCAGCTCAGGCCGGCATCGGACAGACGCACGAACGATCCGAACATGATCGTGCTGGCCGTCATGATCAGGGCGAACCACGCCAGACGGTGGAAATTGCGATGCAGCGCCGGGCGCGCGGTGGGGTTCATCAAACGGAACTCACTTCAGTTTCAACAGCGTGGCCATGTCCTTGTGCAGACCGGCCAATGCGAATCCCGGCGCATACCGCATGATCACAAACCCGTTGGGATCGATCACATACACAGGCGTGCCGGCGGCGTCATCCACGGCGGGCAAGGCGGCACGCAGGTCCGGCTGGGCGCGCAGCACGCGTAGCGCGGGCAGGCCCTGGACCTCGGCCGGCGGCGTGCCCAGCCACAGGATCTCGACATTATCGGCTTTATGGCCGAACAGCTGCCACACCTTGCCCAATCCCTGCGACAAAGTGACGCACTCGGCCGCACAGCCGTCGCCCGGTGCCACCAGAATGCGCCAGGTGCGTGCCTGCGGATTCCACGGGTAGGGCTGGCCATCGGCGAGCGTGGGCGGCCTGGCCACCAGATCCACCGGCGGCGCGAGCATCTGCCCGGTGTTGCGATGGGCCGTGGGCTGCCAGCCGGAGAAACGCAGCACGCCGGCCAGCGCCATCACCCCGAAGAACAGGCCGAACAGGGCGATCAGGGTCCAGCGACCGCGGTTGCGGGCGTTGAGCTGTTCCTGCGGGGTGGCATTCATGCGTGCGATTTTCTCATGGAAGGAGGAGGTGTGCCGGTCAGGGGGCGCGGTTAGGGCTGGACGATCCGTCCGGACGACGGTGGCGGCGCCATTCGAGCAGAAGGGCAACCATCAGAACGGTCAGGGCCAGGCCGAACCACTGCACGGCGTAACCGAGATGGCGGCTGGGCGGCAGGGTGTTGGGCAGCAGCTCCAGATCGCGCGCGTAGCCCCCGGGCAGCGCCGGGTCCAGCCGCAGCACGCGGGCCGGCAGGCTGCCGGGTGGCAGGGACAGCGCAACCGCCACCTCGTCCGGCGGCATCCGGCTGGCCAGCCAGACGTTGGTCTGCTGCGTGGGCGACATCGCCGGGCCGAGCGCCAGCCCGGCGGCCGGCGGCGGCGCGAGCAGGCCGGCCAGCCGCACGGAGTCATCGCGCAGGGTGACAGTGGGCACCGTGCGATCGGGTGGCATCGGCAACCAGCCCAGGTCCACCAGCGCCAGCGCACCGGCATCGCTGCGGAACGGCTGGTAGACCTTGATGCCGGCGCGGCCATCGCGCATCTGGTTGTCGAGCAGCAGCGCCACGGGAAGAAAGCGTCCGGCATCCACCACCCACCGCAGCTGTGGCGGCGCTGCGAGCGCCTCGGCAAGGGTCAGGGCCTGCGCGCGGGCGGGCGCCTGCTGGTCCAGCAGTGCCTGTTTCTCGTGCATCCGCTGCAGTTGCCAGTGACCGAGGAAGCAGAACAGGGCGATGGTCGCCAGCGCCGCGATCCAGCCCATCAGGCGTGTGTGCTGGCGCATCATGACAACGCCGGCAAAACGCGGTCAGATAGGCCACCCCGCCCTGCCATCGAGCCGCGCATGAATGATTCGTTGAAGACCCTGCTGGTAATCGCGTTTCTGATCGTCATCGTCTGGAATCTGGGCGCGGGACTGTATTACCTGTTGGTCGATCGCGGCCAGACCAAGCGAACCGTCAACGCCCTCACGCGCCGCATCGCGGTGTCGGTGGCGTTGTTCCTGCTGGTGGTCATCGGCATCTACAGCGGCTGGATCAAGCCCCACGGGATCGGTGGCTGATGCCGCGTCGCACCGACGCGGCATCCCGTCGCTGCGACGCTACAGCACGTAGACGAACAGGAACAGCATCAGCCAGACCACGTCGACGAAGTGCCAGTACCACGCGGCCGCTTCGAAGCCGAAGTGATTGTCGCGGGTGAAGTGGCCTTTGGCCGAGCGCAGCCACATCACCACCAGCATGATGGTGCCCAGCAACACATGCGCCCCGTGGAAACCGGTGAGCATGAAGAAGGTCGAGCCGTAGATGCCCGAACCAAGCGTCAGGTTGAGTTCCTTGTAGGCGTGGATGTACTCCTCGGCCTGCAGGGTGAGGAAGAACGCGCCCAGCAGCACGGTGATGCCCAGCCACACCAGCAGCTGGCGGCGATGGCCGGCTTTCAGTGCGTGGTGGGCGATGGTGAGGGTGACGCCGGAGGTGAGCAGGATCAGCGTGTTGATCAGCGGCAGGCCCCACGCGGGGATCGTCTGGAAGTGACCGCCGATGCTGCCCGGGCCGTTGGTCGGCCAGGCGGCCGAGTAGCCGTCCCAGAGCAGTTCGTTGGTCATCACGCCATCGCCCTCGCCGCCCAGCCACGGCAGTCCCAGGTTGCGGGTGTAGAACAGCGCGCCGAAGAAGGCGCCGAAGAACATCACTTCGGAGAAGATGAACCACACCATGCCCATCCGGAACGAGCCGTCGACCTGGCGGTTGTAGTTGCCGGCCTGCGATTCGCGCACCACGTCGCTGAACCACCAGAACAGCGTCAGCACCAGCATCGCCAGGCCCGCGTAGAACGTCCACTTGCCCCAACCGGAATCGTTGAGCCAACTGGCCACGCCGACCATCGTCACCATCATCGCGATGGAGCCGATGAACGGCCACTTGCTGTGCGTGGGCACGAAGTACACGTTGGCATCGGGGCTTTGCTGGGCCATGAGTCTGTGTCCGGGTACGTATCAGGGAGCCGAGCGCGCGGTGGCCGGCGGTGTCGCCGGGGCCAGCTGCGCGGACAGTGCGTCGTTCTTGTAGAAGGTGTAGGACAGCGTGATCGTGGTGACGTTGGCGGGCAGGTCCGGGTCGACGATGAAGCGCACCGGCATGTCACGCTTCTCGCCGGCCTGCAGGGTCTGGGCGGTGAAGCAGAAGCACTCGGTCTTGCTGAAGTAGCCCGATGCCTTGGCCGGCGCGACCGACGGCACCGCGCTGCCGACCAGTGCACGATCGCTGTCGTTGCGCGCGTAGTACAGCGCCTCGTTGAGCTCACCGGGAACGACGTCCATCGTCAACTGTTCGGGATGGAACGACCACGGCAGCTTGGAATTCACGCCGCCGTCGAACTCCACGCGTACCGTGCGCTTGCCGCCGGCGGTGGTGGCCGCCGTCGCGCCCGGGCCACGCTCCAGGCGCACGCCGAACACTTTCTCGCAGGCGATGCGGTACAGCGGCACCAGCGAGAACGTCAGTACGAACACCGCCACCGCCACCCCGATCAGCCGGGGCAGACCCGCGTGTCGCGCAGGCGGCGTGGGGCGTTCGTCGCTCATCGCCCGATCACCCCGCTGAGGATGAAGCCCACATAGACCAGCACGGCCACGCCGCCCACTACCCACGCCGTACGTTGCGCGCGGCGGCGGCGCAGGGCCAGGCTGTCGATGTCGTGCGGAGGCGTGTGCATGGCAACCTCAGTGGGTGATGTCGTCGTGGGCCAGATCGCCCGGGCGGATGACCGGCGGCACGGTGAAGGTGTGCGCCGGTGCCGGTGAGGGAATCGTCCACTCCAGCCCCCGTGCGCCTTCCCAGGAGCGGTCTGCCGCCTTCTCGCCATTGCGCAGCGAGACGATCAGGATGGCGGCCATCATGAACGGCGTGGCGAACATGCCGAACGCACCGATCGAGCTGATCAGGTTCCAGTCGGCGAAGGCCACGCTGTAATCCGGGATGCGGCGTGGCATGCCGGCCAGCCCGAGGAAGTGCTGCGGGAAGAACAGCAGGTTGACGAACACGATCGTCCACCAGAAGTGGATCTTGGCCCACGTTTCGTTGTACATGCGCCCGGTCCACTTCGGCCACCAGTAGTACACCGCGCCGATCAGCGCGAACACCGCGCCGGTGACCAGCACGTAGTGGAAGTGCGCCACCACGAAATAGGTGTCGTGATACTGGAAGTCGGCCACCACGATCGCCAGCATCAGGCCGGAGAAGCCACCGATGGTGAACAGGATCACGAAGGCCACCGCCCACAGCATCGGCGCTTCGAAGGTAAGCGAGCCGCGCCACATGGTGCTGACCCAGTTGAACACCTTCACCCCGGTGGGGATCGAGATCAGCATGGTGGCGAACATGAAGTAGATCTCGCCGCCCAGTGGCATGCCCACGGTGAACATGTGGTGGGCCCAGACGATGAACGACAGGAAGGCGATGGCGGCCACCGCGTACACCATCGCCTGGTAGCCGAACAGCGGCTTGCGACTGAAGGTGGGAATGATCTCGCTGACCACGCCGAAGGCCGGCAGGATCATGATGTACACCTCCGGGTGCCCGAAGAACCAGAAGATGTGCTGGAACATCACCGGGTCGCCGCCGCCGGCCGCGTTGAAGAAGCTGGTGCCGAAGAACTTGTCGGTCAGCAGCATGGTCACCGCGCCGGCCAGCACCGGCATCACCGCGATCAGCAGGAATGCGGTGATCAGCCAGGACCAGCAGAAGATCGGCATCTTCAGCAGGTCGATGCCCGGGGCACGCATGTTCAGCACGGTGGCGATGATGTTGATCGCGCCCATGATCGAACTGATGCCGGCCACGTGGATGGCGAACACGGTGAAGGCGACGTTGTAGCCGCCCTGCAGCGACAGCGGCGGGTACAGGGTCCAGCCACCGGCCGGGGCACCGCCCGGCAGCAGGAAGGTCAGCAGCAGCAGGCTGAAGGCCACCGGCAGCAGCCAGAATGACCAGTTGTTCATGCGCGGCAGCGCCATGTCCGGCGCGCCGATCTGCAATGGGATCATCCAGTTGGCCAGGCCGACGAACGCCGGCATCACGCCACCGAAGATCATCACCAGCGCATGCACCGTGGTGAGCTGGTTGAAGGTCTCCGGTCTGACGAACTGCAGGCCGGGCTGCATCAGCTCGGCACGGATGATCACGCTCATCGCCGCGCCGATGATGAACATGATGAAGCTGAAGAGCAGGTAGAGCGTGCCGATGTCCTTGTGGTTGGTCGAGAAGAACCAACGCTCGAAGAAGCTCTGCTGATGCCCGTGGTGCCCGTCGTGGTCAACTGCGGAATGCGCCATCGCAACTACACCTCACTGGATCCGGTGGTACCCCCCGCCCGCCGGCTGGCGGACGCGGCTCGATTTCAGGCGTTGCTGTCTGCTGCGGCCGGTGCTGCCGGTGCCGTGGGTTCGGCGGCCGGGGCCGGTGCGGCGTCAGCCGGTGCCGCAGCCGGCGTTTCCGCTGCCGGGGCCGGTGCGGGCCTGCGCGAGGCCAGCCATTTCTGGAAGTCCTCCTTGGACACCGCTTCGACCACGATCGGCATGAAGCCGTGGTCCTTGCCGCACAGCTCGGCGCACTGGCCGCGATAGACGCCGGGGGTTTCGATGTTGGTCCAGGCTTCGTTGATGAAGCCGGGAATGGCGTCCTGCTTCCAGCCCAGTGCCGGCACCCACCACGCGTGGATCACGTCGTCGGAGGTGATGACGAAGCGGACCTTGGTATCCACCGGCAGCACCAGCCGGTTGTCCACATCCAGCAGATAGTGCGGGTGCGACTCGCGGGTGGGCACCTTGCCGCTCTGCCGCATGCGGTCGGACTCGCGGTCCAGGCGGCTGGTGAAGGCCACCTCCTCGCCGAGGTACTCGTACTTCCACATCCACTGGTAGCCGGTGACCTTGACGGTCATCTCCGCATCCCGTGTGTCGTAGAACTTGATCAGATTGGCCGTGGCCGGCCACGCCATCACCACCAGGATGATCACCGGGATCACCGTCCAGATGACCTCGGCCCTGGTGTTGTGGCTGAACTGGGCAGCGACCGCGCCCTTGGACTTACGGAACTTGAAGATGGCGTAGAACATCGCGCCAAAGACCAGCACCCCGATCACGGTACAGACCCACAGCGAGAACAGGTTGGATTCCCACGCCAACCGCGAGCTCTGGGTCACCCCCTTGCCCATGTTCAACTGCCACGGTTTGGGGTCGGCCGCCTGGGCCAACGCCATCGCCGGCGCCAGCAGCGCCGCCCCGCACACGCCTGATGTTCCGAACGTCCTGCCCCACTTTCTGCATTGCTTCATTGCCTAGACCCTTAGCGTCGTCGGTTGCAGCCATCGCTGGCCGCGAGCAAGCCTTCTAGTTTCTGAGCCAGTGCCTGGCGTTCGACCGGTGCGAGGAAACATCCCACCGCCACCTGCCGACCGCTGGACACCAGTCGGACCGCCTCATCGTCGGCGACCAGCGTCACCCAGTACGGGTGGGCACTGAACACCGGCAACTGCCCGGGTACGGGGATGACCTCCACGCACCCTGGCACTACCCGTATCTCTTCCTGCCGCTCTCCACTGCGCCACAACGCACGCAGTGCCACTGCCAGCAACAGGCTGTACAGCAGCGCGAAGAGGGGAGCGAACACGTTGCCGGCGAACCAGCCCAGGCCGGCCACCACCCCCATCGCACCCGCCAACACGGCAAACAACAGGACGAACTGCCGGGCATCGAGCGCCCGTGGGGGACGCAGCCGCAGTTGCGTTCCTGATCCGTCCGGAGCTGACAGCACCTCGATCATGTCGCAACCGCGTTTTTTCCTGCCGCGGGAAACGTCCCGATGGTAGCCCTGCTTTCCAGCGAGCCGCAAGGGTCCATTCACAGTTTCAGGAATGGTGCAATACAGCATTGACCCGGCGGCCGTTTTGACGAAACCGGCACAGTTTTGCAGACCCTCGCCGGATCGGGGGAATCCCGCTGTATGAAAGGCTATGGCGCGCACGGCGCAGCACCCGGAAAGCGGTTGAATCGACCGAAAAACGATTAAAATGGTCAAGTTCTCCACGAGCCGATCGGCATGACCGCACCTTCCGCGCTTCCCCCTGCACCGGCCTCGTCCGGCGCCCGCCCGCCCCTGCTCTCGCCCGAGCTGCCGGCGGTTCCCAACCCGTTCCGCCAGGCCATCACCGATGCCTGGATGAAGGACGAAGCCAGCCACGTGCGCGAACTGCTGGAGCAGGCGCGCCTGCCGGCCAACGAACAGGCGCAGGTGCAGGCCACCGCCGCCGACCTGGTCGCGCGCGTTCGCGTGCGCGCCAGGGACCAGGGCGCGATCGAAGCCTTCATGCGCCAGTACGACCTGGGCAGCGAGGAAGGCGTGCTGCTGATGTGCGTGGCCGAGGCGCTGCTGCGCATTCCGGACCAGACCACCGCCGACAAGCTGATCCGCGACAAGCTCGGCGATGCCGACTGGAAAAAGCACATGGGCGGCAGCGATTCGGTGCTGGTCAATGCCTCCACCTGGGGACTGATGCTGACCGGCCGCCTGGTGCAGATCAACGACGCCACCCGCGCCGACGTGCCGGGCGCGTTCGCGCGCCTGATCGGCCGTGTCGGTGAGCCGGTGATCCGCCTGGCCGTCCGCCAGGCAATGAAGATCATGGGCCACCAGTTCGTCATGGGCCGCACCATCGACGAAGCGCTGTCGCGCTCGCACAAGGGCGACAACGCCAGCTACCGCTATTCGTTCGACATGCTCGGCGAAGGCGCGCTGACCATGAAGGACGCCAAACGCTACCTGGAAGACTACCGTCGCGCGATCCACTCCATCGGCGGCGATCACAAGGCCCGTGGTGGCCGTCCGGACGGCGACGTCAATGCCGCGCCGGGCATCTCGATCAAGCTGTCGGCGCTGTACCCGCGCTACGAGCACGCCAAGCGTGCACGGGTGATGGCTGACCTGGTGCCGGGCGTGCTGGAACTGGCGCAGCTGGCCAGGTCCTATGGCATCGGCTGCACCGTGGATGCCGAGGAAACCGACCGCCTGGAGCTGTCGCTGGACATCATCGAATCGGTGGTGAGCGATGCCTCGCTGACCGGTTGGGAAGGCTTCGGCGTGGTGGTGCAGGCGTACCAGAAGCGTACCCCGTACACGATCGATTACCTGGCCGATCTGGCCCGTCGCATCGGTCGTCGCCTGCAGGTGCGCCTGGTCAAGGGCGCGTACTGGGATGCGGAGATCAAGCGCGCGCAGATCGATGGCCTGCCGGCCTACCCGGTGTTCACCCGCAAGCAGAACACCGACGTGTCCTACCTGGCATGCGCGCAGCGTCTGTTCACGCATGCCGACGCGATCTACCCGATGTTCGCCACGCACAACGCGCACACCATCGCGGCGGTGAAGGCGATCGCCAAGGGCGGCCAGTACGAGCACCAGAAGCTGCATGGCATGGGCGATGACCTGTACGCCGAAGTGGTACCGGCCGACCGCCTGAACGTGCCATGCCGCGTGTATGCACCGGTCGGTTCGCACGAAGACCTGCTGCCCTACCTGGTGCGGCGTCTGCTCGAGAACGGTGCCAACTCCAGCTTCGTCAACCGCATCACCGACGACAGCGTGGCCATCGACGACCTGATCCGCGATCCGGTCGACGCGGTGTCCTCGTTCGCGTCCATCCCGCATCCGAAAATCCCGCTGCCGGTCGATCTGCTGCGCAGCCAGAACCATGACAGGAAGAACTCCATGGGCGTCAATCTCGCCAACGACAACGATCTGCGTGCACTGGCCGCGCAGCTCAACGCGGCCGTGAAGCCGTGGCAGGCCGCACCGCTGGTGCCGGGTGCGCAGCCGACCGGCGCGCTGTTGAATGTGGTCAACCCGGCCGACACCCGCGAGGTCGTCGGAACGTGGCAGCCGGCCGACAGCGCCACCGTGGAGAAGGCGCTGGCCAACGCCGTGGCCGCACAGCCGCAGTGGAACCGCACCCCGGCTGCCAGCCGCGCGGCGATCCTGGAGCACGCCGCCGACCAGCTGGAAACGCGCCTGCCGGAATTCATGGCGCTGTGCGTGAAGGAAGCCGGCAAGAGCCTGCCCGACGGCATCGCCGAAGTGCGCGAGGCGGTGGACTTCCTGCGCTATTACGCCAAGCAGGCACGCGAGCAGTTCGGCCATGCCGAGAAGCTGCCCAGCCCCACCGGTGAATCCAACGAGCTGCAGTTGCATGGCCGCGGCGTGTTCGTCTGCATCAGCCCGTGGAACTTCCCGCTGGCGATCTTCCTGGGCCAGGTCAGCGCCGCGCTGGCGGCCGGCAACAGCGTGATCGCCAAGCCCGCCGAACAGACCAACCTGATCGGCTACTACGCGGTGAAGCTGCTGCTTGACGCCGGGGTTCCCGAGGGCGCGCTGCAGTTCCTGCCGGGCGACGGTGCCACCGTCGGTGCTGCCCTCACCGCCGATCCGCGCGTGGCCGGCGTGGCCTTCACCGGTTCCACCGATACGGCCCGTGCAATCAACCGTGCGATGGCCGCGCGCGACGCCGCCATTGGCGTGCTGATCGCCGAGACCGGTGGCCAGAACGCTTTCATCGCCGACTCCTCGGCACTGCCGGAACAGCTGGTCAAAGATGCCATCGGCTCGGCGTTCACCTCTGCCGGCCAGCGCTGCTCGGCTGCGCGCGTGCTGTTCGTGCAGGACGACATCGCCGACAAGGTGATGACCATGCTGGCCGGTGCGATGGCCGAACTGAAGGTCGGCAACCCGGGCCTGCTGTCCACCGATGTCGGCCCGGTGATCGATGCCGACGCGCTGCAGATCCTGCAGGAGCATGCCGTGCGCATGGAGAAGGACGCCCGCCTGATTGCCGCGGCCACGCTCAGCGATGACGCCGCGCATGGCACCTTCTTTGCGCCGCGTGCGTACGAACTGAAGAACCTCGACCAGCTGCACAAGGAAATCTTCGGGCCGGTGCTGCACGTGATCCGCTGGAAGGGCGACCAGCTCGATGCGGTGATCGACCAGATCAACGCCACCGGCTACGGTCTGACCCTGGGCGTGCATTCGCGCATCGACGAGACCGTCGATCGCATTGCCTCGCGTGTCAACGTGGGCAATGTGTACGTCAACCGCAACCAGATCGGTGCGGTGGTGGGCGTGCAGCCGTTCGGCGGTCAGGGCCTGTCCGGCACCGGCCCCAAGGCCGGCGGTCCGCACTATCTGCTCCGCTTCGCCACCGAGAAGACCGTCACCGTGAACACCACGGCGGCCGGCGGCAATGCCTCGCTGCTGACCTTGGGCGATTGATCTCCCGCGTCACGCAGTAAACGAAAAACCCCGCGAAAGCGGGGTTTTTTGTCTGTCACTCGGCGTCGATCGATTCGATTTCGTCGCGCATCAGCAGCTCGTTGCCGACGTAGCGTTCGAACTTGATGCGGCCGAAGCCGGCGGCGTACCACGCTTCGATGCGATTGTCTTCGAAGGTTGCCGTGACATGGCAGGTGTCCTTGAAGGTGCGCGGCTGGAAGCCCACCTCCGCCTCCACATCCTCGAAGCCGACGAAGGTGTAGTCGGAGAACCCGTCGTAGTCGAGCGGCTCGACCGTTTCCTCGACGTGATGGGTGCGCTGGCCCTTGCCGGCAAGTTCAAAGCGGTCGCCCGGTTTGGCGCTGGCCGGGAAGGTCGGCGCAGGCTTGAAGATATCGGTCATCACCGGCTTGGACGCGTCGCCGCCCCAGGCGGAGATGCCGAAACGCTCCTGGCCAAGGAACTGGCGGCCGCTGGCATCGTAGTAGCTGGCGGTACCGACGCCACCGCCGGCGCTGTTGACCCGGATCGCATCCTGACCGGCGAACACGGCCTTCTCGATGGACAGCGTTTCATCGCCGTTGGACCACGACAGGCCGGGCGTGAGAGTGAAGCAGCTGGCGAAGTCGCCAGCCAGTGCAGGGGCCGACAGTGCGGCCAGGCCCAGGGCGAGGGCGGAACGAAGCGCGAAAGGCGACATGTACAGATCCTTGTCAGACGTCATTGACCCACGCGGTGCGCGGGTGGGTGCGCGATTGTACGCGCTGCGTCCTGCAGCTCTGCACCGCGTGCGCCGTACACCGGGCCAAAGCCGTGGCAGAATCCGGCCATGCGCCTGCCCGTCCCGTTTCTCTCGCTTCTGCTGGCCCTGATGCCCGCGCCTGCCGCACAGGCGGTGCCGCCACCGGAGCGCGCACTGGTTTTCACCCGTACGGCGGAGTACCGCCACGATTCCATCCCTGCCGCCGTGGCCATGCTGCAACGCATCGCCGCCACCGAAGGCATGCAGGTCGACCACAGCGAAAATGCCGCCGACTTCACACCTGCCAATCTGGCGCGCTACCGCGTGGTGGTGTTTGCCAGCACCACCGGCGATGTGCTCGATGACCCGCAGCAGGCTGCCCTGGAAGGCTTCATCCGTGCGGGAAACGGCTTCGTCGGCCTGCATGCTGCCGCCGACACCGAGTACGACTGGCCGTGGTACGGGCATCTGGTGGGCGCGTACTTCCACTCCCATCCGCCCGGCCTGCAGACCAGCCGCGTACAGCCCGAACGCGATGGTCGCGCGCGCGGTGCGGCGTGGACCGTGCACGACGAGCTGTACAACTATCGCGACACCCCGCGTGGCCGTGTGCAGGTGGTCGCCACGGTCGATGAACGCCTGTACGACGGTGGCCGCATGGGCAACGACCACCCGATCACCTGGTGCCATGCCTTCGACGGCGGTCGAAGCTGGTACACCGGCTTGGGGCACGACGCTGCGGTGTACCGCCTGCCGGCCTTCGAGGCGCAGGTGCGGCAGGGGCTGCGCTATGCGGCCGGTCGATCAGGGCAGTGCAGAGCCCGCCGCCTGCGCCTGCCGCCAGGCGCGCGCGGCGTCCTCCCAGTGCTGCCCGTCGAAACGGTGGACCTCCAGCGTCGCCAGATCCACGCCGTCTACGCAGCGTAGGTTGATCACCCACTCCGTGGGCGCGAGCCGCGGATGACTGAACGGCGCCGCCCCGCAGCAGTGGCAGAAGTAATGCGTGGCGGTATGCGTGCCGAACGTATAGGTGGACAGCCGGCTGTCGCCCTCGATCAGTTGGAAGCGCGCATCCGCGCAGCCCATCCAGATCGCCCCCCGCTGATGGCAGAGCGAGCAATTGCACGCGAAGGCGCGCAGCGATGGCGCCTGGAAGGCGAACCGCACCGCACCGCAGTGGCAGGCGCCGGACCACGTGGAGAGGGTCATCGCACACCTCCCACGCACGGCGCGGGCTGCAGAGGCGCGTACCCGGCCGCACGCACGACGTCGTCGCATTGCCAGACCAGCCCGTTCCCCGCCCAATGACCATCGGCGACGTCCTCGATCACCATCGAGGCAATCCTCCGACGCGGCTCGTTGCCCCGTCCGCAGGCGCGTACGGCAGCGGCATGGACGGCCGGCAGCCGCCGCGCACAGCGGGCGGCATCAACGGCGGTGGCGGGCTGGCGCAGGGTGATATCCGGCATGAGGAGCACCACGAAAAAGAGGTCTTCATTGAATCTGCGCGCGGCGGCGGACACCATCGACGGATTCGACATCTTTCGTGCGGAATCGGCCAATGCAGGATTTCACCGTCATCGTGCTCCCCGGCGCCTTCGCGTCCAGTGTGGCGCTGAGCGTGGACATGCTTTCCACCGCCGCCACGCTGGCGCCACGACTGGGCGTGCCGGCACCCCGCTGGCAGATCTGCAGCGCCACCCGCGGGCCGGTGCGGCTCGGCGAACACCTGCAACTGCGTGCGCACCCACTGCCGCGTGCGCCTGATGGAAACGCGTGCTGGATCGTGCCGGGCCTGGGGGTGGACGATCCGCAGGCGATCGCCGCGCGGCTGGCCGGCGCCGACGTGCCGCGGGTGCTGCGTGCCCTGCGTGCGCACGCTGCCGCAGGCGGTCGCCTGGCCGCCTCGTGCGCGTCGGTATTCCTGCTGCAGGCGGCCGGGCTGCTCGCCCAGCGCCGCGTCACCACCACCTGGTGGCTGGCCGCGGCATTGCAGCGGCTGGAGCCGGCCTGCCAGGTCGATGCGGACCACATGGTGATCGACGACGGGCCGGTGACCACCGCCGGTGCGGCGCTCGGCCACAGCGACCTGATGCTGCACCTGCTGCGCCAACGCTTCGGCCCCGCATTGGCCGGGGCAGTGGCACGTGCGCTGCTGCTGGACCGACGCCAGCTGCAGTCGCCGTTCATGGTCCCGGCGATGATGGCGCAGGGCAATGCGTTGATCGCCGCCCTGACCGCGCATGTGGAAGCGCACCTGCCCGCTGCGGTGACGGTCGGCGATCTGGCCCACCACATGGGCATGTCCACGCGCACACTGTCGCGACAGGTCACCCGTGCCACCGGGCACGGCCCGCTGCACCTGATCCGCAGCGTGCAGTTGAACCGGGCGCGGGCGCTGCTGGAGAACAGCCGTTATTCGGTGGAGGCAGTGGCCGAGCAGGTGGGCTATGGCGATCCCACCGCGCTGCGGCGGCTGCTGCGCCAGCGTCTCAACGCAACGCCGCGCCAGCTGCGCTGAGCGCGGCCCGGATGCCGGAAACAGAAAGGCCCCGCGCGAGCGGGGCCTTTCGTCCAGCGTGTGATGTCCGCTTGCGCGTCGATCAGAACTTGTAGTTCACCGACGCCGCCAGCACATCGCCGCGCACCTTGTACTTGCCGGTGAGCGAGTTGCCCTGGTTGTTGGTGGTGCCGGCGATGATCACGTCCGGATCCTTGGTGAACAGGTGCAGGTAGCCGAAGTTGTATTCGACGTTTTCCGACGGCGTCCAGCCCACGCCCAGCGAGAGCCACTTGCGGCTGGTGTCGGGCACGCGCACGTCGCGGTGTGCGTTGGTGGTCGGGGTCTGGTCCAGCGCGATACCGCCGCGCAGGGTGACGGTGTCACTCAGCTTGTAATCGGTACCCAGCGAGACGAAGGTCGTGTCGCGGTAGCCGAATTCCAGCACCGAATCGGGCTGCGCCGACGCGTAGTCGATGGTGACCTGGTCGAAGGCGGTCGACCACGCGGTGCGGGTCACGTCGCCCATCACGGTCCACTTGTCATTGACGTTGTGGGTGACGCTCAGGGTGGCCGAGGCCGGCAGGGTCACGGTGGCCTTGCCCGAGGTGCTCACGAAGCGACCCGGCTGCACGGCGTTCAGTACGGTCGCCACGTTCGGCGGCACTACGAAGGTGGCATCGCCGCCGGTGATCTTGTGCTCGACCTTGGAACGGTAGCTGATGCCGATGTGGGTGTTCTCATCCGGGCTGAACAGGCCGCCCACGGTCCAACCCACCGCATTGTTGTCGCCTTCCACGGTCAGCTTGCCGTCGGCGCTGCCCGGGGTGAAGCCCGGCACGCGCGACTGCGCCAGCGCGGTGCCGAAGTCGATGTTGTTGCTCAGTTCGATGGTCAGGTGTTCAACGAACACCGACGCGCCGAACGACACGTACGGATTGACGTCGTACGAGGCGGCAAAGCCCAGGTCGATCGCCTTCAGGTCGGTCTTGAGGCCGCTGTAACGGCCGACCCAGCCATTGTCGTATTCGGTCTTGAAGCCGAACGGTGCGGTCAGCGACACACCGAAGTGGGCCTTTTCACCGATCGGCATGTGGAAGTAAGCCGCCGGAACCGGAGCGATCATGCCGGCGTCGCCGCCGTCACCGCCGGTCTGGGCCTGGCCGGTCGGCTTGCGGCCGGTGCCGTGGAACTTGGCCGAGAAGCTGATGGCGCTCAGGTCACCCTGGACCTGCATGCCTTCCAGCTGGCGCATGCCGGCCGGGTTGACGGCCATGATGGAGGCGTCGCCCGCGGCGCTGCCGGAGCCGGCGAACGAACGGCCGAGGCCCTTGGCGCTGTTTTCCTTCAGCTGGAAGGCGGCGGCGTTGACGTGGCCAGCGGCCAGGGCACCGGCAATGCCGACGGCCAGGGCGGTGACACGGGCAAGCGTGGAAGCGGTATGCATTGTTGGTTCTCTCCGGAATTGCGGTGATGTTTGGCAACGCGCGCCTGCGTAGCCCCTTCCCTTCCGGGTTGGGACGACGCGCCGGATTCCCCTCCCGACATACGACGCCGTATGCGAGTATACCCAGACCGGTTAATGAAACAATAACGGCCGTCGCCCTCCCGGCCATTCAGGCTGAACGCGACATTCCCCCACCCGGGCCGCCCCCGCGCTAGGCTAGCGCCACCCATGTTCGTGTCGATTCCCTCCCGCAAGAAGTCCGCGTTGCGCTGGGCCACCCCGCTGCTGTTCGCGGCCCTGTGGCTGGCGTTCCTGTGGTCGATCTCCCGGCCGGACGACGCCCGGCGCAGCCTCTGGCTGGATTGGGGCGCCCTGTCCACCGGGCTGACCCACCCGCAGGACTGGTGGGCCACCCTGCAGGACGGCAGTGTGCTGCGGCTGTTCACCGCCCTGTTCCTGCATGCGGACTGGTCGCACCTGCTCGGCAACCTGGTGTTCCTGCTGATCTTCGGGCTGCCGGCCGAACGCGTGCTGGGGCCGTGGCGGCTGATCCTGCTGTTCCTGGTCGGCGGGGCGATCTCCAACCTGACCGCGATCTACACGATGGGCAGCCCGGACCAGATCATCATCGGTGCCAGCGGCGCGGTGTCGGCACTCATCGGTGCGTACCTGGCGCTGTTCCCGGGCGCGCGGCTGGGCGTGGTGATCCCGCTCGGCCTGTTCCTGGAGTTCGTGCGCGCGCCGGCCTACCTCCTGATCGGTGTATGGGCGGCGCTGCAGGTGGTGTTCGCCTATATCGGCCCGACCTTCGGCATGGTCGCCTGGTGGGCGCACATTGCCGGCTTCGCCTTCGGGCTGGCCTACGGCGTGTACGTGCGCGCGGCGATCGCGCGGCGCCTGCGCAAGCGGCACGGCTTCTAGACCCGGCGGCTTCCATCTCCGTGCAGCGCAGCGCCGGTTCCACCCGGCTGCCGCGGTGCCGATCATCGCCGCGCTGCGCTCGGCTCTACGACGGCCGGCGTACGATCGATCAGGGCTTGGTCGGCATTTCTGCGGGCTTGGCTTCAGGCTTGGCTTCAGGCTTGGCTTCAGGCTTGGCTTCAGGCTTGGCCGCAGGCTTCGCCTCCGGCTTCTTCGCCGCCTCGGCCTTCTGCTTGGCCGCCACCGAACCCGGCTGCTTCAATTCGGCCAGTGCATCGTTGATCGGGCCGTCGCCGGGCAGTACGTCGCCGGCCTTGTAGCCGTCCCCGCCTTCCTCATCGCCGCGCAGATGACCCGGCAGGGTCGCTTCGCTGTAGTCGGTCAGGCTCGCCGGCAGCGCGTCGTCGCCGTCGCGCCTGTCGGGCAGCAGCACCACGTCCGGCACGATGCCGGTGGCCTGGATCGACTTGCCGCTGGGCGTGAAGTAGCGCGCGGTGGTGAGCTTGACCGAATCACCGTTGTCCAGCGGCAGCACCGTCTGCACCGAGCCCTTGCCGAAGGTGCGGCTGCCGACCACGCGCGCACGGCCGTTGTCGCGCAGCGCGCCGGCCAGCACTTCCGATGCGCTGGCCGAACCGGCATCGGCCAGCACTACCACCGGCGCGCCCTTGAGCAGATCGCCCGGCGTCGCGTCGAAGCGTGCGTCACTGATCGAGATGCGGCCACGGGTGCTGACAATATTGCCCTTGTCGAGCAGGTCGTCGGCCACCTGGACCGCAGCGGTGAGCAGCCCGCCCGGGTTGCTGCGCAGGTCCAGCACCAGGCCCTTGAGCTTGCCGCCGGCCTGCTGCTGCAACTGCGCGACATGCTTCTGGAAATCGGCACCGGTGTCGGCCTGGAAGGTGCTCAGGCGGATGTAGCCGTAACCGGGCTCCAGCATCCGGCTGCGCACGCTGGTGACGCGGATGGTTTCGCGGGTGACGGTCACATCGAACGGTTTGGGACGGCCTTCGCGCACCAGGGTCAGCACCACCTTGCTGCCGGCTGCGCCGCGCAGGGGTTCGGTGGCCTCGATCGCGCTGATCGGCTTGCCGTCGATGGCGATGATCAGATCGCCAGCCAGGATGCCTGCACGCGCGGCCGGGGTGTCGTCGATCGGCGAGATCACCTTCAGGCTGCTGTTGTCCGGCTGCTGCTGCAGCTCCACGCCGATGCCCTCGTAGGCACCGTTGGCCTGCTCATCGAAGGCCTCGGCATCTTCCTTGTCGAAGTAGGTGCTGTGCGGGTCCAGGTCCAGCAGCAGGCCTCGGATCGCGGACTGCATCAGCTTCTTGTCGTCCACCGGGTCCACATAGGCGGCGCGCACCGCGTTGTACACCGCCACGTAGCGCCGGATTTCCTCGAGCGGCACGCGCGAAGTGACCGCCTCTTCACTGGTTGCCGCATCGCTGCCGCGGGTCGGCGCACCGCCGGTCTGCTGCGCCCAGGACATGGCCGGCAACAGGGCCAGCAACAAGGTGGCGGAACGGGCTACGCGCATGAAGCACTCCAGGGTAAGCGGGGGACGGGAACACACACACCGGGGTGCGTGTCCCGATTATGCGCGAAGGCCGGATAAATTCCCGTTGAACCGCCCGGTACCGGTACGCGTTACGAGGGGGGCGCGATTCATCGCCCCCCGCGTGGACTCAGCGACGCTGCAGCGAGGAACCGGGGTCCACGGGCTGGCCGTTGCGACGCAGCTCGAAGTACAGCGCCGTCACGCCCTGTCCGCCGGAGTTGCCGACCTTGGCCACCGCATCGCCCTTCTTCACCGCCGCGCCGGCATCGCGCAGCAGGGTGTCGTTGTGGGCGTACAGGCTCATGTAGCCGTTGCCGTGGTCCACGATCAGGATCATGCCGTAGCCGGTCATCCAGTCCGAGAACACCACCGTGCCATCAGCCACGGCGGTGATGGTGCTGCCGGCGGGCGCGCCGATCAGGACACCGCTGCTGGTGCGACCGTCGGGCAGCTTGCCACCATAACGGGCCAGCAGATTGCCCGACAGCGGCCAGCCCAACCCGCCCACTTTCGGTGCCGGTGCCGAGGCCACCACGGGCGGAACCTTTACCGCACGTGGAGGGGCACGCGTCCCGCTCGCCGCGGCCGCCTTCTCGGCTTTCTCGGCGGCCGCCTTTTCCGCTGCGGCACGACGGGCAGCCGCGCGCCGCTCGGCTTCGGCGCGTGCCGCCGCCGCACGCAGGTTGGCCAGCAGCGTTTCCAGTGCCTTGGCATCCTGGCCCAGCGCCTTCTCCCGCTCGCTGCGATCCTTGAAACGCTCGTCCAGTGTGGCCACGGTGGCGGCACGCGCGCGACGGTCGCCTTCCAGCGCCGCGGCCTGCTGCTTCTGCTGCTGGCGCGCGCCCTCCAACGCCTGCCGACGCTCGACGATCTGCGTTTCCAGCGTCTGCAGGTCGGCCAGGTCGCGGGTCAGTGCCTGGATGCGCTGCGCGCGCTCGCGCTGCAGGTAGCGATGGTAGGCCAGCGTGCGGTTGGCATCGGCCACGCGGTCCTGCGACAGCAGCAGCTTGAGCGGGGCGTTGTTGCCCACGCGGTACGCGGCACGCAGCAGCGATGCCAGCTCCTCGCGTTGCCGGGCCATGCCGGCCTGCAGCTGGCTGCGCCTGCGTTGCAGTTCCTCCATCGCGCGGGTTTCGCGCTGCAGGGCGGTCTCGGTCTGGGCCAGAACGCGGCCGGTGCGGGCGACTTTCTCATCGGCTTCGCGCAGTTGCCGCGATGCCTGGCCACGCTGGCTCTCCAGGGTGCGCCGCTCCTGCGCCACGCCCTTGAGCTCGCTGCGCAGCTTCTGCAGCTTGCGCTCGGTTTCCTTGGGCGTCTGCGCCACCGCGCCCTGGCCGGCCAGCATCAGCGCGGTGACCAGCAACAGCCCCTGCAGCATCACGCCCAGGCGGCGCGAAACGACGCGCCCCGTCGTGGGTTTGTTATCCCGGCGTGAGGAAAAGGCGTTGTGGCGCAAGGGCTTTCCAGTGACTTCAGGCAGATGCAGATTGTAGCGACGCATGGTGACATTGCAGCAGGCGGCCTGCCAGCCGCGCGCCAGACAACCGAGGCTCCCATGAAATCTGTTTCGTTCCCATTGCTCTTGGCCCTGATGGTGTCGGGTCCCGTGCTTGCCCAGGACGACATCAGCAAGGTCAACGGCAGCATCACCGCCCGGTCCGGCCAGACCTACGGCGACCTGGATACCGTCAATGGCGGCATCCGCGTCGAGGAGGGCGCCGTCACCGGCGACATCGAGACCGTCAACGGCGGCATCCGCATCGCCGAGCGTGCGCGTACCGGCAGCATCTCCACGGTCAACGGCAGCATCCAGATCGGACGCGAGGTGGTGGCCAACGGCGACGTCGAAACCGTCAACGGCAGCATCTTCGCCGACCGCGGCAGCCAGATCGAGGGCGGTGTGGATACCGTCAACGGCAGCATCGGACTGGTCGAGACCCGGCTGGGAGGAGGCATCGAGACGGTCAACGGCGACATCACCGTTGGCGTCGGCTCGCAGGTCGGCGGTGGCATCCGCGTCAAGAAGGCCAGCTTCAACCTGTCACTGACGCCGGGCCGCAAGCCGCGCGTGATCATCGGTCCCAACGCCGTGGTCGGCGGCAACCTGCAGTTCGACCGCGATGTCACGCTGTACATCCATCGCAGCGCACGTACCGGCGCCATCAGTGGTGCGGTGGCGCAGGCCTTCGACACCGACACCGCGCCGCAGGATTGATATGGTGTCCCACCGGCGCGCTGCTGGCGCCGGCCTCTTTTGATCCAGGAACCGACGATGCCCCGCAAACTTCTGTTGTGCCTCGCCGCTGCCGCCGCTCTGTCGGCGTGCAAGGGCGAGCAGACCGCTCCCGCGCCCGCCCCGGCGGCCGCGCCGGCCCCCGCGGCCGGCCATGCCTTCTCGCCCGACATCAACGTCGGTGACTTCGCCGAGCTGGTCAAGACACTCGCCTCGGACGACTTCGAGGGCCGCGCGCCGGGTAGCGTCGGTGAGGACCGCACGGTCGAGTACATCCGCGACCAGATGCAGCGCATCGGCCTGCAGCCCGGCAATGGCGACAGCTGGTTCCAGGACGTGGCGATGACCGAGACCACCGCCGACGAATCCACCGTGCTCACGCTCGAGCAGGACGGCAAGACGCGCACACTGACGTTCGGTACCGACATGGTGATCGGTACCCGCACCGGCCAGCCGGAGGTCAAGGTGTCGTCCAGCGACCTGGTGTTCGTCGGCTACGGCGTGGACGCGCCGGAGCAGAAGTGGAACGACTACGCGGGCCAGGACTGGAAGGGCAAGACGGTGGTCATGTTCGTCAACGACCCCGGCTTCCATGTCGATGACAGCACGTTGTTCGACGGCAAGCGGATGACGTACTACGGCCGCTGGACCTACAAGTTCGAGGAAGCCGCGCGCAAGGGCGCCGCCGCGGCGCTGATCGTGCACGATACTGCCGGCGCCTCGTACGGCTGGGACGTGGTCAAGAACTCCTGGGCGGGTCCGCAGTACGACCTGCCGGCCAAGGACGATCCGGAAGCGCGCCTGCCCGCACAGGGTTGGCTGAGCGCCGATGCGGCGCGCCAGCTGTTCGCCGAGGCCGGGTTGGACCTGGACAAAGCGTACAAGGACGCCAGCAAGCGCGGTTTCAAGCCGGTCCCGCTGAAGGCGAAGGTGTCCTTCGACCTGAAGAGCACCATCGCCGAGAAGAAGTCGCGCAACGTGGTCGGCGTTCTGCCGGGCAGCAAGCGCGCTGACGAAGCGGTGCTGTACATGGCGCACTGGGATCACCTGGGCAAGCACGAGGGCGAGCAGGGCGACAACATCTACAACGGCGCCATTGACAATGCCACCGGGGTAGCCGGCATCCTCGAGATCGCCGATGCGATGGTCCACCAGCAACCTGCGCCGGAACGCTCGGTGGTGTTCCTGGCGGTCACGCTGGAGGAATCGGGCCTGCTGGGTTCGAAGTACTTCGTCAATCACCCGACCTTCCCGCTCGACAAGATCGCGGGCGTGATCAACATCGATGCGATGTCGGTGGCTGGCCGCGCCAAGGACATGACCGTGACCGGTTTCGGCAGCTCCGAGCTGGAGGACATCCTCAAGCCGCTGGCCGCCAACCAGGGCCGTACCCTGCATGGCGAGACGGCGGTGCAGAGCGGCTTCTACTTCCGTTCGGACCACTTCAACTTCGCCAAGGCCGGCGTGCCGGCCCTGTACGCCGACGGCGGCGAAGATCTGCGCGAGGGTGGAATCGACGCGGGCCGCAAGGCCGCTGAAGACTACGGGCGCAACCGCTACCACGGTCCGAAGGACGAGTACGACGCCGCCACCTGGAAGCTGGACGGCACGGTCGAGGACCTGCAGCTGCTGTACGGCGTCGGCAAGGAGCTGGCCGGCGGCGATCGGTGGCCGAACTGGTACGAGGGCAACCCGTTCAAGGCAGCCCGCGACACCATGATGAAGGGCAAGACCCCGCCGCCCGCAGCCAAGTGAGCTGACGCGTAGGGAGTGAACAGAAACGGCGCCGAGAGGCGCCGTTTTTTCATGGCCGGGGTGGAGCGCGGGAACGTGCGCGCGGGAGGTGCGGAGCATTGATCGTCCCCTTCGATGGCCGCCAGGTGCCGACCGCGGGTCGGTACGGCGCACTACCGCGTGCAGCGACCGCCGTTGCGCACCGTCACCCGACCGTCAGTGGGTTGTTACCCGGGGGACAGCGCATGGGCGGCGATCCGGGGACGCCGCGTTCGGATGTGGACCGGCGGTGTCCGGTCGATGTCCACCGTAGGGGAGCGATGCATCGCCGCGCGCAGGCAACGCATAAAGAAAAAACCCCGCTGCGTGAGCAGCGGGGTTTTTGGGGTGTAAACCCTGGCGATGACCTACTCTCGCATGGCTTAGGCCACACTACCATCGGCGCAGCTGCGTTTCA
>NZ_JBMWDO010000015.1:0-74351 GCF_049545475.1 Stenotrophomonas sp. NPDC077461
TGCTCAACGACAACTACCGCCAGAACCAGGCCCTGAGCCTGATGGAGCGGATGGCGGTCAAGCGCCTGGGCTCCAAGCAGCACTTCATCCGCACGCTGGAGCAGCAGGGTCTGCTCGATCGCCAGATCGAGTTCCTGCCGTCCGACGCGGAGCTGTCGGCACGCAAGGCGCGTGGCCAGGGCCTGACCCGTCCGGAGCTGTCGGTGCTGTTGTCCTACTCCAAGCTGGTGGCGTTCGCCCAGCTGCTGGATTCGGACATTCCGGAAGATCCGTACCTGTCCAAGGAACTGCAGCCGTAGAGCCCGACGCCGCTGCAGAAGAAGTATGCCGATGCGATGGAACGTCACCGCCTGAAGCGCGAGATCATCGCCACGGCCGTGACCAACCAGACCATCAACCGCATGGGCGCCACCTTCCTGATGCGCATGCAGGAAGACACCGGCCGCAGCATTGCCGAGGTTGCCAAGGCGTACACGATCAGCCGTGAAACGCTGGACGCGCGCGCCCTGTGGGCGCAGATCGACGCCCTCGACGGCACTCTGCCGGAGTCGGTGCAGATCGATGCGCTGGAAGTCATCTGGAAGCTGCAGCGCTCGTTCGTGCGCTGGCTGCTGTCGCGCCCCGGCGCGATGCCGGGCATCACCGAGGCGGTGAACCGTTACCAGGCGGCGTTCAACGACATCCGCGTGGCCTCCGGCGTGCTGCCGGACTCCCAGCGCCCGGCCTACGAGGCGAGCGTGCAGGAGTGGAAGGAGAAGGGTCTGCCGCCGGCACTGGCACAGCAGCTGTCGGAGCTGCAGTTCCTGGAACCGGCGTTCGACATCATCGAACTGGCCCGCACCCGCAAGCTCAAGCCGGTGGACGTGTCCAAGATCCACTTCCGCCTGGGCGACGCCCTGCAGCTGCCGTGGCTGTTCGAGCAGATCGACGCGCTGGAGGTCAACGGCCGCTGGCACGCCGTGGCCCGTGGCGTGCTGCGCGACGAGCTGGCCGCCCATCACCGCAACCTGGCTGCCCAGGTGCTGTCGATGAAGGGCGGCAGCGCGGAGGCCAAGGTCGCCGCCTGGATCGGCCGTGACGACAGCAGCCTGCGCTTCACCCTGTCGATGCTGGCCGAACTGGCCGAGCAGAAGACCCTGGACTACCCGACCGTGTCGGTCGCGGTGCAGCGCCTGGGTCAGCTGGCCGCGCACGGCGCGTAACCCGCGCTGACGCGTGAGAACGAAAGGGCCCCGCTTCGGCGGGGCCTTTTCTTTGGGGCGACGGCGTGTTGATCTGGCAACCCACTGTCTGAGGGCCGCCGGGTGCGGGGGTACGGGACACGCCGTAAACCCATCCCTGGGGGCTCGTAGAAAACACCCATGTTCTCTACGGTCCCGCACCCCCGCACCCGACGGCCCCTGGACAGTGGATCGGTGGCCTTGGGAACAGCCTGTAACACGCCATACGTGTCTATGCGTCGACCGGGTATGCTTCGGTCGTATGCCTTACCCGGACTTTCCATGAGCGACACCCCCCGCATCGCTTTTCTGGCCAGCAGCACCGAGCCCGCGCAGCAGGCCCTGGCGCTGATGCTGGCCCGCTACGGCGCATGCCCGCCCGAGGAGGCCGATGTCCTGTGCCCGCTGGGCGGTGACGGCTTCCTGCTGCAGACCCTGCACCGCCACGGCGCACTGGGCAAGCCAGTGTTCGGCATGAAGCTGGGCACCGTGGGCTTTCTGATGAACCAGTTCCGTGACGACGACCTGCCGGCGCGGCTGGCGGCCGCCGAGCCGGCCAACCTGCGCCCGCTGGAGATGCTGGCGTTGACCGAATCGGGTACGACCACCGGCTCGCTGGCCTATAACGACGTCTCCCTGCTGCGCCAGACCCGCCAGGCCGCGCATATCGGCATCGATCTCAATGGCCAGGAGCGGGTTGCCGAGCTGATCGGCGACGGCGTACTGGTCGCCACCCCGGCCGGCAGCACCGCCTACAACTATTCCGCGCATGGCCCGATCCTGCCGCTGGGCTCGCACACCATCGCCCTGACGCCATTGGCACCCTATCGCCCGCGGCGCTGGCGTGGCGCGATCCTCAAGGCCGATACCGAAGTACGCTTCCGCGTGCTCGATCCCTACAAGCGTCCGGTCAGCGTCACCGCCGATTCCCACGAGACCCGCGACGTGGTCGAAGTGACCATCCGCGAGTCGCGCGAGCGCCGGGTGACGATGCTGTTCGACCCCGAACACAACCTGGAAGACCGGATCCTCAGCGAACAGTTCATGTTTTGACGGACAATAGCTGGCCGGCCGATCTGGCCGCATTGGATGGCTGACCGACATGGGCGACAACACCCCCCGCTTGCTGACCGTGGCCGTGACCTCGCGCGCCCTGTTCGACCTGGAAGAAGGCCACGCGCTGTTCGAGGCGGAAGGCGTGGATGCCTATGCCGAGTACCAGCGCAAGCACGAGGACGATGTGCTGCGCCCCGGCGTGGCCTTCCCGGTGGTGCGCAAGCTGTTGGCGCTCAACCAGGGGCAGTCGCCGGAGTCGCCGCGGGTGGAGGTGATCCTGCTGTCGCGCAACTCGGCCGATACCGGGCTGCGCATTTTCAACTCTATCCAGCACTACGGGCTGGGCATCATCCGGGCCACGTTCACCGCCGGCGAACCGACCTGGCCGTACGTGAAGCCGTTCGGCACCGATCTCTTTCTGTCGGCCAACCCCGAGTCGGTGCGGCGGGCGCTGCTGCACGGCATCGCTGCCGCCACGATCCTGCCCAAGCCCCCGGGCGAAACCATCGCCGCCGCCGAGCAGCTTGATCTGGGCCGGCCCGCCGGGCAGCTGCGCATCGCCTTCGATGGCGACGCGGTGATCTTCGGCGATGAAAGCGAGCGTATTTCGCGCGAACAGGGGGTGGAAGCCTTCGGCCGGCATGAGCGCGAGAATGCACGCGAGCCCCTGAGCGGCGGCCCGTTCCGCAACTTCCTGTCGGCGCTGCACACCCTGCAGGCGGTGTTCCCGTCCGGCGAAGACGCGCCGATCCGCACGGCGCTGGTCACCGCGCGGTCCGCGCCGGCGCATGAGCGGGTGATCCGCACCCTGCGCGAGTGGGGCGTGCGCCTGGACGAGGCGCTGTTCCTGGGCGGGCGTCACAAGGGGCCGTTCCTGGAAGCGTTCGGCGCGGACATCTTCTTCGATGATTCGCAGCACAACATCGACAGCGCCCGCCAGCACCAGAGCGTGGCGGCTGGTCATGTTCCGCATGGCGTGGCCAACGACTGAGCCGGGTAGAGGGCGGGTCACGACCGTCGGTCGGGACGCCCTGAACACTCACTGCAGCGGCAGCACGATGTTCACCAGTTTCCAGCGCAGCCCGTGGCGCTGCAGCACGAAGACCACCGGTGTGCCGTCCGGCGTGTGCGTGGTGGCGGTGAAGCGCGACAGCGATTCGAAATGGTGCTCGGCGCCCTGCAGCGGTCGCGCGGCGCGTGGCGCGGCGTAGGCGTCGGTGCTGTCCAGATCATTGCTGGCGCGCTTCCACAGCGTGTGTCCCTGCAGCAGGGCATCGATGCCGGTCGGGGTCACCATCGCATCCACGGCGGTGCCGGTGAGCGTCTGGCTGGCCGACAACAGCAGCGCGCCGATCCTGTTCGACTGCAGCTCCGGGCCGGCCCGGCGGACGACATAGTCGTTGAGCTGTGCGCGCAGATTGGCGCGCAGCAGCGGGAAGTCGACGTAACGGTCGAGCCGGGTGGTGTCGCGGGTTTCGATGGCCTGGGCCAGGCCGCGCACCGCGAGGTACGGGCCACTGAACCAGGCGCCGGCGAGCAGGACGACGACGGCAAGCACGAGCCAGGGGAGTTTCTTCATGCCGTGGCGGCCTCCAGGAGAACGACAGCAGCTTGCCGCAGCACGCGTCAGCCGACGTGAAGGCTACTGGCTCGGCGACGCGCCAGTCTGCTGGAAGGTGGCCACCAGCCGCTCGCGCTCCTGCGGCGCCAGCATGTCCACGCGGGTGTCCAGCACCTGATCCAGACTCGCAACCCGGGTGGTGCCGAGCACGCCAGAGGCGACGGCGGGGTTCTGCAGGACGTAGGCGAAGGCTGTCTGCGCCGGTGCCTGCGAGCCAACGCGGGCGATCGTGCGCTGCATCGCCTTGGCGCTGCGCATCAAGGCCCGACTGGAAGGCTTCAGCCAAGCCCGCGCCAGGTACCACGCATCGGCCAGCCGGGGCACGCGCGGCCGGGCCGGAAGCAGGTGGCCCTGGGCCAGCACGGTGCCGGCGAGCACGCCGATGCCGGCGGCGTGCATGGCGGCGATGACCGGTTCCCGGTCCTGCTGCAGGGCGTTGTAGTCGATCAGGGCGACGTCGAAGGGACCGCGGCGTTCGGCCAGGTGTCGCATCACCGCGCCGGTATGGGTATTGATGCCAAGCAGCCGGAACATCCCGCTGCGCCGCATGCGCTCCAGCGCGGTCAGCAGCTCATCGCTGATCTGCTCCAGGCCGATGCCGTGGAGCTGGAAGATATCCAGGTGGTCGCAGTGCAGGTTGCGCAGCGAGGCGGCGCAGCTGCGTTCGATGGCAGCGGGAGAGAAATCGCGCTGCTCGGCACCGCTGATGCCGGCCTGGCCGGTCAGGGTGCCGGCCTTGCTGGAAATCACCAGGCCATCGCGCGGATGCGTAGCGAATGCCCGCTGCAGGATACGCCCCAGCCGCGGTTCGGCGTTGAAGGCCGCGTAGTTGTGGCCGGTATCGAACAGCGTGACCCCGCGCTCCAGGGCGCGGCGCACGATGCGTTCGGCCTCGGCCTCCGGAAAACGCCGGTTGCCCCAGAACCCCGAGCAGCCGAGGCCGATCTGCGAGACCTGCAGCCCGCTGCTGCCCAGCGCGCGGTAGGTCATCGGTGGCGGCGCGACCGGGCTGGTCATCGTGCTCAGAACTCCAGGTCCAGCGCGGCGCACAGGTAGTCCACGAACGGCGCCAGCGTGGCCAGGTCGGCCGCGAGGGTCTGGCGCAGACGCGGACCGGTCATGGTGGCGTCGTCCAGCGCGCGCCAGAACACCCAATTGCGGTGCTTGAGATCGTCGATGAATTCAAAGTCGGCGTCGAAGCCACGCGGTGCGCGCACCAGCTTCTCGCTTTCCTCGAAATCGAACTTCTTCCGCAGCGCCGGCGCGTGCGCGGCGGCCTTCCAGCTGCCGGGATTGTCGACGATGAAGTGCCGCACCTTGCGCTGCGTGGCCGGCTCGGGGTGCCACAGGCCCGCACCGACGAAACTCTCGCCCGGTTGCAGGTGGATGTAGAACGACGGTGCCGGCACCTGCCTGCGCCGCTCATGGAACAGGCGGGCACCCTGCCAGGTCTTGTAGGGCGACTTGTCGTTGGAGAAGCGCGCATCGCGGTAGATGCGGAACAGCGACCCGCCCACGCCGCGCGGGTCGGCGCGGAAGTGCGGGCTGATCGTGGCCAGGTCCGGCTGCAGGTCGGCAATCAGGCGCAGGAACGGCTGGCGGACATGTTCTTCGTAGGCCGGCTTGTGGTCGTTGAACCAGGTCTTGTCGTTGTGGCGCGCCAGCCCGCGCAGGAAGGTGAAGCTGGCGGGAGTGAAATAACTGCTCACAGGCTTTGCTCCAGGTGGGTGCCCCAGTCGCCGAGCTGAGACAGCAGGGCCAGCCTGGCGGGATCGGCGGCATGTTCGATGGCCAGGCTGTCCAGCTGCGCACGGAACGCCGGCAGGGTCTGTTCGCCCAGCGCGGCGTCGCCCAGCAGGCGCTGCCGCCGGTAGTCGTTCCAGCGCCCGCGCTCGGCGGCATCCAGCGTCTGCGGGTAGTTGCGCGCCCGGTAGCGGAACAGCAGCTCGGGCATGCGCGGATCTTTCAGGCGCTCGGCGAAACCGGCCAGCTCCGACGGCGGGCTGGTGCGCAGGCGGGGCATCAGGGCCTTGTCGCCGTCGGCGAGGAAGCCGTCATACAGCGAGGCATCCACGTCGCTGACGGTGGCCGTGCGCTCGCCGCCGTACACCTGCCGGACCTTCTCGACCAGCGCCGGACCGGCCTCACGTACCCGTGCGGCGTTGGCGTCCACTGCGGCGGCATCGATGCCCAGACGGGCATGGTCGGCCGGGCGCAGGTGGTTCCATGCGACCAGGGCCGGCACCTTGTTCAGGTGCACTTCCTTGAGCGGCACACGCTGCTCGCCCTCGGCCAGGTCCGCCGCGCGCGTGTACAGGCGCGCGGCCAGCGTATCGGCCGGCAGCGCGAGCAGGCCGTCGATGTCGCCCTCCAGATCCAGCGCGATGATCCGGTTGTTGATGTACGGATGCCGCGCGATGGGCAGCACCGGCGCGGCGCACATGCGCTGGGCCGGGTAGCGCATGGACACATGCAGCACCGGCTGCAGGGCGTCCACGTCGAGCAGGCTGGCGACGAAGCGCTTGTCGCGCAGCTTCAGCGCGTACTCCCACAGCCGCGGCTGCGACTGCTTGAACAGCCGCGCCATGCCGATGGTGGCGTGCACGTCCGACAATGCCTCGTGCGCATCGCCCTGGCGGACGTCATTGGCCAGGGCGAGGTGTTCGAGTTTGAACGAGGTGGCGCCGTCTTCGCGCTGCGGCCACACAATGCCGTCGGGGCGCAGCGCGTGCACCAGCCGCAGCATGTCCAGCAGGTCCCAGCGCGAGTTGCCGTTGCGCCACTCGCGCTCGTACGGGTCGTAGAAGTTTCGGAACAGCCCGTGGCGGACGAACTCGTCGTCGAAGCGCAGCGTGTTGTAGCCCAGCGTGCAGGTGCCGGGGCGCGCCATCAGGTCGTTGATCCGCGAGAAGGCCTCGGCCTCGCTGACGCCTTGGGCCAGTGCATGCTGCGGCGTGATGCCGGTGATCAGGGTGGCGACGGGTGAGGGCAGCAGGTCGTCGGCCGGCTTGACGTAGAAGCTCACCGGTTCGTCGACGACGCGCAGGTCGGCGTCGGTACGGATCGCGGCGAACTGCGCGATGCGGGTGCGGCGCGGGTCCTGGCCAAAGGTCTCCAGGTCGTAGAACAGGAAGCTGTCGGCCGCCATCAGTGTGCGCCCTCCAGCACCGGCAGCTGCGCGTGCACGATGCGCTCGAGTGCGTCCCAGTCGATGTGGTCCAGGCTGTCGTGGCCGGCAGTGGCATCCTCAAGGATGCGCCGTTGCAGGTCGGTGCGCGCCAGGGCGACCGCATAGGGCGTGTGCAGGAAGGTCACCATCGTGTAATGCGGCACGAAGCGCGTCGGCCAGCGGGCCTGCAGGGCCTGTTCGAGCTCGCGCTGCAGCAGGAAGGCCGGGTCGGCGACGCGGTCACGCATTTCCAGGTAATTCTCGAGCGCCATCTGCTGGATCGCCTCGGCGTTGGGCTTGCGGTCACGTTCGAAGGCGGCGAACGCCTCGGCGAGGGTGTCCTGCTGGAGCAGGTGCCCGGCAAGGGCGACGCAGTCTTCGAACGCGCAGTTCATGCCCTGGCCGTGGAAGGGAACCATTGCATGGGCGGCATCGCCGAGCAGTACGGCGCGGCCCTGCAGGTGCCAATGCGTGAGGTGCAGGGTGCCGAGCAGGCCGGGGGGATGCTCTTCCCAGTCGCGGCGCAGGTTCGGGATCAGCGGCAGTGCGTCGGGGAAGTCGCGCGCGAACAGGGCTTCGGCCTGGGCGCCGGTGGTGGTGGTGGCGAAGCTGGGGTCGCCGGTGTTGGGCAGGAACAGGGTGACGGTGAAGGTGCCTTCGTCATTGGGCAGGGCGATGCACATGTAGTGGCCGCGCGGCCAGATGTGCAGGGCGTTGGCCTCGATGCGGAAGCTGCCGTCCGGGCCCGGCGGAATCTCCAGTTCCTTGTAGGAGTGGTCGAGGAACTCGATGCGCTCGTCCAGCGGCTGCTTGCGGTTCATCGCCGCGCGCAGGGCCGAGCCGGCGCCGTCGGCACCGATCAGGGTGTCGAAGCGGATGTCGTGGGGCTGGTCGTCGCGATCGTCGATGAAGCGCGCGTAGCCGGCGTCGAAGTCCACCGTATGCAGGCGGCGGTGGAAGTGCACGCAGGCACCGGCGTCCTCGGCCAGCTGCAGCAGGGTGGTGTTGAGGTCCTTGCGGTGGATGGACCAGATGACTTCGCTGTCGTCACGGCCGTAGCGCTGCAGCTGCGCTGCGCCGTCGCGCGGATGGACCATGCGCCCGCGCATCATCACGGCCTTGGCCATCACCGCGTCTTCGACGCCGGCCTGGCGCAGGGCGTTGCGGCCGCGTTCGGCGAGGGCAAGATTGATCGAGCGGCCGGACTCGTAGTCGCTGATGCGGGGGTCGCCGCGGCGCTCGTACAGGGTGATCCGCCAGCCTTGGCGCGACAGCAGGATGGCCAGCAGGGAACCAGCCAGGCCAGCGCCGATGATGCTCAGCGAGCGGGAGGGGGTTGCGATCAAGACAGTGTCCTTAGAGGCCGGCCCAGGCTTCCACTTCCTCGACGAAGTGGTGCAGGTCGAGGTAGCGGTTGTACAGCGGGGTGGGCGAGATGCGGATGACGTCGGGCTCGCGCCAGTCGCCAAGGACGCCGACGGTCTGCAGGTACTCGAACAGGCTGCGGCCACGCTCGCGGCCGCCGGTTACGCGCAGGGAGAGCTGGCAGCCGCGGCGTTCGGGTTCGGCGGGGGTCAGCACCTGCAGCACGCCGGGCAGGCGCGCGCGGACGAGGGCGTCGAGCATGCCGGTCAGGCGCAGCGATTTGGTGCGCATGGCATCGATGCCACCGGCCTTGTCCAAGACGTCGAGGGAGGCGCGCAACGGCGCGAGGCCGAGCACCGGGGGGTTGCTGAGCTGCCAGCCCTCGGCGCCGACGGCCGGCACGAACTGGGGGGCCATCTTGAAGCGGGTGGCTTCTTCATGGCCCCACCAGCCGGCGAAGCGCGGCAGGGTGGTGTCGCGGTGGTGGCGTTCGTGGACGAAGCAGCCGGCCACGGCGCCCGGACCGGCGTTGAGGTACTTGTAGTGGCACCACACGGCAAAGTCGGGGGCGATGTCATGGAGCTGCAGCGGGACGTTGCCGACCGAGTGGGCAAGATCGAAGCCGACGCGGGCGCCCTGCAGACGGGCCATGCGGGTGATGGCATCCAGGTCGAAGACCTGGCCGCTGCGGTACTGCACGCCAGGCCAGAGGACGAGGGCGAGGCGGGGGCCGTGCGCGACGATGGCGCGCTCGATGGCCTGCAGCGACAGGGTGCCGTTGGGTTCGTCCGGCTGCACTTCGACCAGGTCCGTTGCCGGATCGAAGCCGTGGAAGCGGATCTGCGATTCGACCGCGTGACGGTCGGTGGGGAACGCGCCGGCTTCAATGAGGATGACGGGGCGTTCGGCGGTGGGCCGGTAGAAGCTGACCATCATCAGGTGAAGGTTCACGCTCAGGGTGTTCATGGCCACCACTTCGCTGGGCAGCGCGCCGACGACGCGGGCCAGCTGTTCGCTCACCAGGCGGTGATAGCGCAGCCACTGGGTGTCGCCGGTGAAGTGGCCTTCAACGGCCAGGCTGGCCCACTTGTCCATGACCTCCTGGACGGCCGCACGCGCGCCACGCGGCTGCAGGCCCAGCGAATTGCCGACGAAGTACGTCTGGTCGCGGTGGTTGTGCTGGGGGAACACAAACTCGCTGCGGATGGCGCGCAGCGGATCGGCGGCGTCCAGGGCAACGGCATGGGTGCGGCTGAGGATCTCGGACATGGTGCGACCGGCGGTGACAGTGACCGACAGTTTACCGGCTGCCGGGCCGCCCGGGCTCGACCACCCACCGCTCCACAGCTTCACCCCGTGGCGCCGGGCTCTGCCCGGTTGCTCTCCCTTCCGCGCCCGCAGCGCATCGGTGCGCAACAGCGACAGCAACGTCGCCGCCAACGCCGCAGGGTGGCGGAATGCGTCTGGGGTGCCGGGACAGGCTGCACGTACGTCCCCGTAAGCTCCATCGCCGCATCCATGCGGCGAAGGGTCGCGTCACCCCAGCCGCACCCCGCCCGGACACCGCGTATCGGCGCGCACGGAAAAAGCGGAAGGCGCATGCACCACAGCGCGCCCCTCGCAGGCCGCAGGCGCGGCGTCAGCCCTCGACGGCGACCTTGGCCGGCAGCGGGTCCACGTGCCCGCAGGCTCCGCAGGTGCGAAGCTCCAGCGAGGCGTGGTAGCGGGCGAACACCTTCGGCAGATCCGTTTCGATGTTCTCGAGCGCGAAATACTCTTCATACAGCTTGTGGTTGCACTGTTCGCAGAACCACATAAGGCCATCCTGCTCATGCGCCAGGCGCTTGC
Organism: Stenotrophomonas sp. NPDC077461; assembly: GCF_049545475.1. Taxonomy (NCBI): domain Bacteria; kingdom Pseudomonadati; phylum Pseudomonadota; class Gammaproteobacteria; order Lysobacterales; family Lysobacteraceae; genus Stenotrophomonas; species Stenotrophomonas sp. NPDC077461. The sequence continues at coordinate 10,280 of NZ_JBMWDO010000015.1, forward strand.
GCTCGACCACCAGGCCAACGCCGCCCGGCGGGCGACGCGGCGAATGCGGCACCTTGCCGGGCAGCAGGAAAATCTCACCGGCGCGGATCGGGATGTCGCGTACCGCGCCGTCTTCCTGCACCTTCAGCACCATCTCGCCCTCGAGCTGATAGAACCACTCCGGACCCTCGTCGTAGTGGTAGTCGGTGCGGCTGTTCGGCCCGCCGACGACCATCACGATGAAGTCGCCGTTCTCGATCATCTTGTTCCCCACCGGCGGCTTGAGCAGGTGGCGGTGTTCCTCGATCCAGGCCAGCAGATTGATGGGGGAGGGGAGCATGGTGGCGGTTCCGTAAGAGCGGCGGTCAGTCGCGGCGGCCGTGGCGCGGGACGTAGGACAAGGCCTTTTCGTAGGCTGCCTGCAGCTCGTCGGGGGCGCCGACGTCAATGCCCATCTCGCGCACTCGGCCGTCCTTCAGGCTGTAGACCCAGCCGTGCACCATCAGCTTCTGGCCGCGGGCCCAGGCATCCTGCACGATCGTGGAACGGCAGGCGTTGACCACCTGTTCGATCACGTTCAGCTCGCACAGCCGTGCGTGCTTCAGGTCCGGCTCGTCGATGGCATCCATGATCGCGGCATGCTTCTGCGCGACATCGCCGACGTGCCGCAGCCAGTTGTCGGCCAGGCCGACGCGGGTGTTGTTGAGGCTGGCGTGCACGCCGCCGCAGCCGTAGTGGCCGACGATCAGGATGTGCTTGACCTTGAGCTGGTCCACCGCGTACTGGATGACGCTCAGGCAGTTGAGGTCGGTGTGCACCACGACGTTGGCGACGTTGCGGTGCACGAACACTTCACCCGGCGCCATCCCGATGATCTGGTTGGCCGGCACGCGCGAATCGGAGCAGCCGATCCACAGGTATTCGGGGTGCTGCTGCTTGGCGAGCTGGTGGAAGAACTCGGGATCTTCCCTCTCGATGCGGTCGGCCCATTCGCGGTTGTTCTGCAGCAGTTTGTGGATGTCTTTCATGGTGCGGAGTCCCTGACGTCGGGTGGGGGCAAGGCGCGGCCGGGGTGGTCGCGTCGTCGCGGGAAACGGGAAGGTCAGTTGGCGGTGGTACGTTCGTCGCGGCGCCAGCGCATCCACTGCGCCAGCTCCTGCGACGCGGGGGCCGGAAGCGCCGACAGCGCGTCGATCACGCTGCACTGGTTGGCCTCGGGATGGTTCTGGCTGAGTTTGAGTTTGATCTGCACCTGGTCGGGACGGAAGCGGAACCCGACGATGCCCGCCAGCATCCGACGCTGACGCGGGTCGATCGGCTGCAGGTCCCAGTCGCCGCCCACGCCGGCTTCATGGCGCGCGCTGAGGCCGTCGAGCATGGCGATCAGTGCGTCCGGGTCGTCCACCGGCTCGAGCACGCCGCGCAGTTCGGCGGCCGCGTAGTTCCAGGTCGGGACGCGGGCCTGGGCCTCCTTGTCGGGGTACCAGCCCGGCGACACATAGGCGTGCGGGCCATGCACCAGCAGCAGCGCGGGCCCGGCGTGGCCGGCCTGCGGGTTGGGCCGGGCCCAATGGCCCTCGATCAGGATGTCCTCGCCGTCGCGCCGGTACAGTACCGGCAGCCGCGTGGCCTGGGGCAGGCCATCGGCACCGGTGGTCAGCAGGGTCACGAACGCGTCGCGCGCCAGCAGCCGGTCCAGCCAGATCAGGTCGGTCTCAGCGAAGGCGGACGGGATGAACATGGTGGGTCAGGCGCGGGCGCCGAGGCTCTGCACCATCCGGCCGTGCAGGTCGGCGTCGCTGGCGGCCTGCGGCGGCGCCACCTCGTGCAGCGAGAAGCCGCGGATCAGTGCGTCCTCCTCGTCCAGGCCGTCGTAGGCGACGAACTCGGCGTCGAACAGCTGCGCGCGCGCAGTGTCCTCGCTGTCGTAGCTCAGGGTGTTGCCGTCGCTGTCCAGCACCTCGGCGGTGCCGGCTGGCCGGATGCGCAGGCGGGCCCAGATCAGCGTGTTGCCGAGGCTGGCAAGAAACCACTCGTCGCGGTGGGAGGTGTCGTCGTTCATGTCGTTACCATCGAAAGCAGCCAGAGCAGGGCGGCCATGCCCAGCCCGGCCAACAGGGTCAGCAGGGAAACCCATGCCGGGGCGGCCAGCCCCGACAACGAGCGGTCCGTGCTGAGCCGGTAGTCGCGGCCCAGCAGCCAGCGCAGCGCATCCGGGCGCAGGAAGGCACCGCTGCCGAAGCGTTCGGCGAGCGCCGGGTGGCGGTCGCGGATGTGCACCAGGGTCAGCGGCCAGAAGATCACGAAGGCACTGAACCCGGCGATCGCCACGCCGACGAAACACAGCGCGAAGAACAGGGTCATGGGCTCGGTGCCTCCGTGGTGGGATCAGAACTCGGCCGTACCCGGTGCACGCGGGTAGGGGATGGCGTCGCGGATGTTGCCGAGCCCGCACACGTATACCACCAGGCGCTCGAAGCCGAGACCGAAACCGGCGTGCGGGACCGACCCGTAGCGGCGGAAATCGCGGTACCAGCCGTAGTGCGCCGGGTCCAGGCCGAACTGGGCCATGCGGGCGTCGAGCACGTCCAGGCGCTCTTCGCGCTGGCTGCCGCCGATGATCTCGCCGATGCCCGGCGCCAGCACGTCCATCGCGGCGACGGTCTTGCCGTCGTCGTTGAGGCGCATGTAGAACGCCTTGATGTGCTCGGGGTAGTTGGTCACGACCACGGGGCGGCCGATGTGCTCCTCGGTCAGCCAGCGCTCGTGTTCGGTCTGCAGGTCCAGGCCCCATTCGACCGGGAAGTCGAACTTTTTGCCCGAGTTCTGCAGCAGCTTCACCGCCTCGGTGTAGTCGATCTGCTCGAACGGGGCATTGATGAACGCCTCCAGCTTGGTGATCGCGTTCTTGTCCACGCGCTCGGCCAGGAAGGCCAGATCATCGCCACGCTCGTCCAGCACCGCACGGAACAGGTACTTCAGGAACTGCTCGGCCAGGCGCGCGTCTTCGGCCAGGTCGGCGAAGGCGATCTCCGGCTCGATCATCCAGAACTCGGCCAGGTGGCGGGTGGTGTTGGAGTTCTCGGCGCGGAAGGTCGGGCCGAACGTGTACACCTTGCTCAGCGCCAGGCAGTAGGCCTCGACATTGAGCTGGCCGGACACGGTCAGGAAGGTTTCCTTGCCGAAGAAATCACGGCTGAAATCGACCTCGCCCTTTTCGTTGCGGGGCAGGTTGGCCATGTCCAGGGTCGAGACCCGGAACATCTGGCCGGCGCCCTCGGCGTCGGACGTGGTGATGATCGGGGTGCTGATCCAGTTGAACCCGTTCTGGTGGAAGAACCGGTGCACGGCCTGGGACAGGCAGTTGCGGATGCGCGTGACGGCGCCGAACAGGTTGGTGCGCGGGCGCAGGTGCGCCACTTCGCGCAGGAACTCCGCGCTCATCGGCTTGGGCTGGATCGGGTAGGTCAGCGGGTCCTCGACCAGGCCCACGATCTCGATGTCGCTGGCCTGGATCTCGAAGGACTGGCCCTTGCCCTGGGACTTGACCAGGGTGCCGCGGGCGATGACCGAACAGCCCGGGGTCAGGCCCTTGACGGCGTCGAAATTGGCCAGCGTGTCATTGGCCACCACCTGGATGGGGGCGAAGCAGGAGCCATCGGTGACATTGACGAAGGCAAGCGCCGCAGACCCGCGCACCGTCCGTACCCAACCGCGTACGGTTGCCTCGCCGCCTTCCGGGATCTTCCCGGCAAGCGCATGTTCAACGCTGACCACCGTCATGACTTGAATCCTCTGTTGATCGACTCGATCTGTGAACGGGAGAGTTTACCGGCTGCAGTGTTCCGCTTGCGAGGCATTTCTGCGGTACCGGTGTCCTCTATAATCGTCAAGTCCCTTCCCGGAGCACTGCACATGGCCGTCAGCCTGACCCCGATCGCCCTCCAGCGCGTCCAGCGCTTTGTCGCCGGCACGCCGGGCGCGCTCGGCCTGCGGTTCGGCGTGACCCGGACGGGCTGTTCAGGTTGGGGCCACATCACCGACCTTGCCCGTGATGAGCGGGAGGGCGACAGCGTCTTCGAGCAGGAGGGGGTCCGGATCTACGTGGACGCCCAGAGCCTGCCGCTGGTGGACGGCACGGTGATCGATTACGGCAAGCAGGGATTGAGCGAAACCTTCACGTTCAGGAACCCGAATGCAGCGGCCGAATGCGGTTGCGGAGAGAGTTTCACCACCGACGACGCGCATCGCTGAGCATCCGCGTGCGCCGCTCTGTCGTGGCCCGTGTTTGCCTTGACATTGCCATCACATATCGATAAAACCCTATTGGATTGAAGAAAGGTGTTGATCGCGAATTGTCGATCTACATTGCCTTTCGGGATCTTTCGCGCGGCAGGGGAATTGCCGTGTGCAGTACCGCTGTCCGGGCTCGCACGACGCGCCGCGAACAGCGCAGCTTCAATGGAGTTGTATGGCTGCCGGACGCGTCCCGTCCGGGTCGTTGAGGGGGAAGGATGCACAAGGTCGAGCAGGGAAGTGCGCGTTCTGTCATTGCGCTTGCGCGCAACGACGACGCCCGCGTGAGATTGTTCTGTTTTCCATTCGCCGGTGGCGGTGCGTCGGTGTTCCGCAAGTGGACGCCGCATGTGTCCCGGGACGTGCAGATGATGGCCATCCAGATGCCGGGGCGCGAGTCCAGGCTGTCTGAAGACCTGCACGTGGACATGCCCGTTGCGGTCGCGGCGATCGTCGATGATCTGCTGCCGTGGCTGGACCGTCCCTTCGCCTTCCTTGGCCACAGCCTGGGGTCGCTGATGTCGTTCTGTGTGGCCCGCGAACTCCGTGAGCGTGGCGCACCGATGCCGCTGCATATGTTCCTCTCCGCCCGCCGTGCGCCGCATCTCGCCGGCCCGCGCCGCGCCCTGCACGGGTTGCCGCGCGACGAGCTGCTGCGTGAACTGCGCAGCCTGGAGGGAACGCCGTCGGCCGTGCTCGAACATGAGGAACTGCTGGAACTGCTGCTGCCCATTCTGCGCGCGGATTTCCAGCTCAACGAGCGCTACGTCCACGCCGACGCGGCACCGCTGCCGTGCACGGCCACGGTAATGGGCGGACTCTCGGACCACGCCGCAGACCGCGCGCAGCTTGCGCAATGGGCACAGCATTTTGCCGGCCCCACCGAGCTGGACATGTTCCCCGGTGGGCACTTCTACGTCGACCAGATGCTGCCGGTATTGGGGGCGCGCATCGGCCAACGGCTGTTGTCGTCGGTGGGACGTGGAACGGTGGTGGAAACAGCCTGCGCAGCGGGCTGAGCAACAGGCGCGCCGTGGGGTGCGCATCCGTATCGCAACAGTGGGGGAGCGCTTCGATGCCATGACAGGCACCGACGGGGAAGGGCGCCCCACGCAATCGACCGGACGCACCGCATGGGTGATCCGGGTCGTCGAAACAGGCAACACCACGATCGGCAGCAAGCGGTTCTCAATGCATCAGGACGATGAGGAGGCGGTACGCGGTCATGCAGGGCGCCAACGGAAGGGATTTCAAGCCGGCCAAGGCCGAGCCGACGCAGCGTTTCGCCAGTCTTGTCGATCTGGGACGGCATCGTGCCGCCGAGAACGGCGGGCAGACGGCATTCGTGTTTCTCAAGGACGGCCACCAGCCGCAGGCGAGCTGGACGTACGCGCAGCTGGATGAGCGCGCCCGCGCGATCGCGGCGTGGCTGCAGGCGCGCGGCGGACGCGGCGAGCGGGTGATCCTGCTCTACAGTTCGGGTCTGGATTTCATTGCCGGCTTCATGGGGTGCCTGTATGCGGGCGCCCTTGCGGTACCGGTGTATACCCCGCAGGCACGGGATGAACACTGGCAGCGGCTGGAGCAGTTGAGCGACGACGCCGATGCGGGATTCGTGCTGACCACCGCAGACATGCACCGCGCGTTGCACGACCGCCTGGCGGCCTCGCCGCGGTTGGGTACGGTGCCCTGCTGCCTGACCGACACGCTGGATCTTGACCATGCGGCCGCCTGGGTGGATCCCGGCGCCCGCGCGAGCGACCTGGCCTTCCTGCAGTACACGTCCGGGTCCACGGGCGCGCCGAAGGGCGTGATGGTGTCCCACGGCAATCTGCTGCACAACCAGATGCTGATGCAGGCCGCGTTCGACCACGATGCCGACAGCGTATTCGTGTCGTGGTTGCCGCTGTTCCATGACATGGGCCTGATCGGCAACGTGCTGCACACGCTCTACCTTGGAGCGCGCTGTTACCTGATGACGCCGGTCGCCTTCCTGCAGCAGCCGGCGCGGTGGCTGCAGGCCATTTCGGACTATCGCGGTACATCCAGCTTCGCACCGGACTTTGCGTTTGCGTTGTGCGCCGAGCGCGTTACCGACGCACAGAAGGCGACGCTGGACCTGTCCAGCTGGACCTTCGCCCTGAACGGCGCCGAGCCTGTGCGTGCGGCCACGCTGGAGCGGTTCAACGCGGCGTTCGCCTCCTGCGGTTTCGACCCGCAGGCGCACTACCCGGGGTACGGCCTGGCCGAAGCCACGCTGTTCGTCTGTGGCCGGGGGCGCGGGCGGGGCGCGGACACGCGTCGCTTCGACCGGCAGGCGCTGGAGCAGGGGCAGGCGCGCCTGGACGAGGGCGGCGGGGCGCTGGTGGGATGCGGACGCGCCTGGTTCGACCTGGCGGTGGAGGTGGTCGATCCGGTCACCGGCCGCAGGTGCGACGAGGGGCAGGTGGGGGAAATCTGGGTGCGCGGCCCGAGCGTGGCGCACGGCTATTGGCGACGGCCGGATGCCACCGCGGAAACGTTCGCGGCCCGCCTGCCGGACGTGGACGCCGACCACCTGCGCACGGGCGACCTCGGCTTCGTGAGCGACGGCGGGGTGTTCATCAACGGACGCCTGAAGGAACTGATCATCGTCCGCGGCCGCAACCTCTATCCGCAGGATGTCGAGGCGGCGGTGCAGCGGTCGTGGAAGGGATTCCGCAGTGGCGGCGGTGCCGCGTTCGCGATCGAACAGGACGGCGAAGAGCGGCTGGTGGTGGTGCAGGAAGTGGACCGCTCCGCACTGCGCAACCTGCAGGTGGCCGATGCCGTGGCGCTGGCCCGCGAAGCGGTGGCGCTGGCCTGCGACGCGCGCCTGCACGACCTGGTCCTGATTGGGCCAGCACATCTTCCCAAGACATCGAGCGGCAAGATCCAGCGCGGACGGATCCGGCAGCACTACCTGCTGGACAGCATCGATGGCCGCGTCGACGGCACACGCCGCCGTCCGCGTGCCAGCGCCGCCGCCGGCAACGTGGAGACGCCCCTGCAGCGGTTGCAGGCGATGGTCGCGCCCGCGCTGGCGATATCCGCCGACGAGGTCGCGCGCGACCGCCCGCTGCTTGCCCTGGGGCTGGATTCGCTGGCGCTGGTGGACCTTGCCGGCCGCGTGGAAGCGGCGTTCAGCACCAACGGGGTGCTGCAACGGCTGTTCGATGGCGCGTCGCTGGACGAACTGGCTGCCTCGCTGGAGGCGCGCCCCGACGCGTCGCCTGCATCCGCCCCCGCACCTGCGCCGGCCCTGTCGTCCGCAGCGGTGGGCGATCGCCACCCGATGTCGGCCAACCAGGCCGCGCTGTGGTACCTGTACCGCCTGCAGCCGGAGAGCGCGGCCTATAACGTGGCCCTGCCGATTGCCTGCACGCATCCGCTGGATCGTGAACGCCTGGGATCGGCGGTGGCCGCGCTGCTGGCGCGTCACCCGGTGCTGTGTTGCCGCTACGAAGACGGCCCGGCGGGGCCCGAGCAGATCGTGCAGGCGCCCGACGCCGCCGCGCTGCAGCCGATGCGCGCCGCGCACGGGGTCACCGCCGCCGAGCGTCCGGCCCTCCTGCAGCGCCTGGCCGCGCGCCCCTTCCGGTTGGATGTCGAGCCTCCGTTCCGGGTAGAACACCTGCGCGAGGCCGACGGCGATGTACTGATGCTGGTCGCGCACCACATCTGTGTCGATCTGGCCTCGATGCTGCGCCTGATCGACGAGCTGGCCGCGCTGTATGCCGGTGAAGCACTGCCGCCGTCCGCAGCGACGGGCTTCTTCCAGTATGTGGAGGACGAGGCGCGCCATCTCCGGCACGGTACCGATGTCGAGCGGGCGTACTGGCGCGACACCCTGCCAGCGCGGCCGCCGGTGCTGGACCTCCCGCGCCGTGGCCCACGGCCGCGCGTGCAGGACGTGGCGGGGGACAGCGTCCACTTCCACCTTTCCGCAGCCGAGGGCGCGGCGGTCGACGCGCTCGCCGCGCAGTGGGCGTGTACGCCCTTCAGCCTCTTCGCTGCGGCCTTCGCCTGGGTACTGCACCGCTATGCACGCCAGCCGGAGGTGCTGATCGGGGTGCCGACTCTGGGCCGCTCGACGCCCTCCGCCCGCACGTCGGTGGGCTATTTCGTGAACACGGTGGTCCTGCACTCCGCGCTCTCGGGGGACGCTGCGGAACTCGATTTCGCGACCTTCCACCGGGCGCTCTGGGCGCGGTTGCGGGGGGCCATCGCGCACGCGCGGCTGCCGTTCGCGCAGGTGGTGGAGGCGCTGTCGCTGGAACGCGATGCAAGCGTGCCGCCGCTGGTGCAGGTGCTGCTCAATCTGCATACCGCCAGCGGCACTCCGGGCCTCGCGGCGCTCATCCAGGGGCAGCAGGACGCTGCGATAGCGCTCCACGGCTGGCAGGTGCGGCCGGTGCGCCTGTCACCGGGCACCAGCCCGCTGGATCTGTCGCTGTCGCTGGTCGAGCGGGGCGATGGTCGCTACGAAGGCCGCATCGACTTCGCCACCGCGTTGTTCGAACCCAGCGTGGCCGCCAGCCTGGCCGACAGCTTCGCCCGGGTGCTGCGCGAGGGGGTGGCGCAGCCGACCGCACCGTTGCGACAGATCCCGCTGGCCCCCCGGGACGCACATCCGGGCTGGGGCGAGGACCGCGACTGGGGCGCCTTCCTGTCCGTGGACGCGCAGTTCCGCCGGCAGGCCGCGCAGACGCCGGACCGCATCGCGCTGCACGTCGACGGCGGCACCATGACGTATGCGACGCTGGATGCGCAGTCCGATGCGGTCGCTGCCGCGCTGCTGGCCCAGGGGGTGGGCAGTGACGATGTGGTCGCGGTGTCGATGCGGCGTTCTGCCGATCTGCTGGTGGCGCTGCTGGGGACGATGAAGGCGGGTGCCGCCTATCTGCCCCTGGACCCGGCGCTGCCTGCGGCACGCATCCAGGCCATCCTGGACACCGCCCGCCCGATGGCGGGCATCCACGACGAAGGTGCCGACGCACTGTTCCCGGGCAGTCGCAGCGTCGCCGATCTGCGTGCCGACGGCACGCACCGGCGCACCGCACCGCGCGTCCACGCGCCGGCCCAGGCCGCCTACGTCATCTATACGTCCGGTTCCACCGGACAGCCCAAAGGCGTGGTCAACACGCACGCGGCGCTGGCCAACCGGCTGCAGTGGATGCAGCGGCGCTTCGCCCTGCAGCCTGACGAGCGCGCCCTGCTGAAGACGCCGTACACGTTCGACGTTTCGGTGTGGGAGCTGTTCTGGCCGTTGATGGTCGGTGCCGGGCTCGTCATCGCCCGTCACGATGGACACCGCGATGCGGACTACCTGCATGCCCTGATGCGCGACCAGCGCGTCAGTGTGGTGCATTTCGTGCCGTCGATGCTGGCCGCCTTCGTCGATGCGCACGGGCTCGGTGCGCTGCCGTCGTTGCGGCAGATCGTATGCAGCGGCGAAGAACTGGGCATCGATGTGCTGGCCCGCTGCCGGCAGCGCTTCCCGACCACACGGGTGGCCAACCTGTATGGCCCGACCGAAGCGGCCATCGATGTGAGCTGCTGGGACTGCGATGCACAGGACGCGGGCACCCGCGTGCCGATCGGGCATCCGATCGACAACGTGCAGATGGTGGTGCTTGACGACGACCTGCAGCCGGTACCCCAAGGCGTGGCTGGCGAGCTGTACCTGGGCGGGGAGGGGCTGGCCCGTGGCTATGCCGCAGCGCCGGCGCTCACTGCCGAACGCTTCGTGCCCTCGCCGGTGCCGCGCGCGCCTGGCGAGCGGCTGTATCGCACCGGAGATCTTGCCCGCCAGCGCCAGGACGGCGCCATCGAGTACCTCGGCCGCCTCGACTTCCAGGTCAAGCTTCGCGGCCAGCGGCTGGAACTGGGCGAGATCGATGCGCTGGCCGGCACCTGCGACGCCGTTGCCGGTGCGCTGACCGTCCTGGCGCGGCATGCCAATGGCGAGCCCTATCTGCTCTGCCACGCTGTGCGTGCCGGCGCCTTCGATGACGCCGAGCGGCTGGAGCTGCTGACTGCCCACCTGCGGGCCAGATTGCCGTCCTATGCGGTCCCGGAACGGTTCACGCTGCTGGACGCATGGCCGTTGAACAGCAGTGGCAAGATCGACCGCGCCGCGCTGCCGACATCGGCGAACGTGGCACCGGTCGCGGCCGTCGAGGCCGCACCGCTGACGCCGGTGGGCGCGCAGGTGCTGGCGGCCGTGCGCGAGCTGCTGGCGGTACCGGAGGCCTCGGCCGCCGACAACTTCTTCTCGCTTGGCGGCCACTCGTTGCTGGCCACCCGCCTGTGCTCGCGCCTGCGCGAAACGGCGGGGGTGCACCTGCAGGTCGCCGACGTGCTGCTGCACCCGGTGATCGGCGACCTCGCACGGCGCGCCGACCAGCGTCAGGCCGGTGGCGATGTCGACGCCCCGCCTGCGCCGTCGGCACCGGAGGTCCTGTCGCCGGCGCAACAGCGGCTGTGGTTCGTGGACCAGCTGCACGGCCCCAGCGCGGCGTACACGATGCCGCTGAGCATCCGCCTGGCCGGCGTGCGGGCCCCTGACACCGTGCGCGGACACGTCGCCCATGTGCTCGCGCTGCATCCGGAACTGCACGCCTGCTACGTGGCCGGTACCGACGGTCCGCAGCGGGTTGTCGGCGCGCACCCGCACCCGCCGGTCGCGTTGACCGATCTGTCCGGACACATCGGGCAGGCACGCGAGGATGTGCTCGCCTCGCACCTGCAGGCATTGGCCGGGACCGTCTTCGATCTGGCGGCCGGGCCGATCTGCCGGGCCGATGTGGCCTGGCTGGGGGATGGGGAGTGCGTGCTGACGGTGCTTGCGCATCACATTGCCGCCGACGGTGGTTCGCTGGCCGTGCTGCTGCGGCAGATCGCCGCGCGGTGGAGTGGGGCGGACGCGCTGCGGGCGGGCGACCATACGGGGTACTGCCAGGCGCAGCAGGCGGCGCGCGAGGCCGATGCCTGGCAGGCCGGCCTGCAGCGGATCGCGCAGCGCCTGCAGGGCATGCCGCCGCTGCTGGAGCTGCCCACCGACCTGCCGCGGCCGCCCGTGGCGGGCATCCGTGGCGGAGTCGTGTCGCGCACGCTGTCGCTGCCCGAACGCCACCGTGTCGAGTCGCTTGCCGCCGCCACTGCATGCAGCCCGTTCATGCTGCTGGCCGCGGTCTTCCAGCTGTTGATGTGGCGCTACAGCGGCAACGAGGACGTACCGCTGGGGACCGCGGTGGACACGCGTGACCAGGCGCGGCACGGGGATACGGTCGGTCTGTTCGTCAACACCCTCGTGCTGCGCAGCCCCATCCAGCCAGCGGACAGCTTCCAGGCGCATCTGCGCAGGTTTGCCGGCGATGGCGTGACCGCGTTGCAGGATGCCGCCGTCCCCTTCGACCATGTCGTGGATGCGCTGGCACCCTCCCGCTCGCTGAGCCACGGCCCGCTGGTGCAGGCGATGGTGACGCTGCAGCCGGACGTGGTCGACCCCTGCGCGTGGCCCGACGGCGTGCAGGCCGCGTGGCTGCCACTGCACACGGCAACGGCCAAGTTCGACATCAACCTGCTGATCACCTTCACGCGCCACGGCATGCGCCTGGAGCTGGAGTACCGGCGCGACCTGTTCACATCCGCGTCGGCAGAGGCGATGCTCGCGCATTACGCCGGTCTGCTGGCGTCGGCGCTGGAGCATCCCCTGCAGGCAGTGGCTGCGCTGCCGCTCGGGGCGGCAGTGGCGCCGACGGCGGCTGCGGCCGCACCGGCCACGGTGCCGGGTGTGCCAGGCGATCTGCCTGCGCGCTACAGCGCAACGGCGAAGCGCTTCCCGACGGCCATTGCGGTCAACTGCGCGGACCAGGCACTGACCCATGCGCAGTTGGATGCGCTCAGCGGGCAATGGGCGGCCGCATTGCGCGAGGCCGGCATCGGGCGCGGGAGCCGCGTCGGGCTGTGCATGGAGCGGGGCTGCGACCTCATCGTGGCCATGCTCGCCATCCTCAAGGCCGGTGCCGCCTATGTCCCGCTGGATCCGCGCTACCCGGCCGAGCGGCTGCTGTACATGGCACGCGACGCCGACGTGGCCGGCATCCTCGGGCATCACGCGCATGCAGGGCTGTTCGCCGATGCGTCGCTGCGCTACCTGCCGGTAGAAGCGTTGCAGACCACCGATGCGCCACCGCTGGCGGCCGTGGCCATCGATCCGCAGGAGGCGGCGTATGTGATCTACACGTCCGGTTCCACCGGCCGTCCGAAGGGCGTGGTGGTGACCCATGCCAACGTGCTGCGGCTGTTCGAGGCCACGGCGGCGACCTTCACGTTCGGCCCGCAGGATGTCTGGGCGTTGTTCCACTCCTACGCCTTCGATTTCTCGGTCTGGGAAATCTGGGGCGCCCTGCTGCATGGAGGAAGGCTGGCCGTGGTGCCGTACGCGGTCGCGCGCTCGGCCGACGAGGTCGGCCCGTTCGTCCGCGCGCAGGGCGTGACCGTACTGAACCAGACGCCGTCGGCCTTCCAGCAACTGCTGCAGGCCGATCTCGCCGGCCCCCCACGGCCCTGGCCCGCGCTGCGCTACATCGTGTTTGGTGGAGAAGCGCTCAACCTGGCGGCACTTGCGCCGTGGTTCGAGCGGTATCCGCAGGGGCCGGTGATGGTGAACATGTACGGCATCACCGAGACCACGGTGCATGTCACGGCGCGGATCATCCAACACGTTGACGTGGACGCGCCCGGCAGCCTGATCGGCGAAGCCTTGACCGATCTGTCCATGTACATCCTGGACGACAACGGCGTTCCGCAGCCTGCAGGCGTGCCGGGCGAACTGCATGTGTCCGGCCCTGGGCTGGCACGTGGCTACCTGGGACGCGCCGAGCTGACGGCCGAACGCTTCCTGCCTGATCCGTTCTCGCCGATCCCCGGCGCACGCATGTACCGCAGTGGCGACCTGGCGGTCCGCCGGGCGCACGATGGCCAGGTGCACTACATCGGGCGGCGCGACCAGCAGGTCAAGGTGCGCGGCTTCCGCATCGAACTGGGGGAAGTGGAGGCGGCCTGCGCGAGCCTGCCCGGTATCGGCCAGGTGGTGGCGCGGGCAACCGGCGATGGCCAGCTCGCCGCGCATGTGGTGCTGGCCGATGGCGGCAGCCTGGACGCCGCCGGCTGGATGCGCCACCTGCGTGGCCGCCTGCCGGAATTCATGGTGCCGGGGATGTGGGTGCCGATGCCGGCGATCCCGCTCACCCGCAACGGCAAGGTCGATGAGGCGGCACTGGCGGCGGCACGCGTGGCGGGCGGCGCTGCCGACACCGCGGCGCCGGTCGGCGGCGCCGACGAGACCGAGCGGCTGGTGCTGCAGTGCTGGTCGCAGCTGGTGGGCTCGGCGTCCATCGGTCGGGATGACGATTTCTTCAGCGTGGGCGGAAATTCCCTGCTGGCCGCCCGCGCCAGCGCGCGGTTGCAGGCCGTGTTCGCCGTGGGCCTGACCGTTCGCGATCTGTTCGATCACCCGACGGCAGCGGGCCTTGCCGCCTGCATCCGGTCGCGCACTGCCGGGCGCGGGCAGCCATTGCCGGTGCTTGGGCCATGCGCCGGTTCCGGCCCGGTGGTGGCCACCACCGGGCAACAGCGGTTGTGGTTCCTGGAGCGCCTGGGCGGCGACCCGACGCTGTACACCATGCCGGGGGTGTTCCACATCGACGGTGCGCTCGACACCGCGCGCCTGTCGGTGGCGCTGGATGCGCTGGTGGCGCGCCACCAGGTGTTGAACGCGTCCTTCGTTGCCATCGACGGGGTGCTGCACCAGCAGGTCCAGCCCGCGCGGACCGGACTGCTGGAGGTGATCGATCTTCGCCACCTTGGCGACGCCGAACGGGCGACAAGGTTGGCGGCGCTGATCGATGCCAATGCCTCGCACGCGTTCGATCTCGCCGCAGGTGCGTTGTTGCGCTGCACGCTGGTCAGGCACGGCGACGCCGCCTGGACGATGCTGCTGAACATCCACCACATTGCCTTCGACGGCAGCTCGCTGGCGATCTTCTGCCACGAACTGCGGGCGTTGTACGCCGATGGCGTGGCCGCGCTGCCGGCGCCCACGCTGCAGTACGCCGACTACGCGGTGTGGCAGCACGACACCGCGCACCTGCTGGAGCCGCAGTTGGCGTACTGGCGCGAGGCACTGGACGGCGCGCCTCCCTTGCTGGAACTGACCACGGCATCGCTTCGCCCCCCGGTGCAGTCGCACCGGGGGGGACTGCACCGCTTCGAGATGCCGGCCGCCCTGCATGCAAGGCTCGGACAGCGCTGCCAGGCACTGGGCATGACGCCGTTTGTGGTGCTGTCCAGCGCGTATGCGCTGCTGCTGTCGTACTTCTCGGCCAAGCAGGATCTGGTGATCGGCACGCCGGTGGACAACCGCCAATCGCTGGCGTCCCAGTCGCTGATCGGCTTCTTCGCCAACACGCTGGCGCTGCGCTTCCAACTGCAGCCCACCGCCACGGTGGCCGATCTGCTGGAGCAGACGCGGTCGCGTCTGATCCACGGGCTGTCCCACCAGGAGCTGCCGTTCGAACGGGTGATCGAACACCTGCAGCCCGATCGCGCGCTGAGCCACAGCCCGCTGTTCCAGCACATGTTCGTCATGGAACAGGGCGACGAAGCGACCCTGGCGCTGGATGGCGTCCGGGTCACCGCAGCACCGCCCGGCGACCGGGCGGCCAAGTTCGATCTGACGCTGTCGATGCGCGCGTCGGGCGGAACATTGCAGGGCAGCCTGGAGTTCGCGCGCGACCTGTTCACCGCCACCACGGCGGCGCAGCTCGCGGACGCCTACGTGGCGGTCGTGGAGGCGCTGTTGGACGATCCGTCGCGGCGCCTGGACGCACTGGCGCCGCGCTGGCCACAGCCGTCGCTGCTGGACGGCTCGCGGGTTGACCGGTGTGCCCACGCGCTGCACGCACGCGTGCTGGATCAGGCGCTGCGCACGCCGGCCGCCGTCGCCATCGACGATGGGACACAGTGCCTGACCTATGCCGGGCTGGCCGCCGAGGTGGCGTCCACCGCGCACGCCCTGCAACGCCTGGGCATCGTGCCGGGCGAGCGCGTTGCGGTCTGCCTGCCGCGCACCGCCCGCCTGGTGACGACGCTGCTGGCGATCCAGTCGGTGGGCGCGGCCTACGTGCCACTGGATCCGGACTACCCGCGCCAGCGGTTGCTGGACATCCTGGACGATGCGGCGCCCGCGCTGCTGATCGTGGACGCGCGCATCCGTGACAGCGTGCTCGGGCAGATCGGTGATGTGCGGGTCATCACGCTGGACGAGGTGTTGGCCGGACCGGTGCCGGCCGCCATGCCCGCGCTGCCGGCCGTGCCGGTCGGGGCGGTGGCCTATGTGATCTATACGTCCGGTTCGACCGGCCGGCCGAAGGGTGTGGCAATCCGCCATGTCAATGCGAATGTGATGCTCGACTGGGCGCTGACCGAGGTGGACGACGCGGATCTGCAGGGCGTGTTTGCCTGTACCTCGGTGTGCTTCGATCTGTCCGTGTACGAACTGTTCCTGCCGCTGGTGGCCGGTGGCACGGTGGTGCTGGGCGACAATGCGCTGGCTCTGCACCAGGCCGCCGCGCGGCGACCGCTGACCCTGGTGAACACGGTGCCGTCGGCCATCGATGCGCTGACGCGCGAGCGTCCGCTGCCGGCCAGCGTGCGCGTGGTCAACCTTGCCGGCGAAGCGCTGCCGGCAAGGCTGGTGGAGCGACTGCACGACCAGTCGCCCGCGCTGCGTGTCTACAACCTGTATGGCCCGTCCGAAGACACCACGTACTCGACGTGGGCGTTGATGCCGCGCCGGACCGGCGTCAAGCCGGTGATTGGCGTTCCGATCGCCAACACCCGCGCGTATGTGCTCGACAGCGCCGGTGATCCGGTGCCGTGGGGCGTCCCCGGAGAACTGTATCTGGCGGGCGACGGTGTGGCGCAGGGGTATCTCGGTCGTCCCTGCGCGACGGCCGAGCGCTTCCTGCCGGACCCGTTTGCGATCGACGCGGGCGCGGTGATGTACCGCACCGGCGATCTGGTGCGCTGCGCGGAAGGCGGTGCGCTGGAGTTCATCGGACGCGCCGACCAGCAGGTCAAGCTGCGTGGATTCCGCATCGAACTGGGCGACGTCGAGCACCACCTTGGCCGTCTGGACGGGGTTGGAGAGTGCGCGGTGCTGGTGGTGCCGAGCGCAGGGGAGGATGCCCTGGTCGCGTTTGTCTCGCCGGCCGAAGGGCAGGTGCTGCAGGCTGCCGGGCTGCGTGACGCGCTGGCCCGCGCGCTGCCCGCCCACATGCTGCCAACGCGCTATGTCCTGCTGCCGGCCCTGGCCAGGACTGCGAACGGCAAGCTCGACCGCAGGGCGCTCGCGCTCGATGACGCGGCCTCCGCCCCCGTGGCGCAGGCGACCGCGGCCCTGCCGCCCGGCAACGAGGCCGAACGCGGCCTGCTGGCGCTGTGGCGGGAGATGCTGCCCGGCGAGGTCGCCGGCGTGGACAGCAACTTCTTCCTGGCGGGCGGCCATTCGCTGCTGATGCTGAAAATGCTGCCCCGTGTGGAAGCCATGTTCGGCGTGCCGGTATCGATGCGCGCGGTGTTCGAACACCCCGACGTGCGCGGTCTGGCCCGTCACCTGTCGGCGCAGCAGTGGCTCGCCAACGCAGACCGATCACAGGGAGTGAGCAGCGATGAGCTTGTCGACGAGGGGAGCCTGTAATGTCCATTGATGCACTGCTGCTGGAGCTGCGGGAACGCGGGATACAGGTCTGGACGGAGAACGGGGCGCTTCGCTATCGGGCACCGGAAGGCCGCTTCGACGCGGAGCTGAAGGAGCGCGTGGTGGCTGCCAAGGCCGCGATCATCCGCGCCCTGGAGGCCTACCAGTCCAGCACCGATGCCGGTGGGGCGCTGCTACGGGTGCAGCGGGGCGACCTGTTGCCGCTGTCGCACGCGCAGGAACGCCTGCTGTTCATGCGCACACTGGGCGGCAACGAAGCGGCATACAACATTCCGGTCGCATTCCGCGTGCGCGGGCCGCTGGATGTCGATCGGCTGCAGCAGGCGGTCGACGCGCTGGTGCGGCGGCACGAGGTGCTGCAGACCCGTTACCCCGACGGGGCCGACATCGCCGGCGCTTCCTGGGTCGACATGCCCACCCCGATCGAACAGCGCGCCGTCTCCGCGCAGGGGCCGGACCTGGACGCGCTGCTGGTGCTGGAGGCTGGCCGTGGCTTCGATCTCGCCGGGGCGCCGCCGCTGCGGGTGACGCTGATACGACTGGATGACGGCGAGCACGTGCTGCTGATCGTGCTGCATCACATTGCGGCCGATGGCTGGTCGCTGGATGTTCTCAAGCGCGATCTCGGCGCGCTGTACGCGGGTGCGACGCTGCCGACGCTGCCGGTGCAGTATGCCGACCATGCCGCATGGCAGCGCAGCTGGCTGCAGTCCAGTGGCCCGCGTATCCAGGCGCAGCAGGCGTACTGGCGGCAGCAGCTTGCCGGTGCCCCGGTGCTGTCCACCTTCCCGGGCGACCGCCCGCGGCCGGTCACGCAGCGTTACCACGGTGCGGTGCTGCGCAGGGCGCTGCCGGGCGGGGCGCAGCAGGCTCTGCAGTCGCTGGCGCACGATCACGGCGTCACGCCGTTCGTGGCCGGCCTGGCCGTGTTCAATCTGTTGATGTGGCGGCATACCGGAAGCACCGATCTGGTGGTCGGTACCCCGGTGGCGAACCGCGTGCGCGCCGAAGTGACCGATCTGGTCGGCTTCTTCAGCAACACGCTGGTGATGCGCACCCGCGTGCAGCCCGGTGAGCGCTTCCAGGACCTGCTGGGCAAGGTCCGTGAGACTGTACTGGCCGCGCAGGAAAACCAGGACATCCCGTTCGAGCAGGTGGTCGAGCTCCTGCAGCCACCGCGCAGCCTCAGCCACACGCCGCTGTTCCAGCTGATGTTCTCGATGATCGAGCGCGACACCGACGGCCTGCGGCTGTCCGGCTGCGACGTCGAGGCGATTGCTGCCGATACCCATGTCGCCAAATACGATCTCACCCTGACCCTCGAGCACGCTCCCGACGGTACGGAGATGGGCCTGGAGTACAACACCGATCTGTTCGATGCCGACACGGTTGATGCCCTGGCCAGCCAGTTCGCCGCGCTGCTCGAGCAGGCCGGCGCGGCGCCGGCTCGGCGGCTGCCGCAGTTCCGCCTGCCGGCCGACGCGGTCGACCCTGCAGGCCCCGGTATCGCTGCCGACGAGCGCTCGGTGGCCTGTCGTTTCCGTGACGTGGCGCAGCGCGATCCGGATGCCGTCGCACTGCGCTGCGGTGACGTGTCGCTGGATTTCGGCACGCTGGCATCGCAGGTGGCAGCGCTGTCGGCGCGGTTGCGGGCACGGGGCGTCGGTCCTGAGCACCGGGTTGGCGTACTGCTGGAGCGCCGTCCGGAGATGGTCGTGGCGCTGCTGGCGGTGCTGGACGCCGGCGCGGCCTATGTTCCGATCGATCCGGACTACCCGGTGGCCCGGCAGGCGTTGATGATCGAGGACGCGGGCCTGAGCCTGCTGATCAGCGCGCCGTCGCTGGGCGCGATCGCCGAGGTGGCCGGTGCCGGTGTGCCGGTCGAGATGCTCGGTGTCGGCGATCCGCTGCCGCCGCCTGCGATGGACGAGCCTGCGGCGGCGCCACCGCCGGAGGCCCTTGCGTACATGATCTACACGTCCGGCTCCACCGGTCGCCCCAAAGGCGTGATGGTGTCGCACGCCAACCTCTGCGGTTTCCTGCATGGCCTGGACCAGCGGCTGCAGCCGGCGCCCAACGAGCGCCAGGTGTGGCTGGCCGTCACCAGCGTCTCCTTCGACATCTCCGTCCTGGAGCTGCTGTGGACGTTGTCGCGTGGGCACCAGGTGGTACTGCAGCAGGAACAGCCTGCTGCCACGGCTGCAGCGGCACTCCCGTTGGCCGGCACCGTACAGCGCCGGCCGGCAGCGCCGGTGGGGTTCAGCCTGTTCTACTTCGCCGCCGAACGCAGCGCGCCGGGCGCGGACCGCTATCGGCTGCTGATGGACGGCGCGCGTTTTGCCGATGAAAGCGGTTTCGAGGCGGTGTGGGTGCCTGAGCGCCACTTCCATGCCTTTGGCGGCCAGTACCCGAGTCCGGCGGTCGCCGCCGCTGCGCTCGCGGCGGTGACGCGCAACGTGTGCATCCGCGCCGGCAGCGTCGTGCTGCCCCTGCACCATCCGGTGCGGGTGGCCGAAGAGTGGTCGATGATCGACCATCTGTCCAAGGGCCGTGCCGGCATCGCCTTTGCCTCGGGCTGGCACTTCAACGATTTCGTTTTCAACCCGGACAACTATGCCGAGCGCCACCAGGTCCTGCGCGACGGGGTGGACACGGTGCGTGCGCTGTGGCGTGGCGAATCGCGGCCGTTCCGCGCCGGCAACGGCAGCGAGGTGGAGATCCGCACCCGTCCCGAGCCGATCCAGCCCGAACTCCCGGTGTGGATCACGGCGGCCGGCAGCCCCGAGACGTTCGAGTATGCCGGGCGGATCGGTGCGAACGTACTCACCCACCTGCTGGGGCAGAGCCTGGAGGAGCTTGCGGGCAAGATCGCGCTGTACCGGCGTACCCGCGCCGAGCATGGGCACGACCCCGAGGCGGGCCGCGTGACGCTGATGCTGCACACCTACGTGGGCGAGGACAGCGCGGAGGTCAGCGCGCGTGTGGAAGCCCCGTTCAAGGACTATCTGCGCAGTTCGGTCAACCTGCTGCGGCCGGTGGCCGAAGCCAATGGCCTGGACCCGGATGTCGACCAGGACGTGCTGGTCGAAGCCGGCTTCCAGCGCTACGCCCGTTCCAGCGCGCTGTTCGGCACGCCCGAGGAATGCCTGCCAATGATCGGACGGCTGCAGGCGATCGGCGTCGACGAGGCGGCCTGCCTGGTCGACTTCGGTATCGACGAGGATCACGTGGTCGAGGGATTCGCGCAGCTGAAGCGGCTGCGCCAGCTGGCCGACGCCGAACACGCGCGGCAGCAGATGCTGGCGCGGCGCACCTACCATCCCGCAGAGGAGACGATGGCCCGCCATGCGGTGACGCACCTGCAGTGCACGCCGTCGTTCATGCGCCTGCTGCTGGACTCCGAGCCGGGCCGGCAGGCGGTGGCCCGGCTGGATGCGGTGCTGGTCGGCGGTGAGGCGTTGCCCGCACCGTTGGCACAACAGCTGGCGGCCACTGCGCGGTCTGCATGGAACATGTATGGACCCACCGAGACCACCGTGTGGTCCGGGGCCACCCAGGTCACCGAGGCAGCCCCCACGCTGGGCGGCGCCCTTGGCGGCGAGCAGATCCGCGTGCTGGACCTGGACCTGGAACGGGTGCCGACCGGTGTGGCCGGTGAACTCTACATCGGCGGCATCGGCGTCACCCGTGGCTACTGGCAGCGGCCCGCGCTGACCGCCGAGCGCTTCCTTCCCGACCCGCTGTCGTGCGTGCCCGGCGCCCGCATGTACCGGACCGGCGATGGGGCGCGCGGCCGCCGCGATGGCGCGATCGATTTCCTGGGCCGCCTGGACCAGCAGACCAAGTGGCGCGGGTTCCGGATCGAGCTCGGCGAAATCGAGGCGGCCCTTGAAGCAGACCCGGCGGTGACGCAGGCCGTGGCCGTGGTGCGCCACGACAGCGGCGCACCGCCGCGGCTGGTCGCCTACGTGGTGGCCACCGGCATCGCGCAGGGCAGCGTGCTGCAGGACGCGCTGCGTACGCGCCTGCAGCGGATGCTGCCCGATTACATGCAGCCGGACCTCGTCCTGGTGCTGCCGCACATGCCGCTGACGCCGAACGGAAAAGTGAACCGGGCAGCGTTGCCGGCACCGGATGCCGCACAGCTTCCGACCCGGGAGGATGAGCCGCCTGCGACCGACACCGAGCGCGCGGTGGCGAAGATATGGGCGTCGCTGCTCGGTGTGGAGGGCATCGGCCGTCATGCCAATTTCTTCGAGCTGGGCGGGCACTCGTTCCTGCTGGCGCAGATGCACGCGCGCCTGCGCGGCATGGGGCGTCGCGAACTCAACGTGGTGGATCTCTTCCGCAACCCGACCATTGCCGGCCTCGGCGATCTGCTCGATGCCGAGCAGGACGACGATGGCAGCGCGCGTGCGGCGATGATCGCCACGCGCAGTCGGGAACGCGGACAGGCGGCACAGCGGCAACGACAGCAGTTGAAGGAGCGACTCCGCAATGGATGACAGGTTGGACAGCCCGATGGAAGGCATCGCGATCATTGGCATGGCAGGACGGTTCCCCGGCGCGGACGATGTCGCCGCTCTCTGGCGGAACGTGCTGGCAGGGCAGGTCGCGGCACGTCCGCTGAGCGAGCAGCAGTTGCGCGACGCCGGGGTGGACCCGGCCCGCATCGCCGATCCGGCTTACGTGCGGGTGGCGTACGGCCCCCAGGATATCGACCGCTTCGATGCGGGTTTCTTTGGTTTCACGCCGCGCGAGGCGGAGACGATGGACCCGCAGCACCGGTTGCTGCTGGAGTGCTGCCAGCAGGCGCTGGACGACGGCGGGCATGCCCCGGCGCAGTTCGACGGGCTGATCGGCGTGTATGCCGGCGTGGGGACGCCGGCCTACATGATCCGCAACCTGCTGCCGGAACCGGGCCTGATCGATGCGATCGGTACGCTGCAGTTCTCCATCGGCAACGAAAAGAGCTTCGCGGCCACCAAGGTGTCGTTCAAGCTCGGCCTGCAGGGGCCAAGCGTCAACGTGGATACCGCCTGCTCCACCTCGCTGGTGGCGGTCCACCAGGCGTGCCAGAGCCTGCTGTCGTTCGAATGCGACATGGCGCTGGCCGGTGGCGTCAGCCTGAACGTGCCGGTGGACGAGGGGTATCAGTTCCATGAAGGCGGCATCGTCGCTTCCGATGGCCTGTGCCGCCCTTTCGACCACCGTTCGCAGGGAACGGTCAAGGGCGCCGGTGCGGGAATCGTGCTGCTGAAGCGGCTGGACGATGCCATTGCCGATGGCGATCGCGTGTACGCCGTCATCAAGGGATCGGCGGTCAACAACGATGGTGCGCAGAAGGTCGGCTTCACTGCGGCCAGCGTGGACGGCCAGGCTGCGGTCATCGCCCAGGCGCTGGGCGTTTCCGGCGTCCCGGCCGACAGCATCGGTTACGTGGAAGCGCACGGCACCGGCACCCAGCTGGGTGATCCGGTGGAGATCGCCGCACTGTCGGAGGCCTATCGTGCCACCACGGCGCGCACGCAGTACTGTGCGCTGGGCGCGCTGAAGGCCAACATCGGTCATCTCGACATCGCCGCCGGCGTCGCCGGGTTGATCAAGGCTGCCAAGGCGGTGGAGCAGGGCGTGCTGCCGCCTGCCACCCATTTCGAGGCACCCAACCCGGCGATCGACTTTCCGTCGTCGCCGTTCTACGTCCCCACCCAGGCCACGCCGTGGCCGGCGTCCTTCGATGCCCGCCGCGCCGCCGTCAGTTCGTTCGGCATCGGCGGCACCAATGCACATGTGATTCTCGAACAGGCGCCGCTGCCGGCGCCGCCGCCCGCACCTGCACCTGTCCAGGTCCACCCCGCCCACGGTACCCCCACGGCGCGGTCGCAACTTCTGGTGGCGAGCGCGAAAAGCGCGGCGGCACTGGCCGACACCGTGGAGGCGCTGGCAACGGCACTGGCCGAAGGCGGGGTGGACATCGCCGATGCCGCCTTCACCCTGCAGGCCGGCCGCAGCCATCACCGGTTCCGCTGTGCCGTGGCCTGCGCCGATGGCGCCTCCGCAGCCGACGCGTTGCGGCGGGAGATGGCCCGCGCCGGCCGCGAGGTCCATTCGAAAAAGCGCCGCGTGGTGTTCATGTTCCCCGGGCAGGGCGCGCAGCATGCGGGCATGTGCCGCGGGCTGTACGAGCACGAGCGCGTGTTCCGGCAGACACTGGACGAGTGCGCGGATCTGCTGCGGCCGGAGCTCGACTGCGACGTGCGCGACATTCTCTTCGCCGATGACGACCCCCGGCTGAAGCAGACCCGCTACACCCAGTCGGCCCTGTTCTGCGTGGAGTACGCGCTTGCCTGCCAGTTGCAGGCCTGGGGCATCCAGCCGGATCTGCTGATCGGCCACAGTCTGGGCGAGTACGTGGCCGCCTGCGTGTCCGGCGTGCTCGGGCTGGAAGACGCGATCAAGGTCGTGGCACGGCGCGGCGCACTGCTCGATGCGCTGGCGCCCGGCGGCATGCTGGTCGTGCCGCTCTCCGAGGCGGCCCTTCAGCAGGCCCTGGCCGACGGCGGAGAGGCCACGGCCGGCTGCGTGGCAGCCGTGGTGAACGCACCCACACTGTGCGTGGCGGCCGGTCCCGTGGAGGCGTTGGAGCGGCTGCGTGATCGACTGGCGCCGCGCACCGAGTGCCACCTGCTGCCCGCCTCGCACGCGTTCCACTCGCCGATGATGGATCCGGCACTGTCCGCGTTCGGCGATGTAATGCGTGGCGTAAGGCTGCTCGCCCCGCGGATTCCGCTGGTGTCCAATGTCACCGGGCGCCTGCTGGCACCCGAAGAGGCGACCTCCGCAGCGTACTGGGTCCGGCATCTGCGTGAGCCGGTGCGCTTCGCCGATGGCATGGACACCGTGCTGGACGGCGGCGCTGCGGTGCTGATCGAAGTGGGGCCCGGCGTCACGTTGACGACGCTGGCCCGGCAACAGCCGGGCATCGATGCGCATGTGGTGTGCAGCTCCCTGCGCCATCCGCGCGATGCCAGCAGCGACCACGCCGCGCTGATGGCGGGCCTGGCCCAGGCCTGGATGGCGGGTGTCGAGATTGACTGGCGTGCCTTCAACCAGGCGCGCAGGGGGCGGCGCGTGGGGCTTCCCGGTGTGGCGTTCGAGCGCCGCCGGCACTGGATCGCAGCGCCGGGGCAGATCATGCCGGCCGAGGTTCTGCCGCCAGCGCTGGCAGCCACCGCAGCTGCACCCAGCGGTGTGCTGCCGCGCGATGAGATGGAGCGGACCGTTGCCGACGTCTGGCAGGCCCAGTTCGGCATTGCGCGCATCTACGTCGACCAGGACTTCTTCGAACTCGGCGGCCATTCGCTGCTGGCGGCGCGGATTCTGGTCGCCCTGGAGGAACGTACCGGCGTTCGCCTGACCATCGCCGACCTGTTCGGCGCGCCCACGGTGGCCGGGTTGGCCAACCGGCTGCTGCTGGCGCAGGTCGACGGGGCCGATGACGCATTGCTGGCGCGCCTGCTGGCGGAGATCGAAGGAGCGCCCGAGCCGCTCGCAGGCTGAGCTGCGCGGCCGGGCACAGGGGTACGGGCGGGAGGCGTCCGTGCCGAAGCAATGGACTTGGAGGCACTACGACATGGATTCGCTGAACGACAGGATCGCCCGTCTCTCTCCCGCCGAACGCGACGCACTGATGCGTGCGCTGCGCCAGCAAGGCACTACGGCGGCACCGGCACCGATCCCGCTGGTGGATCGCAGCCAGTCCGTACATGCCGTCAGTCCGGCCCAGCAGCGCATGTGGATGTTCCAGGAGCGCGGCGGCAATGCGGCGTACAACATGTCGTCGGCGGTTCGCCTGCGTGGTCCCCTTGATCTGCCGGCGCTGCAGTCCGCGCTCGACGACCTGCAGGCGCGTCACGAATCCCTGCGGACCACCTTCGAGCTGGATGGCGTTGCGGTGGTGCAGCGCGTACATCCTGCCGGGGGCCAGGCGCTGACCCAGGTGGATCTGTCACCGCTGACAGCCGCCGATCGCGCCGCGGCGGTGGACGCCCGCTGCGCCGCGCTGAGCCAGCGCGTGTTCGATCTGCAGACCGGGCCCCTGTTCGAAACGCAGCTGCTGCGCGAGGACGCAGAATCGCATGTGCTGCTGGTGAACATGCACCACATCATCTCCGATGGCTGGTCGATGGGTGTCCTGATCGGCGAGCTGAGCCGCCTGTATGCGGCCCATGCGAGCGGGGCGACGGCGGCACTGGACCCGTTGCCGGTGCAGTACGTCGACTACGCGCACTGGCAGCAGGACCAGATGGGCCCTGACCAGGCGCGGCGCCACCTTGCGTACTGGCGCGAGCGTCTTGCCGATGCTCCGCCCCTGCTGGACCTGCCGGGCGACTATCCTCGCCCCGCGACCAAGAGCTTCCAGGCCGCGACGCTGTTCTTCGACCTGGATGCGTCCACGGCCGACGCGGTGGCCGCGCTGGCCCGTCGTTGCTCCGCTACGCCTTTCATGGTGCTGCTTGCGGCATTCGAGGTACTGCTGGGCGTCCACAGCGGGCGCAGCGATATTCTCGTTGCAACTCCCGTGGCCAATCGGGGACGCTCGGAGCTGGCGGGGGTCATCGGCTTCTTCGCCAACACCGTGCTGCTCCGCGATGCGATCGACACGGCACTCAGCTTCACCCAGCTGCTGGAGCAGGTGCGGCACGGCACGCTGCAGGCCTATGCCCACCAGGAGCTGCCGTTCGACCAGGTCGTGGACGCGCTGAATCCGGTGCGGAGCACCGCGCACGCCCCCTTGGCGCAGGTGTTGTTCGCGGTGCAGAACGTGCCCGGCGGGGATCTCGCGCTGGGCGGGCTGGCGATCGAGCCGATCGAGATCGGCCGTGAGGGCAGCGATTTCGATCTGGTGCTGGAACTGCAGCCGCAGACCGCCGGGTACCGTGCGATCCTCACGTACAGCACGGACCTCTACCAGGCCGCGACGATGCGCACCTTCGGTGCCCAGTACGGCGCGCTGCTGAGCGCGCTGGTGCGCGCGCCGGAGGCGCCGGTGGCTGGGACGATCGCGGCGGCACTGCCCCCGCGGTTGCCGTTGCCGGAAGGGGCGGCGGTCGATGCCACCACGGTGGCCGCCCTGCAGGCCCGCTGCGCGGACATGCGGCTGGTGGACGCAGACGGCGTCCACGAGGGCCGGGATCTGCTGCAGGCGGCGGTCCCCGCGGCCCGCGCGCTGGCGGGCACCGCCGGCCAGGGGGCGGTGGTCGGTGTGGCGATGGACGATGCGGTGGCAGGCTGGACGGCGGTGCTGGCGTGCTGGCACGCAGGCGTGGTGCCGTTGCTGGTGGACCGGACGTTGCCGGCAGGCGCGCTGCGCGCGCTGCTGGGGCGCCACGGCTGCACCGTCCTCATCCATGACGGAGAGGAACCGGCGTCGCCGCTCGACGCTGACCTGCGCGCGATCGCCTGGCGCGATCTGGTCGCGCCGGACGCCGCCGTCGTCCCGGACGCCCTCTGGTCGCCCCGTCTGGATGTACCGGCCCTGCAGGTGGACTGCGAAGGCACCGCACGGGTCTGCTCGCATGACACGCTGCATGCAGCGGTTCTGCGGCAAGGCCGCTGCTGCGCCTTGGTGCGTGGCGACGACGTGACCCTGTTGCGGCATCCCGGTACGGCAGGATTCGTGCGCGACATGCTGTGGGCAGGCCAGGCGGCGCGCGTGATCCTGCACGCCGGTGGCATGTCGGGCCAGGCGCTGCTCTGCGACGACCGCTGCATCGGCGAGGTGCAGGCGGCGCATCCGGGCCTGCTGCCGCCCATCCTGATCTACGTGGGCGGGGCCACCGATCTGAACCGCCTGCAGGCCAAGGTCGGCGGCGCGCTCGCCCAGCTTCACCATCTCCACGCGTTGACCCCGTCGCCGGCGCATGTAGTCGCGCAGTCGATGGCCGGCGGCAGCGCGTCGCCGGGTCAGGACCGCTGGGAGGCGTGGGATGCCGCGTTGGAGATCTGCGACGCGCAGGGCCGTGGCTGCGCCCCGACCATCGCCGGCAACGTGCGCGTGGCCGGTCCGTCGCCGCTGACGCTGCAGCGACGGGCGCGCTGGCGTCCGGACGGACAGTTGCAGTTGCTGCCGGGGCCGGCCGATGTGGTCCGCCGCGATGGCCATGCGCTCGCACTGGCGGGCATCGAAGCGACGGTGCAGGCGCATGCGATGGTCAAGGATGCGCACGTCGCGCTCCAGCCCACCGCTGACGGCGACCGGCTCGTGGTGTACGTCGTGGTCGCGCGCAGCGAAGCGGTGGCGTCGGTCGCCGAGGCCACCGCGCTGTTGCTGCCGGTGGGCCTCCGTCCGGACATCTGGGTGAGCGTATCGACCATTCCGCTGTGCGCCGACGGTCGGGTCGACCTCGCCGCGCTGAAGATGTGTCCTGCGCTGGCAGACACGGACATGGCGCGGGTAGCGCAGGCGCTGTCCGAGGCGACCGCAGGCGCCGATACGGCCGCAGTGCTGGTGGACACCGAGGTGCAGGCGCGTCGCCACCACCTGGCCGATGCGATTCCGGGCTGGCGTCGCCAGGCCGTGGAGCAGGCCCGGGTCGAGGATGCCGCCGACGCGACACTGCAGGCGGCGACCGCGCCGCAGGCTGACGCGCTGCTCGAGGGCAATGCCCTGCCGTCGGACCTGCCGACCGACCTGGGGGCCGTGCTACGGCGCGCGGCGGCCGGCGACCGGGGGGTCATCTGCATCGACCGCGACGGCGTGGCCGTGCGCCGCAGCTATGCCCAGGTGCTGGTGGAGGCCGAGAAGGTGCTGGGCGGGTTGAGTCAGGCAGGCGTTGTCCCCGGCGACATCGTGGTGCTTCAGCTGGCCGACAACCTGGACGTCGTGCCGGTGTTCTGGGCCTGCGTGCTCGGCGGACTGGTGCCGGTGCCGCTGGGGGTGCTGCCCAGCTATGATGTGCCCAGTGCCGGACGCGACAAGCTGCTCAATACCTGCCGGCTGCTGCAGCCCAGGGCGGTGGTGGCCAGCGCGGCCCAGTACAGTGGAATCGCCGCGCTGCTGCGTCGCGAAGACGTGCCCGTCGCCGTGCTCGACGGCGCCGTGCTCGCACGCGCGCAGGCACCGGGTCACCTGCACACGCCCGATGCGGATGACGTCGCCCTGCTGCTGCTGACGTCCGGAAGTACCGGCATGCCCAAAGCGGTGCGACAGAGCCACCGGGCGCTGATCGCACGCTCGGCCGCCACAGCGCTGCACAACGGATTCGATGCCGGTGCCGTATCGATGAACTGGATGCCGCTGGACCACGTCGGTGGGCTGGTCATGTTCCACGTGCTCGATACCTGGCTTGCCTGCGAACAGCTTCAGGTCGCCACCGAGTATGTGCTGGAGGCGCCGCTGCGCTGGCTGGACCTGATCCAACAGTACCGCGCAACCGCCACCTGGGCACCCAACTTCGCCTTCGCGCTGGTCAATGAAGCCGTGGACCACGCGCCCGAACGCAGCTGGGACCTGTCCTCGATGCAGTTCATCCTCAATGGCGGCGAAGCGATCGTCAGCAAGAGCGCGCGTGGGTTCCTGCGTCGCCTGCGCGCCTTCGGCCTGCCCGGCACCAGTATGCGCCCCTCCTGGGGCATGTCCGAGACGTGCTCGGGCGTCGTGTTCTCGCGACTGACCCTGGAGGGCAGCCGTGATGACGATCCGTTCGTCGCGGTGGGCGAGCCGATTCCCGGCGTGGCCATCCGCATCGTGGACGCCGACGACCGCGTGCAGCCGATGGGACGGGTCGGACGCCTGCAGATCCGGGGCCCGAATGTCACCAGCGGCTATCTGCACAACGTCGAGGCGACGTCGGAGGCGTTCACCGCCGATGGCTGGTTCAACACCGGCGACCTGGCCACGATCGGTGCGGTGGGGTTGACCATCACCGGTCGCGAGAAGGACGTGATCATCATCAACGGCGCCAACTTCCACAGCCACGAGATCGAACAGGTGGTGGATGAGACCGGCGCCGTGCAGATCTCCTTCACCGCTGCCACCGCGGTGCGCGAGCCGGGCGCGGCGACCGATCGACTGGCGATTTTCTTCGTTCCCGCCGCAGAAGCGGGGGACACCGATGCCGCCATCCGCGCGGTGCGGCAGGCGGTCCTGCGCGGCTGCCAGGTCAATCCGTCCTACATCGTCCCGTTGTCGGTCGACGATGTGCCCAAGACCTCCATCGGCAAGATCCAGCGTGGCCAGCTGGCCGCGCAGCTGATGGCCGGCCGGTTCGACAGCCTGCTGCGCACGCAGGACCTGCTGGCCGGCAACGCCAACACGGTGCCGGCGTGGTTCCACCGACGCACGTGGCGGCCTGCACAGCGTCGCGCGATGGGGGCACGCACGCCTGCTGCGCGGATCGCGTTCGTGGATGATGCGCTGCAGGCGCGCGCGCTGCTGGCAGCGTCGGGCGACACCGTGCCGCTATGGCTGGTGTGGCCGGCCGGTGGCGCGCCTGCCGTGGACATCGTCGCACCGGACGGGGCAACGCCTCGAACCCATGTGGTGCGCCGCGACCGCGCCGAGGATTACCGGGCACTGCTGGATGCCGCGCTTGCCAGCACGGCTGGCGTGCTGCAGCTGCTCTGGTTCTGGCAGGACCCCGTCGATGCGCCGGCGCACGACCCGGTGAGTGAGACCGATGCGGCCCTCGCTCCGGTGCGCACGCTGCTGCGGGTGCTGGCGCAGTGCGCCCCCGCGCAGGACGTGCAGTTCCTGCTCGCACGCGGCGGTGAGGCCGGCGCCACGGCGGCAGATGCCGCGTTGCCGGGCCTGCTGCGCACCGCCGCGCTGGAAGCGAGCTGTCTCGAACCCAGCCTGGTGCACCTTGCCGATGCCGACGCGGAGGGGACCGTCGCGCGGCTTCTGGAAGAAGGCAGTGCCGCCGCGCTCGATCACGAAGTGATGTACCGGCGGTCGCAGCGCCTGCTGCCTCGGTTGTCCGAGCTGGACGTCAGCGCCGCCGATGCACAGCCGTTGCCGCTGGTCAGGGGCGGAACCTACCTGCTGACCGGTGGCCTGGGGGGTATCGGCCGGTACCTGGCCAACCGGCTGTGCCACGAGTTCGATGCGCAGGTGCTGCTGATCGGGCGCAGCGCTGCCACGCCCGATGGCGATGCACGTGAGCGTGAGCGGGCCCGCGTCCTTGCCGAGCTGCGGTCGCGTGCGCGCGATGGCGCTGTGCTCTATGTCCAGGCCGATGTCACCGACAGCGCTGCCGTGTGCGCCGCCGTGGCCGAGGCCGAGCGGCGGTGGGGACGGAGGCTGGACGGGGTGTTCCACCTGGCGGGCGATCTGGCGGAGGGCGGCAATGTAGCCGCGCACTGGTCGCAGGCCAGCCGCCACGGCCTTGCGGAAGAGACCGAGCAGGCCTACCGTGCCGCACTGACGCCCAAGGTGGGCGGGCTGCATGCCGTGGTGCCGCTGCTCGAGGAACGCCCGTCGCTGCTCTGCGTGGCGTTCTCGTCGGTCAACGCGCTGTACGGCGGTGCGACGTTTGGTGCCTATTCGATGGCCAACGGTGCGTTGGCCGGGTATGCGGAACAGCTGCGCCCGCGCTTCCCCAACACCTACGTCATCGACTGGGCCATGTGGGACGACGTGGGCATGAGCCAGGACAACCCCGGCTATGCACGCGAGGCCTCGCGCGCGATGGGCTACCACGCCATCAGCCTGGAAGAGGGCTGGGTGTCGATGAAGGCCCTGCTGTGCCGGTCGCCAGGACGCTATTCGGTCGGGTTGGACGGTGCCAATCGACACCTGCTGCCCGACATCGAGGGCACGCCGGCCCGACGCCGCGTGCTGGCTGCCTACATCGCGGCGCCTGCGGCCCTCGTCGCACAGGCGACGGATACCTACCGCGATGGGCTGGGGCACCGGCATGTGCTGGATGTGCGGCCGTGCGAGCGCATTCCGCGCCTGCCCGACGGCTCCCTGGACGAGGCCGCGCTGGCCGGCATGGGCGCTACGGGCGCTGCTGAAGGCCATGATCCGCAGCTGCCGCGCAACGCCTGCGAGCGCACGCTGGTGGAGGTGTGGCGGCAGGTGTTGGGGCTGCAGCGGATCGGGGTGCATGAGAACTTCTTCGAGCTGGGGGGCGATTCGGTACTGGGCACGCAGGTGGTGGCACGGGCCAACCAGGCGGGATTGCGCCTGACCTCCCGGCAGCTGTTCGAGCGGCAGACCATCGCCGAACTGGCCGAGGTCGCGGCGCAACCGGACGCACCGGCGATTCTGGCCGAGCAGGGGGTGCTCAGCGGCGACTGTCCGCTGGCACCGATCCAGGCGTGGTTCTTCGCGCAGCCATTCGCGCACCCGCATCATTGGAACCAGTCGTTGCTGCTCAAGGTCAACCGGCCTTCGCTGGACCTGGCGGCAATGCAGGCCGCGCTTACCGCGCTGGTAGAGCACCACGACGCGTTGCGGCTGTGCTATCGGCAGGACGGGGGCCGCTGGCATCAGTCCTACGGTGCTCCGGAGGAGGTGGTGCCGGAGTGGCACGACCTGGGCATGCATGCACCGGAGGCGGCCGCCCAGGCCATGCAGGACCAAGCCGCCGCGATGCAGGGCAGTCTTGTGCTTGAGCGTTCGCCAGCCCTGCGTGCCGCGTGCTTCGACCTGGGACACGGCGAGCTGCGACTGCTGCTGGTGGTCCACCATCTCGTCACTGACGGGGTGTCCTGGCGCATCCTGCTGGAAGACCTGGCCACGCTCTACACCGCGCATGCGGCGGGTACACCGGCCCTGCTGCCGGCCAAGACCAGCGCCTACAAGGCGTGGACCGGGCAACTCCAGCACTACGCCCGCACTGAGCAGGCCAACGAGCAGGCGCGCTACTGGCACGGCATGCCGCTGGCGCCGCTGCCCGTGCCGCTGCTCGACGGTGGCCACAACCGGCATGGTGGACAGGAGCAGTACGAACTGGCGTTGGACGAAGGCGACACCCACTGCCTGCTCCGGGAGGCCGGCGCGGCCTACCGCACCGAGATCAATGATCTGCTGCTGTGCGCCCTGGCGCTGTCTGCCCGTGCGCTGACCGGCCAGCTTCAGCTCAGCCTGACGCTGGAAGGCCACGGACGCGAAGACCTGTTCGACCAGATCGACGTATCGCGGACGGTGGGCTGGTTCACGTCCATGTTCCCGCTCACGCTGGACCTGCCTGCCGCGGGCGACGAAGGGCGTTGCCTGCTGGCGGTGAAGGAGCAGCTGCGCGCGCTTCCGGGCAAGGGACTGGCCTATGGCGTGGTGCGCTACCTCGGGGCGGGTGTGGATGAGGCGCCTGCACCGGCGGTGAGCTTCAACTACCTCGGGCAGTTCGATCAGTCGATGGGGCAGGGCAGCCTGTTCGACCTCGCGCTGGAACACCCTGGGGCCATGCAGGCCCACGACGAGACGCGTACCCATGCGATCGACGTGGTCGCCTTCGTCAAGGACCAGCGGCTGCAGGTGGTGTTCACCTATTGTCCGACGTACGTCCGGAAGGAGGATGTCGCCGCATGGGCCGCGCAGTATGTCCAGGCGCTGCGCGGCCTGGTGGGACACTGCGTGCTGGCATCCAGCGGCGGACTGTCGCCCTCCGATGTGCCGCTGCTGGAGGACGGACAGGAGGAACTGGACGCGCTGGTCGCGTCCACCGGGCTGGCCTCGGCCCGCATGATCGAGACGATCTTCCCGGTCACCCCGATCCAGCACGGACTGATCTACCACTCGCTGCTGGCCCCCGGTGAGGGCGTGTATGTATCGCACCTCCGCAACCAGATCAGCGGGCGTCTGGACGCAGTTGCCTTCCAGCAGGCCTGGCAGATCGTGGCAGGGCGCCACGATGTCTACCGCGCCAGCGTGCAGCGCGCAGCGGGTGCGGTACCGGTGATGGTGGTACAGCGCAGCGTCGACCTTCCGTGGGTCTTCCATGACTGGCGGTCGCTGCCGCCGGCCCAGCAGGAGCAGCGCTACCAGGCGCTGCTGCAGGAGGACCGCGAGCGCGGCTTCTGTTTCGAACAGGCGCCGTTGCTGCGGGTCTACCTGCTGCAGTTTGCCGACGATGTCCACCGCTTCGTGCTCAGCGAACACCACGCGGTGTCTGATGGGTGGTCGCGATCGATCGTGCTCGCCGAAGTGCTGGCGTGCTACCAGGCGCTGGTGGCAGGCCGCCGGCCGACGCTGCCCGAACCCCGCCGTTTCGCCGATCACGTGGCGTGGCTGCGCCGCCAGGACCGCACCTCGATGGCCGCGTATTGGCAACGGACCTTCGAGGGACTGTCGCCGCGCCAGCCACTGGCCGGTGGCAGCCTCGCTGCTCCCGCACGCGGAGAGAAGCGTCCGTGCGCCTCGCGCGGCACCCTCGACGGACGGCACACGGCGGCCCTGCAGGCGCTTGCGCGTCGCTGCCAGTTGACGCTCGGCGTGCTGGTGCAGGGCGCCTGGGCGATTCTGCTCGCCCGCTACAGCGGCGACGCGGACGTGGTGTACGGGTGTACCGCCTCGGGGCGGCCGGTGGATCTGCCGGGCGTTGAACGCACGGTCGGACCCTTCATCAACAGTCTGCCGGTGCGGGTGCAGGTCGACGACACGCGGGAACTGCTGCCGTGGCTGGCCGGTCTGCATGCCGCGCAGTCCGAGCGTGAATCGCACGGACACTGCTCGCTCGCCGATATCGTGCAGTGGACGGGCCTTGCCGCCGGCACGCCGCTGTTCGACACCCTGGTGGTGTTCGAGAACTATCCTGCGGTCGATGGCGTTCTGGGCGATGGACTGCGGATCGACTGGGCCGACGCGCTGGACCAGACCGAGCTGCCGTTGACATTGATGGTCGAGCCCGGCGAATGCCTGTCGTTCTGCCTGTACCACGATGCACAGCGTTTCGCCCCGGCTGCTGCGACACGGCTGCTCGGCCATCTGGCCCGGCTGCTGCAGTCGATGGCCGAACAACCGGCCTCGGCGCTGGGCGCGCTGCCCATGCTCACCGCAGCCGAGCAGGCGGCCATTGATGGGGAGTGGAACGCCACTGCCACCGATCTGGGGGACCCCGACGCGACCCTGCATGGCCTGTTCGCTGCCCAGCTTGCGCGGACGCCGGATGCCGTGGCGGTCATCGCCGACGACAGGCAGATGACCTACCGACAGGTGCACCAGCACGCGCTTGCCGTGAGCCGGCGGCTGTCCGACGCCGGCGTGCGCCCCGGGCAGCACGTGGCAGTGGTGATGGAGAAGGGCTGGCAGCAGGTGGTCGCGGTGTACGCGGTTCTGTACGCGGGCGCGGCCTACCTGCCGATCGAGTCGTCCTGGCCGGCCGAGCGCCGTGCCTTCCTGGTCGGCCACGGCGAGGCAGCCGCAGTGCTGTCGGTGCCGGGTGTCGCCTGCGGCGATGTGCTGCCCGCGGGCGTGGCACGGCTGGACATCCACGCCGATGATGCGCTGCTGGAGGGGCCGGTGCCCGCACTGCAGGTGGCGGCCGATCTGGCGTACACGATCTTCACCTCCGGCTCGACGGGGCAACCCAAGGGCGTGATGATCGATCATCGCGGCGCGGTCAACACCGTCCGCGACATCAATGCGCGCTTCAACGTGGAGGCGCGGGATCGCGTGCTGGCGGTATCGTCGCTGAGCTTCGATCTTTCCGTGTATGACATCTTCGGCCCGCTGGCAGCAGGGGCTGCGGTGGTGATGCCTGCCGCGTCCGCGCAGCAGGATCCGGCCGCCTGGACGCAGCTGCTGCAGGCCCACGGGGTGACGCTGTGGAATTCCGTGCCGGCGCTGCTGCAGCTGCTGGTGGACGAGCTGGAGCGGCAGGACCGCTGTCTGCCCGGCAGCCTGCGGCTGGCGATGCTGAGCGGCGACTGGATACCGCTGTCGTTGCCGCAGCGCTACCGGGCGCGCTTCCCCGGCGGCGCGATCGTGTCGATGGGCGGGGCCACCGAGGCGTCGATCTGGTCCATTCTCTATCCCATCGGCGAGGTCGACCCGTCCTGGCCCAGCATTCCGTACGGCAAGGCACTGGCCAACCAGCGCTTCTACGTGCTCGATGCAAGGCTGGCGCCTTGCCCGATCGGCATCGAGGGCGACCTGTTCATCGGCGGCGTCGGCCTGGCTCTCGGCTACTGGCGCGACCCGGTGAAGACCGCCGCCAGCTTCATTGTCCATCCCGGCACGGGGGAGCGCCTCTATCGCACCGGCGACAGGGGGCGCTACCTGGACGACGGCAACATCGAGTTCCTGGGGCGCGCCGACTTCCAGGTGAAGGTCAACGGTTATCGCATTGAACTGGGCGAGATCGAAGCAACGCTGCAGCAGCAGCCGGGCGTTGGCGATGCGCTCGTGGTCGTCCGCGAGGACACGCCGGGCGAACGCCGGCTGGTGGCCTACGTGCGGCCCTCGGAGACCGGCGGACCGGTGGCGGCCACGCTGCGGGAGGCACTCGCCGAGCGCCTGCCGCATTACATGGTGCCGTGGCATTACGTGACGCTCGCGGCCTTCCCCTTGTCGGCCAACGGCAAGGTGGATCGCAAGCAGTTGCCGCTGCCGGACGGGCAGGCGGCGACGCTGCCGGTGGCGCCCGGTACCCTGTCGGCCAGCGAGGAACTGCTGCTCGGCATCTGGAGTGAAGTGCTGGACCGGCCGGTCGTGGACCGCGACAGCAACTTCTTCGAGATGGGCGGGCACTCGCTGTTGACCGCCCAGGTCGTGGTCCGCGCGCGGGAGGCGTTCTCCATTGATCTGCCGGTGCGCGCGCTGTTCGAGTCGCCCACGGTGGCTGGATTGGCATCCCGCATCGATGCGCAGCGGTCTGCAGGCATCTCCCGTCGAGCGCCGTCGGGGCCGGTCGCCGACGATGGCGCGCTGTCCTATGCGCAGCGTGGTCTGTGGTTCCTGGACCGTCTCCAGGGCCAGGACGCGACCTACAACATCACCACCGCGCTGCGCCTTGACGGGGTGCTCGACGAGGAGCGCCTGCGCGACTGCCTCGCGCACCTGGTGGAGCGCCACGCCGCCCTTCGCACGCGCTTTGTCGACGACGCCGGCGTTCCGCGGCGGGTGGTGGATGAGGGCATGGCGGACGCGATGCGGCTGATCGCCTGCGACGCGGAGGCGCTGGAGGTCATCGCGCGTGAAGAGGCCGCAGCGCCGTTCGACCTCGCGGCCGGGCCGGTGCACCGGTTCACCCTGGTGCGGATCGGGCCGGTGCAGCATGTGCTGCTGCTCAGCGTGCATCACATTGCCGCCGATGGCTGGTCGATGGCGCTGCTGCTGCGCGAGCTGGCGGCACTCTATGCAGGCGGTACCGAGGGCGCCCGGTTGCCGCCGTTGCGGCTGGGCTACGCCGATCACGTCGCGCGCGAACGCGCGCTGCAGATGGAGGGTGTCACCGGGACGCAGCTGGACTACTGGCGTGCCCGGTTGGCCGGCCTGCCCGCGCTGCTGCCGATCCGCACCGACCTGCCGCGGCCGGCCGTGCAGAGCTTCCGGGGCGCCACAGTGGACCTGCGCATCGGCGGCGCCGTGCGGGATCGCGTTGTCGCGCAGTGCAACAAGCAGGGCATCACGTTGTACATGTACCTGCTCGCGGCGCTGGATGTGGTGCTTGCGCACGCCAGTGGCAGCCGCGATATCGCGGTGGGAGCGACCGTGGCCAACCGCGCCGAGCGGGACCTGGAAGCGGTGTTCGGCCTGTTCGCCAACCAGGTGGTCATGCGCGTGGATCTTGCTGGTGATCCCACCTTCGAGGCACTGCTCCGGCGCGCACGTCAGACCGCCCTGGATGCGTATGCGCATCAGGACGCGCCCTTCGACCAGGTGGTGGACGCGGTGGGCCATCCCCGCACGCTGGCCCACACCCCGCTGTTCCAGGTGAAGCTGGTGCTGCAGAACGTCCCGATCCAGCAGGAGGCGATGCCCGGCCTGATGGTCGAGCCGGTGGGTGTGGACGCCGGCTCGTCCAAGTTCGACCTGCAGTTCACCATCGAGGAGGTGGAAGGCGAACTGCGTGGCAGCCTGAGTTTCAACACCGACGTATTCACCCGCGCCACCGCTGAGCGCCTGTCGGCACAGTTCGCGCACCTGCTCGACGTCTCCAGTGCAGCACCCACGCAGACCGTGGAAGCGCTGATCGAGGCACTGGCACGGATCGAGGACGCCGCGCAGGCGCGCCAGGCGGCATCGTTGCAGGAAGCATCCCACGGCATGCTGGCGCGCAGTCGTCGGCGCAACGCCATCATCAACGAAGGAGTCGTCGACCATGAGTGAGATCGAATCGCCGTCCTCGCTGTCCCTGTTGCGCCAGCGCAGCGGGCGGCGCCAGGTGCCGGTGTCGGGCAACCTGGTGGAGGAGCTGGACTTCGCCGACGGGCATCCGATACCTCGGCGCCTGCAGGCGAACGCCGGGGCGCAGATCGATCCCGTGGCCTGGACCCGCACCCATCGCGCGCAGTTGCGCGAGTGCCTGCTGCGGCACGGCGCCTTGCTGTACCGCAACATGGGCATCGACGATGTGGCCGTGTTCAAAGGCGTGGTGGATGCGCTGGGCGGCGGCGAACGGCTGACCTACGAGAACCGCTCGACGCCGCGCACGCAGCTGGACGACCGCATCTACACCTCCACCGAGTATCCCGCCGAGTACGCCATTCCGCTGCACAACGAGAACTCGTACACGCATGCGTGGCCGGGCGTCATCTATTTCCATGCGCAGCAGCCGAGCGCCGAAGGCGGTGAGACGCCGATCGCCGACAGCAGGAAAGTGTATGCGTCGCTCGATCCGGCGCTTCGCGAGCGCCTCGAACGGCGAAAAATAATGTATGTTCGCAACTACGGTGAACTGGACCTGTCTTGGCAGGAAGTGTTTCAGACTGAATCGCGCAGCGAGGTCGAAACATTCTGTGCCCAGGCGGGCATCGGGTTCTCGTGGCGGGAAGGGGAACGGCTTCGCACCTGGCAGGTATGCCAGGCGTCTGCAACACACCCACTGACCGGCGAGAAGGTCTGGTTCAACCAGGCCCACCTGTTCCATGTGTCTTCCTTGCCGGAAGACCAGGGGGCGATGCTGCTGGCCGCATGCGGAAGGGACAACCTTCCCCGGCATGCGTGCTACGGCGATGGGGGGGAAATAGAGGACAGCGTGCTGGAAGAGATCCGTGGCTGCTATGAACGCCATGCGATCCGCTTCCCCTGGCAGAGTGGTGACCTGCTGGTGTTGGACAACATGCTGTTCGCGCACGGTCGCATGCCGTTTCGCGGCCCCAGGAGGATTCTGGTGGCCATGACGGACTGAACCGTTGCAGCACTGTCAGCCAGGAACGCAGTTGGACTTCAAGGGATGAAGGAAAACCATGCTGGAAACTGATGTCGGATATCGTCTGTCACCCCTGCAGCGCCATGCATGGCAGGGACGCGGCACGGGAACGGGGTACAGCGCCGCAGTGTTCGCTCTGGATGCGCCGCTGACGCCGGATGCACTGGCAGCGCGGCTGCAGCGGCTGGCTGCCGAGCTGGAAATCCTGCGGGTCGAACTTGTCCAGGTGGATGGGCTGCGCGAACCGGTGCAGTACGTCCGCGAAACGGCGCGCTGCCATGTGGTCGCAGGCAGGCTGGCGACGGAGGCGGAGGCGGACGCGGACGTCGACACGCTGGTCGATGCCTGGCTGGACTGCAGCGCGAGCCGGCAGGCGAACCTGGCGGTGGCGCTGCTGGACGCAGCGACCGGCCCTCGGCACCTGCTGCTGCGCGCGCCCACCTGGATCGCCGATGACGCCGCGCTGGCACTGCTCGCGCAGGCGTTGGCCGCGTCCGAGCCGTTCGTGGCCGACACGCAGTACATCGATATCGCCGAGTGGATGCACGACGTCCTGGAAAGCCCGGTCGCCGAAGCCGGGCGCGCGTTCTGGTCCTCGCTCAACGCAGACGCCGCGCACGCGGCACGGCTGCCGTTCGCGCGCCATGCCGCCTCGTCCAGCGTCACCCCGGCGCGGCGGAACTACCGGGTGGAGAGCGGCGTGACCGGTCCGGTCGAACCGGAACTGCAGGCTCTGCTCG
Organism: Stenotrophomonas sp. NPDC077461; assembly: GCF_049545475.1. Taxonomy (NCBI): domain Bacteria; kingdom Pseudomonadati; phylum Pseudomonadota; class Gammaproteobacteria; order Lysobacterales; family Lysobacteraceae; genus Stenotrophomonas; species Stenotrophomonas sp. NPDC077461. Next base: position 49,423 of record NZ_JBMWDO010000015.1, read on the forward strand.
CCTGGCACGGCGTGCTCTCCCGATGGTGCGGCGTGGGCGCATTGGACCTGACGCTGTTCGATCACGGCCGCAGGTTTGACGAACTTGCCACGGTGATCGGGCCTGTCGCCCGCGCGATTCCGCTGCGCTGCGATACCTGCGGCCTGACGGCGGCCGACAGCGCGGCGCGTATGGCGGACGCGCTCGCGCAGGCGCGGCGGCATCAGGAGTATTTCGATCCGGCCCTGCCTTTGCCTGTGCACGGATATCAGTGGCGCACGAGCGGCGGCAACGGCGGTGCGCGGTGGCGCGGCGACAGCGGGCTGGCCATCATGCCGGGTCAGCTGGTGCTGCGGGCGGGCATCGACGCGGGCGCGTGGATGCTTGAATTCGTGTTCGATGCCCGCTGCTTCAGTGCGGCCGATATCGACGTGCTGGCAGAGCAGATGCGCAGCGCGCTGCTGCAGGCGCCGCTGGCGGGGTACACCCCGCTGTGCGGGCCTGCGGTCACCCCGGCGCGTCCGGTCAGTGCCGATGCCCTGTTCGATGCATGTGTGGCAGGGTTCCCACATGCGCCGGCGGTCCGGTCCGGGCAGACGGTCCTGGATTACGCGGCGCTGGATCACCAGGTGGGCCGCATCGCCGATGCGCTGCTCGACCTCGGCGTACGGCACGGTGATCGGATCGCGCTGGTGCTGCCGCGCGACGCGGCGTGCATCGCGGCGATGCTGGCCGCGCTCCGCTGTGGCGTTGCCTACGTACCGCTGGACCCGGACGCACCGACGCAGCGGCTTGCCGACATCCTTGCCGAAGCCTCGCCGCGCGTGCTGGTGCATGCCGGCGCGACGGACCGCTGGGCGTCGCTGGACGGCATGGCGACGCTGGATGTCACGCGGTTGCCGGCGCGGGCCGAAGCGGCGGTGCGCCCGTCGCGGATAGCGGTCGATCCCCTGCAGATCGCCTATGTGATCTATACGTCCGGTTCCACCGGCCGACCGAAGGGCGTGGAAGTCAGCCACCAGGCGGTATGCCACTACGTACAGGCCATCGAGCAGCGTCTGGGGCTGGAGGCGTCGGCGTCGCTGAGCGCGCTTTCCACGTGGACCGCCGACCTCGGCTACACGGCGCTGTATGGCGCGCTGCTCACCGGGCGCTGTTTCGACATCGTGCCGTCCGACACCGTGCTCGACCCGGCTCGACTGAGCCTGCATCTGGCCCAATATCCGGTGGACTGTCTCAAGATCGTCCCATCCCATCTGGCCGCGCTGCTGGAGGTGCCGGGGGGCGAGGCCGTGCTTCCGCGGCAGTGCCTGGTGCTGGGGGGCGAGGCGGCGGCACCGGCCCTGCTGGCGCGCCTGCGCGAGCGTCGGCCCGACCTGCGGGTCGTCAACCACTACGGCCCGACCGAGACCACGATCGGCGTGGCGACCCATGAGGCGCAAGGCGCACCGCATCATGCCGGCCTGCCCATCGGCCGAGCGCTGGGACACCTGCGGCTGCATGTGCTCGACGCACAGCTGCAGCCCTGTCCGGTCGGCGTGATCGGTGAGCTGTACATCGCCGGTGCCGGCGTGGCACAGGGCTATCTGTCCCGGCCCGACCTGACCGCCGAACGGTTCCTGCCCGAGCCGGTGTCCGGCGAGGATGCTCCCGGTACGCGCATGTACCGGTCCGGTGACCGTGCCCGCTATTGGCCGAACGGCGCGCTGCAGCTGCTCGGTCGCGCCGATGACCAGGTCAAGATCCGCGGCCATCGCGTTGAACCGGGCGAGGTGGCGGCGGTGCTCGGCCGTCTGCCCGGGGTCGGCGCCGCCGTGGTGGTTGCCCAGGAGGCCGGCGCGGACGCGTGGCTGGCGGCGTATCTGGTGCCCACCGGTGTGGTGCGTCCCGGCGATGCGGCGCTGCTAGCGCAGCTGCACACGTGCCTGCCCGCCCACATGGTGCCGTCGGCGCTGGTGTGGATGCAGCAGTTGCCGGTGACCGCCAACGGCAAGGTGGACCGGCGCGCGCTGCCGCCTGCCAGCCGCCAGCGAGGCAGCGGCCGCGCCGTGGTTGCGCCGCGCACGTCGCGGGAGCACGACATCGCCGCGATCTGGACCGCGCTGCTCGGCGTGGACGAGGTCAGCGTGGAAGACAATTTCTTCGACTGCGGCGGCCACTCGCTGCTGCTGGTGCAGCTGAAGGCACGGCTGGACGCCGCATTTGGCAGGGAGATGCCGATCGTGACCCTGTTCCAGGCCACCACCATCGCCGCCCAGGCGCGCTTCTACGACGCATCGTCGGCACCGGCGACGGGCCAGGGCGCTTCGACGGCCGAGCACGACATGGCGCGCCGTGCGGAGAAGGCGCGCGCGGCGCTGCAGCGCCAACGCGAGGTACGTACCGATGGCTGATACCTCTGTGCCGGCGCAGGCCGTGGCCATCATCGGGATGGCCGGACGGTTCCCGGGCGCGCCCGATACCGACACGTTCTGGGCGGCGATCCGTGACGGTCGGGAGTGCATCGTCGATCTGGACGCCGCTGCGCTGCAGGCGGCCGGCGTGGATGCAGCCACGGCAGCACGCCCCGGCTATGTCCGTCGTGCGGCGGTGATGGCGGCCGTCGAGGACTTCGACGAGGCCTACTTCGGTATCACCCCGGGCGACGCCCAGCTGAAGGACCCGCAGCACAAGGCGCTGCTGGAGTGCTCGGAAACCGCCCTGCAGGATGCCGGCTACGTGGCCGCCACCTATCCGGGGTTGATTGCCATCTACGCCAGCGTGGGCACCAGCGGGTATCTGTACCAGCATCTGCTGGCCTCGCCGGACATCGTGCACAGGGTGGGCGTGCACCCGCTGTACCTGCACAACGAGAAGGACTTCGCGCCCACCTTTGTCTCCTACACCCTCGGGCTGCGCGGCCCCAGCCTCAACGTCAACTGCGGCTGCTCGTCCTCGCTGGCGGCGGTCCACCTGGCCTGCCGCAGCCTGCTTCAGTACGAGACCGACATGGCCCTGGCCGGGGCGGCGTCCATCCTGGCAACGCAGACCAGCGGCTACGCCTACAACGAAGGCGGCATCCTTTCGCCGGACGGGCATTGCCGTCCGTTCGACGCCGCCGCGGCCGGCACGCTGCCCGGCAGCGGTGTCGGCATGGTGGTGCTCAAGCGCCTGGAGGACGCGATCGCCGATGGCGACCACATCCACGCGGTGATCCGTGGCTCGGCGATGAACAATGACGGCCGCGGAAAAATCGGCTTCACCGCGCCGAGCCCGGAAGGGCAGGCACGGGTCATCCGCGAGGCGCTGCTGGTGTCGGCGGTCGATCCGGCCGAGGTGGACTACATCGAAGCGCATGGCACCGGCACCCGGCTGGGCGACCCGATCGAACTGGACGCGCTGCATGCGACCTACGGCGCGGGTGGAACGCAGCCGTGCTACCTTGGCTCGCTGAAGGCCAACATCGGGCACCTCAATGCCGCCTCCGGCGTTGCCGGACTGATCAAGGCGTCGCTGTCGCTGGCGCATGGGCTGATTCCCCCGCAGGTGGGCTTCGTCACCCCGAACCCGGCGCTGCAGCTGAGCGGATCGCGGTTCCGGATTGCAGCCAACCCTGCGCCCTGGCTAACGCGGGCGCGGCCGCGCCGTGCCGGCATCAGTTCCTTCGGCATCGGCGGTACCAACGTCCATGCCGTGCTGGAGCAGGCGCCGCCGCGCGCGCCGGGGCGGGAGGGCGGCATCCACGTGCTGCCCGTGTCGGCGCTGGATGAGGTGGCGTTGGCGCAGTCGAGCGCCGCGTTGGCGGCCCATCTGCAGGCCAACGCCGGCTTGGCGCTGTGCGACGTGGCCCATACCCTGCAGCAGGGGCGGCGGATGTTGCCGCTGCGGCGCGCGGTCGTCGCGCGGACGCTGGAGGACGCCGTTGAGGCCCTGCGGCGGCCGGATGCCGGGACGCGCGTGGCGCAGCCTGGCGCGCGGGTGGCCATGCTGTTCCCTGGCCAGGGCAGCCAGTATCCAGGCATGGCGGCGGCGCTGCATGCCGCCGATCCGGCCTTCCGTGACGCGTTCGATGCCGGCGAACAGCTCCTGCGGCGCCTGCTTCCGCACGACCTGCGCGCGCTGTTGCTGCAGCCGGGCGATGGGGCGGCGGCCGAATGCCTGCGCCAGACCGAGGTGGCGCAACCGGCCATCTTCCTGGTCAGCCATGCGCTTGCCAAGGCATGGCAGGCCCGGGGTCTGGAGGCCGATGCGATGCTCGGGCACAGCCTGGGCGAGTATGTCGCCGCCACCCTGGCCGGGGTCTTCGACCTGGCGGACGCCCTGACGCTGGTCGTGGCGCGTGGGCGCGTCATGCAGGAAACGCCGCAGGGGGCCATGCTCAGCGTCGCGCTTCCCGCCGACGCGCTTGCGCCGCTGTTGCCGCAGGGCGTGACCATTGCGGCCTACAACGCGCCAGGACACTGCGTGGTGGCAGGCACCGCAGCAGACATCGACGCGCTCGACACGCAGCTGGCATCCACCATCGCGCGACGCCGCCTGGTGACCTCGCACGCCTTCCACTCGCCCCTCGTGGAAAGTGCCGTCCCTGCATTCCGGGCGGTGCTGGACTCGGTACGGATGCGCCCGGCAGTGCGTCCGTTCGTCTCCAACGTCACCGGCGACTGGGTCGATGCAGGGCACTGCGCCCGGTCCGACTACTGGGTGGACCACCTGCGCAGCCCGGTCCGGTTCGACCGCGCCGTACGCACGCTGCTGGCCGGTGGCAGCGACCTGCTGCTCGAAGTCGGCCCTGGCCAGGGGCTGACCTCGCTCGTACGGCACTCGCTGGCCGACGGCGCGCACGCCGCGGTCGCACTGTCCACCCTCGGGCATCCAGCAGCCGTTGGCGACGAGGCGGCGGCGATGGCGCGCGCCCACGCGCAGCTCTGGTGTCACGGTGCCGGTGTGGTCTGGAACGTGCCTCCCGCAGGTGAGCGCCGCCGTGTCCCGCTGCCGACCTATCCGTACCAGCGGCGTCGCCACTGGGTCGAACGCCCAGGCATGGCTGCGCCGCCGAAGGCGGCGGTGGTACCGTCCACGCAGGCCGCTGCGCAGCCACGGCACGAGACGGCACCGGTGTCCGGTGATGCACTGGCCTCGCTGCTGCTCACCCTCTGCGCCGAGCGGCTCGGGCGCGCGCACGCGGGTCCGGCGGACAACTTCTTCGATCTCGGTGGCGATTCCCTGGTGGCGACCCAACTGATCGCGCATCTGCGTGCCGCCACGGGCAGCCGCATCACGCTGGACCAGTTCCTGTCCGCCCCCACGCTGGGCGACGTGGTGGAGCGGGCGCGACAGGCATCGCCGGCGCCGGCCGCGACGCCGCTACCGGACGTGTCACCACTGGACGCCGCACAACGCACCCGCAAGGTGGCGCTGTCCGCCGCCCAGCAGCGGATGTGGTTCTTTGAACGCCATGAGGGAGGTGCAGGCGCCAACACCATCCTGACCACCGCGCGCCTGAGCGGACGCGTCGATCACGCTGCCCTGTGCGCCGCCTTCGAAGCGCTGGTCGCCGATCATGCTCCGCTGCGCACGGCATTCTTCGAAGAGGACGGCCGTCCCTGGCAGCGCGTGCTGCCGGCAGCCACGGTCGACATCGAACGGGTCACGGTCGCGCAGGGGCCGCTGCAGACCGGGGAGGTCGATCGGATCCTGGGCGACTTCGCCGCCCGGCCGTTCGATCTGGAGCAGGGTGGGTTGATCCGCGTCCTGCTGGTCTCTCTGGGCGAAGACGACCTGGTGCTGGCGGTCGCGCTGCACCATATCGTGGGTGACAGCTGGTCGATGGGCGTGCTGATCGCCGATCTGCAGGCGCACTACCTGCGCAGCATCGGCGCGGCCGACGGCCCGGCCCCTGGCGTACGCTCGCCGGACGCGATCGATGTGGCCGCCTGGCAGCGGTCGCCGCAGTGGCAGGCGATGGCCAGCGGGCAGCTGGCGTACTGGACGCAGACACTGGCGGGGGCGCAGACGCACGCCAGCATCGCCGATCCGGCACGCCGCAGCGTTGAACGCAGTTTCGACGGCAGAGTGGTGACGCGCCAGCTCGATGCATCGCTGGAATCGGCCATCGTCGGGTTCGTGCGTCAGCGCCGGACCACCCGCTTCTCGCTGTACCTGGCGGCCTATGCGCTGCTGCTGGCGCAGGAAAGCGGCGCGGGGGACATCGTGATCGGCACCGATGTCGCCAACCGCACCCGTCCCGAGATGGAAGGCATGATCGGCTTCTTCGTCAACCTGCTCGCGCTGCGCGTGCGGTTGCAGCCCGGCGAACAGGTGGACGCGTACCTGGCGCGCGTCCAGGCGCTGGCGATCGACGGCCACTCCAACCAGGACGTGCCCTTCGACCAGGTCGTGGCCGCGCTGGACCTGCCCCGCGACCGCCGTTTCGCGCCGCTGTTCCAGCACAAACTGGTGCTGCAGAACGCGCCCGTGCCACCGCTGCAGCTGCCCGGCGTGCAGGTGCTCGCCTGGCCGCATGCGCGCGAGTCGGCTGAGCTGGACATGGTGGTGACCGGTTGGAGCAACGACGCCGGGGCGGGGCTGCGCATCGAGTACAACCGGCTGCTGTTCGACGCCGACGCGGGTGAGCGCTGGCTGGGCAAGCTGTGCCTGCTGCTGCAGCGGCTGGTGGAGCAGACCGGGGTGCCGGTCGATGCGCTGCTGGCTGAGCTGCATGCGGCCGACCAGGCACGCCGGGAACAGGATGAACGACTGGCCGCCGGCAGAATCGGCATGGTCAAGCGACGACCAATCAGCGGCAAGGTTGCCGCCCAGGCTGACAGGAGTGAGGCATGACGATGGAACAGGACGCGGCCAGCGGGTTGCGCGGCACGCGCCGGCGCGGGATGAGCGTGTCGGGTGCCGGGCGCGTGACACGGTCGGTGATGCATGCGCAGTCCGGCCTGCCGCTGGTGTTCACCGCCCAGTCGCCCGGGCAGGTCCTCGGCGAGTGGATACAGGCCAACCGCGAGGAACTGGCCGCCCTGCTGCTTGAACACGGCGCACTGCTGTTCCGTGGCTTCGCGGTCGGCACCAGTGCCGCCTTCGAACAATGCATCGTCGCCGGGTCGGGCGCGTCGCTGGAGTACCGGTTCCGCGCCTCGCCGCGCACCACCGTGGCCGGCAACATCTATACGTCCACCGACTATCCCAGCGACCAGTGGATTTTCCCGCACAACGAGCATTCCTACTCGCCGGTCTATCCGCTTCACCTCTACTTTCATTGCGCCCTCCCGTCGTCCACGGGTGGTGCCACGCCGTTTGGATCGACCCGCCGGATCACCGCGGCGATTCCGCCGCACATCGTGGAGGCGTTCGAGCGACGTCAGATCCTGTACGTCCGCAATTATGGCGATGGCTTCGGATTGCCCTGGCCGACCGTGTTCCAGACCGATGACCGTGCCGAGGTCGAGCGCTATTGCGCAGGCGTCGGCATCGAGACCGTGTGGAAGTCCGGCGATCGACTGATGACGCGCCAGATCGGCAACGCGATGGTGCCGCACCCGCAGACCGGCGAGCGGCTCTGGTTCAATCACGCCACCTTCTTCAACGTCAGCACCCTGCCGCCGAGCATCGGCGCGGAGCTGATGCGCACCTTCCCCGCACATGACATGCCGACCAATACCTTCCACGGGGACGGCGGTGATATCGATCCGGACCACCTGACGTGTCTGCGCGACATCTATCGACGCGAGATGACCCGGTTCGACTGGCAGGCCGGCGACGTTGTCTGGTTGGACAACATGCTCGTCGTGCACGGTCGGGAGCCTTTCCAGGGGCAGAGGAGGGTGCTGACGGGCATGGCCCAGGCGCAGCGCGGCATGGCCATTGAAACGACTACTGAGGGGACGTGACATGCAGGACGAACACACCGGGTACAGCCTTTCGGAGCAACAGCGGACCCGCCTGGCAGCACGCCCGGCCGATCATGCCGGGCGCATCGGCGTGCATGCTTGGGCGCTGGGCGCCGGGCTGGATCCCGCGCGCCTGCAGGCGGCGGTAAGCGCGGTGGTCGACCGCCATGAAATCCTGCGGACCGGCTATCCGGTCGTGCAGGGCTTCAGCGAGTCGCTTCAGGTGGTCCTGCCGCAGGCACGGATCGACTGGCTGCCCTCCACGGGAAACCTCGCGGACGACCTGGCGCTGCTGGTCGCGCGCGCCCCCCTGGCCGTCGGGACGCTGGAGGCCATCGCGTCCACCCACGCGCAGGGCGACCATCTGCTGCTGCGCGGCACCGACCTGCAGTTCGACGCCGTGTCGCTGGCGGTCTTCGCGCGTCATCTGCAGCGTGAACTCGCCGGCGATACCGATGCACGCGAGGACGCCATCGTCCAGCACGCCGACTACGCCGAGTGGCAACAGCAACAGTGGCCCGCCCGGGCCGAGGGCCATGCCGACGTCCACCTGCAGCGGATCCTGCCGTTCGCCCGTCCGGCAGCCGGCGCAGGGCGCGAACGTGGCCGCGTCGCGTTGACCGTCCCCGCCGCGCTGGCCACGCAGGTACTGTCTCCGGCGCAGCCGGGTGGCGCGAGGGCGCGCCTGCTGTTTGCCTGGCTGCAGGTCCTGCGCCGGCACCAGGGCGACACCCTGGTCCACGTCGACCTTGAAGCCCCGTCGCGCGTCGCCGAGCTGGACGAGGCGATCGGGCCCTACAGCCAGCGTGTCGCCGTCGGTGTCGAGGTCGATCCTTCCCACGCGCTTGGCCAGGCCCTGGCGCAACTGGAGGCGACGGTCGCCGCCGCCGCTGCCAGCGTGGCCTTCGCGCCGGCGGCATCGGGTGGCCTGGCCGGCTTCCTCCATCGCGTGCATGTGGCCGCACCGGTAGACGCCGTGCACCTGGTCGCGTCGCACCCGGCCGACAGCGAGGGCGCGCTGGACCTTGTCTGCGAGCAGTTCGGCGACCGTCTGCAGCTCATGATCCAGTACGACCGCGGGCAGTACGGGGATGCGGATGCTGCCGTGCTGGGCGAACAGTTCCTGGACGCGCTGGACGCGGTGTGCACGTCGGACCTGGAGACGCCGGTGGCCGCGCTGTCGGGACGCGCGGCGGGCACCGCCGCCAGTGCCGTCCTGCACGGGCCGCTGCTGCCGCCCGTCGCCGCCGACCGGCGGGGTCTGGCTGGCCTGTTCCTGCACGCAGCGGCGCAATCGCCGGCGCGTGTCGCACTGGTCCGGGAATCGCAGCAGCTCACGTATGGCGACCTGGAGCGCCGCAGTGCGCAGCTGGCCGCGCACCTGGCCGCGCTGGGGGCCGGGCCGGAGCGCCGGGTCGGCGTCTGCCTGGCCAATCCGCTCGACATGATTGTCGCGATCCTGGCGGTACTGCGCTGCGGGGCAACCTACCTGCCACTCGATGTTGCCTACCCGCAGGCGCGACTGCGCTACATGCTCGCCGATGCCGGCGCCGCGTGGCTGATCGTCGATGACCGCCAGGCGCAGGCGGACCTGTGCGACGGCCTGCCGGTGACATCGCTGGTGTTCGGTGACGCCATGCAGACCCCCGCCGGTCATCCCGGCGTGGATGCGGACCTGCATCCGGAGACCGCCGCGTACATGATCTATACGTCCGGTTCCACCGGACAGCCAAAGGGCGTCTGCGTGCCGCACGCCGCCATCCTCGCGTCCACCGCGGCACGCGGGCTGGGCTATCGTGATCCGCCGCAGTGCTTCCTGCTGCTGTCATCGTTCTCGTTCGACAGCTCCATTGCCGGCATCTTCTGGACCCTCGGGTCCGGCGGCACACTGGTCATGACCACCCCCGAGGTCGTCCACGACATCACCTGCCTGTCCGAGCTGGTCCGCGCCCGCCAGATCACCCACACCCTGATGGTGCCGTCCCTGTACGCCACGCTGCTGTCGTCGGGCGATCCGGCCACCCTGACCAGTCTGCGCACCGTGATCGTTGCCGGCGAGGCATGTCCGCCGGCGCTGGTGGAGCGTCACCGCGCGCTGCTTCCGGCCACCGCACTGTTCAATGAGTACGGACCCACCGAGACCGCCGTGTGGTGCACGGTCGAGGATCTGGGTGCTGGGGGACCGCGTGTGGGCATCGGGGCTCCGACGGCGGGCACCCGGATCTACCTGCTGGACGGCCACGGCGACGCGGTCCCGGTGGGGGTGGTCGGCGAAGTCCACATCGGGGGCGCGGGCGTGGCACGCGGCTACGCCGGCCGCGCCGATGCCACCGCCGAGCGCTATCTACCCGATCCGTTCGGCACCGGCCCCGGTGCACGCCTCTACCGCAGCGGCGACCTTGCGCGCGCCCTGGCGGACGGGCGCCTGGACTACGTGGGCCGGATCGACGCGCAGGTCAAGATCCGCGGACACCGCATCGAACTGGGCGAGGTGGAGTCGCAGCTTGCGCAGCATCCCGCCGTGGCCCAGTGCGCGGTTGTCGCACGAGGCCAGGCCGGCGAGCAGGTGCTGATCGCCTACTGGAGCGCGCACGCAGATGCGGCGGCCGACGTTCTGCAGCTGCACGACCACATGCGGCACCGGCTGCCGTCGCACATGCTGCCGCAGGACTACCTGCAGATGGACGCGCTGCCGCGGACCGCCAACGGCAAGATCGATCGCGGCGCGCTGCCCGATCCCGATCAGCTGCGGGCAACGTCGGTGCATGTCGCGCCCGAACCCGGCATCGAGACCCGGTTGGCCGCGCTGTGGGAGGCGCTGCTCGGCGTGGAGGGCATCGGCCGCAACGACAACTTCTTCAAACGCGGTGGCCACTCGCTGCTGGCCATGCAGTTGATCTCGCGCATCCGCGACGCGTTCGACGTGGAGGCACGGATCAAGCTGATCTTCGACCACCCCGAGCTGTCGGCGATGGCGGTGCAGCTGCAGGCGCTGATCGAGGAGACCGCCGACGCAGGCCCGGCACTGGATGTGCTGGAGCTGTGAGTGACGCGATCCGCGGCCATGCGCCGCGGAAGGACTGACAAGGCAGGACGCGCGCGGCATGGGGCAGGCGCGGGCCATGCCGGGAAACGGACGCAGGATCAACGATGAACAGGACGTACATTGAGCAGTTGCGCGCGAAGGGCCTGGAACTGGCCGCGCATGGGGATCAACTGCGGATCAGCGCGGCAAAGGGGGTCATCACGCCCGCGCTGGCCAGCGAGCTGAAGGAACGCAAGGCGCAGATCCTGCAGGCGCTTGCGGAAGAGCAGGCCGCGCCGATTCCGTTGTCGTTCCAGCAGCAGCGTCTGTGGTTCCTCGATGAGCTGGGCGGGCAGGACGGCACCTACAACATCTCCACCGCGTTCCGCATCCACGGTCGCATGGACGTGCCCACCTTCCAAAGCGCATTCGCCACCCTGGTGGCGCGCCACGAAGCCTTGCGCACGCGTATCGAGGTGGTCGACGGCGAGGCCGCGCAGATCATCGATCCGGGTCCCGGTTGCGGCCTGGCGGTCCATGCCGCGCCGACGCCGGTGGACGAGCGCGACGCACGCGTCGCCGCGCTGTACCAGCAGCAGGACCAGGTGCGCTTCGCGCTGCGCCAGGGCCCGCTGCACCGTTTCGAACTGCATCGGTTCGCCGAGGACGACCACCTCCTGTTGACCAACGTCCACCACCTGGTGTTCGACGGCTGGTCATCGGCGGTGATGGTCCGCGAACTGGCCGCGCTGTACACGGCCGGCCTGGAGCAGCGCCCCCTCGCACTGCCGCCTCCGGCGCGGCAGTACCGCGACTTCGCGCGTTGGCAGCGTCGCCAGCTGCAGAGCGGGCAGTGGGATGCCCAACTGGCGTATTGGACCCAGGCCCTTGAGGGCATGCCGCCGCTGCTCGATCTTCCGCTGGATCGTCCCCGCCCGCTGCAGCGCAGCTCGCGCGGTGCGACCTGTCCGATCCGCTTCGGGGCGGACCTGAGCCAGCGGCTCGCCGCATTCAGCAGTCGCAGCGGCTACAGCCCGTACATGATCGTGCTGGCCGCACTGACCGCCGTACTCGGTCGCCTGTCCAGCCAGGACGACGTGGCGGTGGGCACGATGATCGCCAATCGCAACCACGGCGAGTTCGAGCATACGCTGGGCTTCTTCGCCAACACCCTGGTGCTGCGCACGCGGATTCCCGCCGCGACCACGTTCGCCGATCACCTGGCCGCGACGCGCCGCACCGTGCTTGATGCCTTCGAGCACCAGGATGCACCGTTCGAGCGCATCCTGGACAGCCTGCAGGTGGAGCGCACGCCGGCGTATACCCCGCTGTTCCAGACGATGTTCGTCTGGCAGGGAGCGGTTACCGTTTCTCTCGACCTGCCCGGGCTGCGTTTCGAGGACATCTATCGCGACAGCGGACAGGCGAAGTTCGATCTGACCTTCACGCTCGTGGAGGAGCGTGAGGGGATCAGCGGCGGGTTGCAGTACAACACCGACCTGTTCGACGCCAGCACCGCCGATCGCATGGTGGCGTGCCTGCAGCATGTGCTCGGCCAGGCGATCGATGCGCCGTCGACGGTGCTGGAACAGATCCCGTTGACGCCGGCACCGGCAGCCCTCCGGCCCGTGGCATCGCCCGCGCCGGCACTGGAAGAGGGGGATATCGCGAGCCGGTTCGAGGCCATGTGCGATGCACATCCCGGCGCGATCGCGATCACCTGCGGCGATGAGAGCATCGCCTACGCGGACCTCGATGCGCGTGCCAATGCGGTGGCGGCGCTGCTTGCCGGGCACGGTATCGGGCGTGGCGATCGCGTCGCGCTGTTCATCGACCGCTCGGTCGATCTGATCGTGGCAATGCTGGCCGTGTGCAAGGCCGGGGCCTGCTATGTTCCGGTCGATCCCAACGGGCCGATCGAGCGCCTGCGGCACATTCTTCGTGATGCCGCCGTGGCCGCCAGCCTGGTGGGTGCCACCGAGCAGGCGCAGTACGCGCGCGTCAATGACGGCAACCCGCTCGTGCCCCGGGTGCTGGACATGGCGGCCAGCCACGGCGCCTCCCGCCGCGAGCGTCCGCGGGTCGCGCTGCGTGCTCAGGACCCGGCCTATGTGATCTACACCTCCGGCTCGACGGGACTGCCAAAAGGCAGCGTGATTCCGCACGGCAACGTGCTGCGCCTGTTCGACGCGACCGCACCCTGGTTCGGTTTCGGGCCGGACGATGCCTGGACGCTGTTCCATTCCAGTGCGTTCGATTTCTCGGTGTGGGAGATCTGGGGAGCCCTGCTGCATGGCGGCCGCCTGGTCATCGTCCCGTACCTTGTCAGCCGCGATCCACACGCATTCCATGCCTTGCTGGTCGATCAGCAGATCACGGTCCTCAATCAGACACCGTCGGCCTTCCTGCAGCTTGCCGAAGCCGATGATGCCGCTGGCGAGGCGCAGCGGCAGGCGCTGGCGCTGCGCTGGGTGGTGTTCGGCGGCGAGGCGCTCACGCTGCCTGCGCTGGCGCCGTGGTTTGCCCGGCGTCATGGCGCGGGGCCGCGCCTGGTCAACATGTACGGCATCACCGAGACGACGGTGCACGTGACCTACCGGGAGATTGTCCAGGACGATACCCGTCAGCCGCGCAGTCTGATCGGTGACCCGATCCCCGACCTCAGCCTGCACCTGCTGGATGCCGACCTGCAGCCGGTACCGACCGGCGTGCTCGGCGAACTGCATGTCGGCGGCGCAGGCCTCGCGCAGTGCTACCTCGGCCAGCCGGCCCTGACCGCGCAGCGCTTCGTGCCCGATCCGTTCGGTGCAGGCGGCGCACGCCTGTACCGCACCGGTGATCTGGCCCGCATCGGCAACGACGGGCAGCTGGAGTACGTGGGGAGACGCGACGCGCAGGTCAAGCTGCGTGGCTTCCGGATCGAGCTGGGCGAGGTGGAACATGCCGTGGCGGCGCTGCCCGGCGTCGCCAACGCACTGGTGCAGCTGCGCGACGTGTCCGACATCGGCAAGCGTCTGGTCGCCTACATCGTGCCGGATCCGGCGGTCGCGCTGCAGGACGCGTCCGCGTTGCGCGAGGCGTTGCTGGCCCGCCTGCCCGAGCACATGGTGCCGACGGTATTCATGCCGCTCGCGCGGTTCCCGCTCACCGCCAATGGCAAGATCGACGTGGCGATGCTGCCACCTCCGGCACTCGCCGTGGCGGATCGACGTGGCGCGGCCGCGCCGCGCGACGCCGCCGAGGCCGCGTTGCTGGCCGTCTGGCAGACGGCACTGGGTCGTGACGACATCGGCGTGGACGACAACTACTTTGCTCTCGGCGGCGATTCGATCCGCAGCATCCGCCTCATCGCGCAGGCCCGGGCCAGGGGCATCACCTTCAGTGTGGCGCAGTTGTTCGCGGCGCAGACCGTGGCGGCCCTGGCCCGGCTGGCCACGTTCGATGCATCTGCCGGCCCGCTGACGCCGACGCTGGCTGCATTCGCGCTGCTGGAGGCCGATGAGCGCGTGGCACTGCCGGGCGACGTCGTCGATGCGTACCCGCTTGCCGCACTCCAGGCTGGCATGATCCACCATTCGCTGCTCGACCCGAGACAGGGCCACTACCACAACGTTTCCAGCCTGGCAGTGCGCGGTTGTCCAATGGACGCGGCGACCTTCCAGGCGGCGCTGGCGGCCGTCGCCTCGCGGCATCCCATCCTGCGCACCTCCTTCAGCATGGACGGCACCGGCCGTCCGCTGCAGCGGGTGCACGCCGATGTCGGGGTGGCCTTCGACTGCATCGATCTGCGTGGATCGAGCGCGGCAGCGCAGGCGGAGGCCATCGACGCGCTGATCGCGGCGCAGAAGCAGACGCCGTTCGACCTGGAGCAGGCACCGCTGTACCGGATCTTCATCCAGCTCACGGCCCCGGACGCGTTCCAGATCACCTGGGTGGACCATCACGCCATTCTGGATGGGTGGAGCGTGGCCTCGTTCTTTACCGAGCTGTTCGACACCTACTTCCGCTTGCGCGGCGGCGCGCCCGTCGCATCGACGCCGCTGCACAGCCAGTACCGCGATTTCGTGGCGGCCGAGGGTGCTGCCCTGGCAGACCCGCACACGCGCGCATACTGGGCCGGCGTGCTGGACAGCGCCCCGTTCCTGGCGCTGCCACGCACCGCCGGTGCGGGCGACACTGCCGCCACCGCCGGGTTCCGTTGCGAGGTCGCCTTGCCCGACGGTCACGCCGATCGGCTGCGTGCGCTGGCGCGCGACGCCGGCGTGCCCCTGCGGACCGTGCTGCTGGCCGTGCACATGAAAGTGCTGTCGATGCTGGGAACGCAGCAGGACGTGGTCAGTGGCGTGGTGTCCAATGGCCGCCTCGAGCACGAGGACGGCGATCGCTGCCTGGGACTGTTCCTCAACACCCTTCCGCTGCGGATGTCGCTGCCGGGTGGCGCGAGCTGGCGTCAGCTGCTGGCCGGAACCTTCGCTGCCGAGCAGGGATTGCTGGCCAACCGGCGTTTCCCGTTGTCCGAACTGCAGCGGATGAACAGGGGGGAGCCGTTGTTCGAGGTCGCCTTCAATTTCATCAGCTTCCACGTGCTGCGCCAGATGGACGATGCCCTGCCGCAGGGGTTCGAGGTGGAGCAGCGTGAACAGTTCCAGCGCAACAGTTTCGCGCTGATGTGCGGGTTCCGCGAGGACCCCGGAAGCGGCGTGGTGGGGCTGGACCTGCAGTTCGATCCGCACCGTCTGTCACGTCTGGATGTGGAGCGCGCGGGCCGCTGTTACCGGGCCGTGCTCGAGGCCATGCTGGCGTGTCCGGGGCAGGCCCACGACGCGGCGGCGTGGCTGGACCCGATGGACCGCGATTGGCTGCAGGGCGTGGCCGAGGTCGGCACGCTGCCGGCGGCCCCGGTATCGGTGGACGTGCGCGTGCAGCGCCAGGCCCGGCTCACGCCGGCGGTGGTCGCCATCGAAGCGGCAGGCGTGCAGGTGTCGTACGGGCAGTTGGACGCGGCCGTGTCGCACCTGGCCCGCCAGCTCCGTGAGCGCGGCATCGGCGACGGTGACCGGGTTGCGGTGTGCATGCAGCGCGACGCCGGCCTGGTGATCGCGTTGCTGGCCATCCTGCGGACCGGTGCAGCCTACGTCCCGATGGATCCGGGCTACCCGATCGAGCGGTTGCAGTACATCGCCCGTGACGCAGCGCCGGCCCTCCTGCTGGCAACGCCCGGCACGGATGCGGCGCTGGCGGCGTGCGTGCCGGCGGTCATGGACGTGACGGCAACCGGGCTTCTGGCGCACGCCGCCACCGATATGCCGGCCATGACGCGCCACGCTGCCGGGCTCAACCATCTGATCTATACGTCCGGTTCCACCGGCGTGCCGAAGGGCGTCGCCATTACGCGCGGGGCGACGGCGGCCATGCTGGACTGGGCCGTGCAGACCTTCACGGCGACGGGGCTGCAGCGCACCCTCGCCAGTACGTCGATCTGCTTCGACCTGTCGGTGTTCGAGCTGTTCGCGCCGCTGTCCTGCGGCGGCTGCGTGGTGCTGGTGGACACCATCCTGGACCTCGTTCATACCGATGTCGGTGCATTGACCCTGGTCAACACCGTGCCGTCGGCGCTCGGTGCGATACTGGAGGCGGGACGTCTGCCGCGCGTGGATATCATCAACGTCGCCGGCGAGCCGCTGCCGCGTCCGCTGGTCGACAAGGCCTACGCCCATCCCGGCGTGCAGGCGGTGTTCAATCTGTATGGTCCTTCCGAGGACACCACCTATTCCACCGCCGCCCGCGTGCCGGCGGGCACGGGCTGCAAGCCCAGCATCGGCGTACCGCTTCCGGGCACGCAGGCGCATGTGCTCGACAGCGCGCTGAACAGGGTCCCGCCGGGCGCCATCGGCGAGCTCTACCTGAGCGGGGCCGGGCTTGCGCGCGGGTATCACGACCGCGCGGCGATGACCGCCGAGCGTTTCCTGCCCTGTCCGGCGGGCGCAGGAGCGGGTGGGCGCATGTACCGCACCGGCGACATCGTCCGGTTCCTGCCCTCGGGCGAACTGGAGTACCTGGGGCGCAGCGATCACCAGGTCAAGCTGCGCGGGTTCCGGATCGAGCTGGGCGAGATCGAGCACGCACTGGCGATGCTGCCCGGGGTCCAGGCAAGCGCGGTCCTGGCCGACGACCCGGCCGATGCACAGCGTCGGCTCGTGGCGTATGCGCAGGTGGACGGCGACGGCGTGTCCGAAGCCAGCCTGCTGGCAGCATTGCGCGCCCGGTTGCCGGAATTCATGGTGCCGTCGCGCGTGGTGCTGCTGCCGGCCCTGCCGATGACGCCGAACGGCAAGATCGACCGCAAGGCGTTGCCTGCCCTCGGCGTGGCGAGCGGGGAGGCGGCTGCGGCGACTGCGGTGGCGCCGCCGCGGCCGGGCACCGAAGCACTGATCGCCGAGGTGTGGAGCGGGGTGCTGGGCTGCGCGGTGGATGACCGCCATGCCGGGTTCTATGCGCTGGGAGGCGACTCCATTCTGGGTATCCAGGTGGTCGCCCGCATGCGGCGGCTGGGTTACGACCTCACGCCCCGCCTGCTGTTCGAACGCCAGACGCCCGCGGCCTTGGCAGCGTGCATCCGTCGGACCGACACGCAGGCGATGCACTGCGAGCAGGGGCCGGTCACCGGCACGGTCGAGGTCTCGCCGGTGCAGCACTGGTTTGTCGATCAGGCCCTGGCGCATTGGCAGCACTGGAATCAGGCGGTCGTGTTCGACGTGCGGCCCGACCTCGACGCCGCACGGCTGCGCCAGGCGCTTGGCCTGGTGATGGCACACCACGACATGCTGCGGGCCAGCCTGGTACCCGACGGTGACGCAACGCGGCAATGGATCGGGACGGCCGACAGCGAGCCTGTCCTCGAGGTGGTGGTCATCGATCCCCCGGGCAGTCCGCAGGGGGATGCGCAGTGGCTGGCAACGGCGGACGCGCTCCAGGCCTCGCTGCAGCCGGCCCAGGGCCGGGTCATGGCCGGCGCATGGGTCCACTGCGATGGCGGGCCTGCCCGCCTGCTGCTGGTGGCGCACCATCTTGTCGTGGACGCCGTGTCCTGGCGCGTGCTGATCGAAGACCTCGAAACCGCCTGCGCCGCCGTGGCACAGGGCAGTTCGGCCGTGTTCCCGGCAAAAACCACCGCGTACCCCTACTGGACCCAACGGTTGCTGGGCGACCTGCGCGCGGGACGCTGGAACGCCGAACGCAGCTACTGGCAGTCGGTGCTGGACACCGCCGCGCCTGCGCTGCCCCGGCAGCGGGACGGCGTCAATGACGTCCGCTCGGCGCGCAACATCAGCGTGGCGCTGGATGCCGGGGAAACCGAGCGGCTGCTGCGCACGGTGCCGGCCGCGTATCAGACCGAAATCAACGACGTCCTGCTGCTCGCGCTTGCCCACGCGCTTCGTGCGTGGACCGGCCAGCACAGCATCGCGCTGACCCTGGAAGGGCACGGCCGTGAGGACCTGTTCGACGACGTCGACCTGTCCCGCACCGTCGGATGGTTCACCTCGATGTATCCGGTCAGCCTGGTGCTGGAGCACGGCGCCGACCTGGCGGCCGACCTCAAGGCAGTGAAGGAACAGCTGCGGCGCATTCCCGGCAAGGGCATCGGGTTCGGGATGCTGCGCCACCCCGCCGCAGGCGCGGAACGTCTGCCGCGCTCCGGGGCACATGCCGACATCGGGTTCAACTACCTGGGCCAGTTCGACGCCGGTACACCTGCCAGCGCGGACCGCTGGCTGCGTCCGGCAGACGCGCCGACCGGCGCGCTGCATGCGCCGGGACAGGACCGCGCGCACCTGCTGGACATCACCGCAGCCGTCACCGGTCGACGCTTCGGAGTGAACTGGACGTACTCGGAGAACATCCACGACCGTGCGGCCATCGAGGCGCTGGCCGATGCCTTCATGGTCAGCCTGCGCGCCATCATCACGCATTGCAGCAGCCCCGGACGCTGGGGCCGGACGCCCTCGGACTACCCGCTGGCAGGGCTCGATCAGGTCACCCTGGACGGCGTGCTGGAGGCGTACCCCGACGGGGTGGAGGACATCTACCCGGCCACGCCGCTGCAGCAGGGCCTGATCCACCATTCCCTGCTTGATCCGGACGGGGGGACCTACCTGATCCAGATGGATTTCAGCCTGCCGGACGCGCTGGATGTCGACCGGCTGGTGGCGGCCTGGCAGCGGGTGCTGGCCGGGCACGCGATCCTGCGCACCGCGTTCGTGCAGCTTGCCGACAGCCGCCTGCTGCAGGTGGTCCAGCCCGCCCCGGCGCTGCCCGTGCAGCGGTTGGACTGGCGCGCCCGGCAGAACGATGCGGAGGCCGCGTGGCAACAACTGCAGGCACGCGACCGCGCCGTCGGTTTCGACTTCGCGGTGGCGCCGCTGCTGCGCCTGCATATCGCGCAGATGCCCGATCACGCACATCGCCTCCTGCTGACCTACCATCACGCGCTGTTGGACGGGTGGTCCATTCCGCTGCTGCTGGAGCGGGTGCACGCCGCGTACGCGCGTGCGGCGGATGGCCAGGCCAGCGCTGTGCCGGAAATGCCCGGCAGGCCGTTCCGCGACTACGTCCAGTGGCTTGCCGAGCGACCGGTGGAGACGGCGGAGCGCTACTGGCGCGACCACCTGGACGGCTTCAGCCAGGCAACGACCATCCTGCAGGGCGCCGCCAGCGAAGGGCTGGGCAGCGCGTGCCAGCGTCTGGTCGTATCGCCGGCGCTGCATGCGGCGATCGACGCGCTGGCGCGCCGCCAGGGCACGACCCAGAGCAGCGTGCTGCAACTGGCCTGGGCGCGGGTGGTGTCCCGCTACAGCGGCCGCCACGACGTGGTGTTCGGTGTCACCGGTGCCGGGCGACCGCCGGAGATGGCCGATATTGAAGCGTCCGTGGGCGTGTTCATCAACACCGTTCCCGCGCGGTTCCGGCTGGCGGCGAACGCGCGCGTCGGCGACCTGCTGCGCGAGTGCCACGCGCAGCAGGTGCAGCGCGACGAACATGCGTTCCTGCCGCTGTCGCGCATCCAGGCCCTGTCGGACATCCGCGCGGATACGCCGCTGTTCGAGTCACTGCTGGTCTTCGAGAACTATCCGGTGGCCAACGGCGATGGCGATGCCGACCCGACGTCGGACAGCCTGCAGGCATCGCTGCTCGGCTCGCAGGAGCGCTCCAACTATCCGCTGAGCCTGTGTATCGTGCCGACGGCCGATAGTCTGGTCGTCAACCTCAACCATGACCTGGCCCGCTACCCGGTCAGCCAGGCACGCGCCATGCTCCAGCACTTCGAGCAGGCACTGCAGGGCATCGTCGATCACGTCGATGCGCCGCTGGGTCGCCTGCCGACCCTGCTGGCCGACCAGGCAGCCGCGCTCCGCCAATGGAGCGCGGCTGCGTCGGCAGCGCTGCCGACGCGTTCGCTGCTGCAGCAGCATGCCGACATCGTCGCCCGGCATGGTGGGCGGACCGCCGTGGTCGACGCGGAGGGCAGCATCGACCACGCTGCGCTGGATGCGCGCGCGTCGGACTGGTGCGGCTACCTGCTCGGTGCGGGTGTACGACCCGGCGATATCGTGGGCGTCCACCTGCCACGCGGGCGCGAGCTGGTCGCGGTCATGCTCGGTCTGTTCAAGGCAGGGGCGGTGTATCTGCCGCTGGACCCCGCCCAGCCGGCCGAACGCCTGCGCTGGATCCTGCAGGACGCCGCGCCGGGTTGGGTGGTGTGTCCGTCGGCCGAGGCCGGTGCCGCGGTGCTGGCCGGGCAGGCGGTACTGACCCCCGACGGCCTGACCGGCATCAGCCGTGCCGGCGGGGCGGCCGGATGCGCGGCGCCGTCGCTCGATGCGCCGGCCTACATCATCTACACCTCCGGTTCGACCGGGCACCCGAAGGGCTCGCTGTCGACCCATCGCGGCCTGGGCAACGTGGCGGCGAGCCAGGCGCGCGCGTTCGAACTGGGCGTGGAGGACCGTCTGCTGCAGTTCGCGGCATCCGGTTTTGATGCGTCGTTGTGGGAGATCGCCATCGCGCTGTCCTGCGGCGGCGAACTGCACGTCGTGGACGATACCGGCAAGCAGCTCGGCGACGGATTCGACCGGTTCCTGCAGCGGGCCCGCCCGACCTGGGCAACGCTGCCGCCGTCCGTCCTGCGGCACCTGCAGCCGGACCAGTTCCCCCACCTCAGAACGCTGGTCTCGGCCGGTGAAGCGTGCGATGCGGACATCGTGCGGCGCTGGTCGGCGGGGCGGCAGTTCCACAACGCCTACGGTCCCAGCGAGGCCAGCATCTGCGCCACGCGTACCGCCGTTCGCGATGCTGCGGTATCGCCCGGTATCGGCTACCCCATCGAAGGGACGTACGCCCGGGTGCTCGACGCCAACCTCGATGACGTCGTGCCGGGTGTTGTCGGTGAACTGTGGGTGGGGGGCATCGGGCTTGGCCAGGGCTATCTGGGCCGGCCGGACCTGACCGCGGCCGCCTTCCGCCCTGATCCGGCGGCCACCGTCCCCGGGGCACGCCTGTACCGTACCGGCGACCTGGCCCGGCATCGCGCCGACGGCTGCCTGACCTTCCTCGGCCGCATCGACCACCAGGTCAAGATCCGTGGATTCCGTGTCGAAACCGGCGAAGTCGAGGCGGCCCTGTTGTCTCTTGACGCCGTGCTGGATGCGGCCGTGCTGGTCGCCGTGGACGGGCAGGGCACGCCGTGCCTGCACGCCTGCATTGCGACCGGGTCCACCGATACGCCCGCGTCGCTGCGCGACCGTCTGCGCCAGGCGCTTCGCAGCACGCTGCCCGATTACATGGTGCCGGCCCGTTTCAGCTTCCTCGCCCAGCTCCCCCTGACCGTCAATGGCAAGGTGGATCGGGTCGCGCTGGCTGCGCTGGAGCCCGCCGTTGCCGACGCGCCATCCGGCGCGCTGGCGTCGGACACCGAACGCACCCTGGCCCGGATCTGGTCGGCCGTGATCGGCGGCAGCGTTGGCCGCGACAGCGACTTCTTCGACATCGGCGGCAACTCGCTGTCTGCCATGCAGGTCATCCGGGACGTGCGAGATGCGCTCTGGCAGGGCGCCCGCATCGAGGACCTCTACCGCAATCCGCGCCTGTCCGACCTGGCGCGCCACATCGATACGCTGCAGTGGCTCACGGCGGACGCGACCGCCCCGTCGGAAGCCACGTTCGAGGACCTGCTATGACGATCATCCCGAGCCTGCTGGAGCAGCTCCGCCAGCTGGATGCGCGGCTCACCGTGCAGGACGGCAACCTGCGCATCCAGTCCCCGCGCGGCCCGTTGCCGCCGGTGCTTCGCGAGCAGCTGGTCGCGCACAAGCAGGAACTGATCGTTGCCCTTGGCGGTGGCGGCAGCGCGGCCGGGGACGCAGACACGGGTGCGGCCATCGTGCCGGTGGATCGCTCCGGGCCGGTGCCGCTGTCGTTCGCCCAGCAGCGGCTGTGGACGCTGGACCAGCTGGGTGCGGACGGGGCGACGTACGCGATCCACATGGGCCTGCGGTTGTACGGGGCCGTCGACATCGCGGCGATGGGATCGGCGCTGGATACGCTGGTCCACCGCCACGACATCCTGCGCAGTCGCTACGTTGCCATCGATGGCCAGCCGATGCAGGTGGTCGATGCGTCCGCCGGCTGCCCGTTCGACGCCATCGCGATCGACGCGGCGGACCTGGATGCCCGTCTCGCGCAGCATGCCGCGCTGCCGTTCGACCTTGCCGCCGGCCCGCTGTTCTCGGCCGTGCTGTTCACCTTGGGCGCGCAGGAACACGTACTGTCGCTGCGCATGCATCACATCGTCGCCGATGGCTGGTCGGCGGGCATTCTCCTGCGCGAACTCACCCACGCGTATCACGCGCATGCGGCCGCGACGCCGCCGGTGCTGCCGGTGCTTCCCGTCCAGTACGGCGACTTCGCCGTCTGGCAGCGCGGGCAGGTCGATGCCGCGCGGTTGGCCGCCCAGCTCGACTACTGGCGCGGTCATCTTGCCGGTGCGCCGGACGGGCTGGATCTGCCGACCGACGGCCAACGCGGCCCGCTGCAGACCTATGCGGGCGACCTGTGCGCGCATCCGCTTCCCGCCGCGCTGGGGCCGGCGGTGATCCAGCTGGCGCGGTCCCACGGGTGTACGCCGTATGTGGTGCTGATCGCTGCCTTCGCGGTCCTGCTGGCGCGGCTGGCGCGGCAGGACGACGTTGTGATCGGAGTGCCCCTGGCGGGTCGCGAGCGGCGTGAACTGTCGGGATTGGTCGGTTACTTCGTCAATACCCAGGCGCTGCGCTTCGCGCTGGACATGCGCGAACCGTTCGAGGCCGTGCTGCGCCGCGCCGTCCGCACCGTGGCCGATGCGCAGGCCAACCAAGATGTCCCCTTTGAACAGGTTGTGGACGCGCTCCAGGTGAGCCGGAGGCCGGGCCAGACGCCGCTGTTCCAGGTCATGTTCGACCTGGAAGCCGGCGCCGATCCGGCCGAGCCCCCGCCCGGGGACACGGCACTGCGCGTGGAGCCGGTGCGCAGCCCGCACACGGTGGCCAAGTTCGACCTGACGTTGAACATGGTCCAGCGTGGCAGCGCGTTCTCCGCGCAGCTGGAATACAACACCGACCTGTTCCAGGCGAACACCATCGCCGGATGGGTCCAGGCATTCGACACCCTGCTGGAGGCGGCCGTCGCGGCGCCAACCACCGCGCTGGTGGATCTGCCGCTGCAGTCGCCCGCGGGGGTGGCGCAGCGCGTGCAGGCCAGCGAGGGGCCGCGGCGCCTGCTGCAGGGCGACGTGGTCGCCCGCTTCCGCGCGCGCGCAGCGGCATGCCCCGATGCGGTGGCGCTGGACGGTCCGGCGGGCCAGTGGACCTACGCCGAGTTGGAGCGCCGCAGCGCGCACCTTGCCACCCGCCTCGCCGCCGCGGGCCTGGCGCCGGGTGCCTGCATCGCCCTGAGCTTCCAGCGCAGCCTCGAACAGGTCGCGGCGGCACTGGCCGTGCTGCGCGCAGGCCTGTGCTATGTCCCGCTGGACCCGGCCCTGCCGGCGGAGCGCGCGGCGTTCGTCGTCGAGGACAGTGGGTCTGTCCTGCTTCTGACCCACGCCGGGCTGCACCCGGATGCGCGGCTGCCGACGTGGCGGCTGGACGGACCCTGGTGGGAAGGCGCGGCGGCGGGCGCAGCCATCGACCTTCCGCTGCATCCGTTGCAGTCGGCCTATGTCATCTACACGTCCGGTTCGACGGGGCGGCCCAAGGGCGTGCGGATCGGGCATCACGCACTGCTCAACCATGCCGAGGCGATGGCGGCGCTGTTCGAGCTCTCGCCACAGGACAGGGCGCTGCAGTTCAGCACCTTCAGTTTCGATATGGCCGTGGAAGAAATCTTCCCGACCTTGCTGGCCGGCGCGACCCTGGTTCTGTACGACGACCGGATGGGCCTGGACGTGGAGGCCTTCGAAGGCTATCTGTCGCGCGAGCGGATCACCATTGCCAATCTGCCGACCGCGTACTGGCACCTGTGGACCCATGCACTGCACGGTGCCGGTGCCGCGCTGCCGGCACTTCGGCTGGTGATCGTCGGTGGCGAAGCGCCGGCCTTCGAGTGCCTGCAGCGCTGGCGTCGGTGTCGCCCGTCGGTGCGGTGGCTGAACACCTACGGGCCGACCGAAACCACGGTATCGGCGAGCTGGTGGGAAGGCAGTTCCAGCGATCTGGATCTGCTGCACAGCCGGATCCTGCCGATCGGCGTGGCGCTGCCCAACAGCGCGCTTCGGGTACTCGATGCAGCGCTGCAGCCGGTCCTTCCCGGCACGCTGGGCGAGCTGCATGTCAGCGGCGTCAACCTCGCGCTCGGTTACGTGGGCCAGCCGGCCCTGACGGCGCTGGCCTTCGTGCCGGATCCGCATGCCGGCGAACCGGGCGCGCGCATGTACCGCACCGGCGACCTGGTGCGTTACGGCGCCGACGGACAGCTGGACTACGTGGGCCGCGCCGACCACCAGGTCAAGGTGCGCGGCT
>NZ_JBMWDO010000016.1:0-4527 GCF_049545475.1 Stenotrophomonas sp. NPDC077461
AAGACACGAATTTTCTTGCCTTCTTCAACCTTGAAGCCAACACGGTCTGCCTTGTTGGTTTCGCCGTTGAAAATGGCGACGTTAGAGACGTGCAAAGGCGCCTCTTTCTCGACGATACCGCCCTGAACGCCGGACATCGGGTTCGGCTTGGTATGGCGCTTGACGAGGTTGATCCCACCGACGACCAGACGGTCGTCAGCGAGCACCTTGAGCACCTTACCGCGCTTGCCCTTGTCTTTGCCGGCGATGACGATGATCTCGTCGTTGCGACGAATCTTTTGCATGCGGCTACTCCTTACAGCACTTCGGGAGCGAGCGAGACGATCTTCATGAACTTCTCGGAACGAAGTTCACGCGTCACCGGTCCGAAGATGCGGGTGCCGATCGGCTCTTGCTTGTTGTTGAGCAGGACCGCGGCGTTGGCGTCAAAACGGATCAGCGAACCGTCGGCGCGACGCACACCCTTGCGGGTACGCACCACGACGGCGTCGAACACTTCACCCTTCTTGACCTTGCCGCGCGGGATCGCATCCTTCACGGTGACCTTGATGATGTCACCGATGTGGGCGTAGCGACGCTTGGAGCCGCCCAGCACCTTGATGCACATCACTTCCTTGGCACCGGAATTGTCCGCGACCTCGAGGTAGCTCTGCATCTGGATCATGATTCAGATCTCCTTATTCAGCCGCACGCGTGATGACTTCCACCACGCGCCAGTTCTTGGTCTTGGACATCGGAGCAATCTCGGTCACGCGGACGACATCGCCTTCGTTGCAGGCATTGTCGGCGTCGTGGGCGTGCAGCTTGGTCGAACGCTTGATGTACTTGCCGTACAGGGCGTGCTTGACCAGGCGTTCCACCAACACGGTGACCGTCTTGTCCATCTTGTTGCTGACGACACGGCCTTCGACCGTGCGCAGCGTCTTGTTTTCAGTATTGTCGCTCATCGCGGCCATCCTTACTTGGTGCTGCCGAGCAGGGTCTTGACGCGAGCAATCTCGCGGCGGACCCGGCGGGTTTCGTGAGTCTTCGGCAGCTGGCCGGTAACCTGCTGCATACGGAGCGAGAACTGCTCCTTACGCAGGTCGGTCAGGTGGGCCTTCAGATCGTCAGCCGACTTTTCGCGAAGTTGTTTGATATCCATTACATCACCGTCCGGGTCACGAAGGTGGTGGTCACGGAGAGCTTGGCAGCTGCCAGGCGGAACGCCTCGCGAGCCACGCTTTCATCCACACCTTCAATTTCATAGATCATGCGGCCGGGCTGGATCTGGGCGACCCAGTACTCCACGTTGCCCTTACCAGAACCCATTCGGACTTCGATGGGCTTCTTGGTGATCGGCTTGTCGGGGAACACTCGGATCCACATCTTGCCGCCGCGCTTGACGTAGCGGCTGATCGAACGGCGAGCCGCTTCGATCTGACGCGCGGTCAGCTGACCATGAGCGGTTGCCTTCAGGCCGTACTCGCCGAAGCTGACAGCGTTGGCGCTCCAGCTCAGGCCATCGTTACGGCCCTTGTGTACCTTGCGGTACTTGGTTCGCTTGGGTTGCAACATTGTCGTTACCTCGCTTCACGGGCCGGGCGCTGACGGTCACCACGGTCGCCGCGATCGTTACGATCGTTGCGCGGGGAGTCGTCCTGCTTTTCCTGGCCAACCTGGGAGAAATCGAAAACCTCGCCCTTGTAGATCCAGACCTTGATGCCGATGATGCCGTAGGTCGTCTTGGCTTCAGCGAAGCCATAGTCGATGTCGGCACGCAGCGTGTGCAGCGGCACGCGGCCTTCGCGGTACCACTCCGAACGGGCGATTTCAGCACCGTTGAGGCGGCCACCGACGTTGACCTTGATGCCCAGGGCACCCAGACGCATCGCGTTGCCGACCGAGCGCTTCATTGCACGGCGGAACATGATGCGACGCTCCAGCTGCTGCGCGATCGACTCGGCAACCAGCTGCGCGTCCAGCTCGGGCTTGCGCACTTCGGTGACGTTGATGTGCGCCGGGACGCCCATCATTTCGCTCACTTCCTTGCGCAGCTTCTCGATGTCCTCACCGCGCTTGCCGATCACCACGCCCGGACGGGCGGTGTGAATCGTCACGCGAGCGGTCTTGGCCGGACGCTCGATCAGGATCTTGCTGATGCCGGCCTGCGCGAGCTTCTTGCGCAGCATGTCCCGCACCTTCAGGTCGGCCGCCAGGTAACCAGCGAACTCGGCCTTGTTGGCGTACCACTTGGAGTTCCAGTCCTTGGAAATGCCGAGGCGGATACCAATCGGATGAACTTTATGACCCATGGTGTTTTCCTTTCCGCTTACTTGCCGGCGCCCACAACCACAGTGATGTGGCTGGTGCGCTTGAGGATGCGGGTGCCGCGGCCTTTCGCCCGCGCCATGAAACGCTTCAGGGTCGGACCTTCATCTACCATGATGGTCTGAACCTTCAGCTCGTCGACGTCGGCGCCCTGGTTGTTCTCGGCATTGGCAATAGCCGACTCCACCACCTTCTTGATCAGGTGGGCAGCCTTCTTGTCCGAGAACTTCAGCAGGTTGACCGCACGCTCGGCCGGCAGGCCGCGCACCTGGTCAGCGACCAGACGGGCTTTCTGCGCAGAGATGCGCGCGGAGCGCAGGATTGCTTTCGCTTCCATTGTCATCTCTCCTTACTTGCCCGACTTCTTGTCACCACCGTGACCCTTGAAGGTCCGGGTGA
Organism: Stenotrophomonas sp. NPDC077461; assembly: GCF_049545475.1. NCBI lineage: Bacteria > Pseudomonadati > Pseudomonadota > Gammaproteobacteria > Lysobacterales > Lysobacteraceae > Stenotrophomonas > Stenotrophomonas sp. NPDC077461. The sequence goes on from NZ_JBMWDO010000016.1 coordinate 2,710, forward strand.
TGGCAAATTCGCCGAGCTTGTGGCCGACCATGTTCTCGTTGACGAGCACCGGAACGTGGTTCTTACCGTTGTGAACGGCGATGGTGATGCCTACCATTTCCGGCAGGATCATCGAACGGCGCGACCAGGTCTTGATCGGCTTCTTGCTACCCGCAGCGGCCTCCACCTTCTTGACGAGGTGGTGATCGACGAACGGGCCCTTCTTGAGTGAACGTGCCATGGTCGATTAGCCCCTACGATCGCGGACGATGAATTGCTGGGTGCGCTTGTTATGGCGCGTCTTGTAGCCCTTGGTCGGGACACCCCACGGGGTGACCGGATGCGGGTTACCCTGGCCGGCCTTCGCCTCACCACCGCCGTGCGGATGGTCAACCGGGTTCATGGCAGCACCACGAACGGTCGGGCGGACACCGCGCCAGCGCTTGGCGCCAGCCTTGCCCAGCTTTTCCAGGTTGTGCTCGTCGTTACCGACTTCACCGATGGTGGCGCGGCACTCGACCGGCACCTTGCGCATTTCACCCGAGCGCAGGCGCAGGGTGGCGTAGATGCCTTCACGAGCGACGAGCTGCACGGCGGCGCCGGCGGCACGCGCGATCTGGGCACCCTTGCCCGGCTTCAGTTCGATGCCGTGGACAGTGGTACCGACCGGGATGTTGCGCAGCGGCAGGGTGTTGCCGGTCTTGATCGGCGCATCCGAGCCCGCGATCACCTGGTCACCGGCCTTCAGGCCCTTCGGTGCGATGATGTAGCGACGCTCGCCGTCGACGTAGCACAGCAGGGCGATGTGGGCGGTGCGGTTCGGATCGTATTCGATGCGTTCCACGCGCGCCGGAATGCCTTCCTTGTTGCGCTTGAAGTCGATGACGCGGTAGTGCTGCTTGTGGCCACCACCAACGTGACGGGTGGTGATACGGCCGTGGTGGTTACGACCACCCGACTTGCTCTGCGGCTCCAGCAACGCTGCGTGCGGTGCGCCCTTGTGCAGATCGGGCGTAACCACGCGCACGGCCGAACGACGGCCGGGGGAAGTGGGCTTGAATTTCATCAATGGCATGGGATGTACCTCAGGCCTTGGCCGTTACATCGATGGACTGGCCATCGGCGAGACGCACGTATGCCTTGCGCCAATCGCCGCGGCGGCCGTTGCGGTTACGGAAGGACTTGTTCTTGCCCTTCACGTTCAGCACGTTGACCGACTCGACCTTGACATCGAACAGCTGCTCAACCGCGGCCTTTACATCGGCCTTGGTCGCTTCGTTCGACACTTCAAAGACATACTGGTTGGAATGTTCCTGCAGGCGCGCGGTCTTTTCGGAGACTCGCGGAGCGCGAAGAACGCTGAAGATTTTCTCGTTGGCGTTCATGCCAGCCACTCCTCGACCTTCTTGACCGCGTCAGCGGTGATGACGACCGTGTCGGCACCCACCAGCGACACCGGGTCCAGACCCTGGACGTCACGCACTTCCACGTAGGGAATGTTGCGTGCCGACAGGTACAGGTGCTCGGAAGCCTCTTCGGTGACGATCAGCGGACGCTTGCCCACTTCCAGGCCGGCCAGCTTGGCGATCAACGACTTGGTGTTGGTCGCTTCGACATCGAAGGACTCCACGATCGTCAGACGGCCCTGGCGGTTCAGCTCGGACAGGATCGCGCACATGGCTGCACGGTACTGCTTACGGTTGACCTTCTGCTCGAAGCTGCGCGGCTTGGCCGCGAAGGTGACACCGCCGCCGACGAAGCTCGGAGCCGTCAGTGCGCCCTGACGCGCGCCGCCGCCCTACTGCTTCTTCGACTTCTTGGTGGTACCAGCCACTTCAG
>NZ_JBMWDO010000016.1:4537-9067 GCF_049545475.1 Stenotrophomonas sp. NPDC077461
CTGAAATCGCGACCGAACACGGCATCGGAGACCGAGACCTTGTTGTTGCTACCCGTGATAACGAGTTCCATCGTCATCTCTCCTTATGCCTTGCTAGCCGGACGAACGATCACGTCACCACCCGCTGCGCCCGGAACGGCACCACGGATCGCGATCAGACCACGTTCGACATCGACCTTCACCACTTCCAGGTTCTGGGTGCTCTGCTGCACCGAACCCATGTGGCCGGACATCTTCTTGCCCGGGAAAACGCGACCCGGGGTCTGGCGCTGGCCCAAGGAACCCGGCGCGCGATGCGACAGCGAGTTACCGTGGGTTGCATCGCCCATACGGAAGTTGTAGCGCTTGATGGTGCCCTGGAAGCCCTTACCCTTGGTGACACCCTGGACGTCGACCTTCTGGCCAACTTCAAAGATGTCCGCCTTGACTTCGCCACCAACGGCGAATTCGCCGAGCTGGGCGTCTTCAACGCGGAATTCCCACAGGCCACGACCGGCTTCGACCTTCGCCTTGGCGAAGTGACCGGCTTCCGGCTTGTTGACCAGGGCAGCGCGACGCGCGCCGACGGTCACCTGCACGGCGCTGTAGCCGTCGGATTCGACGGTCTTGATCTGCGCGATGCGGTTCGGGGTAGCTTCAATCAGGGTCACCGGGATGGCCTGGCCATCTTCGGTGAACACGCGGCTCATGCCAGCCTTGCGGCCCACGAAGCCCAACGAATATTTCTTCGTCATGGTCGTAGTCCTCAGGTCAGCTTGATCTGAACGTCGACGCCGGCAGCCAGTTCGAGCTTCATCAGCGCGTCCACGGTCTTGTCGTTGGGGTCGACGATATCGAGCACGCGCTTGTGCGTGCGGGTCTCGTACTGGTCACGCGCGTCCTTGTCGACGTGCGGGGAGACGAGGATGGTGTAGCGCTCGATCTTGGTCGGCAGCGGGATCGGGCCACGCACTTGCGCGCCGGTCCGCTTTGCCGTTTCTACGATCTCGCTGGCCGAACGGTCGATCAGACGATGATCGAACGCCTTCAGCCGAATTCGGATCTTTTGGTCCGCCATGACGGTGGGTTCCTTCGTTAAAAGAGCGACGGACAAGGCCTCTGGGTTGCCTTGTCCCATGAATATCCTGAATGCGGACGCCGCACAGTCCTGCGCGGCGCCAAGATCTTTCCATAGACCTCAAAAATCGAGGCAGACCGGTCTCCCGATCTGCCCAGACAAAAAGTATAGCGCGCATACAAAGCGCCCGTCAACAGGAGACCTATTGACAAAGCCTGAATGGCGCGACCCTTCCTGGTCTGGGGAACACGAGGTGCGTCCTGCGCCTCTTTTCCCGTTGTTGAACGCCCCGATGCCCTACCCAGGCAACATCGGGGCGCCGATTCTAGCAGATTACTCGATGATCTTGGAGACCACGCCGGCGCCGACGGTGCGGCCGCCTTCGCGGATCGCGAAGCGCAGACCGTCGTCCATTGCGACCGGGTTGATCAGGGTGACGACCATCTTGATGTTGTCGCCCGGCATGACCATTTCCACGCCTTCCGGCAGCTCGACCGCACCGGTGATGTCGGTGGTACGGAAGTAGAACTGCGGACGGTAGCCCTTGAAGAACGGGGTGTGGCGGCCGCCTTCGTCCTTGGACAGGACGTAGACTTCGGCGTCGAACTTGGTGTGCGGCTTGATCGAACCCGGCTTGGCCAGGACCTGGCCACGCTCGACGTCGTCACGCTTGGTGCCGCGCAGCAGCAGACCGGCGTTGTCGCCTGCCTGACCCTGGTCGAGCAGCTTGCGGAACATTTCCACGCCGGTGACGGTGGTCTTCTGGACCGGACGGATACCGACGATTTCGATTTCTTCGCCGACCTTGATCACGCCGCGCTCGATACGACCGGTCACCACGGTGCCGCGGCCCGAGATCGAGAACACGTCTTCCACCGGCATCAGGAACGGCTTGTCGATGTCGCGTTCCGGGGTCGGAATCCAGCTGTCGAGCGCTTCGACCAGCTTGATCACGGCCGGCACGCCGATGTCGCTCTGGTCGCCTTCCAGCGCCAGACGGGCCGAACCGGCGATGATCGGGGTGTCGTCGCCCGGGAAGTCGTACTTGCTCAGCAGCTCGCGGACTTCCATTTCAACCAGTTCCAGCAGCTCGGCGTCGTCCACCATGTCGGCCTTGTTCAGGAACACGACGATGTACGGCACGCCGACCTGACGCGACAGCAGGATGTGCTCGCGGGTCTGCGGCATCGGGCCGTCAGCGGCCGAGCACACCAGGATCGCGCCGTCCATCTGGGCAGCACCGGTGATCATGTTCTTGACGTAGTCGGCGTGGCCCGGGCAATCCACGTGGGCGTAATGACGCTCGGTGGATTCATATTCGACGTGCGCGGTCGAGATCGTGATGCCACGCGCCTTTTCTTCCGGCGCGGCGTCGATCGCGGAGTAATCCTTGAACTCGCCACCGAAGCGCTCGGCGCCGATCTTGGTCAGCGCGGCGGTCAGCGTGGTCTTGCCGTGATCGACGTGACCGATGGTGCCGACGTTGACGTGCGGCTTGGTGCGCTCGAACTTACCCTTTGCCATTGTTGTATACCTTGGATATCAGAAAAGAGGGAGGTAAAGACCTGAGCTTACGCTCAGGCCTTCTTGACCACGGCTTCGGCGATGTTGTTCGGCGCCGGCTCGTAGTGGTCGAATTCCATCGTGAACGTCGCACGACCCTGGGTCTGCGAACGCAGCGAGGTGGCATAACCGAACATTTCACCCAGCGGGATCATCGCGTTGATGATGCTGGCCGAACCGTCACCGGTGGTGCTGGAACCCTGCAGAACGCCACGACGACGGCTCACGTCGCCCATCACGTCACCCTGGTAATCCTCCGGGGTCACGATCTCGACCTTCATGATCGGCTCCAGCAGAACCGGCTTGGCCTTCGCGAAGCCCTGCTTGAAGGCCATCGAGGACGCCAGCTTGAACGCCATTTCCGAGGAGTCGACGTCGTGGTACGAGCCGAACACCAGCTTGACCTTGACGTCAACGACCGGGAAGCCAGCCAGCGGACCGCTGGTGATGGTTTCGCGCAGGCCCTTTTCGATCGACGGAATGAATTCCTTCGGAATCACGCCACCGGTGATGTCGTTGATGAACAGGAAATCGTCCTTGATCATCGGAGCGATCTTCGGATCGGCGCGGTCTTCAGCGGTGATCGGCGACAGCTCGATCACGACGTGACCGTACTGACCCTTACCACCGGACTGCTTGGCGTGCTTGTAATCCGACTTGACGTCCGCGGCCTGGATGGTTTCGCGGTACGCAACCTGCGGCTTGCCGACGTTGGCTTCGACGTTGAACTCGCGCTTCATGCGGTCAACGATGATGTCCAGGTGCAGCTCGCCCATGCCCGAGATGATGGTCTGACCGGATTCTTCGTCGGTCTTGACGCGGAACGACGGATCTTCCTGCGCCAGACGGCCCAGGGCCAGACCCATCTTTTCCTGGTCGGACTTGGTCTTCGGTTCGACGGCCATCGAGATCACCGGCTCCGGGAACACCATGCGCTCCAGGATGATCGGGTGATCCAGCGAGCACAGGGTGTCGCCCGTGGTGGTGTCCTTCAGACCCACGGCAGCGGCGATGTCACCGGCCAGCACTTCCTTGATTTCTTCGCGATCGTTGGAGTGCATCTGCAGGATGCGGCCGATGCGCTCCTTCTTGCCCTTGACCGAGTTCATCACCTGGTCGCCGGCGTTCAGCGTGCCCGAGTAGACACGGAAGAAGGTCAGCGCGCCCACGAACGGGTCGGTGATGATCTTGAAGGCCAGCGACGAGAAGGGAGCCTTGTCGTCGGACTTGCGGCTCATCTCGATGGTTTCGTCGTCGACGTCGGTACCGGTCACGTCCGGCACGTCGATCGGCGACGGCAGCAGCTGCACCACGCCGTCCAGCATGGCCTGCACGCCCTTGTTCTTGAACGCCGAGCCGCAGTACATCGGCACGATGTCGGTGGCCAGGGTGCGCGCGCGCAGCGCCGAGATGATTTCAGCCTCGGTCAGCTCTTCGCCGCCCAGGTACTTTTCCATCAGCTCTTCGTTGGCTTCGGCAGCCGCTTCGATCATGTAGGTGCGGGCTTCTTCAGCCTCTTCCTTCATGTCGGCCGGGATGTCCAGGTATTCGAACTTCATGCCCTGCGAGGCTTCATCCCAATGGATGGCCTTCATCTTGAGCAGGTCGACCACGCCCTTGAAGCCTTCTTCAGCGCCGATCGGCAGTTGCATCGGCACGGCGACGGCACCCAGTTTGGCCTTCAGCTGGCCAACGACCTTGGTGAAGTTGGCACCGGTGCGGTCCATCTTGTTGACGAACGCGATGCGCGGCACCTTGTAGCGGTTGGCCTGGCGCCACACGGTTTCCGACTGCGGCTGCACGCCACCGACGGCGCACAGCACGAACACCGCACCATCGAGAACGCGCAGGGAGCGCTCCACTTCGATGGTGAAGTCAACGTGGCCGGGGGTATCGATGATGTTGAAGCG
>NZ_JBMWDO010000016.1:9075-11444 GCF_049545475.1 Stenotrophomonas sp. NPDC077461
ATTGTGATGCCACTCTCCTGCACCTGCTCCATCCAGTAGATTGTGGCATCGCCGTGTTGCTATTCACCGATCTTGTGGCTCTTGCCGGTGTAGAACAGGATGCGCTCGGACGTGGTGGTCTTGCCGGCATCGATGTGGGCCATGATGCCGAAGTTACGGTAACGCTCGATGGGAGTGGTGCGGGCCACGGGAGCCTCTCAATTTCTTGGAATTCGGATGGCCGAACGCCGCCTTTCGGCGGCCTTCGGATTGGCGCAGCCCTTCTGGGGCCGCGAGGCAGCACCTCAATGGTGCTGCCGTGCCTGTTTTACAAGGCCGTCAAACTCACCAGCGGTAGTGGGCGAAGGCCTTGTTGGCTTCGGCCATGCGGTGGGTTTCTTCGCGCTTCTTGATGGCGCCACCACGATTTTCCGAGGCGTCCAGCAGTTCGGCAGCCAGCTTCTTCGGCATGGTGTTTTCACCACGCTTGCGAGCGGAGTCGATCAGCCAACGCATGGCCAGCGCCATCTTGCGCGACGAACGCACTTCGACCGGCACCTGGTAGGTCGCACCGCCGACGCGGCGGGACTTGACTTCGACCGACGGAGCCACGTTGTCCAGAGCCTTCTGCACCAGCTCGACGGAGTTCGGGTTCTTCTCACCGATCACGTCCATGGCGCCATAGACGATCTTTTCAGCGACGGACTTCTTGCCGCTCAGCATCACCATGTTGATGAAGCGCGCGATGGTTTCACTTCCGTGCTTGGGATCCGGCAGGACGGAGCGCTGCGGCGTATTACCTTTACGAGACATGTGTACTTTCCCTTAGCTCTTCGGACGCTTGGCGCCGTACTTGGAACGGCCCTGACGACGCTTGGCAACGCCGGAGGCGTCCAGCGAGCCACGCACGGTGTGGTAACGCACACCCGGCAGATCCTTGACGCGACCGCCGCGGATGAGGACCACGGAGTGCTCCTGCAGGTTGTGGCCTTCGCCACCGATGTAGCTGATGACCTCTTCCTGGTTGGTCAGGCGGACCTTGGCAACCTTGCGGAGCGCCGAGTTCGGCTTCTTCGGGGTGGTGGTGTACACGCGCGTGCAGACGCCACGGCGCTGGGGGCACTTATCAAGTGCCGGCGAGGCACTCTTGTAAGTGGTGGCCTGCCGCGGCTTGCGGACAAGCTGATTGATCGTCGCCATCAGTATGTTCTTCTGAGAGAGGCCAAGGGAAAAACTGGCCATGAATGCGGAAATGTGCGAGCAGGCCAAGGAATCTGGCCTGCTGAGACAGACGATTGTAGCAACCTGGCGAAAACGCGGTCAACCGCGCACACGCCAAGCCAGCCCTGATCCTGGGCCGTTACAGGGGAGCCTTCTCCTTGCCCCCCGTTCAGGTTGTCAACCGACCCATGCGTGGGCCGGCCGGCATCCTACCCTATCGGTGGCGCGGACGCCACCGGCAGGAAGGTCAGGGAACCACCGGGGTGGTGCCCTGCCCCTTCGAATGTTGTCGGACCTACGGTCCGCCGCGACGCGAAGGTGGTCCGGCCCGGGGGCCGGACCGGGTTTCTCATTCCTCGCCCACCACCGGGTCGGCGTCGCTCGAATCGACCACGGCGACCGGTGCGGCGTCGGCCAAGACCGGAGTGCCGGCCAGGGTCTGCAGCTCCGAGTCGGTCAGGCCGGAGGCACCGCGACGACGCTGGGAGTGGTACGCCAGACCGGTACCCGCCGGGATCAGGCGGCCGACGATGACGTTCTCCTTCAGGCCGCGCAGGTTGTCCGAGGTGCCGCGGACGGCAGCTTCGGTCAGCACGCGGGTGGTTTCCTGGAACGACGCGGCCGAGATGAACGACTCGGTCGCCAGCGAGGCCTTGGTGATGCCCAGCAGCACCGGGTCGAAACGGGCCGGCAGTTCGTTGCGGACGGCCAGACGTGCATTTTCCTCGATGACGCGCTGGCGCTCGGCCTGCTCGCCATTCAGGAACTTGCTGCTGCCCTGGTCGGTGATTTCGACCTTGCGCAGCATCTGACGGGTGATCACTTCAATGTGCTTGTCGTTGATCTTCACGCCCTGCAGGCGGTACACGTCCTGGATTTCCTTGACCAGGTAGGCGGCCAGCGGCTCGACGCCCAGCAGACGCAGGATGTCCTGCGGGCTCGGTTCGCCGTCCACGATGGTTTCGCCCTTGGTCACGTGCTCGCCTTCGAACACGATGACCTGACGGTACTTCGGAATCAGTTCTTCGTGCTCCGAACCATCGGTGTCCTTGATGATCAGGCGCTGCTTGCCCTTGGTGTCCTTGCCGAAGCTGATGATGCCCGAACGCTCGGCCAGGATCGCCGGATCCTTCTGCTTGCGCGCTTCGAACAGATCGGCCACGCGCGGA
>NZ_JBMWDO010000017.1:2500-5258 GCF_049545475.1 Stenotrophomonas sp. NPDC077461
AACCGAGATTCCCTGAGTAGCGACGAGCGAACGGGGACTAGCCCTTAAGCTGGAATGGTTCTAGAAAAACAGCCTGGAACGGCTGGCCATAGAAGGTGATAGCCCTGTATTTAAAAGGGCCACTCCAGTGAAGACGAGTAGGGCGGGGCACGTGAAACCCTGTCTGAACATGGGGGGACCATCCTCCAAGGCTAAATACTACTGACCGACCGATAGTGAACCAGTACCGTGAGGGAAAGGCGAAAAGAACCCCGGAGAGGGGAGTGAAATAGATCCTGAAACCGTGTGCGTACAAGCAGTAGGAGCTCGAAAGAGTGACTGCGTACCTTTTGTATAATGGGTCAGCGACTTACTGTTCGTGGCAAGCTTAACCGTATAGGGGAGGCGAAGGGAAACCGAGTCTGATAAGGGCGCATAGTCGCGGGCAGTAGACCCGAAACCGGGTGATCTAGTCATGGCCAGGGTGAAGGTGCCGTAACAGGTACTGGAGGCCCGAACCCACGTCTGTTGCAAAAGACGGGGATGAGCTGTGATTAGGAGTGAAAAGCTAATCGAACCCGGAGATAGCTGGTTCTCCTCGAAAGCTATTTAGGTAGCGCCTCATATGTATCCTCTCGGGGGTAGAGCACTGTTATGGCTAGGGGGTCATCGCGACTTACCAAACCATTGCAAACTCCGAATACCGAGACGGACTGTATGGGAGACACACGGCGGGTGCTAACGTCCGTCGTGAAAAGGGAAACAACCCAGACCCACAGCTAAGGTCCCAAATTCACTGCTAAGTGGAAAACCATGTGGAAAGGCACAGACAGCCAGGAGGTTGGCTTAGAAGCAGCCACCCTTTAAAGAAAGCGTAATAGCTCACTGGTCGAGTCGGTCTGCGGGGAAGATTTAACGGGGCTAAGCAGTGAACCGAAGCTTGGGGTGTGCATATTTATATGTACGCGGTAGAGGAGCGTTCCGTAAGCCGTTGAAGGTGGATTGAGAAGTCTGCTGGAGGTATCGGAAGTGCGAATGCTGACATGAGTAACGATAATGCGGGTGAAAAACCCGCACGCCGAAAGCCCAAGGTTTCCTTGCGCAACGTTAATCGGCGCAGGGTGAGTCGGCCCCTAAGGCGAGGACGAAAGTCGTAGTCGATGGGAAGCAGGTTAATATTCCTGCACCTCGCGTAAGTGCGATGGAGGGACGGAGAAGGTTAGGTGTACCCGGCGTTGGTTGTCCGGGGGAAAGGCGGTAGGTTTGGATCTTTGGCAAATCCGGGATCCTTTAAGACCGAGCACCGAGACGAGTCTTTAAGACGAAGTCACTGATACCACGCTTCCAGGAAAAGCTCCTAAGCTTCAGCTTACGCAGACCGTACCGTAAACCGACACAGGTGGGTAGGATGAGAATTCTCAGGCGCTTGAGAGAACTCGGGTGAAGGAACTAGGCAACATGGCACCGTAACTTCGGGAGAAGGTGCGCCCTTTTTGGTGGCTCATGCGAGCTATAGCTGAAGAGGGCCGCAGTAACCAGGCCGCTGCGACTGTTTATCAAAAACACAGCACTCTGCAAACACGAAAGTGGACGTATAGGGTGTGACGCCTGCCCGGTGCTGGAAGGTTAATTGATGGGGTCAGCCGCAAGGCGAAGCTCTTGATCGAAGCCCCAGTAAACGGCGGCCGTAACTATAACGGTCCTAAGGTAGCGAAATTCCTTGTCGGGTAAGTTCCGACCTGCACGAATGGCGTAACGACAGCGGCGCTGTCTCCACCCGAGACTCAGTGAAATTGAAATCGCTGTGAAGATGCAGCGTTCCCGTGGCAAGACGGAAAGACCCCGTGAACCTTTACTATAGCTTTACACTGAACGTTGAGTTCGTCTGTGTAGGATAGGTGGGAGGCTATGAAACTGTGGCGCTAGCTGCAGTGGAGCCATCCTTGAAATACCACCCTGTCGTGCTTGACGTTCTAACCTGGGCCCATTATCTGGGTCGGGGACCGTGTATGGTGGGTAGTTTGACTGGGGCGGTCTCCTCCTAAAGAGTAACGGAGGAGCTCGAAGGTACGCTCAGCGCGGTCGGACATCGCGCACTGTGTGCAAAGGCATAAGCGTGCTTGACTGCAAGATCGACGGATCAAGCAGGTAGGAAACTAGGACTTAGTGATCCGGTGGTTCTGTATGGAAGGGCCATCGCTCAACGGATAAAAGGTACTCCGGGGATAACAGGCTGATACCGCCCAAGAGTTCATATCGACGGCGGTGTTTGGCACCTCGATGTCGGCTCATCACATCCTGGGGCTGTAGTCGGTCCCAAGGGTATGGCTGTTCGCCATTTAAAGTGGTACGCGAGCTGGGTTCAGAACGTCGTGAGACAGTTCGGTCCCTATCTGCCATGGGCGTTGGAGATTTGAGAGGGGCTGCTCCTAGTACGAGAGGACCGGAGTGGACGAACCTCTGGTGTTCCGGTTGTCACGCCAGTGGCATTGCCGGGTAGCTATGTTCGGAAGCGATAACCGCTGAAAGCATCTAAGCGGGAAGCGCGCCTCAAGATGAGATCTCCCGGGGCACAAGCCCCCTGAAGGAACCATATAGACTATGTGGTTGATAGGTCAGGTGTGTAAGTACAGCAATGTATTGAGCTAACTGATACTAATGATCCGTGTGGCTTGACCATATAACCTCAAGTTGCCTTGGCCGACATGACATGTCGATAGATCCAAGTGCACGCTACGTCACAAGAACTATGAGAGGCAGGCGCCTATATCCGTTGTTT
>NZ_JBMWDO010000018.1:0-2291 GCF_049545475.1 Stenotrophomonas sp. NPDC077461
CCTTGAGCTCGAGCTGGTCATTGACCGCGCCCAGGCGGCTGTGGGTGGAGTCGACCCTGGCCCAGGTGTGCACGCCATCAACGCCGGCGGCGTGGTCGCCGTTGCGGTCGCGCCAGGTATGGCGCAGCAGCTGGGTGAGCGCGAACTGGTTGGCCAGGTAGGCGCCGGTCTCCGGACGCAGGACCGGCGCCGGATCGATCGGATCGATCGGATCGATCGGATCAACCGGATCCACCGGATCCACCGGATCGACCGGATCGACCGGCTGGCACTCCGGCAGGCTCGGATCGACGTCGCACGGGGTGGTCGGCGACTGCAGTTCCGAGCGCAGGTACCAGTGGCCGTCGGTGCCCTTGACCAGGAAGTACTCGTACTGGCCGCCAACGGCACGACCGATCAGGTCGAACTGCGCATTGGACGCACCGCCGATGGTGATCAGCTCGATGCCCAGATCGGTCCTGGCGCCGGCACCGCCTGCGTTGAGCACGCGCACGCCGGCCTGGCCGTCGGCATCGCCGGTGATGACCAGCCTGTCGGTGGCCGAACTGTCATCGCCCAGCACGGTGTTGAACAACAGCGTGCCGCCGGCGCCGGTGAAGCTGTCCACGCTGAGGGTGTTGAAGGTGCTGCCGTTGCCGAGTGCGACGGTGCCGGTGGCGTCGAGCTGCAGCCGGCCGACGTTGCTGTCGCCGGTGAGCATCCAGGTGCTGTTGGTGCCGATGTCGGCGCGGCTGACGTTGATGAAGCGACCGTCGATGCGCGCGTTGTTGCGCAGCGTGACATCCAGCGTGCCGGTGACGGTGCGGGTGTCGAAGGTGACATCGCCGCGGAGGCGCGAATCGTCGACCGTGAAAGCGACCGTACTCACACTGGCAGTGGGGTCCCCAAGCAGTGAGGTAACCCGCAGCAGATGGCCATCGCCCCCGATCAGCCTGGCGTCGTTGGCGATGAGAATGTCGTACGCCTTGTCGACGGCCGATACCGCCCCGATGTGAAGTGCCGCGCCGCGCCCGGAACGGACCGTGGAGCCATCCACCCGGAGACGGGTCGTACCTGCTGCTGCATCGGTCCCCCAGAAGTGGACGCCGATATTGGCCGCATCGATATACGAGCCATTGATGATGTCGATGCTGCTGCCAGCGGCCATGCGCACCCCCAGGCCCGAATTGTAGTCGGGGGTACCCGGGTTGTCGGCCACCGTCACCCGCGTGTTGTCGAGGGTGGCGTGGGCGCTGTCACCGCCCAGACCCAGGAAGTCCACGCCGACGCTGGCAAGTGCACCGGTCACGCCCTGCACCTGGATGCTGCTGTCCGTCAGATGGGCGGTTGAATCGTTCGTCAGCCAAAGACCGCCGCCCTGGAACAGAGTGCCGTCGGCGCGCAAGGCCGACGTCCCGCGGAGTGTTACCGACTTGTTTCCGCTCACCAGCCGCGTGACGGTCGCGCCGGTGAGGTCCACCGATCCTTCCGTCACATCGATGTCGTAGGTGTGCCCGCCCGTGACGAGCAGCCGTGCCCCGTTCCGCAGCGACCAGGTTTCGGGCGTTTCGCCCGCCACCACCTCGGCCTGTTCGCCGTCGAGCTGGCGCGCCGTCACATCGCCGAGCGGAAGCACGCCCATCGCCAGCATCACCGCGCAGGCAAGGGGCCGCACCGACGGGTGGCCGGCAGCAGAGGTCTTCATCAAAGTCATCGTCCTGTTCTCGCGTCAGAGGGCAAATGTGGCCGAGCACGTCACGTGATCGCCGCGTCCCCGCGCGCCCCACGCCCCATCGAAGGCAGCGGTGTCGTGAAGATGGGAAGGGGGGGGGGGCGCCAGCGTCGATCTGTGTCAGCGATGACGTGTAGTGTTGCGACCAATGGCGGGCCACCCCATGCAAGAAATTGCAGATGGACCCGGCTTGCCGGTAGCAGCCAGCCCGGATTCAGAAGAGTGAGGAGGCCTACCGCGGAAGGCGTCGATGGAGCGGGTATCCGCTCCATCGACGATACGCTGCGCGGCGTTCAGAAGTGGCCTTTCCTGAACGCCGCTGTCTGGACGCAATGCCCGGGTCTCGCCGTCGGGGAGCTCGGACATGGCACTGTCAGGACCCTCACCAGGCGTAGGACATCCCCAGCTGCGCACTGGCTTCGCGGTAGCCGCTGTCGCCGCGCATCAGGCCCAGCCCACCCCAGGCCGAAACGCCCGGGCGGAACGCAACCTTGGCACCGGCGCTGAGCGCATAGCGGTTGCGCGGCGTGCTGGCGCGCATCGCTTCATCGTCGAAGGCGATGCCGTTGCTGGCCCCGTC
>NZ_JBMWDO010000019.1:0-1973 GCF_049545475.1 Stenotrophomonas sp. NPDC077461
CAGAGGCCGCGGTCGCCGTAGCGGAGCGTTTCAACAGGGCCCTGTCTAGCGGCGATCTGGCCACGGTCGAAGCCCTGCTCGCTGCCGACGTCCTCATCCTCGAGTCCGGGGGTGCCGAGCGCAGCCGCGAGGAATATCTGGGTCATCACGCAGTCAGCGATGCGGCATTCCTCAAGGGCGCCCATCGCCAGCTGCTCCGTCAGCGTGCACGCACCGCTGGTGAGTTCGCATGGGTCGGAACCGAAAGCGAGCTGCACGCCCAGAAAGACGGTAAGCCACTGACCGTCCAGAGCACCGAGACCATGGTGCTGAAGCAGACCACCGACGGTTGGCGGATCGCCCACATCCACTGGTCTTCGCGGACCAAGCGCTAAGCGGAGAACCAGAAATGAAAACCTGCAGATTGAACCGACTGGCGTGGGCGGCTTTTGCGGTCGCCGGCCTGGGTGCCTGCACCCAAGCGGCTACACCCGCGCAATCCACCATCGCGCCCACTGCACAGGTCGTCCCGGAAACAGCCGACGCGACTCCAGCCGCCCTGCCACGCATGACCGTCCACAAGACCCCGACCTGCGGGTGCTGCGGTAGCTGGATCGACCACGTGAAGAAGGCGGGGTTCACCGTGGATGTGCATGACATGGATGACCTGGGTCCGGTCAAGGAGCGCCTGGGTGTCCCCTATGCAAAGGGCTCCTGCCACACGGCCGAGGTCGACGGATACGTCATCGAAGGCCATGTCCCGGCCGAGGACATCAAGCGCCTCCTCGAAGAAAAGCCGGACGCACGCGGCCTGGTCCTGCCCGGAATGCCGCTCGGTTCGCCGGGCATGGAGGTCCCGGAAGGACGCCAGCAGCCGTATACGGTCGAGCTGGTCCATCACGACGGAACCACCGAACCCTTCGCACAGCATTGATCCGCAAGAGCAACAGGGGGCGGTGTTGCGGGCGCGCCGATTCTCGTCCGCGATGAAGCAGGAGATCCACATGACTCACCATTCCGAAGACCACCGGTCTCAGGCCATGAACGAGTGCATCGACAACTGCACGCAATGCCACGCGATTTGCCTTGAGACCATCAACTATTGCCTGAGCAAAGGAGGTGCCCACGCAGCCCCGGAGCACATCGCCCTGCTGGCGACGTGTGCCGATATCTGCGCCACCAGCGCCGACGCCATGTTGCGTGGCGCCAGCGCTCATTCGGTGGTTTGCAGTGCCTGCGCGGAGATCTGCCGCCAGTGCGCCGAAGCATGCGACGCCATGAACGACCCGGAGATGGCGCGCTGCGCCGAAGTTTGTCGCCGTTGCGCGGAAAGCTGCAGCGCCATGGCGGCTTGACGCGTCGAGGATCCCGCCTGAGCGGCGGGATCCTCATCTCAAATATCAAAAGCCGACCAACCGTGGTTTCGGTGACAGCCCGACACCTAACGCTTGTCGGATCCAACACAGCACGGCGCCGAACGGGGCTTTGCATCACATTCGCAATGAGGATTTATCCCTATGAAATCATCAAACGTCCTTCGCTCCTTCGCGCTCGTCCTCGCGATTGCGGCTGGGCAGTTCTCCCTGCAGATCGCGCACGCCCACGCCGCGCTGCAGCAGTCCACACCGGCGGCAAATGCGGTGGTGGCTTCGCCGGGCCAGATCGATCTCGTGTTCAACGAAACATTGATTCCGCGGGCGTCGCGTCTCAAGTTGCTCATGAAGCACGGCAGTTCCACCATGCCGATCGAGAATTTCACGACCGAGATCGTCAACAACGGTAAGACCCTGCGTGCCAAGTTGCCCCAGCCGCTGACTCCGGGCGTCTATACCGTGGAATACCGCGCCGTCGGTGGTGACAACCACCCCATGCCGGGCAGCTTCAGCTTCACGGTGCGCTGAGGAGTCGCGAATGTTCGACCTGTCGGCTTATGCACTGAGATTCCTGGAATACCGTGTCATCATGGTTCTTTTCGGGGTTCCCCTCGTCGGTTG
>NZ_JBMWDO010000020.1:0-1407 GCF_049545475.1 Stenotrophomonas sp. NPDC077461
TCCAGGTGCTGTTGGTGCCGATGTCGGCGCGGCTGACGTTGATGAAGCGACCGTCGATGCGCGCGTTGTTGCGCAGCGTGACATCCAGCGTGCCGTTCATGGTGCGGGTATCGAAGGTGACATTGCCACCAAGGCGTGCATCGTCGACGGTGAAGTCCACGTCGATGCGACCGGCATCCACGCTGCCGTCGCGCGTCTGCATCAGCAGCAGATTGCCGTCGCCGGCGATGAGCTGCGCGCCGTTGGCAATCACGATCTCGGCGCTGTTTTCAACTCCATGCATGGATGCCACGTTTATCGCGGCGCCCCGGCCGGACTGCACGGTGGCATTGTCGATGCGCAGGCGCAGCGGGTCTGCGGCCTCCACACGAGAGAACAGCTGCACCCCGATGTTGTCCGCCTCGATCCGTGCCCCGTTGACGATGTCGACCTGGCCAGCCGTCATCCGCACACCGAGCCCACTGTTGATTCCGCCGGTGGAGTCTTCGACGCGGACGCGGGTCGAATCCAGAACGACGCGTGCGCCGTGGCTCGGGTCGGTACTGGTGATATCCACGCCCACGCTGAGGCCGGTGGGATCCAGGCCATCGGCACGGGTCACCAGAACGGCGCTGTTGACCAGATGTGCCGAGCTGTTGCCAGACAGGTGCACGCTCCCGCCGCGGAACGTGCTCGAGGTTGCTTCCAGCACGGCCGTGTCCCGCAGCCTCACCACGTCCTGTTCGTCGTCGTCCACCTGGGCGGCGGCACCTTGCATCTGCACGCGCGAATTCTGGGAGGCATCGATGGAGCGGGTACCCGCTCCGTCGACGATAAGCTGCGCGCCGTTCAGGAGGGTCCATTCCTCAATGCTGCTGTCTGGATTCAATACCAGCGTCTCGCCATCGAGGACCTCGGACATGGCGCCGTGGGGCAGCGAAACCAGTGCGAACGCCACAGCACAGGCAAGGGAGCGCACGGCAGGCCGCTTGGAGGGTGTTCCAGTCATCGTAGTGATCTCGTCAGTGGGAAACCGTGGCCGCGCACGTCAGGTGATTGCCGCGCCCCGGCGGTGCGCCTCCCGGCGTCACCTTCCTGAAGGGGGGAGGGCGACGTGAGGGCGGTCGGGTGGCGTGCGGCACGTGTCAGCGAGGACGCGCAGTGTCGCGGTGATATGCGACGCGACCCATGCAAGAAGTTGCAGATACGCCGCGCCTGTCGGTACATGCATTGGGTGTTCAGGTGGCCGACGATGGTGGGCCGCCGGAAGCAGAAAAGGACGCCGGGCAGTGCCCGGCGTCCTCATCTCCGTCCGCCGCTGTCACGACCCTTTACCAGGCGTAGGACATCCCCAGCTGCGCACTGGCTTCGCGGTAGCCGCTGTCGCCGCGCATCAGGCCCAGCCCACCCCAGGCCGAAACGCCCGGG
>NZ_JBMWDO010000021.1:0-1266 GCF_049545475.1 Stenotrophomonas sp. NPDC077461
TGGAAAGGGGCGCAGAGAGCGCTGAGTCGCTTGCAGCTCAAGCCGTCAAGGCGGAGAAAGCCGGGTTTCCGCATGGGGTTTCGGTCAAAGCGCAGGAGAGGGTGAGTGCGGCAGATAGAGTCAAACACCGGGTTGCCGATCAGGCGGAGGCAAAGAGCGCGTTCAATACACCTCAATCCGGGAACAATCCGAACCACCATACTGTGGAACACCCCAGGCCAGTAACGGAGAAAGTGGCTGAGAAGTTCAATGAGGTTTACAAGTGAAGATCGAATTGATTGTGGAATGGTACGACGGTGAGTTGCAGCAAGTCATGGAAGATGGTGGTCGATACTTCTACGCCATCTGCGTGGAGGCGGACTTCAGCAAACCCTTGCAGGATAGAGTCTACTTCGTGATCAATATTCTTGCGCGGGAAAAGCATGTGATTGAACGCTTTCTCGCTGACGCAGACATGGATGGCCTTGATCGTCTGCTGCGCGATGAATTGTACGGTCGCCGAGGTTCGATTTTCTCGGGGGATCCAAACGATTGGAGGGTGGAGTCGGCTGATTTCAGTATTGAGCCAGCCCCCTATCTTAAGTTCTTCGCGTTTCCAGTCGTCGATGTATTGGTGGCCTGAATCTGTGGATAGCGGCGTCGTTGTGGGTAATCCCCGCCCCGCAGGTCAACCAAAGCAGCGGTATATGGATCCGTAGTCGGGTGTGTTCCTGCCGGTGGATCCGGTGTCCCCCACCCGCAATCGAGGGTGTTGAATGAACCGCGCTCTGATGCTTGCGCTGGCCTTGTCCAGTGCCTCGTGCCGCGCCGATGAAGAACTTCCCGGGCGTTGCCAGGGGGCAAGCAGCCCGGTGGAGTCCATTGCGCCGGCCGTTCCCAACGCGACTGAGAGGCAGGTACGCGGCTCTGCCGTGGTGTCCGTTGTCGTTGAAGAGAATGAGCGGGTGACAAATCCTGTCATCACACGGTCCCAGCTTGGAGGGCTGGATTGGGGAGGGGGGCGACAATGCTGCCTATGAGCACGCAGCTCTGGTTGCTGTGGCGAAATTGCGTTTCCCGCCGGTTCTGTCTCGCTGTACGAGGAAGGTCACATTCGACTTCCAGCGTCTGGATTGATTCAACGCGGGTCGGCTGGAGGGAGGCTTGAAGTTGATAGAGCCTATGCAGCAGGTGTAATGACCCACCGTTTTCTGCTCAGGTCATGCGGTTAATGTAGCGGCATGAGCCGCGTCTGGGGTCATCATCTTCAGCGCCTGATGTGGGCGC
>NZ_JBMWDO010000022.1:0-1133 GCF_049545475.1 Stenotrophomonas sp. NPDC077461
AGCAGGTGCGCCATCTGGTTGGCACGGGCCTCCAGCGTGGCGTAGTCCAGACGCTCACCGCCGCACTCCAGCGCCAGTGCCTGCGGGTGCTGGCGCGCCTGGCGGCTCAGCAGCGCACCCAGCCCGCCCTGCCAGGGCATCGGCAGTGCAGGCCCGTCCCAGCGGCGGCGCTGCGCCATCTCCTGCGCATCCAGCAGCTGCAGCCGGTCCAGCCGCGCCTGCGGCGCGGCGGCCACCTGCTCCAGCAGACGCACCAAGTGCGTGCACATGCGCGCTACCGTGGCCGGCTCGAACAGCGCCACGTTGTACTCCAGCGCACCGCCCAGACCCTGCCCGTCCTGGCCCAGCGACAGCAGCAGATCGAACTTGGCGATGCGATGCTCACCGGCCGCGAACTCGGCCACCTGCACCTGCTCCAGCGCCAGCCCGCCGCCCCCGGCCGCCAGCTCGCCCTGCATGTCGAACATCACCTGGAACAACGGCGTGTGGCTCAACCGGCGCTCCGGCTGCAGCGCGTCCACCAGGTGCTCGAACGGCACATCCTGGTGCGACTGCGCATCCAGCACCGTCCCACGCACCTGGCGCACCAGCGCCACGAAGTCCGCGCCCCAGTCCACCTGGTCGCGCAGCACCAGGGTGTTGACGAAGAAGCCCACCAGCCCTTCCAGCTCGACCCGGTCACGGTTGGCCGTGGGCGTACCCACCACGATGTCCTGCTGCCCGGCATACCAGGACAGCAGCGCCTTGAAGCCGGCCAGCAGCACCATGTACAGGCTGGCCCCTTCCTGCCGCGCCAGCGCCTGCAGGCCCTGCTCCACCTGCGCCGGAATCCGGAACACCTGCACCTGGCCCTGATAGCCCTGCTGCAGCGGTCGCGGATGGTCGGTGGGCAGCTCCAGCAGCGGCGGCGCGCCGCTCAGCTGCTGCCGCCAGTAGCCCAGCTGACGCTCCAGCTCGCCCTCGGCCAGCCACTGCCGCTGCCAGCGTGCATAGTCGGCGTACTGCACCGGCAGCACCGGCAGCGATGCCTCCACGCCGCGGCAGTAGCCGGCATACAGCTGGCTCAGCTCGCGGCCCAGAATGCCCAGCGACCAGCCATCGCCGGCGATGTGGTGCAGGTTGAGGCCCAGCGC